>JALOOX010000137.1 GCA_025454175.1 Syntrophobacteraceae bacterium | reverse complement strand
ACCTACAAACCCTTCGAGTCGCTGGCGTCACTGCTGAAGGACAAGAAGTAGCCGTCCTTCATGCTTCCCCCGGGGCACCCTGAACAATGAAAAGGCTCCGGGCGACGCGGGTTATAAATTGAAGCTTGAAGCGTTGAGCTTGAAGCTTTTCAGAGCGTTTCCGGCTGTCGGGTATTGAGAATGAGCATTCTTGAGGCGAAGCATCTGACCAAGACATACACCATTGGTGATCGAGACATCGATGTGCTCCATGATGTGTCGTTGTCCGTCCGTGAAGGTGAGTTTCTGGTGGTCCAGGGGAACAGCGGCAGCGGAAAGACGACCCTGCTGAGCCTGCTTTCCGGTCTGGACAAGCCCACCGGGGGCCGAGTCCTCATCGAGGGCCGCGACATCACCGACCTCGGCGAGGACGAGCTCGCCCCCCTCAGGAACGAGATCATCGGTTTCGTTTTCCAGTCGTTTCATCTGGTTCCCTCGCTCACGGTGCTCGAAAACGTGAGCTTTCCCGCCGAATTGAAGCGCGATCCCCTGGCGGTGGAAAAGGCAAGGGCGCTCATCGAGCGGGTGGGGATGGGGGATCGCATGCGGAGCTTCCCCCACCAGCTCTCGGGGGGCGAAAGGCAGCGGGCGGCCATTTGTCGGGCCCTCGTCAACCGTCCGAGGATCATCTTCGCCGACGAGCCCACGGGAAACCTGGATTCAACCAATGGCAAGGCCATCCTGGAACTGCTGCTCGATCTCCGGCGGGAGCACGGGACGACCCTCATCCTGGTGACCCACAGCCCCCAGATCGCCCGCATGGCGGATCGGTCCATCCACCTGCGCGACGGGAGAGTCAACGGGGAGGGGATTCATGCTCCATAGGTCCTTCATTCTCAGGCAGATCACCCGTTCGGGCCGGCAGTCGCTGGTCTTCGTGCTCTGCGTGACGCTCTCCATCGTGACCCTCGTCGCCCTGAGCGGTTTCCGGTCCAGCGTGAACCAGGCGGTCCTCGAGGATGCCCGGGCGCTGCACGGTGGGGACATCATCATCCATTCGCATCAGCCCCTTTCTGACAATCTGGCGCGGGCCGTGGCGGACTGGGAGGCAAGGGGCGAGCTGCAGAGCGTAAAAACGTACGAATTCTATTCCGTGGTGAGGGTGCGGGGAACGCACCGCACGCTCCTGGCTGGACTCAAGGTGGTCGAGCCGGGCTATCCGCTTTACGGGAGCGTCGATCTCCAGTCCGGCCGCTCCCTGGATGATGTCCTGGTCCAGGGGGACGTCATCGTGGAGTCGTCGCTTCTGGACCGGCTGGCCGTTCGTTTGGGCGATGTGCTGCACGTGGGAAGCACGACCCTCACCATCAGGGATGTGGTGCTGCGCGAGCCCGACCGTCCCGTGAACCTTTTTTCTTTCGGCCCGAGGATTCTCGTCGCTTCAGCCGACCTGGAGGCGCTGGATCTCATCGGGAAGGGCAGCCGCATCCAGGTCGACACGTTGGTCAGGCTCCGTGACGCGGGAAAACTGGAGATGATCGCCGAGGACCTCCAGGCCCGATCCGCGGGCCCCAACGAGCGGGTGGACACGTACCGGACGGCCCGGTCCAGGGTCAAGAAGTTCTTCGACAACTTCCTCTTCTTTTTGACCCTTATCTCCGCCTTCACGCTGCTTCTGGCCGGCATCGGCATCCAGAGCGTCCTTGCGGCATTTCTCAAGGAAAAGGAGAAGACCGTCGCGGTCATGAAGACCGTGGGGGCGACAAGCCGGTTCATCACCGCCCAGTTCGTCGCGGTGCTGGGCCTTCTCGGCCTTCTCGGCACGCTGGCGGGGCTTGCTTTGGGCTCCCTCCTCCAGACCTGGCTCCCCGAGCTCTTCAGGGGGCTCGTTCCCTCGTCGGTCCAACCTTCCCTCTCCTGGCGAATGGCGACGGACGGATTCATCCTTGGAATCCTGGTGGTGGCGCTTTTTGCGTTTCTGCCGCTCAACAGCCTGAATCAGGTGAAGCCCGGGGCGATCCTGCGAAAGCAGAGCGCCTATTCCTCGAGGGGGCTGCCCGCCGCCCTCACGGTCCTGGCCATCCTGGCCGCTCTTCTGGGCATCATCCTGAAAAACTCGGCTCAAGACCTCGGAATCGCCCTCGGGTTTGTGCTGGGTGTGGCCGCCTTCATCGCTGCGGCCGCCCTCATCGCGCAGGGGGTTCTCCTGGCCCTGAGGCGAGCCCGCACCAGCTCCCTGGCCTTCAGGCAGGCCCTGCGGGGACTGTTTCGCCCGCGAAATGCAACCCGCTCCATCATCATCACCCTGACGGCCTCCCTTTCGATTCTCTTTTCCATCTCGCTCATCGAGCGGAATATCGATGCGACCTTCGTCCAGTCCTTCCCGCCCGATTCGCCCAACGTCTTCTTCATTGACATACAGCCCTCCCAGTTGGAGGAATTCAAGGAAGTGCTGGGCTTCCAGGCCGAATACCACCCGGTGGTTCGGGGCAGGGTAGCCCGCATCGGCGGAGTCGATATCGATGTCGAAAGGGAGCGTCAAAGCAGGGGAGACAACCTGTCCCGGGAGTTCAATCTCACCTTCCGGGATCACCTTTCGGCCGATGAATCCCTCGTGAAGGGGGACGGTCTGTTTCGGAGCGACTGGGACGGTCCCCAGGTCTCGGTGCTCGATACGGTGCTCGAAATGAGGGCCATGGACGTGGGCGACAGCATCATCTTCATGGTGCAGGGCGTTCCCATCGAGGCCAGGATATCCAGCATCAGGAGCCGCAAGGGGGAGCTGATTCAGCCTTTTTTTTACTTCGTTTTCCAGGAGCCGGTTCTGAGGGATGCGCCGCAGACGATCTTCACCGCCTTGAGGGTGCCGAAGGAGGATATCTCCGCCCTGCAGAGCCGGGTGGTCTCGCGCTTTCATAACGTGAGCGTCTTCGACGTCACCCAGGCTGTATCCACCCTGGCGGGCTTGATGGAAAAACTTTCCGGCATCACGAGGTTTTTCACGTTCTTCAGTATTCTGGCCGGCATCCTGATCATCGTCAGCTCCATCCTCGCCACGCGCTATGCCAGGATCCAGGAGGCCGTGTATTTCAAAATCCTTGGGGCCCGAAGCGGCTTCATTTTGAAGGTGCTCACGCTGGAAAACATCGTGCTTGGAATGGTGAGCGGTCTGCTTGCGCTGGGTTTCTCGCAGGCGGCGACGTGGCTCGTCAGCGCCAGGTGGCTGGAGATTCCCTACAGGCCGTTTCTCGTGCCCAGCCTCGTCATGGTCGCGGCGACGGTGGCCCTCGTCACGGCGGCGGGGCTGCTCTCGTCCATCTCCATTCTGAGACAGAGACCCGTGATCTTCCTGAGAGAGCAAACGGAGGAATGATCCATGCCTGCACGCCCCTTCCGTGGCCGAGCTTGTGCTTTACTGGTGTCGACCATGATCATCGCGCTCCTGGCGCTTGCTCCCGCGGACACCACCACTGCCGTGACTGACTCCGCCAAAGAGGACGGACATGAGGGAGTGATTGTGGCCTTCGGGAATAGTCTGACCCAGGGGTTCATCCTTCCTGAAGCCGAGGCTTATCCGGCCCAGCTCGAGCGCAGGCTGCGTTCGGAGGGTTACGCCCACCGGGTCGTGAATTCCGGCATCAACGGCGAAACGAGCAGCGGTGCCCTGTCCAGGGTGAACTGGATCCTCAGGCTCAAACCCGACATCGTCATCCTGGAGACCGGCGCCAACGACGGCTTTCGCGGCATCGCGCCGGAGCGCATCGAGGCGAACATCTCCGAGATTGTCCGCATTCTCAAGGAAAACCGGGTGACCGTCGTGCTGGCGGGCATGCAGATGCTCTCCAACCTCGGCCCCGAATACACCGCCGCGTTCAGGAACATCTATCCGAACGTCGCCCGGCGGCATGGCGTGATCCTGGTTCCGTTCTTCCTCGAGGGGGTGGCCGGAGAGCCCTCCCTGAACCTTCCTGACGGCATACATCCGACCTCCGGGGGATACGGGATCGTGGTGAGAAATATCTGGCCCCACGTGGTTGAAGCCATTGAGCAGAGAAGAAAGACGTCGAGACCGAAAACCGATCCCTGACGGCAGCACCTCCGGGAGAGCCCCACCCCCCCGCCCTTGCCCTTGCTGCCCGGCGAGGACGCACCCCTCACCCTGCCCTCTCCCCTCGAGGGGAGAGGGTCTTCCCGGTCCGGACGGCCTCCCTCTTCACTGGCACCTCTCTCCCTGCCAGGGGAGAGGGTTCTTCAGTTGCAGTGGAGCTCGGATCTCGGGAACCTGGCCGAGTACGCCCGGGCGGAAATGATCATCCGGATCGGCTGGCTCCCAAGCTCGAGCTTGGGGGCCAGCAAGCGGTTAAGGACTTGCGCCCGGCAATACTGGAACAACCGCCTCCTCATGTGGAGCCAATTCCACGGTACCATCCTGACACTCCATTACGACAAAGAGATTTCGCAGCCCCCTCTCCCCCGATTCGATCTCACGGGCCTTTTGTCTTCCTCCTCGCCCCCGTTTTGGGGGGTGAGGGTCGGGGTGTGGGGGATGCCTCATTCAGCACCGTCAGCACAGCCTGCAACACCCCCTCCATTTTCTCGAAAACCTCGTTATTCCAAAGTCTCAGGATCTTGTACCCCTGGCTCTCCAGGAAAAGCGATCGCTTTTTGTCCTCTTCGACGTTTTCAGCGTGCTGCCCGCC
>JALOOX010000136.1 GCA_025454175.1 Syntrophobacteraceae bacterium | reverse complement strand
GCCCATGAAGGCACGGCGGGTCACGGCGTGGGGATGGACGAACTTTCCGCCGGTCGCGACAATTCCGTCGAGATCCCGAGCCTCATGGGCCAGGGCACGCGGGGCAGCCACCGAAGGGTCAGCACCCAGCTCGTCGACCCTCACTGGACGGCTGGGTGATTCATCCGCCGGAAGATAAAAAACCGACGGCCTGCGAAGCGGACGATCGGAGCACCGTCGATGGGGTGGATTCCGCAAAGGCGACGGAGTGGCCGTGCCCGCAAAGGGCCGATGACAGCCCGCCCGCGCTTTCATCCGGCAGGAATTCTTCATTCAGACCGTTGACGGCCCTGGAAGGAAATCCAAATCCAGCCCGGGGGTGAAAGGCCGAGGGACTGCCGCCTCGCTTCTCTTTTGCATTGACATATAAATAACTACTAATTTACTTTTTTTGCTCACAGGACAACCGGCCATGGGAAATGGGAGGTAACCGTTCCGCGGAGTCTAATGTGCAACGCGAAGCATTTTTCCAGAACGAGCATTTTCAGACAGTTGCATTTCTCGCCAAGAGTCTCTCCGACGAAAACCGGCTTCGGATTCTGCTGTGTGTGAGCCATGGGAAGAAATCCGTATCGAGTATCGTGGAAGAGCTCGGCCTTTCTCAGCCCCTGATCTCCCATCACCTGAAGGAGCTGAAACGATCCCTGCTGGTCACCATCGAACGGCAGGGTCCTTTCATCTATTACGAGCTTTCCGATCCCAGGATTCTCGAGGTGCTACGAACGTTGAGCTCCGTGGCCACCGACCTGCTGGCTGCCAGGAGAACCTTTTGACTGGGGGGAGGTGATCGAATCCACATGGAAGAGATAGAGAGCATCATCAATCGGATGGACCCTGAAGAAGCTCTGGCGGCGATCACCAAGGTCCTCGGGACTCTCCTCCCGTCGTTGGGAGAAGAGGTGCGATCACAGTTCCTGTGGGATCTCATGGGGGAATCGAGAGGCGACAAGGTATCGAGCCTGGTCCATCTCTGACTGGCCGAGTGCATGGGCGAAGGTGTCGACCCGACGCAGATGTGCCAGAGGCTGGTGGATAAGGTGGCCCAGTCGAAGCAGCTCATGGCCATGACCGACCCGGATCTTCTGGTGCTGTTCGAAGACTGGTTCGAGGAACTGGAAGAGGAGACCCTGGCCCTCGTCCATCGGTACGGCAGCCTCGATGCGACCCAGCTTGCGGAGAAGCTGGGAGTCTCCTTGAGAGGGGCGACCTTCCTGGTTTCCAAGCTCCAGCGAGGGGGAAAGCTTTAGAGCGGGAGCAGCCGTCATGCATGAAAGGGCTTCCGGTGCCAGGCGATAGAATGGCCTTGATGGCTCTTGTGGCGGTCTTGCCGACGGCCGAAGCTCTCTGGATCACCCGCTGTGGGGGTCCCCCCGGCAGGCTGGACGATCTGGTCGAGGAAGATCATGGGCTGTAAGTCCTGGTGGGGGTGGCCGCCCATTTCCCGAGACCGCTGCCGCCCGGTGAACGGGACATCTTTTCGCTGACGGGGGCGGCCCGGTGCATGGGCGTCCACCGCGGCCATGCGACGTGGAAGGGGTTCCGACCATCGTGCTCCTGGATCGCAAAGGGAACGGGCGAAGGGACTTGCGACCGGTGGATTTCCCGCCGCCGCATCAGTTCCTGGGGCGAATGGCGGAAGTGATGCGAGACGACAGCCCGAGAAGGGAGTGTAGCCATGCTGAAGGTAAGGTTTTTCCTCAACGAGCCCAACGGCAAGCCCTGAAGGAACTTCCTCGAGATGATGCCCAGGTTGGGCGAAAAGTACAAGGATATCGAAATCGAGGTGATCTCCAAGCCCATCGCCGAGTACCAGAACGACGAGTACTTCGAGCTGGATCTTCCCGTGGCACCGGCCGTCATGGTGGGGGACGAGATCGTGGTCGAAGGCTCCAACGTGGCTCAGGAGAAGGTGGAAGCGGTCATCTGCCGCTGTCTGGGGATGCCTCAGCCTGAGAAGAAAGGGTTCCTGGGGAAGCTCTTCGGAAGATAGCCGGACGGTCGGGATCCCCGCCACGAAAAGCACCTCAGGGACGACGGATTTCCTTGATGGGCCTCGGCTGGATGACCCGGCCGATGCGATCGCCGACAAGCACAAAGGGAATGGATTCGGTCTGTGAGCGACGGGCAGCGTGTGTGAAAAACCTTTATGGCGAGCAGAAGGGGGAGCCTTGGGAGCTCTCGTGCCGTCGGCTTTCGGGCCTCCATGCTTCGCTCGCCCTTCACGGGAGGCAAGCATGAGCAAGAAGGTTGTTCTGGATGATGAATGCTGCGTGGGATGCGGGGCGTGCGCCGAGCTTTGCCCCGAAGTGTTCGAAATGAATGACGATGGGGAAAAGGCCCACGTCATCCTTGAGGAAGGAGGCAGCGAGGAGTGCATTGAGGAGGCCATCGCGACGTGTCCCAGTGAATGCATTGCCTGGGAAGCGTGATCGTCCTTTGCACGGTCGTTTGGCGCCATCATGCCTCACTCCGGACGGAAAAGGAGGGCAGCCCATGCTTTACTGCTTCAATGCCACGGAAGTCTTTCGGATTGCCACGGAGATCAAGGATCGTTGCATCGCCTTCTATCAGAAGGCGCAGGGCGTGATTCAGGACTCCAAGGTCAAGGAGCTTTTTGAGAGCCTCGTGCGGGAGGAAACGGAGCACAAGCTGAAAATCGAGAACATGAGAGCCAGGGTGCCCGGGGGGGCATGGACGCCGTCGGTCAGCGACCCCGAACAGGAGCTGGATCTTTACATCAGGATGATGGCTGAAGAGCATCTCCTCAGCTCCGTGGGGGACATGGACGCGCAGCTCGCGCAGGTCAAAACAGCCCGGGATGCCCTGAAGCTGGCATTGCGGCTTGAAAAGGATTCGGTCATCTTCTTTCTGGGCATGCAGGAGGCCACGTGCGAAGGCCAAGACCGGGATCTGCTTGCGCTCCTGATCAAGGAAGAGCAGGATCACGTGCGGAGACTCTCGCTGCAGGCGCGAAAGAGCTGAGATGGGAAAGCTTCCCGGCCATCACCGTTTCCGAGCTTGCGAGCCTGGTGGACATCGCGGCAGCGCTCGCGCCGAGGCCAATCAACCGGCTGCCCGTCACGGGGCGGGAGGACCCACAGCCTGGGATTCCTCCGCGTGCTCATCTCTGTCGCCGCCGGCGGGCCGATCCGCCCGGTGGTGGCTCTGACCGTCAACAACAATCCATAAACCCGGAGGTGCCGGAGTTTTGGATGTGACAGGATTCCATGATGCTCAAAAACACGCTTGAAGCATCTCAGTTGCAGATTCCGGGTGATCGCCTGGTGTGCCACTGCTTTGGACATACGAGGGAAGAGATCGAGAGGGATTACCTCGAAAACGGAAGATCGCTGATACTCGAGCGAGTCAAGATGGAGAAAAAGGCCGGCGGCTGTCAATGCGCCACGAAGAGCCCCAGCGGCAAATGATGCTTGCCTGACATCCACCAGGTGGTGGAAAGATTTGCAAAGGAGACCGCCACATAACAGTGGCATCCTTCCAGGAGCCCTCTCGCCACGGCTCGGTGCCGCCGGGCTGTGGCGGTTCGGTCGCCGGGGATGCTTGTCGTTTTCGGCGAGAGCCTATGAGTGCCAGGGAATTTCTGTCGACCTTGCGTCATTTTCGATGCAGCCAGACCAACGAGTGCAATCACGAGTCGAGCCTCGCCCGAGGGTGGGGGGAGGTGCGCCGCCGGCGGGCGGGAATGGGAGGACCTCTACCGGCGACGGTGGCAGTACGACAAGGTGGTCCGCTCGACCCACGGGGTCAACTGCACGGGCTCCTGCTCTTGGAATGTCTTTGTGAAGGACGGGATCATCGTGTGGGAAACCCAGAAGGTGGACTACCCGAAGGTGGGAGTGGACCTCCCGGCGTACGAGCCCCGGGGGTGCCCGCGCGGCGCCACCTTTTCGTGGTACGTCTACAGCCCCATCCGCGTGAAGCACCCCTATGTGCGCTCGGCGCTACTCCTGATGTGGCGGTTCATCATCCACTGCGGCGGCTTCGTCTACGACCCGCAATACTGGAGCATGGTGTTCCCCCTGGGCACGTACACCACCTGCACCTTTCGGCTGGCACAGGCGACCGGCCTGGATTTCCTGCTGCCCATCCCCCGGGTCTTCATCTTCGCCGCACTCCTGGCCTGGACCCTCACGGCCTGGGGATTGCTGAGAAGCCTACTGAAATTCCGATGCGCAATTGCGGAATCCAAGCCGTGACGACGAACGGTCTGGGCGAGCAGTTCGTCGCGGCCCGCGATTCGCTCGGTCGATCACCGAGGTTAGCTCATGCACGGTGCAGTCTCATTTCCCGAAGGGGCAGGCGGGATAAGCGCAGGTCCGGCACTTCATGCAGAGGCCTCCGTGACCCAGCGCGGCGACTTCCCTCCGGCCTATGCGCTCTCCGGCCAGGACCCGCGGCAGCAGGATGTCGAACAAGGTGATCCGGGCATACATGCCGCAGGCCGGGATTCCCAGGATGGGAATGGCATCGTGCGACACCCCGGTCCCATTGGGTTTCCGTGCTTTTCCGGGAGACTGGTCAAGATAAGCGATCAAGAACATGGCTCCTGGAAGCACGGGGGAGCCGTAGGTCCAATCCGATGCCCCCAGGCTTCGGATGGCGAACCGGGTCACGTCGTCCGGGTCGACGGACATGCCTCCGGTCGTG
>JALOOX010000135.1 GCA_025454175.1 Syntrophobacteraceae bacterium | reverse complement strand
GGCCTAAGCCCGGCGATCTTCCATGCTGAAGAGCTTGCGCTCACGCTCGCCCATGATTCCAAGGGCCATGCGCTTCTTGTCGATGTGGGAGATCATGAGGTGGGCGATCTCGTAAGGATCCGTCGCGAATCCCCATTTGCCGAAGCCCTGATCCTCCAGCCCCTGGAACAGGTGCTGATGGAACTTGGTCCCCTCCACCGACGGGAACGTCACGCCGAACACCGTGAACACCCCCGAGGCCACGAAATACTGACCGATGCAGATGGCCTTCTCGCTCATGTACTCCGGAGCGCAGCCAGCCACCGGCAGATCCGCGATGCTGTTGCCCAGGCCGCCCGTTTTCACCATCTCGGCGCACGCGATCAGAATCCGGCTGTTGTCCACGCAGGACCCCAGGCTCAGAACCGGCGGCATGCCCACCGTCTCGCACACTTCCTGGAGGCCGTCTCCCGCCAGGACCGCCGCATCGGGCTTCATGAGTCCCGCCTTGGCCAGAGCGATCTGAGAACAGCCCGTCTGAACCACCAGCACGTTGTTCTTGATGAGCTCCTTCACCAGCTCCACGTGTACCCAGTCCTGCTTCACCCTCGGGTTCGTGCAGCCCACCACCCCAGCCACTCCACGGATGCGGCCATTGATGATGTTGTCGTTCAGGGGAACGTAAGATCCCCGGAAGCTACCCCCCAGCATGTAGTTCACGTACTCGTGCGAAAAACCGTGAATCCCCATGTCCACGCGGCTCGGGATCGTGCACTTGCCAGGACGGTTCTTGAACCGGTCGATGGCCATCTCCACCACCCGGTCCGTGCACTCGCGGGCCTTGTGATCATCGAACTCGATGTGGATCGCACCATCGATGTGGGCACGCCGGTTCGTCGTGAAAAACTTCGTCCCGTAGCACTTGGACACCGCGCCCAGGGCCTGCATGATGCACTGAACGTCAACCGCCATGGCGTCCACGGCACCCGTCGCCACCACAGCTTCCGTGCTCATGAAATTCCCCGCGTGAGGAACCCCGTGACGGGCCAGTACCTCGGCTCCAGAGCAGCACATCCCCAGCAGGTTGATCCCCGACGCTCCAGCCGCCTTCGCCTTCTCGATATTCGCCGGATCGTTGGCCGCGTCGATCATCGATTCAAAAAGCAGGGGCTCGTGGCCGTGAACGATGATGTTCACCGTCTCTTCCTTGAGATTCCCCATGTTCACGCCGGCCACCAGGGGCTTGGGCGTCCCGAACATGATGTCCGAAAGCTCCGTCGCCACCATCGAGCCGCCCCAGCCGTCCGAAAGGGCCGTCCGGGAGCACTGCCGGACCATGTTCTCATAGTCCTGATCCACGCCCATGTGGCTCCGGTGCATGATCTCCATGATCTCGCGCATGGCTCCCCGCGGAACCAGGTCGTACTTCCTCCAGAGCTCCAGCGTCTTTTCCGGAACACGCTTGGCAAAAGGAATCTCTCCTTCCACCTGGGTGTAGGTCTTCTCAAGCTCCGTGTAGAGATCCTTGGCAATATCCATCGTCTCGCGGCCGGCCGTGTCGATACCGATGCTCTCCGCCACGCTGCGAAGCTTGTCCTCGTCCTTGATCTGGAAATCATGGATGGTGCCGTTCACCACGCCACGGAAAACATCCAGGATCCCCATGCCGTGGTCCGTGTGCGCAGCACCGCCCGCCGCCACCATCCCGGACCCATGAAACAGTGCTTGCAGCAAGCAGAATCCGCCCCAATGGGACAGGCCTTCATCTCAGCCGCGCGCGTGAAGGCGTTCTCCACGCCATCGTCCGCCATCTTCTGCAGCATCTGCATCGTCGAATCGCAAATCGTCACATCCCGGTAGTTGATGACTTTCTTCCCTTTTTCTTCCGCCATGGACAGTCTCCCCATAGTTGATGGTTGCTTCCCTCGGCGCATGGCCGCTGGTCCCGGATTCATATCGTGCGGACAACAAAGAGCAAGTACCGAGCCATGCATCACCATCCTGAAACTTGCTATCATATTGGTAGTTTACAGGAACATGAAACGGGGAGCATTGGTGAGATTCGAGGACTCTATTCCAGTTTGGAATGAATATCTCCGTAGTGGAATGGTTCAGCGTCCCTCCCATCGGGTCGGCCGGTCAAACCCTGCGGGAGAGACCCTCTCCCTCACTCATGGAGCATCGTGAATCGAGAATGCGCCATCGCATTCAACGGCGTGATGGCCTCCCCCACGTGGCACCGAAGAGCCCGAATGACTGCCCGGTTCAACCGGCAGCTCTTCAAGGACTCTCGCTTGTCACTTCTGGCTGGGAGATCGGCGACGGGGCGGTGTGGGGGAGCAGGATCCTGAAAGTAGCACCGTTGCCGGGGATGCTGGAGGCGGAAACGCGACCGCCATGGCTCTCCACAATCTCGCGGCAGATGGAGAGCCCCAGTCCGGTGCCTTCGGGACGCAGGGTATGGAAGGGCTTGAAAATGTTCTGGATCTCATGGCTGGGAATCCCCGGGCCGTCGTCCTTGACGAGCAGCTCCAGGCTTCCCTCCACAAAGCGTGATTCCAGCCTGAGGCTGCCGTCTCCCTGGAGGGCTTGAAGGGCATTGATGCAGAGGTTGTGAAGGGCCTCCTTCATCAGATCCTTGTCCATGGGCCACTCGGGAGCACCGGAGTCCACGGTTTTTTCCAGGTGGACCCTCCCCGCGAGGCCCTCGTCGGCGGCGGCCAGATGGAGCACCTCGTCGAACAGCCTCGCCACCGAGGTCTGGCGCAGCTGGGGAGTGCGGGGCCGGGCGTAGGCCAGAAACTCGGATACCTTGACCTTGAGCCGCGTGGCTTCCCGCATGAGCAGCTCGAAGATGAGGCGCCTTTCCTCCTCGCGCGGATGGCCCTTCTCCAGTACCTTGATGCCGGTGATGATGGCCCCGAGGGGCGTCCGGATTTCATGGGCCAGACCGGCGGAAATCTCTCCCAGCAGGGCGAGACGCTCTCGGTGCAGAAGAGTCTCGGCCTGCTCCCGGAGCCTGGCCTCCAGGTGAAAGGAATACTCCTGGAGCCTGGCCTCCAGGCGCTTCCGTTCCGTGATATCCCTCAGGATGTGGAGCCTGGAGATGTGTCCCTCGGGCTCGTGGATGGGGGCCACCGCCATTTCGTAGGTCTTGCCCGTGGCCGCGAAGGTCCACTCCCGGAGGATCTGGGGACCGAAGGATCCCATGCCGTGCAGGCAGTGGTCGCAGTTTTCGGAATCGTGGCCGAAGAGCTCGTGGCAGAGCTGGCCTTCGCCGTCTCCCACTTCGCTGCGAAGGGCCAGGTTCATGAAGTCGATGCGGTAGTCGCGCCCGACAATGTAGATGCCATCCTCCATGCTGTCGAGAATGGCCCGGAGGCGGTCCCGCTCCCACTCGACATCCCTGCGCTTTCGGGGCCCGCGCTTCATTCTCCCATCCATACGATCATCATGAGTCTTACCATGAATACTGCCTCGGCTCGGCCCGCGAATCGATCCCCCTCGACCTACGCGCAGCCCGGGGAATCGGCTCACGAGGGGCTGTCGCCGTACCTCTTGAGCTTGCGCCACAAGGTATTGTAACCGATCCGAAGGATCTCCGCCGCCCGCGCCTTGTTGCCTCCGCAGCGATCCAGCACCTCCTGGATGTGCCGCCGCTCGACTTCTTCCAGGGGCATCATCCATGCGTCGCCCGTCTCGTCGGAATGCCGAGGGGTTGCAATGCACGTTTCCACCCAGAGATCCCGCTCGTGGATGAGGTCCCCGCGACGGAAGATGAGCGCCCGCTCCAGCGTGTTCTCCAGCTCACGAACGTTGCCGGGCCAGTCGTGCTCGAGAAGCTTCCGGCGGGCCGAGTCGGTCAGCCGTGGCACGCGCCGCCCCATGCGGTCCGCAAGTCGCTTCAGGAAGCTTTCAGCCAGCGGCAGGATGTCCTCGCGCCGCTGGCGAAGCGGTGCGATGTGAATGGGGATCACCTTGATCCGGAAAAAAAGATCCTGCCGAAACCGACCTTCCCGGACGAGCTGTTTGAGATCCTGGTTGGTCGCCGCGATGACCCGAACATCAACGGGCATCTCGCGCGTGTCCCCGACCCGCCGGATGGCGTGCTCCTGGAGGGCGCGCAGCAGCTTGACCTGGAATCCGGGCGAGACTTCGGAGATCTCGTCCAGGAGGAGAGTCCCCCCGTCGGCGGCTTCGAAGAGCCCCTTGTGATCCTTGTGAGCCCCCGTGAAGGCTCCGCGAAGGTGGCCGAAGAGCTCGCTCTCCAGGAGGTTCTCGGGCATAGCTCCGCAGTTGATCACGAGGAACGGCCCCTCGGCCCGGGCACTGCGCTGATGGATGAGGCGGGCCATGAGCTCCTTGCCGGTGCCGCTTTCACCCTCGATAAGCACCGTGGCGTCGGTGGCGGCCACGGCCGCAATGGTATCCAGCACCTCCCTCATCACCGGGCTGGCGGCCACGATCTGGTCGAGGCCAGTCTCCCGGGTGAGACGCTCCCTCAGGGTGGTGACCTTGCGCTTGAGCTCCTGATGCTCCAGGGCTTTCCGGATGATGCGCAACAGCACCTCCGGATCCACCGGTTTGATCAGGTAGTCGTAAGCCCCCTCCTTCATGGCTTCCACCGCGCTCTCCACCGAGCTGTAGCCCGTGATGACAATGATCTCGGCGAGGGGCTGAAGCTCGCGGACATCACGCACCACATCGAGACCGCTCTGCTTGCCGAGCCTGAGGTCGGTGGCCACGACATCGAACAGCTCCCGGTTGAGCCTGGTGCGCGCGGCGGTTCGATCCACCGCCGGCACCACATCGAGCCCCTCCTGCTTCAGGTACATGGTCTGAGTCACCCGAAGGGCTTCATCATCTTCGACGAGGAGGATCCGCTTCATCATACCCATGGTCCTCGGCCCGGCGAGCACGGGCCCGTCTCTAATCCTCGCTGCTCATAGCCTTGTGGCATGCTTCACGCCCATCGTTCAGAGCATAAAAGGCCGAGGGGATGGAGAGGTTTCCACACCCCCGGCTCGTGAAGGCGGCAAGGACGCTCCCATCCTCGTGCATCCTTTCGCCACGCCCGGGCGGGCCAGGCCGTTCAGCCCGCTGAAACATCAGACCATCACGGCGATCTCTTCCAGCAGCCGCCCCAGGGCCTCCCGCCCCGCCTCGTCCGAAGCTCCGATCATGCGAAGGCAGATGGCCTCGATGGGATCCAGAAGGGAGATTCCCTGTTCATCCTCGGCGACTTTTTCTTCCTTCCGCAGGATCCGAAGCGCATTCTGGATTTGCCCCGGGGTCAAGCCGCAGGACTTGGCGAAGGCCGCCGAATAAGGCTCGTGGACGATGCCGGCCACGGCGATCCTGTGCAGAACGTTCATGGCGTAACGGGCGATGTTCTGGCTCACGACCTCGTAGTAGCCGCTCTCCTCCTGGATGATCTCGATCACACGGTTCTTCCAGAGCTCCACCACCGACGAAAGGTCGCGATTACCGCAGAGGGACGTCCAGAGATAGGATGCCGTTCGGTTCATGGCGTGCGGGTGACCTCCAAAGAGCCGGTGGGTGGCCGCGGCAATACGGTCGGGGATATCGAGATCCAGAGTCTTCTTGAACTGGTCCACCATGAAGATCTCGAAGGCCGCCGCCGGCAGAGGTCCGAGACTGAGCACCCTCGCGCTCCTGTAGAAGGGGGCGCTCTCATTCTCGAACATGAGCCTCAGGGCATGACGCCTGGATCCCAGGAAAAAGGGAAAGAACGTATCCGGACGATACTGGAAGACCGACCGGATCACACCTTCGATCTGACTTCCCGGACCAAAGCTCGCGATCTGCTGGAATTCATCCATGGCCAGGCAGACGGGCGCCCCCGTCTTTTCCGGCAGGGCGATGACCGCCCGGAGGACGTTCAGGAGCCTGGACTCCGCGCTGCTTTGCGGGCCCAGAAGATCGATGGTGACCGAGGGCTTTCCCGAAAGCGGGTCCACCTCCATGCGCGGCCGCATGCCCGTGGCGGCCTCGCGAGCCCGGGTCCATACTCTTTCTGTATAGCTCAGCGCCGATGCGTATTCCGCCTCGAGGCGCTCCACGAAGGCATCGAGGCTGAAGATATTCATGAGATCGAGCTGCAGGGTCACCCAATTCTGCCTGCGGAGCTTTCCGAGCACCTGATTCATGAGGGAGGACTTCCCATAGCGGCGGAGACTCAGGAGGCATACGGCTTCGCCCCGGGACGCCGACTCCAGGATCTTCCCGATCTCCTCTTCCCGGTCGCAGAACGGCTCGCCATAGCTGATGACGCGCTGGGTGATGAATGGGCTGCGCATGGTGTCCTCCGACAGCATCCACATCAGATTATCAGATTTAAATAATTACATACGTCAACTCTTCGGGGGAGTCAACCGACCCCGCCCGGATCATCGACGGGCATTCGGAGTG
>JALOOX010000134.1 GCA_025454175.1 Syntrophobacteraceae bacterium | reverse complement strand
AAAATGACCGCTTCAGGCTTGTAGGGTGACACACGAGCGAGGAGGTCCTCGGCCACTCGTCGGCGCTCGGGCGACAAGGCCGCTGCGACAGTCCGATCTGTCCTCAATGGTTCTCCAGGCGGCTTGTAATGATGGGGAAGAAAAGACAAGGGCTGTTTCACCGCAGAGGCGCAGAGGGCGCAGAGAAAAATGCCGAGCAGCTTTGCCCTTGCGGCACACCCTTGCCTGCACATCCAAGGGTTCGGGTCAATCTCGAGATGCCTTGGATCGTCTCTTGGACGGTATCTTCGCGATTCGCACGACCAGACGCAGTGCTTCGTTTACGGCGTCATCAGTCGGAAAGGGCTGCACAACATCGGGATCCAGCAGCGCAACGTTCTTCCCGACTCGATGCTGCGGTGCATAGCAGCCTTTGGGGACGACCGTCATCTTCGACAGGTCGACCTCATCCTCTGTTCAGGCAGCATCTTCAATGGTCTGCTTGGATTTCATGCGCAGTCCGTCCGCACAGAACTCGATGTCATCCCCAAACACCAGAGAACGACCACGAGGTCCAATGCGAGCGGTGGCAAAGACCTGGGGGTCTTTCAACGCCTCGGCGATGCCGCCTTGATCCATAAGAGCTTTGAACTCAACTCGAACCGCGACCTTGTCCGTATAAGCAATGTCTATGGTGTATCTCTCCGGATACACTCGAATATGTTCAATTTCAAACAACATGGGGTCACTCCAGTGGCTCAATGGAATGTGGTTGGCGCATCGTCTTGCACAACTCCCAATTGGACAAAAGCTCCTGCTGATGCGAGGCCGACCATTCCAGTATCATGGATTGCACTCGTTTGGGGGCGCTGCCGGCCAGGATGAGAATGGGTAAAATTCCAACAACCAATTCGTGCTCCCCATACTCAGCATGGTAATGAGGCGGCGCATGATCGTCAAAGTACATCTTGACGACGATACCGTAAAAGGCAGAAAGGACAGGCATCGCGAGCATTGCCAAGGTTTGTTGCGTTCCGCAGAACAGAAACGATAATCACCGCAAAGGCGCCAAGGGCGCGAAGGTGAGATAAGCAAAAACCAAAAACAAAAAGACAAAAGACGGTTTCACCGCAGAGGCGCAGAGGGCGCGGAGAAAAGCTTCGAAAAAAGGTCAAAGGCCGAGTTTTTGTCGGGCGTGGGAGACCATGCGGTCGTCCTGGGGGGCGTAGATCTTTTCCATGCCTTCTGCGCGGGTCATGACGCCCTGGCGGACCATGTTGGCGATCTCCCAGACGTAGGGGTGGAACCTGTGCCGGCGGAGGTGGCAGTCGTTGGCGAAGGCGTTCAGGAGACAGTTGGTCGAGTTGGTGTCCGTGTCCGACGGAAGCTTCCAGCCCAGGGTCTGGAGCTCGGACTTGATGTGCTCCTCGTCGTAGTCGAAAAACGCCAGCGGGTGAATGTTCTGGGGGAACCGGTCGGCGCACGACACGTAGTGGCTCTCGGGGATGAAGTAGGGCTGCATGGCTGCCGAGAGCTCGGGCGGCAGGGCCGACCTCAGGGCCTTCTGGTTCTGCCGGGTCATGGTCGGGTTGGTCTTCATGATGGCCGACTGGATGGGGGCCTGCCCGGGAGACCACCCGAAGGCCACCAAAGGAATCGACATCTCGAGGGCAAACTTCAACGCCAGGCTTTTCACCATGCCGATGCACGCGGTGCAGATGGAGCTGGCCCGCAGGAGCGTCGGGAGCGGGAAAATGTCCTCTTTTGCAGTCAGTGAAAAGAGCGACCGGACGAGGGGCCAGGGGGGGCGGACCGTGATGTGGTCGATGCCCAGCGCGTCCACGACGGCCTTGATGTTCTCGACCGATATGGGGGACACAAAGTGGTTGTCGAAGGTGAAGGCCAGGATGCGCAGGTCGTAGCGCTCCTTGAGGAGCTTCAGGGTGTAGCTCGAATCCTTGCCCCCGCTGTAGGCCATGATGACGTCGTAGGACGGCGCCTGGCCCCGGGTGGCGGCGATCAGCCCGTCCAGGCGGTCCCGGTATTCGGCCTGCCTGGACGGCCGGGCCGAGAGCGAGGATTCTTCCTTGCGGCAGTGGCTGCAGATGCCTTCGGCGTCGAAGCGGATGCCCGGGAAGGTCTCGGGGAGTATGCAGCGGGAGCAGGTCTTCACAAGACTATCTCACCGCAGAGGGCGCAGAGAGCGCCGAGAAAAACAGAGTATAAAATCTCTGCGTTCTCAGCGTCCTCTGCGGTGAAAAGGTTTTTCATTTTCATTGGGCATAAACTTTCAGGTTGTGCAGGGGTTGAACCGGTTTGTGGGGGAACCGGTTGACGAACTGATCGTGAAGGAGCTGGGTGGAGAGAATCCCCACCAGCGCCATGTTCTCGCGCTCCGAGGTGAGGCGGCCGTCCTGCCTGTGGCATTTTTCCGCAAGGGAGCTCACACGGAGAGGGTCGAAGATGCCGGCATCTTTCACGGCAGGGCTCGAAAGGAGATGCCGGGCGTAGTCGTCGCCCTGCAGGAAACAGGTGCTGATGGGGGCGCGGTACGGCTGTTTGGGCCGCTGGGAGAGCTCGGCCGGGATCAGCCCGTTGGCGGATCTCCGGAGGATGAATTTGTCTTTGAGCCCGTGCAGGCGGTAGAGCGGCGGCAGCGAGCAGGCAAATTCCACGACGCGGTGGTCGAGGAACGGGAAGCGCCCCTCCACGGCATGGGCCATGGCCATGCGATCTCCCTGGGTGGAGAGGAGATAGTTCGTGAGGAAGATGCTGATCTCCGTGTACTGGGCCCGCGAGAGCGGGTCCCAGCGCATGTAGTCCGGGGGGAGGGCGGCCGTGTAACGATCCTCGAGGGGAGGAAGGCGCGTGAGACGCTCCCGGTGAGGAGATGAGAAAAAAGATTTCAGCTGGCTCGTGTTGTCCCAGCGGATCTGGTGCGAGTAGACGGGGGAGTCGACGCGGCTGAGACCCCTCCGGAAAAAGTTCACCAGGAACGCACCCGTGCGTGATCCTTCGGCGCCCGAGAAGATGTCCGGGTAGAGCCTGCGGAGGAGCTGGGGGCGTGCGGTGGAATCGGGCCGGCGGGCCCAGAACCTCCGCACCCGGTCTTCCTTGAAAATGTCGTAGCCCGCGAAAAGCTCGTCGGAACCCTCTCCGGTCAGGACCACCTTGAAATCGTTTTCGCGCACCAGCCGGGAAAGGCGAAACAGCGGGGCGGGGGCCGTGCGAAGCGTCGGGACCTCGGCGTGCCAGACGACGTCGGGGAAGCACTCCCCGATATTCTCCTCGGTGCAGCGGATGGACCGGTGCTCGGTCTGGAGCGCCTCCACGGCCTGCTGCTGGAACGGGGCTTCGTCGAACCGGCCGTCGGTGAAGCTCACGGAAAAGGTGCGGAGCTGGTTGTTGAAGTTCCGCTTGACCATGGCCGTCACGGTGGTGCTGTCGAGCCCCCCGCTGAGATAGGCTCCCACGGGAACGTCGGCCCGCAGGCGGATCCGGACGGCATCGAGGAGCAGGGCCGAAAGATCTTCGATGGCTTCATCCAGGCGGAAACGCGATGGCGAAGGCGCACCGAAGGGGACCTGCCAGTAGCGTTGGACCTGGAGTCCCCTGGTGGAAAAGGTGGCGAAATGGCCTGCCGGGAGCTGGTGGATGCCTTGGAAGGCCGTCGAGGAGCCCAGGGGGGCCCAGCAGGTGAAGATGTCCGAGAGGGTCTCCATGTCCAGGCTTCGCGGGATGCGCTCGTCAGCGAAGATGGCCTTGACCTCGGAGCCGAAGGTGAGGCGGCCGTTCCCGAGATGGTAGAAAAGGGGGCGCACGCCCAGCCGGTCGCGGCCGAGGAGAAGCTCCCGTTTCACGGAATCCCAGATGGCGAGGGCAAATTGGCCGTTGAGGTCGGAAAACAGCTCCGGGCCTTTATCTTCGTACAGGTGCACCAGGATTTCCGTGTCGGTGTTGGTGTAGAAGCGGTGGCCCCGGGCGACCAGGTCGGCGCGGAGCTCCGGGTAGTTGAAGACTTCCCCGTTGTAGACGATCCAGAGGGTGCGGTCCTCGTTGTGGATGGGCTGGTCGCCGCCGGCCAGGTCGATGATGCTGAGGCGCGCGTGGGCCAGGCCGCAGAGGTCGTCCCGGTAGATGCCGAAGGCGTCGGGGCCCCGGTGGGCGATGAGGCCGAGCATCCGGTGGAGGACGGGCTCCTCGGGGGGGCTACCCTTGAAATCGACTATGCCGGCAATGCCACACATGATTGTTCACCGCAGAGGGCGCAGAGGGCGCGGAGGGAAAACCTTAAAAAAATAAAAAGTCAGGCACCTGCAGTCTGTTTGCGGGTGATGAAACTGGCCACGTTGGCGATGGAGTCCAGGTTCTCGGGGATGAGCTCTTCGTCTTCGACCTTGATGAGGTAAGTCTCCTCGAGGTGGGCGACGAGCTCCAGAACGCCCGTGGAGTCGATGATGCCCTTGTCGAGAAGGGAGTCGGTGTCCTTCAGGCCGTTGTCGGGGGCCCCGAAGAGGAAATTCTCGATGACGAAAGAACGAATGTGTTGGGCGATGTTGTTGTTCATGGCTGTTCCAAGGTTCCTTTAACTTTTCACCGCAGAGGGCGCAGAGAGCGCAGAGGAAGGCTCAATAAAATTGTTGACAATACGGCGGATGCCGTCTTTGAGAAACCTGACGTTGAAGTTGATGAGGAGGCCGACATTCAGGCTTGACAGCTTCAGGTACGACAGAAGCTGTGCTTCGTGGATGGGATCGAGTCT
>JALOOX010000079.1 GCA_025454175.1 Syntrophobacteraceae bacterium | reverse complement strand
AAGAACAGGCCGGAACGCCCCCGGCATCCGAGGGACAGCAGCCCGTCGAGCCTTCCTCCGGCCCGGCTCCCGGCGCGCTGGCGGGAATCGAGGTGCATCGGGAGTACAGCGTGGAGCGGGACGGGAAATGGGTGCTTCTCAAAGGGCCCGGGGACGTGAGGCTGGGTGATTTGGTCCGGGTGGATCTTTTCGTCTCGAGCCAGGCCGAGCGCTATTTCGTCGTCCTGGACGATCCCGTCCCCGGGGGACTGGAGCCCGTGAACCGGGATCTGGCCACGGCGTCGCTCTCGGATGTGGAAAAGGGGAGCCTGCCGCTTCCCGAGGGCTCATACGGCGCGCAGTTCCAGGAATTGCAGCGATTCAGCTCATCCCGCTGGGCCTTCTATCATCGGGAGCTGCGCCACGAGGCGGCTCGATTTCACTCGGAAATCCTGCCGGCGGGCCGTTACCTTCTGACCTACGTGGCCCAGGCCGTCGCCCCCGGCACTTTCACGGCCCTCCCCCCCCGCGCCGAGGAAATGTACAACCCGGAAGTCTTCGGCAAGGGCCGGCCGACGGTCTTAGAGGTTGAATCCGCATCGTGGCCAGGGCCCTAATGCATTGGAGGGAATTTAGTCTGGCTAAAATTTGCACCCGACTTGAGACTGAATTCGGGAACGCATATGACAAAGCTCTTCAGCAGCCGCTTTGCTCTGTTTGGACTTGGTGCCTGGGTTGCTCCTTCAGTGCCTCAGGCTTCCCTTGAAATCAGGGGACATTGAATCGGGGGAAGTGTTCAGTCTCAATTGGCCGGAGCGGTTCGGGGCCCATCGAACACCACAAGGGTCCTTGAACGACTATTCTTCACAGAAGACTGATGGAGGAGAAGTATCCTGAATGACTTCAAATAATTAGTTGAGGTTATGTTGAAGTCGAATGCCAACCTCTGCGGTATTCATGCCTTGGAATGCCCATGAAGGCATGAGAAGCTCCATTCAAATATGCGACCTTCCGGTTGACGTCTGCCAGAAGATCATTAAAGTCTATCCCAGCCTTATTCATGATCAATTTGACAACTGAATGAACAAGTGAGATATTTCTGGAAGCTTGATTGACGCAGATCTTCAACCACTCAGCTGTTATACCTTGCTTCATGGTACGAGTCTTTTCCTGGATCATTCTCTTGAGCAATCAAACGAGTGTTGAACTGCATAACTTTGGAAGTGTGGGCACTGGCAAGGTCAACCAAAAAGGAGGGAATCATGTCACTGGCACATCGAGCTGTTGCGGAGTTCATGGGTACATTCTGGCTTGTCCTGGGAGGATGCGGGAGCGCGGTCCTTGCGGCGGCCTTCCCCAACGTGGGGATCGGCCTGCTGGGGGTTTCTTTCGCCTTCGGACTCACCGTGCTCACCATGGCTTACGCCATCGGGCACATTTCCGGCTGCCACCTGAACCCCGCGGTTTCGGTGGGACTGGCTGCCGGGGGAAGGTTCAAGTCCTCCGAGCTGGCGCCTTACATCATCGCCCAGGTGCTCGGCGCCATTGCGGCGGCCGCCCTGCTCTATCTCATCGCCAGCGGCAAGGCGGGCTTCGATCTGAGCGGGGGGCTCGCCTCCAACGGCTTTGCCGACCATTCTCCGGGCGGTTACTCCATGGTCTCGGGCTTCGTGACCGAGGTGGTCATGACGTTCATGTTCCTGATGATCATCCTCGGAGCCACGGACGGACGGGCTCCGGCGGGGTTCGCACCCATCGCCATCGGGCTGGGCCTCACCCTCATCCATCTCATCAGCATTCCCGTGACCAACACTTCGGTGAACCCGGCCCGCAGCACGGGCCCCGCCCTGATCGTCGGCGGGTGGGCCCTGCAGCAGCTATGGCTCTTCTGGGTGGCGCCCATCATCGGCGCGGCACTGGCGGGCTTCTTTTATCGGTGGTTCGAGAAGAAGTGAAAGGATATTCATTGAGTCTTCTGCTGGAAGTGAATGAACAGACCTGCAACCAGGATGGAATCTGTGCCGCCGTGTGTCCCGTCGGCATCATCAGGTTTCAAAAAGGGGGATACCCGGCTCCCGTTTCAAAGGCGGATGAATTCTGCATCCGCTGCGGCCATTGCGTGGCCGTGTGCCCCACGGGCAGCCTCGCCCATCGTGAGCTGCCGGCGGGGGAATTTGTGCCGGTCAGGGAAGATCTCAGGCTCAGCCCGGAGCATTGCGAGCATTTTCTGCGGAGCCGCCGGTCCATTCGCAACTACATGGACCGGCAGGTTCCCCGCCATGAGATCATGCGGCTCATCGACCTGGCGCGCTATGCGCCGTCGGGCCACAACTCCCAGTGTGCGGAGTGGCTCGTGGTGGACGACCGGGAGGAAGTCCGCAGGCTGGCTGGGCTCGTGGCGGACTGGATGCGCTGGATGATCGGCCATAAACCCGAATTGGCCCGGGGTCTCCACCTGGAGGCGACGGTGAAGCGGTGGGAGCGCGGCGACGACATCATCCTTCGGGGAGCGCCGGTCCTGATCGTGGCCCACGCCGAGAGGGATAACCGCATGGCTCCCTCCACCTGCACCATCGCCCTCACCTGCCTGGAGCTCGCCGCGACCAGCATGGGACTGGGGGGGTGCTGGGCCGGGTACTTCACGGCGGCGGCGGAGACCTTTCCCCCCCTGCGGGAGGCTCTCGCACTTCCGGAGGGACACCACACCTTCGGCAGCATGATGGTGGGGTACCCGAAATTCAGCTATCACCGGCTGCCCCCGCGCAACCCCCCAAAGGTGACCTGGCGTTGATCGTCAACCGTTCGAGGATTGGGGGGCTGCTTTCTCGACTCACCGCGAAAGCGCGAAGAACGCCAGGCAAACATAAAGAGAGCCTTTGCGATCTTTGCGTCTTGGCGGTGAGACACCATGCCTCTGAATCTCAACGAGCCTGACCGCTGCCCAGGGGGCCGGTGAAGGTTTCCAGCCGGGCCATGGCCTTGTGAAAATCTGCCACCGCTTCGGTCTGCTTCAGCTCGACCTCCAGGAGCGCCGAGAGGTTCTCCGTCACCATGCGCAAATCCGCGTCGCCCACCTGGTAGGAAGCCAGGGAAGACTCGAAGGTCAGCCGGGCCTGGGGCACGATGGTCGTCCCGTAAAGCTGGATCAGCTTCTGGGCTGAAAAAGCCGCGGCATGGGCGTTTCGCACCGCATACGTGACCGTGGACGCTTCGCCGTCCCGCTGCTTTTTGGCCGCCGTGAGGCTCAGGCGGGCGCTGTCGAGATCTGGTCGCTGCTTGCGCCAGAAGTAGAGCGGCACCCTGGCGCTCACCATGAGCCCGTACATCTCGGGATGTGAATCCCTGTCCACGTAACTGAAGCCCACGGAAAAATCCGGGTAGTACTCCTTCCGCGCCAGGTCCACGGCATGCTCGCCCCGGTGGATCGCACGCTCCTGCTTCTGAATGGAGGCGGCATTCTGCTGGGCAAGCCGCAGCACCTCCTCTTCCGAAAAAACCAGTGGGGCCGCCTCGGGGAAGACGGGCATGCCCAGCACCGAACCGGCGGGGCGGTAGGCGAGGCTGTTGATGAGGGCCGCGACGCTGGCCCGACGCTGTTCGAGGACCGCGAGCCGGTCCTGAAGCCTCGACAGATCCAGCTGCACCCTTAGAATTTCCTGCTGCGAGCCCTCTCCCACCACGTACCTGGCCCGGGCCACCTCGGCCACGGTTTCGAGCAGCTCCTGGTCCTTCAGGATGATCTCCCGGGTTTTGACCACGAGGCCGTATTCGTAGTAGGCCTCCTTGAGATCGGCCACCACCCGCCGGCGCACATCCTCGGCGGCCCACTCCTCGGCCTCGGTTTCGGACTCCGCGATTTTGCCCTTCAACGCCAGCTTTCCGGGAAACGGGATCTCCTGTTCGATGCCGAAGGTCCTTCCGGACGACGGGTCGCCCTCCTGAAGCGTGGGGGGGATGAGGTCTCCCATGTTCTGAAAGGAAAGGACGGGGTCCGGGAGCGTGGTTTCCGAGACGATCCGGGCCCGCCTGGCCTGAGCCGAGCGGTCCGCCGCTTCGATGGTCGGACTGTGGCTCAATGCCTCCTGAATGAGCTGGTCCAGGGTCACCGTCCCGGATTCATCGCCCTCGCCCGACGGCAAGTCGCCGGGCCTCTTCGAATCACCGGGCTTCCCGTTGGCGGACGAAAACCCCGGTGATGCCCATCCACAGGCCACGACCATCATCACCGCAATTGCCAGCCATCTTTTCATTCAGGCCTCTCCTGTCAGGAGTTCATGGTTTCGGAGGCGCTGTAAGCGCGGACGGTTCATCATGGAGGGAGGAAAGACCGCTGCTCGACGGGGGCATCAGGTGGTCGACGGTGAGACCGGTCTTCCGGGCCATGAGAAAGAGCGCTCCCTCCCGAAGCTCTGCTCATATAACAAGACAACCGAAGTTTAAACAGTAAACGAGAATATACCCGCACACGTCCCACTCAAGGGAACCCGGCCGGATGCCGAATGTCAGACCGTCACCAGGAAGCCGCCCAGCCATTCGCCAGTCGCGCCTCATCACCATTTCGGCGAAGGGCGTCGGCCCGTCTCACGAATACCGAAGCGGGTGCGCCCGCGGAAGTCGATGGCATGCATTCCCAGTTACCGGGTGAGGAACCGATGCTGCAGGATATATCACGTAAGGAACGCCCCCTGGTTCTCCTCCTGGACCAGGACCAGGTCCTGTGGCGGCCGGGCAACGGCGCCTCGGGACTTTCGAGTGGAGACCTGGTCGAGGTGCGGCAGCCTCGCGAGGTCCTGCAATGCTTCAAGGAAATCGTGCCCGATTTCGCCGTCATCGGGGCGACAGGGCCTGAAACGGATCGCTTCAGTCTGTGCGCGGAGCTGCGGAGCTTGCCGGAAGAGTCCCGCGCCACCCTCCTGCTGATGACGGACCAGGGCGATGTGAGCGCCGTCGAGCGGGCCTTGGAGGCCGGCGCCGACGGCTTTCTTCCCGTTCCCATCGATTGGGCGACCCTCGATCTTCAAATCAGCTTCCTCTGGCGGCAGGTGCGCTCCCGAAGAGCAATGCAGGACCGGGAGCAAAGGCTTCGCCGCTTCATGGACGCCCTTCCGGACACCCTCCTCAGGCTAGGTTCGGGGGGACACATCCTGGAGATCCAGGGACCGGAAGACTCCGAGGTGGCCCGGTTCCTTCGATCGTGCAGGGGTCGCGCGATCAGCGAGGTGCTCTGCCCCGACCAGGCATGTCCGGACGCCAGGGCCTTTCAAAACGCCCTCGAAGAGCGCTCCAGGAGGCGCATCGCCCACGACCTCCACCTGGAAGCTCGCGCCGTTGCCTGCGAAACGACCCTGGTTCCGGCCGGGCTCGGAGAGATGATCGCCATCGTGCGCGACGCGGCTGATCAAAGGAAGACCACGGAGCGGGTTCTCCAGGACGCTGCACAGGATTCCCTCACCGGCCTCCAGGGGCTGTCCGCCTTCAGGGAGCTGCTCTCGGGCACCCTGGCTCAAGCCCGGCGGGACGGACGCTCATTCGCGCTGCTTCTCGTGGACCTCAACCGCTTCCAGAGAGTCAACGAGACGTTCGGCACCGGAGCGGGAGACCTCGTCCTGAAGACATTCGCCGATCGCATCGTCCATTGCACGCGCAAGGGCGACAGGAGAGCCGGATTCAACCGCCATGACGTTCCAAAGTCCCTGGCGCGGATCGGCGGAGATCAGTTCGCCGTGCTCCTCGAGCACATCAGGCAGCCGCGAGACAGCTCGAAAGTCGCCAGAAGAATCCTCGACTCCATGTCTCACCCCTTCGTCGTTGCCGACAACGAGATCTTGCTCACGGCCAATATCGGAATCACCGTCTTTCCCGGGGATGGCGAGGACGCCGACGGCATGCTCCTGAATGCTCACAAAGCCATGGAGGATGCTCGCCGCAGGGGGGAGAGCACTTTCAGCTACTTCGCCCTGTCGGAAAACACCGAGGCCCTGAGGGAGCTGAGCATCGAAAGCTCCCTGAGAAAGGCCCTGGACGCGGGAGAGCTCTTCCTGGTCTACCAGCCCCAGGTGGACATCCGGACCGGATGCATCACCGGGGTCGAAGCGCTTCTGCGCTGGGAGCACCCTGAATGGGGAGTCATTCCGCCGCTCGAGTTCATCCCCATCGCCGAGCGAACGGGGCTCATCGTTCCCATCGGGGAGTGGGTGCTCGGAGTTGCATGCCTGCAGAACAAGATCTGGCAGAAAGCGGGGCTGCCTCCCGTTCGGATGGCCGTGAACCTATCGGCTCGCCAGTTTCGCCAGAAAAACCTGGTGGAAGTCATCCGGAGGTCCCTGGCGCGCTCCTCCCTGGATCCCGCCCTGCTGGAGCTGGAGATCACCGAGGGGACGGCCATGGACAAGGCGGATTCCAGCGTCCGCATCCTGAATGATCTCAAGAGCATCGGCGTGAAGGTCTCCATCGATGACTTCGGAACCGGGTACTCTTCCCTGAGCTATCTCAAGCGGTTTCCCATCGATGTGCTCAAGATCGATCGGACCTTCGTCAAGGAAATCCACACGCAGCCCGACAGCCAGGCCATAGTGAAAGCCATCCTGGCCATGGCCCATAGCCTGAGGCTTTCGGCGATCGCCGAAGGGGTTGAGACCCATGAGGAGCTGGAATTCCTCAAGCGTAACGGCTGCGATGCCATGCAGGGCTACTACTTCAGTCCTCCGGTTCCGGCTCTCGATGCGACTCGGCTTCTGGAGCAGGCCCGGCAGCTCGTCTGTTGATTCCCTCCACTGCTGAAAGCTCACCCTTCCGAAATCAATCGCAGCTCCGGAGGCGGAGGGCACCAGAAACACACCAGGGCTCCCGTCGCCGGATGCCCGAGCCGCACCCGTTCCGCGTGGAGTCGATAGCCTGAATCCCCGGGCAGCCCGACTCCTTCCTCGCGAATTCCTCCGCCGGTGGCATAGAGGGGATCCCCCACCAGCGGATGACCCGCGGCGGCGAGATGGATGCGAATCTGGTGGGGGCGACCGGTTTCGATCTCCACTTCCAGGAGCGCGCAGTCCCGGCGCCGCTCCAGGAGGCGAACCCGGCTGATGGCCGTCTTTCCCTCGGGGGATGCCGCGTGGACGGTTCCAAGGGTAGGGTGAAAAACCGGCCCGATGCGCGTTTCCATGGTGAGATGATTCCGGGCCGGGACGCCGCTCGCCAGCGCCCGGTAGACCTTGACCACCTCCCGGCGCCTCATGGCCTCGCTCAGGCGCGATCGAGCCATGGCCGACCGGGCGAAAACGACGATCCCCGAGGTGGCCCGACCCAGGCGATGGGCGGGGGTTGCCTCCGGGAAGGCCCTCCGCACGCGGGCCAGCAGGGTGTGATCGAGGAATCCGCCGCCCGGGAGGGTGGGCAGGCCGCTGGGCTTGGCCACCACCAGCAGGTCCCGGTCCAGGTGCAGGACCGCATAATCGAGCGGCACTTCAGGCTCCTCCCAGGGAGGACGATGCCAGGCAAGCTCCTGGCCGGGCTTCAGAGGCACGTTGTCCTCGATGACCACACCGTCCAGAAAAATCTCGCCGCTCTCCAGGCGCCGCCGCCAGCCCTCGAGGGAGGAGTGCCGATGGCAGCGGCTCAGGTGATCCAGGACCCTTTCACCGGCCGTGGGTCCGTCGATCTGCTCCGTGTAGACGAAGCCTCGGTTCAACGCCATCCGACCCCGGGCTCCTCACGACTTCCTGAAAGCCGCTTCGAAGGGATTGTTGAAGGCCGCCTTTGGTCCGGACCGCTGGGGCTTTTTTTCCGTCGACCCCTTCCCCGACGGCACCGGCGCGGCACCGGCACGGCCAACCTGTGCATCGGGAGCCGAACGCATGGAGAGGGCGATGCGGTTCCGCTCCCTGTCCACCTCCAGGACGGTGACGGTGACCCTTTGATGCACATGCACCACCTGCCTGGGGTCTTTCACGAAGCTGTCCGAAAGCTCGCTCACGTGGACGAGCCCGTCCCGGTGGACTCCGACGTCAACGAAGGCGCCAAAGGCCGTGACATTGGTTACGATGCCCGAGAGCCGCATGCCGGGCTCGAGGTCCTGCACTTTTTCGACACCGGCCGTGAATGAGAAGAGCTCGAAAGCCGGGCGAGGGTCGCGGCCCGGCCTGGCCAGCTCCTGGAGAATATCCGTCAGGGTCGGCAGTCCAACCTTTTCGGTGGCGTAACGGGCCGGATCAATAGCTCCTCGCTTCCCCGCGTCCCGCATCAGGTCGGCCATGGTGCACCCCGCGTCCCGCGCCATGGCCTGGACGAGGGGATAAGATTCCGGATGGACGCCGCTGGCATCCAGGGGATTCGTCCCGCCCCGGATCCTGAGAAAGCCGGCAGCCTGCTCGAAAGCCTTGGGGCCCAGGCGCGGGACCTTCTTCAGCTCCGCCCGCGACCTGAAGGGCCCCGCTGCGGCGCGATGGGCCACGATGTTGGCCGCCAGCTGGGGACCAACCCCCGAAACGTAGGCCAGGAGCTGAGGACTGGCCGTGTTGACCTCAACGCCGACCCCGTTCACGCAGCTCATGACCACATCGTCCAGGCTGCGCTTGAGGGCCTTCTGATCCACATCGTGCTGGTACTGACCCACCCCGATGGATTTGGGATCGATCTTCACCAGTTCGGCCAGGGGATCCATGAGCCGCCTGCCTATGGAGACGGCCCCCCGGACCGTCACGTCATGATCCGGAAATTCGGCCCTGGCTGCTTCGGAAGCGGAATAAACCGACGCCCCGCTCTCATCCACCATGATGACCTGGATGCCGGGCGAAAGCTCGAGCCCCCTCACGAAGGATTCGGTTTCACGCCCCGCCGTCCCGTTTCCGATGGCCACGGCCTCGATGTCGAACCGGGCGGCAAGGGCCTTGACCCGGGCCGCGGCCCTGGATGCGGTGTCGGCTCCCGAATGGGGATAGACGGTCTCGTTGTGTACGAGCATGCCCAGTCCATCCAGGCAGACCAGTTTGCACCCCGTGCGGAAGCCCGGGTCAAGGGCCATGATCCTTTTGGAGCCCAGGGGTGGAGCCATCAGGAGGTGGCGCAGGTTGTCGGCGAAGACCTGGATGGCCTCCAGGTCCGCCCTTTCCTTGGCTTCCTGACGGGTCTCGGTCTCCAGCGACGGCCCCAGGAGGCGCCGGTAGCCGTCCAGGACCGCCTCGCGCACCTGGCCGGACGTCCTCGAATCTCCTCGAACGAAAAGGGCATCGAGTGTCGAGAGGGCATCCTCCTCGGGAGGCGCGATGCCGACCCGCAGGAATTCCTCCTTTTCGCCCCTGAGGACGGCCAGCACCCTGTGGGACGGCGCACCTTTCACCGGTTCCTCCCATGCATGGTAGTCGCGGTACTGGAGAGCTTCGGCCTCCTTTCCCGGGATCACCTTCGACCGGATGACGCCGCGGTCGATGAAGAGAGATCGGAGCCTGGCCCGGGCTTCGGCGTCCTCGCTCACCCACTCGGCCATGATGTCGCGTGCCCCCGCCAGGGCATCCTCGGCCGAGGGGGCTCCCTTTCCCGGATCGATGAAGCGGACGGCCTCGGCCCGGGGATCCATCTCGGGCAGTTGCTTCCAAAGGAGCGCGGCCAATGGCTCCAGGCCTCGCTCCCGGGCCATGGTCGCCCGCGTCCTCCGCCTGGGGCGAAAGGGCAGATAGATATCCTCGAGGACCGCCAGGGTCCCCGCCCCAAGCACCCGCGCCCTGAGGTCGTCGTTGAGCTGCCCCTGTTCTTCGAGGGATTTCAAAATGGAAGCCCTGCGGCGGTCCAGGACCTCCAGCTGGCCCAGCCGGTCCCGGATGTCCGCCACCGCGATTTCATCGAGGGAGCCCGTGGCCTCCTTGCGATAGCGCGCGATAAAGGGAATCGTCGCGCCCTCCTCCAGCAGCAGCGCCGTCGCCCGCACCTGCCGCGCCGCAATCCCGAGCTCTTCGGAAACAGCCAATATGTGCTGATCGTTCATGGTCATCCCGCTCGCAGTATTCCAGTGATCGTGTCCCGTCCGCAGTCTCTCCCCGGCATGTTGACGCAAGGATGAAAAGGAGTCCAGCCTTTTCAGCGAAGCCCGACCGCCCTCGGGGAATCATGCGCCTCCCCGCCCAGGGCCAATACTGTTGAGTTCAGCACTCGATACGGGCGGGGATAAACTCCGCCCCTATCCGCAAATCGTTGGCTGGCAACGTACGGGCGGGGTTTATCCCCGCCCGTGGCCACACCGGAAATCCTTGAGTCAACCGTATTGCCGCCCGGGGCCCCCCGGGCGCCACGCGGGAATGCGCGTTGCCAACATGCGCTGGCTGGGCTATTGATCCCTGATTTCCGGACCAGTAAAATGAAGGTGCGGGTGAGGCGGAGATTCTGTTAATGTCCGGAAAGCCCTGGGGCGCTTCCCGGGACTTTCGGGCATGGGACGTCTGCCCGGGACAGAGAGACAGCCATCGTGAATCTGAATCCCTCCGACAGGTGTGTCCCCCATCCCATTCCGCGTGACTGCCGATTCATTCCTTGAATCCGTGGATCAGAAGAAGGAAACCCCATGTCCAGCCCGGATTATCTGTCGCCATTCGTCGAGGTGGGGCGCGCCCTGTGTGACGGCGCCGACACATACAGCGTCATGAATCTCATCTCGCGCCGCACCGTCGAAACCCTTGGCATCGACGGCTGCCTCGTCAAGATGAAGAGTCGCCAAGGGGATCGGCTCGAGCTGCTCTCGAGCTACGGCTTGAACGAGAGTCTTCTCTACACGGAATCCAGCACATCCCCCGACAGCGTGCTCTTCCAGCTCCCCGGGGAGCTCCTCTGCCTGAACCTGCCCCAGCAGGTGGACCGGGTGCCGGAAGAGGAAATCATGCTCATCCATGGCATTCGGTCCGCGGTCTTCATCCCCATCGAGGTGGAGCAGAACGTCATCGCCATGGCGGCTCTCTTCAGCAACGTGCAGCGGGAGCTCACGCGGGAGGAGCTCAATTTTGCCGAGGCCCTGGTGGCGAGGGGAATCCTCACCTTCATGTGGCAGCGCCGCGTGGACGCCCTCGTCGAGGAGGAGCGCAAGTACCTCAAGAGCTTCCAGGAGATCAGCGGCGCCATCAACTCGACCCTCAACATCGGCAAGGTCCTGGAGCTGGTGGTGAAGCTGGTCACCCAGGTGCTGAACGGAAAAGGCTGCACCGTCCGGCTCCTGGACCCCAAGACCCAGAATCTCTATGTGGCTCAGTCCTTTGGCCTCAGCAAGGAATTCCTGGAAAAGGGCCCGGTGCATTCCCAGGTCAGCATCGCGGACAACATGGCGGGCAAGATTGTCATCATCGACGATGTCTTCACGGACCCACGGCTGCAGTATCCGGCCGCGGTGGCCGAGGAGGGCATTCGCAAGGTGCTCTCCATTCCCCTCATGGTGCGAAACAAGGTCATCGGCGTGCTGCGCTTCATGACGGGAGAGCGGCATCCCTTCACCCGGCGCGAGATCAATTTCGCCACGGCCATCGCCCAGCAGTGCGCCTTCGCCATTGAAAACGCACGCATGTACCAGCGTCTCAAATGTGAGTATCAGCAGATGCTGATCGATTTCGGCTATGACGGCAGCAGTGCCTGAAGGATGACCATGGAGCCTGTTCACGTTCTTGAGATTCAGAAGACCTGCGATGCGGCTTTCATCGAGGCAGTCGAGGCGGCCAGCGGCCAGCAGGTCCGCAGGTGCTACCAGTGCGGCAACTGCAGCGCTTCCTGTGGATACACGAGGTTCTACGACTACCCCGTGAGCCAGATCATGCGCCTGGTGCAGCTGGGCCAGCGGGACATCGTTCTGGGCTGCCGGTCGGTGTGGCTCTGCGCCGCCTGCCAGGGCTGCACCACGCGCTGCCCCTGCAACATCGAAGTGGCCAAGGTGATGGAAGCCCTCCGGGTGATGTCACGCCAGGCCGGGATGGTCTCCGAAGGGGATGTCCGTGTCTTCTACGACGAGCTCCTCCGGTCCGTGAAAGCGTTCGGCCGCGTGTTCGAAACGGGGCTCCTGCCCGTCTACGCCCTGCTCTCCAGGAAGCCGTTCACCGACATGGACCTCGCCCCCGGGGTCATCCGCAAGGGGAAGCTCACCCTGCTGCCGCACCGCATCGCAAAGCGGAGGGAGGTGGCGGCCATTTTCGATCGCGTGGAGGAGCATCGCCGCGCGAAAGCCCGCGACGGCCAGCAGAAAGGCCCACCCGATGCCTGACCATGCCCCGGACTCCAAGGCAGCGGCGCGCGCCGGCTCGGCTGCCACTCGAAACCCGAAGCTCGAAGCTCGAAACGGCCCCCCGAGGGCCGGCAGGGTGGCCTATTACCCCGGCTGCTCCCTGGAAGGGCTGGCTCTGGAATACGATCTCTCGACGCGAGCCGTCTGCCGGGCGCTGGGCATTGAGCTGGTCGAAATTCAGGACTGGAACTGCTGCGGATCCACCCCGGCCCATTCCTACGACCCGCTGCTCTCGGGAGCCTTGGCCGGGCGCAACCTGGCCATCGCCGAGCGCATGGGGCTCGACGTCGTCATGACCCCCTGTCCCGGCTGCCTGTGCTCCCTCAAGGGGGCCATGCAAATGCATGGAGAGCCTGAAAAGTGTGAAAGCTTTCTCCAGGTGCTGGGAATGCCCTTCGAGGGTCGGGCTCAGGCCGTTTCCGTCCTGCAGCTGCTTCATGAGGCCCTCGAGGCCGGACTTTTCGAGGGGAAAATCGTGAATCCCCTTGCGGGGCGGGTCATCGCGCCCTATTACGGCTGTCTCCTGACGAGGCCCGCGGCCTTCGCCCGGTTCGACGACCCCGAGAACCCGGTCTCCATGGATCGGCTTCTGGCAGCCATGGGAGCCACGGTGCCCGATTTTCCCCACAAGACCGAATGCTGCGGCGCCACCTACGGGGTCACACGCAACCGGATGGTGGCCGAGCTCACGGGCCGCATCCTCGACATGGCCCTGAGAGTCGGCGCCCAGGCGGTCGCCGTGGCGTGCCCCCTCTGCCAGCAGAACCTGGATCTGCGGCAGGCCCAGGTCGATCGTTACTGGAAGCGCAGCTTCAACCTCCCCGTGCTTTACCTGCCCCAGCTCATGGGACTGGCCCTCGGCATTTCCCCCGACAGGCTGGGACTGGACAAGCTCATGGTCAACGCCGACTTCCTGCTGGAGCCGCCGCCGGGGGCGGAGCCCAAGGTACCGGAGGAGCCCTGAAGTGCAATCAGCTGAAATCCTTTGCTAAAAGCTAATGGCTAAATGCTGATTTCTCAGAAATAGTCTCAAGGAGCTCAATCCATGCGTATCGGCGTTTTCGTATGCCAGTGCGGAACCAATATCGCGGCCACGGTGGACACCGAGGCCGTTGCCCGGGAAGCCATGACGTTTCCCGATGTCGTCCATGCCACCAGCTACGTTTACACGTGCTCGCAGCCGGGGCAGGACGAAATCATTCAGGCCATCCGCGAGAAGAACCTTCAGGGCGTCGTGGTGGCGGCCTGCTCGCCGCGCATGCACGAGCCCACCTTTCGCCGGGCGGTGGAGAAGGCCGGGCTCAACCGGTTCATGTTCGAGATGGCCAACATCCGCGAGCATGTGTCCTGGATCAGCAACGACCGGGCCGCCAACACCCGGAAGGCCCGGGATCTCGTGCGCATTGCCGTGGCCAAGCTGCGGTTCAACCAGCCCCTCTTTTCGACGAAAGTCCCGGTGAACAAGCGGGTCCTGGTGATCGGCGGCGGAGTGGCGGGCATCCAGGCGGCCCTGGACTGCTCCGAAACGGGCCTCGACGTGGTGCTGGTGGAGCGCGAAGCCTCCATCGGCGGCAAGATGGCCAAGCTCGACAAGACCTTCCCCACCGTGGACTGCTCTTCCTGCATCCTTGGGCCCAAGATGGTGGATGTCTCCCAGAGGGAGAATGTGACGCTCCACGCCCTGAGCGAGGTGGATCTCGTTTCCGGGTATGTCGGCAACTTCTCGGTCCGGATTCGGAAGAAGACCACCTCGGTGCGCTGGGATCTGTGCACCGGCTGCGGGCTCTGCGTCGAGAAGTGTCCGTCCCGGAAGGTCCCCGACCGGTTCAACGAGGAGCTGGGGCGGACCCGGGCCATCAACATCCCGTTTCCGCAGGCCATTCCCAAGAAGGCCGCCATCAACCGGGCGTACTGCCTCCATTACACGAAGGGGAAGTGCGGCGTGTGCGCCAAGGTCTGCCCCACCCGGGCCGTGGATTACGAGATGGAGGACGAGATCGTCACCGAGGAGGTGGGGGCCGTCATCGTCGCCACGGGCTTCGACCTGTTCGACCACTCGGTGTACGGGGAGTATGGCGGGGGCCGCTACCCGGATGTCATCTCGGGGCTCCAGTACGAGCGCATCCTCTCGGCCTCGGGGCCTTACGGCGGGCACATCCGCCGGCCCTCGGACGGCAGGGAGCCCAAGGACGTGGTCTTCATCTCGTGCGTCGGGTCCCGGGACCTTTCCGTGGACCGCCCGTACTGCTCGGGAGTCTGCTGTATGGCTCAGGCCAAGCAGGCCATCCTGACCCGGGACCACATTCCCGGCTCCAACTGCTATGTGTTTTACATGGACATCCGTTCTCCCGGCAAAGGGTACGACGAATTCGTGAGGCGCGCCCAGGAGGAATACGGGGTCCAGTACATCCGCGGGCGGGTCGGAAGAGTTTATCCCCGGGGCGAGCGGATGGTGGTCCAGGGGGCCGACACGCTGCTCGGCATCCAGGTGGAGGTGGAAGCGGACCTGGTGGTGCTGGCCACGGGCATCGACGCATCGGCCGGGGCCCGGGAGCTCGCCGAAAAGCTCCGCATCTCCCACGACCGGTATGGCTTCTACATGGAAAGCCACCCCAAGCTCCGTCCCGTGGAGACCAACACGGCGGGCGTCTACCTGGCCGGCGTGTGCCAGGGACCCAAGGACATTCCGTCCTCGGTGGCCCAGGGGAGCGCCGCGGCGGCCAAGGTGCTCTCGCTGTTCGCCCGCGACATGATCGAGACCGATCCCCAGGTGGCCCTGGTGGACGAGCGGGCCTGCGTGAGCTGCGGCAAGTGCTTGATGGTGTGTCCCTACGGGGCCATCCAGTGGAAGGAGCTGCGGGGCGGGGCGAGGAAGGCCGAGGTGCTGCGGAGCGTCTGCCAGGGCTGCGGCCTGTGCAATTCCACGTGCCCTCCCAAGGCCGTTCAGCTCCAGCACTGCACGGACAGCCAGATCCTCGCTGAAGTGAACGAGCTCTGCGGGTAGAACGGTTTCGGGTAGCGAGATGGAGGTTGGAGGTTGCCGGCTTCGATTTGCGAATGGAGAGAAGAGACTGTCATGGCCGTTGAGAATGCGGTGGCCGAAAGCGGGCCGACCATCAGGATCGTGGGCTTCCTGTGCAACTGGTGCTCCTACGGGGGAGCCGACACGGCGGGCGTGTGCCGTTTCAAGCAGCCCACGGACCTGCGCATCATCCGTATTCCCTGCACGGGACGCATGGACCCGCTCTTTGCGGCCAAGGCCCTCATCACCGGGGCCGACGGGGTGCTGGTGTCGGGCTGCCACCCCAGGGACTGTCACTATGCCGTGGGCAACTTTTACGCCCGCCGGCGGCTGGAGGTGCTCAAGCATTTCCTGCCGTTCATGGGCATCGATGAAAGAAGATTTCACTACACCTGGGTGTCGGCTTCCGAAGGCCAGCGCTGGCAGGAGGTGGTCACCCGTTTTTCGGAGCAGATCCACGGCCTGGGACCGAACCCGGGCGTCGGATCCCATGGGTTGAAAGCGTGATGAAGGAACTGCGTCAGGTCGTTGAAGCGCGATGGCCAAATCTGGAAGTGATGATCGGCTGGGGCTGGGGCTTCGATCTCCTCCACACCCGTCCGGTGTTCGTGAGAAAGCTCGAGGACATCGCCGGACTCATCTGGAATCCGTTCTGCGTTCAGAATCTGACGGGGTACCTGGTGAAGACGCCGGCCGTTCAGGCCGAGGACAAGGCCAAAAAGATCGGCATCTGCGTCCGGGGCTGTGACAGCCGGTCCCTGGTGGCCCTGATCCAGGAGAAGCTCGTCTCCCGCGAGCAGCTCATGGTCTTCGGGCTCCCCTGCCCGGGGACGGTGGACTGGCGCCGACTGGCCGCCCAGTCCCCGCTCGTGGGCCTGAAATCGGCGCGGATCGAGGCGGAGAGGTTGCTG
>JALOOX010000133.1 GCA_025454175.1 Syntrophobacteraceae bacterium | reverse complement strand
TCGTCGGGATGCCAGGGTCTTCGGCGATCAGATCATTTTTCTTCACACCGGCGGGATCTTCGGCCTCCTTCCCAAGGCCAACCAACTCGCTCCCCTCCTTCGGTGAACCAAACCCCACGGATTTCACCACAGAGACACAGAGGCCACGGAGAAGATTTTCTGCTCAAGAGACTGTCGTGAGCTCATCATCACTGACTGCGGCGCCGTCAGAGGTTATTTTCGTCTATCGGTATCTCCCGATAGACGAAAAAACACATTCCTCTCTGTGTTCTCTGTGCCTCTGTGGTGATACAGCAACCTGTTAGTGCGTGAGGATCTTGCTCAGGAAGGCCTTGGACCGGTCGCTCTTGGGGTGATGGAAGAACTCTTCTGGCGACGCGACTTCAATGATGGATCCGTCGTCCATGAACGCAACCCTGTGAGCCACTTCCCGGGCAAAGCCCATCTCGTGGGTCACCACGATCATGGTCATCCCTTCTTTGGCCAGCGCGCGCATCACGTCCAGAACTTCGTTGATCATCTCCGGATCCAGCGCGGAGGTGGGTTCGTCGAAGAGCATGATCTTGGGCCGCATGCACAGGCCCCTGGCAATGGCGACCCGTTGCTGCTGACCGCCGGAGAGCTGCGCCGGATAGGCGTTGGCTTTGGTTGCGAGCCCGACCCGTTCGAGGATCTGCATGCCCAGCTTCTCGGCTTCTCCCCTGGGCATCTTGCGCACCTTCATGGGAGCCAGGGTCACGTTGTCCAGAGCGGTCATGTGCGGATAAAGGTTGAAGGACTGGAACACGAACCCGATTTCAGCCCGCAGTTCCGTCATGTTGGTCTTTTTCTCGTGGACTTTCATGGTGTCCACGATGATCTCGCCCTTCTGGATCTCTTCCAGACGGTTGATGCACCGGATCAAGGTGCTTTTGCCGGAGCCGCTCGGCCCGCAGATCACCACCACCTCTCCGGCATCCACCGTGAGGCTCACGTCTTTCAGGACGTGGAGGTCTCCGAACCACTTGTTGACCTTTGAAAAAGTAATCATGTTCATATGGACCTCACCGGGCGGACCTCCTCCCTTCTCTAAAGCCTCGTCGTCACCACGGTCAGCTTCTTTTCCAGGCTGTTCGACAGCTGAATCAGGGGATAGCAAATCACGAAATAGAGAACTCCCACGAGCCCGAAAACGAGCAAGCCCTCGGGAACGCGCTGAACGGTCAGCCACCCGACCCGGGTGACGTCCAGGACGCCGATGGCCGAGACCACGGACGAATCCTTGATCAGCAGCACATACTGCCCCACCAGAGGAGGCAGGATCACCCTCAGGGCCTGGGGAAGGACGACGAACCTCAACTGCTGATAGCTCGAAAGCCCGGATGCCGTGGCTGCTTCCCGCTGGCCCGAGGGAATGGCCAGGATGCCTCCGGCAATGATTTCACAGATGAAGCAGGCGGACAGATTGCTCAAAGCGATCACCGCCGCAGGGAACGCCTCGAGCTGAATGCCCACCTCGGGCAGGATGAAAAAGGCGATGAAGATCTGAACCAGGAAGGGCGTGCCCCGGATGAGATCCACCCACGCGCCGATGATCAGCCGCAGGGTTTTGTAGCGGCTCGCGCGCATGATCCCCCAGACAAGACCCAGCACCGTGCCTGCCAGAAGGCTCAGCCCTGAAACCGCAACCGTCCCCCACAACCCCTTCAGGAAGAAGGGCAGGCTTTGCATGAGTTGTGAAAAATAAATCGACAGCATCGGTTTTCTTCAGATCCTCAGCGCGCCTCGCGAAAAATGAGGCGTTTCTGAGTCCACCCTGAAATTCCTTTCAGCATGTAATAAATGAGCAGGTAAAAGACAGCCGTCGTCAGAAAGCCCTCGGCAGGCATGAAGCGCTCCGAGGTCATGATCTGTCCTGCCCGGGTCAGTTCCGAAATCGAAATCAGCGACAGGAGAGCGGAATCCTTGAACAGAACGATCGCCTGACCCAGCAGGGGCGGAAGCGTGACTCCCACCGCCTGGGGAAGAACGATGGAGCGCATTCGCTGCACATACCCCAAGCCGGAGGACATGGCCGCTTCGATCTGGCCGTAGGAGATGGACTGAACCCCGGCCCGGATGATCTCCGCCATGTAGGCCCCGCTGTTCAACGTGAGGGCCAGAACCCCTGTCGTCTCTTCCCGGATCGGAATCCCAAGCGAAGGAAGCCCGAAGTAGAAAAAGTAGAGCTGGGCCAGGAGCGGCGTGGATCGAATGCTCTCGATGTAAACCCCCGCCACCCTTGAAACCAGTTTCGAACGGCTGATGCGCATGGCGCAAGCCACCACGCCCACAATCAGCGCTCCGAGCAACCCTGCACCCGAAAGCCACAGGGTGGCCAGCAAGCACTTCCAGTAAAGCGGCAGGTACTCGACGATGACTCTGAAATTGAAAGCTTCCAGCATAGGACGCTTCCCTTGTGGAAGGTGCGGGTTCGGGCAGGCACAAGCCTCTCACCCTGCCCTCTCCCCATAAGGGGAGAGGGCAGGGTGAGGGGAACCGAAAAGCCGACAGGACGTTGAGACGATCGACCGTCTGGATCAGTGATCCTTCTTCCAGTCCAGCGTGTTGACCCAGTAGTTGATGTTCTTGTCCAGAGAGCCGTCCAGGCTGATGTGGAGGAAGAACAGGTTGATCCACTCCAGAAGATCCATGGAATCGTATCGGACGGCAAAGGCCAAGGGCAGCTTAGAGAGCATGCCGGGGAAAATCTTGAGACTGTTGGGCGGGAAGTTGGCCATCTGACCCACCACGGCCGACGAATCGTTGACACCGATGTCGGCATGGCCTTTGAGCACCGCATCGATCAGGAGCGGCCCGCCTCCCTTGTAGGATTTGAGTTCGGCATTGGGGAAGGCTTTCTTCGCATCGGTCTCGCCGGTGGAGCCGAGGAGCACGGCAATCTTGATACCCGGTTTCTTGCAGTCCTCGATGGTCTTGATGGCTCCGTCCGCCTTGGTGAAGACCACGCTGCCCGTGTACATGAACGGCGTGCTGAACCCGATCTTCATGGCCCGCTTCAGCGTCGGGGTCATGTCCGCGGCCAAAATGTCCGCCTTCTTGGACAGAAGCGCGGGAATCAGGCCGTCCCAGTCGTAATCCTGGAACACCACCTTGACCCCCATCTCCTTGGCCATCTGCTCGCAGAGCTCGATCGAGCTTCCGCTTCGCTTGCCGTTCTTGTCCACAAAGCTGAACGGAGGCCCCTGCGTCTGACAGGCAATGCGCAGCTCGCCCCTTTGGGCAATGTCATCCAGTGTTCCGGCATAGGCCGTGGACGCAAGCCCCAGAAACAGCAACACAGCCAGCAACGCTTTCAAACTTCTCAGTACCATGGCACTTTCCTCCTGTTCAAATGGGTTGATGAGCATTTCCTTTCCGGCCGCAGGCAAGGGAGGACCCCTTGCGGATTACTCTGGCGCTTAAGAAACCTCTTCCTTGACGACAATACGCCGGCGTTCCAATTCCTTCATGAAAGGCTCATAGGGGACATCGACGGCAGGAGCCAGAAGCCCCTTCTGGGTGATGTCTCCCCGCGCGATCATTTGAGCCACAATGCTCGCAGGACCGGCTACGCTGAAGTTCATGGCCAGGAGTCCTGTCTCGAGGTCCCGCTCGATGAGCAGGCTGTTCACCCAGGAGGCCTTCTTGCCCTTTTTGATGCCCTTGAACACGTTGAGCATGGCCACGAGATCCTTTTCATCGTCCTGGTATTGAAGCCTGGGCTCCAGGTGTTTGACCATGAACTGATGGGGGCTGACCAGACACCCGTCCACGTCAATCGGCTCCTCGGACAGGAACCCGAGCTGTTTGAGGGGACGAAGGAGCGAAGACCATCCGGGCCACCGAAGCGCATACCGGCCCGCTTCCCGCACCGTCTTGGTGATGCCGAGCAGGTCGGTGTAGGCCAGCGTGTCGCCGTTCGGGATGGCTTCGACCTCTCCCAGCCCCGGGAAGTCGATGTTGGTGATCATGTCCTCCCGGTGCTGCTCCTCCGCCGAGAGGCTCACCTTGCGCCCGTCCCGGATCAGCACCGCGGGCCGTTTGTGGCTGCGAAGCACCATGTCCCAGTTCCAGCTGATTTTGTAGTTGAGCGGATTGGTGCAGGCCTTCTTTTCAGGAAAACCTCCGCAGTAGGAGTTGATGACGTGGATTTCGTCGAACTCTCTCGCTGCCTGGCCGCAGATCACCAGATCGATTCCCGGATCCAGACCGCACTCAGGCATCAGGGCCATGCCGGCTTTGAGGGCGGGCTGGTGCAGGTGCTTCAGCGTGTGGGCGTAATTCGTGCTGACCAGGGAGACCCCGGCTTCGATGGCCGCCTCAAAGGCCAGGGGCATGAGTTGGACCGGCAGGAGGTCGATCGCCACGTCGGCTCCCTTTTTGAGGACCCTGACGATGTCCCTTTTGGAGGAGCCGTCCATTGGGACCATCTCGATCTTGCTCCGATCAATGAACCTTTCGAGCTTGCCCAGGTCGCCGCTTTGGACCGCATCAGCGCACAACACCTTGTCGACCCCTTTGGATCGGGTCAGGTCCAGCAGGGCTGCTCTTCCCTGAAGCCCCATACCTCCCAGTACTGCAACGATCATTGGAATGCCTCCTCTCCGCCTTTCCCTATTCCAGGCGAGAGAAAGGAAACCAGACTGTGTCTGGAGTGTCAATGTTTTTTTGGGAGAGGCTAAACACCCTTGATCTTAGCCATGCTGGGGATCAGGGTCTGGGTGCTGATCACCCCCGGGATCTTTCTCACCTGGTTGTGAACGAATTGGCCGATGGTCTCGGCATCGGAAGAGATGAGGTCACGGGT
>JALOOX010000132.1 GCA_025454175.1 Syntrophobacteraceae bacterium | reverse complement strand
CGGACTGCATGGCGTCCCGGCACCACACATTGAGGAATTCCATGGCAGCCTCGAAGTCGTCCGATTCCCAGAAGAGCCTCAGCTGCTCTTTCATGGAATTGTCCTGGTTCAGCGTGAATTGGAATTTTGCCTTCAACAAATAAGCTACTGACGGCCCAGGTTCTTTGGTCCGTCGGCAGTTTGCGGGGACCACCAGTTCGCTCTTGGTTTCTTCCGGGATGTTCGGTATCTGTATGGTCACTCTCATACTCAATACCCATCGCACAGAGAGTTTCCGAAGTCCCTTACTTTTGGACTCTACCCACACTTTTGGAGATGTTACCTGCGGAGAGCTTCCCGTAACACGATGTGGATCGAAGCCGAGATCGCGGGTGGGTCTGGAGCCGGCTTCTGGCGAGGGCGGTCGCCGGGTGTTGGCTGGGGTGGCTTTGCATCTTGTCGAAAACTGCCCGAAAACGTGGGGCTCACCAGCATTACCGTCCTACGGGCGTCGATGGCTGCTCTCGCGAGGGAGGCCGGCAATGAGCCCGAGGGCAGTAGCTCATGGAGGGAGAACGGTGCTTTGAGCATTGAAAGATTGAAGCAGATCCTGCAGAGCTTTCCGAGGCTTCGAAGCGGGCTGGTCAAAGGTTACGCCTGGATGCGATATGCTGCGACCGGCTTGGGTCGCCCTCCCTTAGAGCTCCATGCCGGCGCCCGGATCGTCACTCCGGCGGCTTGGGCCTCAGCTGCCGAGCCGTCGGGGCAATTGTTTTTCGGTTACTACGACAAGAGCCCTTGGGGTCCGGGGGATGGCGCAATGGTGCTCCACCGGAGTACATCGGGGTCGTTGGAAGTCGAGATCCAGCTCTACGAACGCTCCAGGGCTGCAATCCTGAATCTCGCCACCTCCCGGGCATGGACCTGGCAGCAGGGGGCCATGACTCAGTGGCTCGACGGTGGCCGAGTCATCTTCAACGATGTGGTGAACGGGATGCTGTGCAGTCGAATCGTTGACACCCAAGGCCGCGAGGAGCAGGTCATACCCTTTCCCGTTCAGACGTTGCATCCCGACGGCCGCGGCGCCCTGAGCCTGAACTACCGTCGACTGTTCCGCCTGAGACCCGAGTACGGCTACGCCGCCGAAGTCAGGAATTTTTCGCCCGACCAGGCCCTGGAGCATGACGGTATCTGGCAGGTGGACCTGGCTTCTGGTCGGGGTGATCTCCTGGTCTCCCTAGCCGAGCTTATGGAGGCCGAACCCCGGGAGGGGATGAGTTGGGAAATGACCAAAGTTAACCATGTCATCGTGTCGCCGACTGGGCGACACTGCCTGTTCATGCATCGCTGGTTCGGGCCCAGGGGGAAACATTCGCGGCTCTATGTCATGAACTGGGATGGCTCGGGAAGACGGATTCTGCTAGATACGGGGATGATCTCGCATTATCATTGGAAGGATGATCGGAGCGTCGTCGTCTACGGGCGCGATCTCAGAGGAAAGGACGGCTACCTGCTTCTGGATGTCGAGACCGGACATGGGCAGCCCCTTTCGGGAGGGGCCCTGGACGGCTTCGGGGACGGGCACCCATCTTTTGGGCCCGGCGGGGAGTGGCTCGTCACGGACAGCTATCCTGACCGTGAGTACATGCAGTACCTGGTGGTCCATCGCCCATCGAGAGGCGATCTACAAGTAGTGGCGCGGATGAGGCATTCTCCGCGGTATGCGGGGGCCACCCGCTGCGATCTCCACCCCCGCTGGAGCCGCGGCGGCAATATGCTGTCGGTGGATTCCGTCTGTCATGGGTCCCGCCGGAGCTTCATCGTGGATGTGTCGTCGATGGTTGCCCAAGAAGGGCATGGGGAGACATTGTGCCGCCGCGATTCATGATCGTCAAGCAATATCATTTGTCTCGTTTCATGGGGGGAGCTGAAGAGCAGTGCTGGCTGCTGGCCACGGAACTGGTCCGCCGGGGCTGGGATGTCCACTATGCGAGCGAAATGGGCAAGCGGGCCGAGCCGAGGGTTCAGGATGGGGTTTTCCTGCACCCCCTTCCGGATAGCGGGGGCGTTTCCAACGGAAGCCGGGCGGCGGTTGGGCGCCTCCTCACGGAGGTCGACCCCCATGTGGTCTACAGCCGGTCCTTCGATGCCTACGCGGGTTATACGCTTCTCGAAGCTCCGGATCACTGCTTCCGCATTTGGGCGGCCGCCATGGCCACCGACGGATTTGTCCTGCGTCGGCTCAATGAATGGCGGCGGCTTCTGCCGTGGATGTCCTTTCTGCGAAGACTTCCCGCCCAGTGTTATGCGCTGTCCCTGGCACGCCGCGGCATTGGGCGGGCGGATCTCATCACCGCCCAGAAGCACGACCACGCGGAGGACCTCCGTGCTTCGGGGCGGGAGTGCATAGTGCTCCGGAACTGGCAGCCCGCAGTTCCGGAGCACAAGGTTCAACGGCATGATCCCGGCCAGGTTACCGTGCTTTGGGCCGGGTCGCTCAAATCGTGGAAGCGCCCGGAAATCTTCCTGGAGCTGGCCCATCGATGCAGAGATCTGGATGTGGAGCTTGTGATGGTCGGGCGAGCCCAGGAGCCCCGATACGAGGTGCTCCTGGCCAATGCCGGATCCTCGATCCCCCGATTCCGTTACGAGGGGGCGGTTCCCGTTTCGGAGATCGGCGGGGTGTTCGCTCGCGCACACCTCCTGGTGTGCACGAGCCTCTCCGAGGGCTATCCCAACACGTTCATCCACGCCTGGCTCCATGGGGTTGGGGTGGTGTCCCTCAACATCGATCCCGAGAACCTGCTTTCCGAGCGCGGCTTGGGGGTGGTCGCGACGACAGTGGACGAGTTGGAGGGTGCCGTCCGCGAGCTGGTGGGCGACCGGGAGCGGAGGTTGGGGCTCGCTCAGCGCGGAAGAGCCTTTGCCCTGGAAGAGCATGATCTTGTGCGCATTGTGGATCGCTTGGAGTCGATTCTGGCCCATCGGGGGGTCACGGTGCCCTTCCGCGGTCCTCGATGAGGGAAGCGTCGACCATGAATTATCAGAACATATTCTGTGCCGGGGACAGTCAGACCTACGTAAGCGTCCTGGGAACCGCACATTGTTAGTCAGCCGCAATCGTGCGAACCTGACCTCCAATCCACACAGAGGAGGTCAGGGATGGGAACGAAAAGTTCGGCCGATCGAGAGGCCAAGAGGCTGTACTGGGAAGCGCACCTGAGCCGATGGGAAGCAAGCGGTCTTGGTCAAAGCGAGTACTGCCGCCGCAACGGTTTGGGATTGCACCGTTTCATCTACTGGAAGAAGAGGCGGGCTCAGGGAAACTCCCCTGTCGCACTGGTTGAATGGCCGATCCCACGGCAGGAGGAAGTCTTTGTTTCATCGCCTGTCCCAGCGCTTTGCGTAATGGTCGGTCCTCGCTACCGAATCGAGGTTCGCTCCGGATTCGACCCCGGGACCCTCGATACCGTTGTCCGGGTCCTGAGGGATCTATGATTCAGTTGCCCTCCCATACCGGTGTGTTCCTGGCCCTGGGGGCGACCGACATGCGCAAAGCGATCAACGGACTGTCGCTGCTGGTTGAGGGGGCGCTGGAGTTGGACCCGTTTTCTGGCCATCTGTTCGTGTTTTCCAACCGGAGCCGAACCATCATCAAGATCCTGTACTGGCATTGCAACGGTTTCTGTCTTTGGCAGAAGCGACTGGAGAAGCATCGGTTCAGATGGCCCAAGAGTGCTCACGAGGTAATGGAGATCCGTTCCAGGGATCTGGGCTTTCTTCTGGAGGGGTTGGATCTTGCTCGTCACCGACGCAATAACCCCTACATTTTCACCGACCAGGAGATTGAGCGCCTCATGACCGAGGCCGCTCGGCTTCCCTCGTCCACGGGATTGCGCGCGCTGACCTATGCAACGCTCATCGGTCTTCTCGCCGCTACTGGCCTTCGGCCGGGTGAAGCGCTGTCTCTCCATCTGCCAGACGTCGATCTGCAAAACGGTATCCTCGCAATCCGGCAAACGAAGTTCGGCAAGTCCCGCTTCGTCCCATCAAGAACTCGACGTGTGCCGCGCTTACCCAATATGCGGAGCGGCGCAACGAGCTCTGTCCTCGTCGTCCGACCGAACGATTCCTCGTCTCTGAGCGCGGCACGAGGCTTCATGGCAGCGCAGTCCGTCGCACATTCGCCACAGTGTCCTGCGCCATCGGCTTACGAACGGCGGCGGGAGGTCGCCGCAACGGGCGCGGACCGAGGCTACAGGACTTGAGGCACACCTTTGCAACACGAAAGCTCATCGAATGGTATCGTGCTGGGCTGGACGTGGAGCGAGAGCTGCCGAAGCTCACCACCTATTTGGGGCATGTTGACGTTGGACACACCTATTGGTACATCGAGGCGGTGCCGGAACTCCTCCAGTTGGCCACAGAGAACTTGACCGGGCGGAGGGGAGGTGGTGCAGCCATGAAGGCTGCCAGCTTTCCGACTCTCCTACAGCGTTTCTTCACGGACCGATTGCTCCATCAGCTCAACGCAAGCTCGCACACGGTGAGCAGCTACCGGGACTCCTTCCGTCTGCTGCTCCGTTTTGCCGCCGAGCACATCGGGCGAACACCATCCGAGCTCAACGTGGAAGACCTCGACGTGTCCTTTCTGGGAAAGTTCCTCGAGCACATCGAACTCCAACGAGGCAACTGCACCCGGACACGAAACAACCGCCTATCCGCACTGCGGGCCTTCTTCCGTTACGTGAGCTTACATTCCGCAGCAGGCCGGCGTCGATGAGGGCGATTTTTTGATGACAAGGGACTGGACCTTAGCGTCACACTCCTGTATGAATACGTTTGGCAGTC
>JALOOX010000131.1 GCA_025454175.1 Syntrophobacteraceae bacterium | reverse complement strand
AGCGGGAGGATCTGAGACTGGTGGATTTTCTTCCGCCGGATCAATTCCTGGGGCGAATGGCGGAAGTGAAGCGAAGCAACAGCCCGAGAAAGGAGTGAAACGATGCTGAAGGTCAGGTTTTTTCTCAATGAGCCCAATGGGAAGCCGTGAAGGAGCTTCATCGAGATGATGCCCAGGCTGGGCGCCAAGTACAAGGACATCGAAATCGAGGTGATCTCCAAGCCCATCGCCGAGTACCAGACGGACGAGTATTTCGAGCTGGATCTCCCCGTGGCGCCGGCGGTCATGGTGGGAGACGAGATCGTGGTCGAGGGCTCCAACGTGGCTCAGGAGAAGGTGGAGTCGGTCATCTGCCGCTGTTTGGGGATGCCGGAACCGCGGAAGAAGGGGATCCTCGATCGCTTGTTCAAGTAACTGGTATCGAACTTCGAGGGACGGAGCATGAGTGCTGAAAGGAAGGGACTGCGGGCGGGGATGAAGGCGGCCGTACTGCTGCTCTTCATCATCACGGCCGTGATCATCGTTCGCTTTACACCGGTCAAGGAATTCCTGACGGCGGAGAGGCTCGGCCAGTTTTTGGAACAGGCCGGTTTTCTGGCGCCCCTGGCTTTTATGCTGGTCTATGCCGCGGGAGTGTGCCTGTTCGTTCCCGGAACGCTCCTGACCACCCTTGGAGCCACCATTTTCGGTCCCTATTTGGGCTTTGTCTACGTCTGGGTCGGTGCCATGATCGGATCGACCCTGGCGTTCTTCATCGGGCGTTACCTGGGAAGGGATTTCGCGGCCTCGCTCATCGGCGACAGGCTCGGGAAATACGACGAAGCCATCGAGCGAAACGGTTTTGCCACGGTTCTCTACCTCCGCCTGGTCTACTTTCCCTTCACTCCGATGAACTTCGGCATGGGACTGACGCGGGTCCGGTTCTGGGACTACTTTGCCGGAACCGGGCTCGGCATCATTGTTGGAACGTTCATCTTCACCTTCTTCGTGGGAACGGTCAAGGAAGTCTGGGTGAGCGGCCAATGGGGAGGATTGCTTTCCTGGAAGGTTTTTCTGTCGGTTGCGCTGTTTGTCTTTTCCTTCTTCATTCCAGGAATGGTGGAGAGATGGAGAGCCTCTGGCAATGTTGAGGCGGCATGAAATCCCGGAGCCCGGCGTCGGCCCGGGCCCGCCGGCGATGATGCCCGCGAGGAGGGGAGGTTGGGCTCATGGATGAGGCCGTTGCCCTTCGACTTGCCTGCTTCCTCGGTTTCTTCGCCCTGATGGCCGTACTGGAAAGGATGGCTCCTCGTCGACATCCAACGACCTCCAGGCCAGGGCGCTGGTTCGCCAATCTTGCGATCGTCGCCCTCAACCCGCTCTCCGTGCATCTCCTTTTCCCGGTGTTGCCCGTTGGAATGGCGCTCCTGGCCGAAGAAAGGCACTGGGGACTTCTCAGCCATCTCGCTCTCCCGCATGGGGTCGCCGTCCTCATCGGTTTTGCCGTCCTCGATCTTTCCATTTACCTTCAGCACGTTCTTCACCATGCCGTGCCGGCTCTCTGGCGGCTCCACATGGTCCACCACGCCGATCTTGACACTGACCTGACAACGGGTCTGCGCTTCCATCCCCTGGAGATCGTGATCTCCAGGGGAGTCAAGCTCATGACCGTGGCGGCCCTCGGACCGCCCGCCCTGGCCGTGCTCATCTTCGAGATTGCGCTCAACGCCGCTTCCATGTTCAACCACGGCAACCTGCGTCTTCCCATCCCCCTTGACCGAGTGCTGCGGCTCGTTCTGGTCACACCCGACATGCACCGGGTGCATCATTCGGTGATCATCCGGGAGACCAACAGCAATTACGGCTTCAACCTCCCCTGGTGGGACAGGCTGTTCGGCACCTACAAGGACCAGCCGGACAAGGGGCACGAGGGGATGACCATCGGACTGTCGCATTTTCGGGATCCCCGTCGGCTGACCCTTCCTCGGTTGCTGATTCTCCCCTTCGTCGGGGACCCGGGCGGCGTTCCCATCAACCGCCATTGATCAAAACAGTGGAAGGAGGTGGTCTCGATTCATGCCAGTCAAGGATTGAGTCTTTCTTTTCTTATTCGACCGCAAGGGCGCCGAAAACGCAAAGAAAGACAGACTTCTTGGATCCTTTGCGACCGTTGCGCCTTGGCGGTGAGAAAATAAGGTGTTCTCAACCTCAACGAGTGTAGCGGCGTGAGATGTGACCGTCCAAGGGGCTCCAAAGTGGGCGGCCGTGAGGATTGGGTGCCTGAAGAGACCATGATACTGAAAGAGCAGGAGCTTTTCGAACGAGCGAGGGCCGTCCTTGGCGTCAAACCTGGAAACGTTGCGGATGAGCTTCGGTACGCTTTCTACCGTCGAATCCAGGAGCATCACCCGGACAGAAACCCCGGTGATCCAGCGGCGCATGAGAAAGCCGCGTTGATCAATGAAGCTTTTGGCTTCCTGGCAGGCAGAACAAACCATGTGCTTCTTCTGAGGGATGACCTTTTGGTGGAGGCCGTTACCAGGGGCCAATCGAGAAAGCTCGAGGACATCTTGTCGTACGAGGACTGGATCAAGCAGCGGTTCTACGATGTCGAACGGAAGTCGATTCATGCGTGCTGATTTCTCTGAGCATGGTCCTTGGGAAGAGATTGGCCCTCTTGAGACCCGCGGGAGTTGATTGCCGTTGCCGGAAGTCGGCGGCGGGTGCCGACAACGCGACGAATATGACCTGGGGATGTTGGCTTTTTCAGCGGCCGGGGTTTCCTGTATGAGAACTGTGCTGACTGCTGCACTGGCGCGATGGGTATTCGACGGCCGAAGCCACCGGGGACGGGCCAGGGGGGATCATGTCGGCATTTCTCGAAATTTGACATGAATTTGCCAAAGACGTATAATGAGACTTCTTGTACGTCATTCAATTTGGAGATTATGCATGCAAACAAAACTGACTTTGCGTTTGGACGACTGGCTCGTCAGAAAAGCGAAGAGATTTTCCAAAAAGACCGGGAAATCGGTTTCAAAGATCGTGGCTGATTACTTTGAAAAGCTCGATGCGCCTTCGCCTGAGGAGATGGAAGGGATCACGCCCAAGGTCGCGAGCCTCAAAGGCATCCTCAAGGGCACCGGTGCCCACGAAGAAGAATACCACAGGTACTTGGAGGAGAAACACCTTTGAGAGTGCTCTTTGACACCAATGTGGTATTGGATCTCCTGCTTGACAGGGAGCCCTTTTCACCGGATGCGGCAAGATGTTTTTCAATGGTGGAAGCAGGCGAGATTGAAGGTTGGTTGTGTGCATCCACCCTGACAACACTCCACTATCTGATCAGAAAGTCCGCCGGGGCCAAGAATGCTCTTGCGACTATTTCGACTCTCATGTCTCTCTTCGAGGTAGCTCCGGTCAACAAAGCGGTTTTGGAGAGCGCGCTGAGTCTTCCGTTCAAAGATTTCGAGGATGCTGTACTGCATGAAGCGGCTCGGTACTCCAATGTCGATGTGATTATTACTCGTAATACCGCCGACTTCAAGAACTCGTCCATTCGAGTCCAGTTGCCCGCCAGTCTATTGCACGAACTGAAAAGACCATAAAATTGGGTACAGCGCGGGAGCGGCCCACCGCTTAGCCCAAGGGCTCTTCCATGGTTGAAGCCACCGGGGAGGGGTCAGGCGGGGTTTTCCACACCAGGGAATTTGGGGGTTCTTTTCAGCCTGATACCGCGGATTAGAGGGACAGGACCTGCTGAAGCGCTTTGCCGATGGAATCAAGCGACTCCTGATCCATCACCTCAATCCAGTCGGTAAGGCGCGTCTTGTCCACCGCCCGTAATTGGTCGCAGACAGCGAGGGCATTCCTCCCCATGCAGGAAACCTTCACAGTGATTGGCGGGTGAGGCGGGTTGCCGGAAGAAGACAATGGGACAACCAAAACTGTTCTTCTGGCTTGATTGACAGGGGTGGCCGCCACTAAAACACAAGGTCGCAGCTTCTTGATTTCAGAACCTTGCGTTGGGTCCAGATTGATCCACCAAACGCTACCCTTCTGAAGCTTGTTGGATTCCATTACTCGATTCCGTCACCCAAAGTCACATCCCATTCCCTCATCTCAGCGCCGAGCTCTTCATTCTGCTCCACTGCCAGAGCTGCTTCATAAAGCTCTTGCTCTCTCTTCCTGAGCTCGTCTTCCAGTAGTCTGGCAATCAACTTGCTCCGCTGCCTCGGGGGAATTGCGGCCGTCATTCGGGAATACAAGGAATCAGGGATTGAGACCAGCACCTTCATCGAAATGCCTCCAAATCAGATTTGGATATAATATATCCAATATCCAAGTTGGAATCAAGACCGAGCAAGCAAGAATGATCGCAAAATAATATCGTGGCCGACCTATCCCGAGGAGAAGATCGATTTCGAGACTTCGAAAGTGTCTGAGGGCTCTTCCATGGTTGAGACCATCGGGGAGGGGGCGGGCTGGGTGTGGATCACGAAGCACATCAGATTTGTCCACAGCGTATTCTATGACTTGCGGTCATGTGGGAGGGGGTAGACTGGGAAATCCACTCTTGGAAATCGGGTTGCTCCTGAGGGCTCATACGTGACTTAGACCGCCGAGGGCATCATGAACCTAGGCGAGATGGCTTGTAATCCGGGATTGGATGAATTAGACTAGTGCTAGACCAGTTCATCACGGAGGGTGCTTTATGAAAACAGTGGGAGCATATGATGCCAAGACACACCTGTCCAAGCTTCTGGAGCTTGTCGGCAAGGGGGAGAAGATCACCATCACAAGGCACGGCGTACCTGTAGCGGTTCTGCAGCCTGCCGAATCTTCTAAGAGAA
>JALOOX010000023.1 GCA_025454175.1 Syntrophobacteraceae bacterium | reverse complement strand
AGATATCTCGCTCGCAGTAACACCTCGACTTTTGGAGATTTCTCTCTTCGCTACGCTCCGTTCGAAATGACAAAGAGGTGTTCTCGGACAACCTCCTAGACTCCTGCCTCGCCGCATCCCGTCGGGACATCCAGCTTCGAGTGACGGAGCATGATCCCGTCCATGGACCGAGCCCCGCTTCCCATGCGCCCCCAAGGGAATCCCGGATGAGTTTTGCCTTTACATGCGATGGCGAAATCGCTATATAGGTCCTGCTTGCAGGCCAGTAGCTCTAACGGTTAGAGCATCGGACTCCAAATCCGAGGGATGGGGGTTCGAATCCCTCCTGGCCTGCCAGGAAAATCAAGGGGATACGGTTCATGACCGTTTCCCCTTTTGTTTTGCGTGCACATTGCGTGCACGGATGCGTGCCGAGGCCCCCCAGGAAGCCCGCTCATGACATCCTCTTCGCCGCCCCCTACGCCCTCCCGATTGACGAAGAGGAGCTGATGGAGGCCGCCGGGAGACCGCTCTTGACGGGTTGGAAAGAGATCGCCCACGCCGTCGGGAACGTCAGCGTCCGCACGGCCCAGCGATGGGAGCGAACCTTGGGGCTTCCTGTCGGGCGGGCAGGGAGGACGGCGGTGGCCGATCCCGAGGAAATCCGCAAATGGAAGGAGCGGCAACGAAACGTCCCAGGGACTTCGTTATAAAGGGTGCGGATATGCTGAGGCACGGGCGGGAGATCAGAATCATCGGCTCGTTTCAGACCGTATCAGAACGGCCCTGCGCACTCGGATCCTTCGCGGGGAGGGGTGGAGCTGCCTACCATGACTTGCCATGGAGCCTTGTCATTTCCTGTCGTGTCGTCTCTTCTTTGATCTGACCAGTTCCTTCTCAGCCGTGAGCTCCTGCCCTGGTGGTCATGTCTGTCGGGTTTCCGGCGGCAGCACACCGGGCTCCGTCCTCGAGGTGCCAGCAGAATTGGGACAGACTGAGCTTCATTGACATTCAGATAAAGGCAGGCTCAGATGCGTCCGGCCTTTCACAGCGTTTGGAGGTTTGCCAGGAGGTTCTTGGGTTTGATGCTCTGCCTGCTTTAGGTTGGCTCTTATCCTCAATCCACCGACTGAGCGTGTGAGATGGATTTTGAAACGTTGCTCCGAAATCATGATGCCCTGCTTGCCGAGAACGAAGCCTTGAAGGATGAGAACCTGGCCTTGAAGATACAGCTTGGGCTGGCAGAACCATTGGAGAGAAAGCCTCTTACAGAATCGGCAGAGCAAGAAGTCCCACTGCCAGGGACATCTTCGATTGTCACCGCCACGGCCGATCCGGCTGAAAAGATTCGCCTCTTCATGTCGCTGTTCAAGGGGCGGGAGGACCTATACGCCAAGAGGTGGGAGAGCAAGGATGGCGCCAGGGCCGGATACACGCCCGTCTGTCAAAATGAAAGAGAACCTGGTCTCTGCAGAAAGTTTGAGGTCAAGTGTGCCTCATGCAACCACAGATCCTACGCACCCCTGGATGAAAAGGCCATCGACGCCCATTTGAGGGGTATCCTCGTTGCCGGCGTTTACCCTCTGCTCCGAGATGAAACCTGCCATTTTCTGGCGATCGACTTTGATAAGGAAGGGTGGCAGGAGGATGCATCCACTCTGAGGGACGTCTGCGGTGCCTTCAACATCCCCGTAGCCTTTGAACGGTCCCGCTCCGGTCAAGGCGCTCACGCTTGGTTCTTCTTCACGACTCCGATATCCGCCAGTCTGGCGCGACAATTCGGGAGCGCGTTACTCACCCACGCCATGAGTAAGCGCCACGAGATCAAGTTCAAATCCTACGACCGGTTATTTCCTAACCAGGCCACAATGCCGAGGGGCGGATTCGGCAATCTGATTGCGTTACCGCTTCAAAAAGAGGCACGCTCGAAAGGCAACAGCGTCTTCATCGATGAGCGTTTCCACCCCTACGAGGACCAGTGGGAATTCCTGGCCAGGATCAGCCGACTTTCCGGAGACGAGATCGGCGTTCTAATCTCGAAGCTATGCCCCGGCAGCGAGCTCGGGGACCTCAAACAAGACGATCGGCCAAGCCGTGGGAGAGAAGGACTGCGAGCAGGCCCCAACTTTCACGGCAGGAGTTTCCGACTGTAGTGCAGGGTGTCAAAGCCAACTTGCTCTTTATTGAAAAATCCGGCATTTCCCAGAAGGCTCTAAACGTAATGAAAAGGCTGGCCGCGTTCAAGAATCCCGAGTTCTACCGTCTCCAGGCCATGCGGCGATCGACCTACAAAGAACCGCCAATCATCTCATGTTCTGAAGAAACACCAGAATACCTCTGCCTGCCAAGAGGGTGTGACGCGGATCTTCAAACCGTGCTTCGGGAAATTGATGTTGAGATCCAATGGACAGACAAGACCTATCCAGGAAGGCCTATCAAGGTCGCCTTCACCGGGACGTTGAGGGAGGACCAGGAAGTTGCAGTGGAGGGGATGCTAAAGCATGACTGCGGGGTCCTGTCGGCTGCCACGGCGTTTGGGAAGACGGTCGTTGCAGCCAGACTGATCGCGGAACGAAAAATGAACACCCTCATCCTGACGCACCGACAGCAACTTCTGTCCCAGTGGATGGCCAGATTGTCCCAGTTTCTGAGAATCGACGAAGAACACCCTGTGATACCCAGGAAGCGGGGGCGGCGGCCGGTGCGGAGCGTCATCGGGCAAATCGGCGCGGGAAAAGACAGTCCCAACGGTGTCATTGATGTCGCAATCATGCAGTCTTTGACAAGTGACCATGAGGTGAACGACTGTGTGAGGGATTATGGCATGGTCATTGTTGATGAATGCCACCATATTTCGGCTGTGAGCTTCGAGCAAATCATCAAAAATGTCCGGTCGAAATACGTCTATGGCTTGACTGCCACGCCGGTTCGTCGGGATGGTCGCCATCCGATTATCTTCATGCATTGCGGGCCCATAAGATATCGGGCGGATGCGAAAAAGGAGGCGGAGAAACGGCCATTCGATCACTACGTCATACCCCGGTTTACCGGCTTCAGGATCCTCGTTGACAGGGAAGAAGCTGAACTATCGATCCAAGAGCATTATTCAGCGATGGTGACGGATGGACTGCGCAACGAACAGATTATCGATGATGTCGTCAGAGCCCATGAAGCCCGCAGAAACTCACTCATCCTGACGGAGAGGACCGCCCATGTGGAATTACTCGCAGCAAGATTTCGTGAGAAGATTCCCCATGTGGTGATTCTAACTGGCGGGAAGGGAATAAGAGAGAACAGAGACATTATGGCGAGAATCGCCGAGACACCTGCCTCCATCCCGTTGACACTGGTTGCTACTGGCAGATATATCGGAGAGGGGTTCGACGAGCCACGGCTGGACACATTATTTTTAGCAATGCCCATATCCTGGAGAGGAACGCTCCAGCAATACGCAGGAAGACTGCACCGACTGCACGAGAAAAAGAAAGAGGTCCACATCTATGACTACGTAGATATCCACGTCAGGACCCTGGAGAAGATGTACCAAAAGAGGCTGGCAGGATATGCAGCCATCGGTTATCGGGCAAAGGCGGACAGCATCCCCGATAACCCCACAGACATCATCTTCGATAACACGAACTTCCTCCCCGTTTACCAGAACGACTTGATGACTTGTGCACGGGAGGCGGTGATTGTCAGTCCGTTCATTACCAGGAAGCGAGCCTCCCGAATGCTGCCAGACATAGCGGCATTGGCAAAGAGAAGTTCTGTGGTCGTTGTTACAAGGCCAACAAGTACTTACAGAGATAACGATCGAGGAGCCGTGGAGGAAGCTTGCCATTCGCTTCAAGATGCCGGTGTGCGCCTTATTTTTAGAGCCAATATCCATCAGAAGTTTGCCGTAATTGACCAGAAGATCGTCTGGTATGGTAGCATTAACCTCCTCAGCTATGGGAGTGCTCAAGAGAGCATCATGAGGCTGGAAAGCCCCAATATTGCACATGAGTTGATCAAGGATGTTGGGAAATGGATCAGCGCATGAATGATTCATCTGGACCCGCTCCTGTACCTCTCGGAGGGGAGCTCCTGGAAGAGCTCTTCTCCAGCCTGGAGCTCACCGACTTCGGTCAGGCCAATGTCGCCGAGGCTCTCCGGCGCATTCCTCGAGAGGAGCATTCGAGAGGTTGGCGCGAGGGCGAGGCCCTTGCCCAAGCATGGTTGACAGACCACAAGGATTGTGACTTCCCGTGGCCCTTCAATCGTGACCTTCGCCACCACGGAGCGAGCCTCCCGGGCGCTGAGTTGGTGGGATTTACCGGCACTGATGGCGAGCCTCGCTTTGCCTTCGGCCAGGTGAAGACTTCCAAGGAGGCCAAGCACCCTCCTCAGGTGGTCAATCAGGGAGACAAGAACCTCATCAATCAGGCCCTTCAAACTCCGTGACGACATCACCATCAAGAAGACACTGGTGAATTGCCTGCTCCAGCGGGCCATGCTGGACAATGGATTGACTGACCGTGCCAGAGTTGCGACTAGACACTGGCTTCAATCCAAGAACCTCAGCCTCGCACCCGCCAGAAAAGGAGGCGTAAGCAATGATCCTTCTTCACAAGCATCTTGATGCGCTTGAAGACCATTGGGCGGTCGTTGCTATCCAGCCTGAAGAACGTGAGCGGGCTCGTAACATTGCCAAGGCGCGGCTTATTCAGGATGCGTTTGAAGAACAGCTTCAGCTCGCTTTCATCGAAAAGCCAACGGACGATGATCTGCTTGAACGACTTGCCACAGCATATGAGATCGCTGCGGCGGAAGGGCTGGATCTGCACTTTGAGAAGGCGGTGAAGGCACGTGCCGCCGGAGGTGATGTGGAGCTGGAAATGCTTCTCCGCTGGCTGCATGTCACCGGACGCATGATGGTGGCGTCCTCACTCTGGTATGCGACCTCGGGGATCAATTCAAGATACTGTTACCTTTTCGAGCGGGTTCATGACGCCCGCCCTATCCCTGGAAGCCGGCCTGGTTACCTGTTGATTTCAGGCACGGACAGGCTCTTCAGACATTCGTCCTCGGTTCTGCCCTGGCCGTTCGCGCCGGGGATCTCGGGACAGTATGCGATGAACCAGTCCCCATCCCTCTCGACGATTGCAGTGAATTCGTTTCTCATGGAAGTGCTCCCTCTCTCCGCTTGTGAACTGATGCCATTCCTATCCCTTTCCATCCTTCTGAATCCATTTCTCGGCATCCTCCCCGGACGGGTATCCTCAGCCCCTCGATCGGTGGAGTCAAGGCAGCCCTATCTCCTCTCGTCGATGGTCGGGACCTCCGCCTTGCGCTTCGGGCTCAACAGCTCCCCGGCCTTCCTGATTCTCTGCCAAGGTCCCTTGAAATCCCTCCTCTGCTTTCCATTCTCCCCAGGGAAAACGAGGATCGACTTCACGTCGAGGGTGCGGAGAACATCGTGCAATACTTGGTGCGTCCCAGGGAAAACGGACGATTGCCCGTCAGGTTCCCGCAGCCAGCAAGCCCATTGACGAATGCATTTCTCATGGCTCGATCCATGACGTCAGTCTGAGCCTGTCCATTTTCTCCCATCGCTTGACACTCGCCACCCCAACCCCGATGGCCCTGGCCAGTTCCTCCCGGGTCCACTTCTCCGCTTTCCCGCCTCCCACGATGTCCTCGCTCGTGAGCAGGCCCACGGCGCGCCGATACGCATCCGCGATGGTGCTCTGGTTGTTGCCTGCGACCTGCCGAACATCCGCCTCGAAACCGCGGAGGACGCACAGGGGAGACAATGTAAAGAATGTTCTCATTGGGGGCAAATTTCATGTACATGTCGCAGCCGATGGCCGGCTCAGCCAGGAAAATCAATGGTCCACGAGGCCCGCCCACTGCCTGAAAAGCCCCGTGTGCCTCCGGTCGACCCCCTGCCCCACCTGGAGAAATGCCGCATTCCCGTGACAGCTGAAGACGACGTTTTTCAACTTACCTCCCGGAGCACTTCTGGCGACGCAGGCAACCCATGAAATGATGTGCTCGCGCGTCTCCGTGCTCGGCACTCTCCAGGTGGTTCCACATCTGAACCGCGGCCGGAGCCCTCTGATCGTTGAGCCCCATATGGGGCGATTCGAGTATGATCATGACGCCACTCCTTATTGGGTCCATGCTGTTGAATCTCACGGGAAGAGCTCCCGGTGTTTTTTCTTCCAGATCATTTCAATCGCAGGTGGAGCAGCAATTGTGAGTGTTCCGCCAGAAGCCGATGCGCAGCCGGCAGTCGAGATCATCAACCATTTCACTGTAGCATAGGAAGGTTTTGCTGCACGGGAAAGCCCCTGGAGAAGTCGGATCCCCGCGCGTTCCCGCCCTTCCCCGGGAGGTTTTCGGCCTTTTCCCGCGAAACGTGGCTCCACACTTGCAAGCCTCGTCGCCGATCGAGCGTGGTCCCGTCGGCAGGGCGGAGGGGCCGGGCCACTGCGAATACCCTCGAGAATGCCAATGTGAAGCCTTGTGCGATGAGTGGTGATGCGATCCATCAAGAGAGGTCGGGACTCATGACGAGTCGGAAAGTGTTCATCGGGAACAGGACGGCGGTTGAGGTGGTTTGCCCTCAGTGTGACAGGTCTCTGACGGTCCCCGTGGAGAAGATCCAGAGCATTGGAAAGCCCGTGCGAGCCAAATGCACGTGTGGTATTCAGTTCACCGTGGTTTTCGAGAGGCGGGCCAGTTATCGCAAGCCCACCGGGCTCCCTGGAAAATTCGCCAGGAAGGTGAATTCGGAGCTGCAGGTTGGGGACGCCGTGATCAACGACCTTTCGCGGGGAGGACTCTCCATGAAGGTCCCGGCGGGGGTGGATCTCAAGGTCGGAGAGGTCATCAGGATCGATTTCAGGCTCGATAACGTTGAGCAGACCATGATCAGGGCTCAAGTGATCGTCAAGAGCATCCGGCGGGGCGCCATCGGCGCCGAGTTCCATTCCCTCGAGGAGCACACGCGGAAACAGCTCGGCTTTTACCTGATGCCCTGATATTTTGACACCGGGGAATCCTGGGGCGGCAAAGCCAGGACCCCGCGGGTTTTCAGGCCTGCGCCTGTGAACCGTACACTCATCAAAGGCGAGAATCGGAGGATGGATGGGCGGGCTCGATAGCTTTACGTATGACGGCATGATTGTGGGTGGCGGAATCGTCGGACTGGCCGTTGCCCTGAGGATGCTTCAGACCAGGGGCAATTGCCGCATCGCCGTCCTGGAGAAGGAGAGCGTGTTCGGGAGCCACCAGACGGGACACAACAGCGGGGTCATCCATTCGGGCATTTACTACCGGCCCGGCTCCCTGAAGGCTCGCCTCTGCATCGAGGGCGCGAATCGGCTGATCGAGTTCTGCAAGGAAAACGCCGTGCCGTATCATCTCTGCGGCAAGGTCGTCGTGGCCTGCGAGCCGTCGGAGCTTCCCTTTCTGGAAGAGCTGCTCAGGCGCGGCACAGCCAACGGCATTGAAGGCCTTCGACTCTTGAGCCCCTCGGAGGTGCGCCGGTTCGAGCCCCATGTGAGCTGCATCCAGGGCATGCACGTGCCCACCACGGGAATCGTGGATTTCCAGCGCGTGGCACAGACTTACGCCAGGGTCATTGAGACCTCGGGCGGCCGCCTTCTGCCCCGGCACCGAGTCACCGCCATCGACGGCAGCGGGGAGATCATCGAGATTCGCACGGACCGGGGGACGTTTCGGACTCGCTGCCTGGTGAACTGCGCGGGCCTTCACTCGGATCGGGTGGCGCGCCTCTCGGGCCTCACGCCGGACTGTCGCATCGTCCCATTTCGAGGTGAGTACTACGAAATCAGGAAGGAGAGAGCGCATCTCGTCAATACTCTCATCTATCCCGTCCCGGATCCGAGGTTTCCTTTCCTGGGCGTGCACTTCACGCGGATGATCGACGGCAAGGTCGAAGCGGGGCCCAATGCCGTTCTGGCGTGGGCCCGGGAGGGCTACACCCGGTCAAGCTTCCGCCTCGGGGATTCCCTCGAAAGTTTGAGCTATCCCGGTTTTTGGCGCCTTGCGGCCCGATACTGGAAGCCGGGAATCCACGAAGTCCTCAGATCCTGCTCGAAGGACCTGTTTCACAAGGCACTCCAGAAACTCATTCCTTCCATTCAGCGCGACGATCTCATTCCGGGAGGGGCGGGCGTTCGCGCTCAGGCCCTCAAAAAGGATGGCACTCTCCTGGATGACTTCCTGGTGGTGCGGGACGGTCGCGCGTTTCATGTCCTGAACGCGCCGTCGCCGGCTGCAACCTCCTCGCTCGCCATCGCCGATCACATCCTGGGGCAAGGTTTGCTGAGCGCTCTGTAACCCTGCCGGGCGCGCCGGCATGATTGCAGACCATGGCCGGCATCCGAAAGGAATTGACACACTTCTGAACCTTCCCCTATACCCAAGCGAAGAGCGGTACATGCCAACAACGGATAGCCGGCGCGTGGGAAAAGGGGGTAATCATGTCTCACTGGAGAGCTTTCGGGACGGTGATGGTGGTCTGCATGCTGACCTGTTCGTGCGGCGAGCCCAAGGACAGGGAGGGCGCCTCGCTCAAGGTGGGAAAGCACTACGTCATGACCAGGGAGGGCCTCGAGCTGGTCCCCTTCCCGCGTGACAGGCACGGCAATCGCCTGGAACCGGGGAAGGATTACAGGATGGTCGCTGACGGCCTCGAGCTCGTCACGCATTTGAGAGATGTCCGCGGCAACAGGGTCGAGATCGGCCACGACTATTTCATGACCGAGGATGGTCTCAGGCCGGTGCGGACGAGGCTCATCGAGGGAGTGCTGGTGGATGCCGCCGGCAAGGCGCTGGCCGGAATGCCGCTGGCCCTCGAGGGAACCTCCTTCAGGACCACGTCGGAGAGCGACGGGGCCTTCCGGTTCCCTTTCGTTGAAGGGCCGCTGACGCTGGTTCTGGAAGCCCCCGAGCTGCCGGGCTGGTGTCGGGCGAAAACCCTGGCCGAGGGCTACCCGCGTCGCGAGGACTATCCCGACGGGTGGGAGCTTGGTCCGGTGGGGATACCGTGCATTGCGACGGCAGCCGGCGATGGCCGGAAGGTCTGGACCACCCCCGACGGCAGGTTTTCCGATAACGGTGACGGCACCGTATCCGACCTGCGGAGCCAGCTCATGTGGGAATCCGAGGTCGGGGAGGCCGAATCCGTGGAGCGGGCCGGCGAATACGCAGGCACCTTGAATCTCGGGGGAGCCTCGGACTGGCGCCTGCCATCGGTGGACGAGCTCAAGGCCCTGGCCGACACCGGCAGGGCTTGTGTGTGGAACGGACCGGCGTTGATCCGCGGCGGGCTCACGGCCTGGGCTTTGGACAGCGACCAGGGGGCGGCGGTCGTGAACCTGTGCTCGGGAGAAGCCCGGAAGGGCTCGGGAGCGGAAACGGGACCCGGTCCGAATCCCGGTGTGCTGGCCGTTCGCGCCATGCGGCCGTGAGAGATCGTGCCGCAGGCGCCACCCGAGGCAAAATCGAGAGGTCCCCTCCGACTCAGGACATCGGCGTTTCCCGATTCATCCCCCGGCGGGACTCCGCCGAAGCACATGGCACATCACCGGGGGGTGCCGTGAAGCCCGGCGGCTGAAGACCGATCTCATCACGGACAGAGGATTGCACCGAGATCTTCTATCAAGGAATCGACCTGCTGGGCGTAAACCGTGTCCGGCGCTTCGGCGGTTTCTTCCAGGCGTGCCATGGCGATCACGTTCATCTTGATTTCATCCAGAACTTCCGACGCCCTGGCTTCGGGATGCTTGCTCAGATAGCCCTCCAGCCTGAGAAAAAGGGCGTCCACCGACTTGTAGGCAACGACTCGATGATCCTCGGGAATGGTGGCCATGCGCGACACCATGTGCCTTACCTCATCCAATGTGCTCCTGATCTCTGACGCATTCATCTCGCTTTCTCCATTTCGTTGTAACGGAAGGAGGTTGCCCGTTGGCCGGCTCCATGGGGAGCTTCGGTTTCAGCTCAATGCCTTCGCGGATCATTGAAGGCGTCATCATGCATGGTTACTTATATCATGCATTCGTGCCAAGCTCATCTGATCACGGGCAAGCTTCGCTTGGCCCGTGCCACCCCTTGATTCAACAGCATTGCGGGGAGAGGATTATTCCATGAAAGTGGTCACGCATTCGGATTTCCTGCAAGTATACACCAACGACCCCGCGGCTGCGCCCGGCAGGATCGAGCCGATCCTCGAAGCCATTCGAGACGCGGCCGAATTTGAAGAGCCGCTCCCGGCAGCCTGGGACGACATCGAAGCCGTGCACACCCAGCGGCACATGCAGCGCGTCGAGCGGGAGGGGGTTTACGGGATCTCGGCGCTGGCCGCCGGTGCGGCCATGCTCGCCGCCGAAATCGGCCTGAGCGAGCCGTGCTTCTCGGTGGCGAGGCCACCCGGGCATCATGCATCCGCGGACAGCAGCTGGGGGTTCTGTTACTTCAACAACATGGCCGTGGCCCTGGAGCACCTTCGCCGGGAGGGAAGGATTCAAACGGCCTACGTTCTCGATTTCGACCTGCACTACGGGGACGGGACCGTTTCGATTCTGAGGGAAAAGGGATACGTCGCCATCCACAATCCCGAATCAGACAATCGAGAAGTGTATCTCGGGGAAATCGAGAAGCACCTGCAGTCCGCGCAGGTTGACGTGATCGGCGTTTCCGCCGGGTTCGACAATCACGTGCTGGACTGGGGCGGCCTGCTGCTGACGGAGGACTACCGAATCATCGGTCAGCTGGTGCGGCGCGCGGCCAACCGCATGCGGGCGGGCTGTTTCGGCCTGCTGGAAGGCGGTTACAACCACGGTGTTCTGGGACAGAACGTGCTGGCTTTCCTGAACGGCCTGGCGGAGACCAACCCCTGAAGCGAGACGTCCGTCAGGGAGAAGATCGGCGCCATGATTGAGCTCGAACCCTTGAGAGAGTGAAGACCATGATCGGATCCAGGACTCCTGAAAGCCTTAAAACAATGTTTCCCGACGAACTGCAGGATTACATGCAAAGCCACCGGGAAGGGACCTACACCCTGCTCGATGTGAGGCAGCCCACCGAGTACGAGGAGGCTCACCTTCCGGGGGCTCGGCTGGTCCCCCTTCCCAGGCTTGTGGATGCGCTGGGTGAGCTGGATCGACGCAAACCCACCATCGTCTACTGCGCCGTGGGCGGCCGAAGTCGCACAGCCGCGCAGTTGCTCATCCATCAGGGTTTTGACGAGGTCTTCAACCTCCAGGGAGGCATCCAGGCCTGGGAACAGCAGACGGCCTCCGGCCCCCTTGAAATGCACCTGCGGTTCGTGCGGGGTGATGAAAGCCCGAAGGAGGTCATAGGGGTTGCCCTTGAGATGGAGGAGGGGCTGAGACAGTTCCATCAACGCATGAAGGACACCACCACGGACCCCGGTTTGTCCGAGCTGCTGGCTCATCTCATCAGGGCCGAGGAGAGCCACAAGAGAACCCTGGCGGGTCTCCTGGAGGAATTGACCGGCGGTTCCCCGGCTCCCGAAGATGCGGCAGCCGAGATCCCGGACAGGACGGGCGGCCGGGTGATGGAAGGCGGGCTTGATATGGACGAGCTCATGGAACGGAACCGCCCCTACCTGAGCTCCGTGGCCGGATACCTGGATATTGCCATGATGATCGAGGTGCAGGCCCTGGACCTCTATCTCCGGATGGCCAATGAGAGCCGTGATCCGCGGACGCGGGACGTTCTGCGGAGGATCGGAGAGGAAGAGAAGGCTCACCTTGCCATTCTTGGGCGATTCATGGACGAAAAACGTCGGGGAGAGCTCGAGAGACCGATCCGCGGCGGTGAGCGCGCCCCGGCGGATTCTTAGTACAGCTCCACGGATTAAGGTGTCCATTTCATCTCTCGTCATGCCGGCAATTCTCAAGCCGGCATCCAGTTTTTCTGTGGATTCCGGCCAAAAGACCGCCGGAATGACGCCCCTGTGTTGGACACTCTATTGTGTTGGACTGTACTGAGTGCATTCCCGAATGGGCCCACGGCATTCTTTGTGCACGAGAGCACCCCGAGGCCAGGACAAGTGGTGCGGCACCAGTGAGGAGGCTCCGGTGCTGTTTCAAATCGAGCTCGGAGGATGCACATGCAGGCGGAAAAAGGCAAAGGCGCCAAGCTGGATGAAGCGACAAAGGAAAATGACCTTCTCATCAACAGTCTTGCCGAGGTGCTTTCGGTTGGCCGTCCCATCGAAAAGCCGGAGGAAGCTTACAACTGTGCTTCAACCTTGAGTGACATGCTCCATTTCCTGTCGCGGGTGGCCGCCGAAATGGATTTGGGCAGGAAGGACCGCAACGCCGTTTCCGAGATCATCGGGGCGCTGGTGGTGGTTTCACAGCGCATCATGGACTGGGAGAAGAAATCCCTGGGCATTGAAGACCTCAACATGACCGACATCAAATACCTGCACTGCGGCGGCAATCTCAAGGATTGAGCTCCCGGTGCCGGACACCCCCCCCCGGCAACATGACATTTCCCCCCACCGGGACTGACGGACGCTCAGTCTCCCGCCCGCCCTCGCCTGGGCTTCCTCCGATCGGCAACGAGGCCCATGGGTGAGGATCGCCGGAGCGAAGTCCACGCCCCCCCGATTTCAAGATCAGGATTCTTCAAGGAATACGCTCGATTGCAGCAGAGTGGTCCAGTGCTTCCGTGGCTGTCCCAAGGGGTGGGCGGGAGAGATTGAAGAGCCGTTTTCCTTTGATGAGTCGTGAAGAGTAGGGTATTTTGAGTCTGAAGGTTGGGCTTGTGCTTGGTGGCCCGCCAGGGAGGGAGCCTTGTACAGGCTTCCTTCCGATTTCAACAGGCCTCTGTCGCCGATTGAGCAGACACCTGGAATTCCAAATGGACGTCATATCCCTCGTCAGAAAACGCCTCTCCGAAACCTACGCGCTCCACGCGAAATGCATCAATCCTCAATTTGTCCGGGTTCTCGAGGTCATCGGCTTCAACCGGAACTACGAATCCGGCAAGGGCGCGTGGCTGGTGGACGCGAGAGGCGAGCGCGTCCTGGATTTTCTGGCCGGCTTCGGGGTTTTCAACATCGGCCGCAACCATCCGCTGGTGGTCAGGGTACTGCATGAGATGCTGGACAGCGATCCGCCCAACATGGTCCAGATGGATGCCGGATGCATCGCGGGTCTGCTGGCCGAGGCCCTGGTATCCATCGCTCCGGGGGACCTGGAGTCGGTATTCTTCACCAACTCGGGGGCGGAGGGCGTCGAAGGAGCGCTCAAATTCGCGAGGCAGGCCACGGGGCGCAGAGGCATCGTCTACTGTGAAAGAGCCTTTCACGGCCTCACCCTCGGGGCCCTCTCCGTGAATGGAAACCACGAGTTCCGGGACCGGAACGAGCCGCTGCTTCCTCATTGCACGCCGGTGCCTTTCAATGACCTGGAGGCCCTGGAGAGAGTCTTGAGAGGGCGCGATGTGGCGGCTTTCATCGTGGAGCCGCTGCAGGGCAAGGGGGTTTTCACCCCTGGCGATGATTATTTTCCGGAAGTCCGCCGCCTGTGTGATCGATATGGAACCTGCCTCATCGCCGATGAAGTCCAGACGGGATTGGGTCGAACCGGCCGCATGTTTGCCGTGGACCACTGGGGAGTGGCTCCGGATATCCTGGTCATATCCAAGGCACTGTCGGGAGGGCTGGTTCCCGTCGGCGCCATCCTGGCCAAACGCTGGGTCCACTGCCGCGTTTTCGACTCGATGGACCGTTGTTTTGCCCATTCCAACACCTTTGGACAGAACGACCTCGCCATGGCCGCCGGACTGGCGACGCTCCACGTGCTCGAAAGCGAGGACTTGGTGCATCGGGCCGCGGAAATGGGTGATTATCTGCTGACGCATCTGCGGAAGATGGCGGAGCGTTATGAACTGATCCGCGAGGTGCGCGGCAAGGGGCTGATGATTGGAATCCAGTTCGGCGAGCCCCGCTCGCTCAAGCTCAAAACGGGCTGGAAGCTGCTTCATTCCATGAACGAGGACATCTTCTGCCAGATGATCACCATGCCCCTCATGGAAAAGCACAACATCCTGACTCAGGTTGCCGGTCATGGTCTGGATACCGTCAAGATTCTGCCACCCCTGGTGATCGAGCGTGCCGAGGCCGATATCTTTCTGGCCGCCATGGATATCGTTCTGGCCGAAGCCCATCGATTTCCCGGCGCGGCCTGGACCACGACCAAGAACCTGGCTCTCCGCACAGCCAGAAGTGCATGACTACCCTTCACCACAGACTGCAGTGTGCTCTGCTTCACTGGATCTGGCGCCTGGTGTCCGCAAGGCCCGGCGTCATTCTCCTCGTGTCGTTCCTGCTGGCCGTGCTGTCGGCAGGTTACGCATTCCTGCACCTCCGCATGAACGGCAATCAGGACCATCTGGTCTCACCCGAGGTCCCCTTTCAGAAGACTTATCTCGAACATCTCGAAAACTTCGGGGATCAGGAATTCCTCTACGTCGTCATTGAAACGGGGAGCACCGAGACCGGAAGGGAGCGCGCCATCCTGTTCGCCGAAAAGCTGGCGGACGATCTGCGGCGTTTTCCCGACCTTATAGAGGCCGTGCACTACCGGATATCCATGGATGAGCTCGGGGATGGCGCTCTCTTCCATGCTCCCCTGGATTTCGTCGAAGCCGTCACCGGACTGATCGCGAGCAACGCCTCGCTTATCCATGAGTGGCAGGACCGGGGGACCATCGAGACCACCCTGCGGCTGGCTGCGGGTCTGCTGAGGGAATCGAGCGCGGTGGCTTCGACAGGCGCTCCCGGTGGCGTGACCGGAATGATCGAAGCGCTTCACTCCTTCGCCGAGCAAATCCATCTCGCATCCCGGGGGAAGGGCTCCTCGGAGCCGCTGTTCTCGCTCTCTCCCGCGACCGATGCCGAGCATTACTTCTTCACTGCCCGTGAAGAGCTTCTGGTCATGAAGGTTCTGCCGCACAAGGACTACGGCACCCTGGAGATCATCTTGGAGCCTCTCCAGTTGCTTCGCGGGAGTATCGAGCAGGTTCGAAGGGAGCTTCCCGACGTCAAGGTCGGTCTCACGGGCCGCCCCGCCCTTCAGGCCGATGAAATGGAAACCACCAACTCGGACATGACCAAGGCTTCCATCATCGATACCTTGCTGGTGGCCCTGCTCTTCGTGTTCATTTTCAACGGCTGGGTGCGGCCGGCCCTCATCATGGCAGCCCTGGGCGCGGCCATGGCCTGGACTTTCGGCTTCGCCACCGTCGCCGTGGGAGAGCTCAATCTGCTCTCCGTCATATTCGCGCTGGTCCTGGTGGGCATCGGGGTGGACTACGGCGTGCACATGGTCCTCAGGCACACGGAAGCACAGGGGCTCGGAAGCTCACCCGAGGAGGCCACCCGGACGGCCATAGTCCAGACCGGCCCCGGGGTGGTGCTGGGGGTGGCGTGCACCGTCTGCACCTTTTATGCGGTGCTTGGCAGCGATTTCAGAGGGCTGGCCGAACTGGGCCTCATCGGTGGGACGGGCATCCTGTTTTGTCTTGCTGCCATGATGATTCTCCTGCCGGCCATGCTCCTGGTGGCGAGTCGAAGGGGGATCATTCCTCGTTCCTCGGCGCGGGTGCTGAGGCTGGGATTCCTCGAGGTTCAAAACCGTCATCCCTGGCGGGTGCTGCTGTGCCTAGTCGGTTTGACGGCGGCTGGAATTCCGGGCCTGCTCCAGGTCGGGTTCAGCTATAACCTTCTCGAGCTGCAGGCTGAGGGGCTCGAGTCCGTTGAATATGAAATGCGTCTCATCGAATCGGCGGACGAATCCACCTGGTACGCGATTCTGGCGGCGAGAGACATTCAAGAGGCGGAGTCGCTCATCTCCAAGGTGGAGTCGCTTCCAGGGGTGGGGAAGGTGGAGAGCATTCTGGATTTTCTTCCCGCGGACCAGGAGATCAAAGCCCAAAGACTGGGGGAGACCGCCGGGGTTTTGAGGAGCGGAAAGGATCTCGAGGTCGAGAATGCCCCGCCGAACCTGGAGGAAGTGACCGGCGCCCTTCGGGAGATGAGCGGTTTGCTTGAAGAGCTCTCGGAGAAGGCCTTCACGGCCGGAGCTTCCGGCGAAACCCGGATGATCGTGGAGGCACTTGAGCATCTGGACGGGACTGTCGAGCAGATCGAACGGGACGGGGCGCGGGCGGCGGCGGGTCTTGCATCCTTTCAGGACCGCGTGCGCCATGAGCTCGCCAGCGTCCTGACCCGGTTGAAACAGTGGACGGAGCAGACCCACGTGGGAATCGAGGATCTGCCGGCGTCGGTGCGAAGCCATTTTGTGGGCAAGGACGGTCGGCTCCAGATCAAGGTGTCTCCCAGTGAGGATGTCTGGGATTTCGAAAAGCTTCAGGAGTTCGTCACCACCGTCCGGACCGTTGACTCGGCGGTGAGCGGCGTGCCGGTCACCGTGCTCGAGGCGTCCAGGCTCATGCACTCGACCTTCCTCTCGGCCGCGGGTGTCACCGTCGTGCTGGTGAGCCTTGTCCTCTGGGTCTACTCCCGATCCCTCAAATACGTCCTGCTGACCCTGCTACCCCTGGGTGTCGGAATGCTTTGGCTCCTCGAGCTCATGGGATGGCTGGGACTCAAGTTCAATCTGGCCAATTTCTTCTCCCTGCCCATTCTCATTGCCATTGGGGTCGATGGAGGAGTTCACCTGCTGGATCGATGGCATGAGATGGGAGAGCAGGGCTCGCTCTTTTCAACCAGCACCCCAACCGCGGTGGCTTCAAGCTTCATCACGACCATAACGGCATTCGGGGGCCTGATCTTCGCCAGCCACCAGGGCCTTGCGAGCCTCGGCGCTGTCATGGTGCTGGGATCCATCTGCGGGATGGTGGCATGCCTGTCGGTCCTCCCCTGCGCTCTCCAGATCTGCAAACGATCCAAGACCTGAAAGGGGCACGATCCATCATGAAAAGCCTTCTGATCCTCGTCGGCCTCTTCCTGTTTCTCTGCTGCAGCCGCGGCGATGCGGCGGACCTGAATTTCGTGGTGATTCAGCCTGGCCAGCCCGGTTCTCCCGAGGAGGCGCAGCCGGTCATGAATGCTCTGGCGGATTACCTGAAGGAACGAGTCAAGGCGGATAAGATCGAGGGGAATTACGAGAACCGGCTTCCGGAAGCCCTGGAACTGCTGCGCCACGGAAAGCCGCGCTGGGGTATCGTGAGCCTGCCCTTTTACGTCCGCCACGCCGAAGCCCTGCGGCTGGTTCCGGTGGCCTCCACCCGACCCAACGGCAGGAGCAAGGACCTCTGGACGCTCATGGCGCCTCGAGACACCGCGGGTGACTGGAAGATTCTCCGGGGAGTCGTCCTGGGAACGATGCTTTTTGAGCCGGGCTCGGCCGCCTGTCTGCTTTTTAGGGTTGCACACCGCCAACTGCCGATGCATTTTGAAGGAACAAGCCAGCCGCTCCTGGCCATCAGAAGAATGGTGAACGGCAGACCCGCGGGTAAGGACATCTCGGCCGTCGTCCTGGACAGCTCGCAGGTCGAAGCACTCAAAGCACTCCCCCTGGCTGAAAAGCTCCAGGTCATTCACCAGTCGGATGAGCTGCCGACAAGCCCGGTCGTGTCCTTCGGTCCCCCGGACGAAGGGACCAGGAGACTGGTGAGCGCCCTCATGGCCATGAAAGACGACGAGAAGGGACGCGAACTGCTGCAGGTCCTTCAAACCGATGGATTTGGAGCCCCCGATGATACATTGGATGGACTCAGGCTCAAGACGGAGGACCACAATGGGAGGTGCCCGCCATAGTCTCCTTTCCATCCTGGTTCTGGCCGGGTGTGGGCTCATGCTGCTTTACGGCTGCGGCGCCCGGACGGCCAGGCATGATTCACCCCGGACCGCGCCCCCCTTCGGCCACGCATCCCCGCCTGAGCGTTGGGTTCCCGATGAGAAGGCCGGGCCAGCGATCTATCCGGATGCCCAGGTGACACTCTGGGCTCCATGTTCCCGGGAGGAGATCGAGCAGCTCAGCGCGGATGCGGATCAGGACGGACTGAAAGCCCTCCAGGCGGCGAGCTGCCATGCGGCTCTCGTCGTTCGGGCATCCGCGACGAGCCGGTCCGGGAGCCTCGACATCGCCCGGGACGGACGCCGGTATGCGGAGATGGCGTGCCGCGAGTTTCCGGAAAGTGGGCTGGCGCACTATCTGGTGGCCCTGTTGACCGGCCTGGAGGCGGAGCACAATCCGGCCAGGGGGCTGCAACTGGTGCCCGTCATCGAGCGCGAGGCGATCCTGGCCTCGCGGTTGAATCCCGCCGTGGACCATGGCGGACCGGATCGATTGCTTGGGGAGCTCTACCTGCGCGCACCCGGTTTTCCCATGAGCCTGGGCGATTCCACAAAATCGGCGGCCCATTTTCGCCGGGCTCTGACCCATGATGCGGACCACCTGGAAAACAGGCTGGGCCTGGTGGAAGCCCTGATGGCCGGGGAGGAGAACAGGGAGGCCTGCCAGGAGTTGAGCATCGTCATCGCCGGAGTGATCGGGCAGGACCGGATGGAGGATTCCGTCAGAATTGCACTGAGCCTGCTGAATAAACTTTGCTCCAGGCTGGAGGACTAAAAGCGGTCGATTTGCTCCATGGCTTGACAATCTTCAGCTGGCTCCCAGGCTCGAGCTTGGGTGCCGGCGACCGTCTGAGGACTTGCGCCGGGCGGGACCAGGCCTGATCGATTTCCTGCCCCGCTCGATGAGCCCGGGCTCAGCGGTCTTCACTGTGGCGCCCGCTTGACAGCGTCTGGCCAATAGCGCCGAGGATCACGGCATCGGCCAGCAAAGCCCCCAGGGTCTCGATGGTCTTGCGGAAGGGCGTGTTCCTGACCGTGTCCCAGCGCATATCATCGGTGGAGTGCTCCGGCTTGCTCAGGTTGTAGACAATGGGTGCCTTGAGCCCCCGCAGGCTCCCCGCGTGAACTCTCAGCCAGGCATCTCCTCCGGGAATCACATCCGTCAGGTATTCCACGAGCACCTGCCCATTGTCGAACACGGTCGTGGTCGTTTTCCTTCCAGCATCGAGATGGCCCAGGGTGGCGTCAGGAAAGACCTCGGCCAGGTTCCACCCGGCGAGAATCAGGTTCTTCCCCATGCGATTGACGCTGGACGGGACGCCTTGCACGAGATCCGTCAGGAGGGCCTCCTTGGTCTTTTTCAAAAAGTGCGTCACGCGCTCCCCCAGGCCCGAGGGTTTGCTCTCGCCTTCAGGGGTGTAAAGGCCCAATGTCAGCGCACTGGCCGTGTTCTTGAGAAAATTCCCCAAGGTCCCGAGCAGTCCGTTCCGGCGCGTCGTCCGGATCTTTCCCGAGGCGTCGCGATGAGCCAATTCCGAACCGAAGGCCAGGTTCTGGAAAAACCTCTTGGCGTTTTCCCAGGCGTCGGACAGGTCCTTGCCTATCCTGCGGGAGAACGAGCCATGCTGCCGAAGGTCCTCCACGGTCCTTTTCCGCAGGTCGTAGGCATCGCCCCCCGGATTCCGGAGGAGCTGATCATCCTTGTACTTGCCCATATCACCCAGGAGCCCGCCTGGCTTCAGAGCGTCGGCCCGACGGTAGGCCTCCGCCACCTGATCCGGGGAGGTTTCAACACTTCTCTCCAGGTTCAAGCCGGTGAGCGGCTGCGGTTGGCCATGGGGCAAAGGGCAGGATTTGCCGAGGACACTGGACGGAGCTGCCCCATCCTCGGCAAGGGAGAATACCTCGCCGGCAGGCTTCCTTTGCGGCGGACGGCTGCCTGAATCCCGCAAGGGCAATGCGATGGTGACTGGTGGTGCCTGGATTTTCATGACATTACCCGCCGATCTCCGGTTGCCTCAATCAACGAACGGCTCCATATTTTGCAATGAATGAGCCACGGCCCTGCTCATGATGCCGGTCCCGTCGAACCTTCTTCCGGACACGGAATTCCACCATGGATGACGTCGCTTTCCAGAGAATCCTCGATTGTATGGCGCTCTCGTGGACCGGCTATCGCCGGGTTCGAAAAGCCGTCAAGAGAAGGATCTCCCGCCGCATGACGGAAATCGGGGCGGCGACCGTCGAGGACTACCTGCAAATCATCCGGCAAGACCATGCCGAGCGAGAGACGGCGGGAATACTCCTCACGGTATCCATCAGCCGATTCTTCAGGGATCGCAGGATGTGGGAAGCCCTCGGAGAAATGATCACGGGGACTGACTGGCGCAAAAGGACTTCGTGCATGGCATGGTGCGCCGGGTGCGCGAGCGGCGAGGAAGTTTACAGCCTCAAGATCCTCTGGGAGGAGCTGAGCCGGGCCACACCGCTGCCGCCCCTCGACATCGTGGCGACGGATGTGAATGCTGCCCTGCTGGAGCGGGCCGGGCAGGGAGCATACCCTCCCAGCAGCCTGAGGGAAGTCGATGAAAGGTCGAAGCAGCGCTATTTCACGAAAACCGGCGGCGAGTTTGTCATCCTGAGGGACCTGACTCGGGGAATCCACTGGACCGTGCATGACTTCACGACCTCCCCTCCCCCGTGCAACCGGTGTGACCTCATCTTCCAGAGAAACAACCTGCTGACCTATTACGACCCATCGATCGTCATCCCCGTCCTCAAAGGCATTGCGGGGGTCCTTCGGGACGGAGGCCTTCTGATCGTGGGAAACAACGAGCGCTTGCCCGCCGGCGACTTCCCGTTCAAAGCCACCCTGGCCTACAGGTCCATTTTACGGAAGGAGATATGACCCGCGAAAGGGGAAACGGGCGGACCTCCCACCGGGGCTTCCTGCTTTTCAGGGGTGGGCTCAGTGCTTATTATACAAGTGCAAATAAGTCAGGAGGTGACAGCCATGAAGAGGAAAACCCTGGGTTTGCTGGCTTTGGTGGTCACTCTCATGTGGGTGCTGGCCGCTGCGGTGCCCGTAGAGGCGAAGCGTTACTCCCGCTACCACGGTCATAAACACTACGGCCATCGGTCGTCCGTCGTGACGTCCTTCCATGCGCCGTATTACGCTCCGTACTACGGCTCTTACTATTACCGGCCGTATCACCACAGGCCTTACTACTACAGGCCCTATCATTACGGGTACCCGTATTTCAGAGCCCCCGTGGCCTATGGATGGCCGTTCTTCTGGCCGGGCGCGAGCTTCTATTTCAGCTTCTGAGACGTGCATGGGAAGCGGTTGTTCATTCAGCCTTTCGGGAACGGTCCTGAAAGGCCTTGATGGTCCAACTTTCCAAAATGTCTGGATAGTTGGAATCGGTGATGATTGTCTTCGGCCTCGGGCTCGTAGTGTCCACATGGACCTGTCCGGCGGCAAGCCACCGGATGCACTGGGCGTAAATCTCGTATTCCAGTGACAGTCCTCTTCTGCGAATCGTCTCCAGGCTGTCATCGGGCCACACGGGATAGACCGCCTGGGCAATGACAGGCCCCGTGTCCTCTCCCTCATCCACGAAATGCACGGTGATCCCCCCCCAGCGGCAGCCATGGCTGAAAGTGTCCTCATAACCGTGCTGGCCCGGAAAGGCTGGAAGCAGAGCCGGGTGGATATTCAGGATGCGCCAGGCGTTGTCCCGGTTGTAATGACGAATGAAATAAGGACTGATCAGACGCATGAAGCCCGCCAGGCAGATGAGATCCGGCTCGTGGCGATCGAGAACGCCGATGAGCTGCTGTTCGGCGCAAACGAGGCGGCGCAGCCGTTCGAGGCGGGTGGCCGTGTCGGCGATTCGCAGGATTTTCTGGGCTGCATCGAGCTCCACGAGATCCACGGGACCGGCTTCCGCTGAAGCGCCGATGCCATGCCCCTTAAGAATGGAGCCGTAGTCCACCACGTGATGCGGAATTCCCGCCCTTGCCGCGCGCACCAGCCCGTAGGCATCGCCGCGGTCGCTCGCCACGGCCACGATTTCCGCATTCAAATCCCCTTTCACCGAACGGTCGATCAGTGCCTGGAGATTGGTTCCACCGCCGGAGACGAGGACGGCGACGCGCAGCTTTGGGGACTTGCCCTCGATTCCCGTCATCTTTCGTGATTCCCTTGCCGGCCGGGGCTAAACGAAATAGTCGACGGCGTTCCTGAAAAACCGGATGCCGTCGCCTTCGGAAGGCGGTTTCTCACCGGCACGGCGACAGATTTCCCCGCGATGGGTCCAGTCGGGATGATTGGTCCAGTGATTGAATGCTTCCGGATGCGGCATCAGCCCCGCGATGCGCCCCGTGACATCGCATATGCCCGCGATGTCGGCCAAAGACCCGTTGGGATTGGCCGGGAATTCCCCCCTGGCGGGCATCCCGTCTGAGCTGGCGTACTGGAGTATAACCTGGCCCTGATCCTTCAGACGCCGCAAAACGGACTCCTCGGCATGGAACTTACCCTCCCCATGGCGAACGGGGAGCTCGATCCCTTCGATACCCCGAGTGAAAACACAGGGAGATCGGGGATTGGCGGCCAAATGGACCCACTGGTCCCGGAAGCTCCCGCAGTCGTTATGGATGAGCGCCACCTCCCGGCTCAGACGGCCCGGCTCGAAGCCTGGAAGCAGCCCGAGGTTCACCAGGACCTGGAAACCGTTGCAGATGCCGAGCACCAGCCCTCCGCGCTCCACGAAATCCAGCACGTCGTCCTTCATGCGGAATTTCATGCGCATGGCCATGACCACTCCGGCCCCGTGGTCATCTCCCCAGGAAAAGCCCCCTCCCACCACCAGCAGCTGGTAGTCGCGCAGGCTCCTGGATCCACCGATGAGATCGTTCAAATGGATGCGGTCCGGATCCGCCCCGGCCACTTCCAGAGCGTAAGCCGTTTCCAGATCGCAGTTGAGGCCAAAACCCGTCAGAACCAGGGCCCGGACAGGGCTCATGGGCGAATCCTCCTAATCCATGGGGAATGCCCCCATCCTTCAACTCGAGTATGACTTCGGGGAGCCGGTCACCCATCCGTCCTTCAGGCTCCGGATGTCCTCGTTCACCAGAATGCTTCCCGAAAGCCCGTGAATCAGCAGCCGCGGCTCCTCGATGATCTCTCCCACGAGCGCACGGGCCATCCCCTCGAAGAACCCCTCGAAACGTTCCTTTTCGATCCGAGGGACCGTAACCAGGAAACGCCCGCACGACTCGCTGAACAGCCTCTGATCATCCCTCAAATCCCCCTCCACGGGCAGCCCGGCGAGGTCAAGACTCATCCCGAGCCCGCTCCCGAAGCACATGAGGGCGACGTGCACGCCCAGGCCGCCCCGGTAGACCCCGTGGCATGAGGCCGGAACCCCCTCGGCCACGGCCCGCTCAAGAGCTGCGTACAGAGGCCGCGCCTCGGCCGGGTTGAGCCGGGGAGCATTCAAGCCCGCATACCCCAGGAAATCGTAGTATTCGGAGGATCCAAGCTCGTTGCGAGTGATTCCGACCACATAGAGCAGATCTCCCGCCATCTTGGGCTCCAGGGTGAGACACCTCGAGATGTCGGGCACGACGCTCGTGGCCGTGAACTGCATGGTGGGAAGCCCCGAAACCTTGTGACGCTCACCGAACCGCCCCGGCAGCCGCCCGTCGACATACATGCTGTCCTTGCCGGAGAGAAGCGGAATTCCGAATGCCAGGCAGATATCGCGGAGAGCCCAGTTGGCCCGGACCAGCTGGGCCGCTTTGTAGCGCCCGTCCGGATTCTCGACCGGGTCGAACTGGATGGACGGCCAGCAGAAGTTGTCCACGCCGCCGATCTCGTCGAGCTTCCCGCCCACCGCAAGGATGCGTCGAACCGCTTCATCGATGGTAGCCGCCACCATGTGATAGGTGTCGATGATCGAACAGGTGGGATGGAGGGCCTGCGCCACGGCCAGCCCCCGGCTTTCGCTCAGAACGGGCCTCAGAACGGCGGCGTCGGCCGGCACATCCCGGCCGCGGCCGACGAAGGGCTTGATGACGCTGCCCCCCTGGACCTCATGGTCATACTGACGCTGAATCCACTCCCGGGAGCAGATGTTGGGCCTTCGGAGCATTTCCCTCAGAAGACTTCCGTAATCCGACGGTTCCGCCAGCACCGGTTCGCAGAGACCGCGATGCTCGGGCGGCGTCCAGTGAGCATCGAATTCCCACTGGGGAAACTCCTCGGTAAAAAAGCTGAGATCAAGATATGCGGCCGTCCTTCCCCTGTAACGCAAGTCCAGTTTACCGGATGCCTCGTAATGACCAATGATCGTGCTTTCCACCTCGTGCCGGGCCGAGAGGGCCATGAACCGATCGATTTTGTTCGGATCAACGGCTACGGTCATGCGCTCCTGGGATTCCGAAACCCAGACCTCCCAGACATCGAGCCCTTCGTACTTGAGGGGTACCCGGTCGAGGTCCACCCGAGCCCCGCCCGCGAAGCGCGCCGACTCGCCAACGGAGGAGGACAGGCCCCCGCCGCCGTTGTCGGTGATGAAATTGATCAGGCCCTCGTCCCGGGCCTCCAGGAGAAAATCGTGCATCTTCTTCTGGGTGTAGGGATCTCCGATCTGGACATGGCCCGCCGGTGTGTGCTCGCTGTAACTTTCGCTCGATGCGGTGACGCCGTGGATTCCGTCCTTGCCGACCCTGCCGCCGCACATGACAATCAGGTCCCCGGGCTCCGGGCGCTTCTCGGCCGTCGGCTCACCGCCGATCTTCCTGGGCATGATCCCGAGGGACGCCACGAAAACCAGGCATTTCCCAAGGTACGCGGGATGGTGGAAGAGATTTCCGAATGGAGTGGGGACGCCGTGCTTGTTGCCTCCGTCCTTGACCCCTTCGACCACCCCATCCAGGAGTCGCCGGGGGTGCAGGTGGGGCCTCAAGGGTCCCGGGTAGTCGCGGGGGCCGACGCAGTAGCCGTAAAGGCCCGCGACCAGTCGCGCTCCCTTTCCCGTGCCCATGATGTCCCGATAGATCCCCACGATCCCCGTGAGAGCCCCTCCGTAGGCCTCCATGTTGGACGGGCTGTTGTGGGTTTCGCCGGTGATCACATAGTCGTGCCGGTCGTCAAACCGGGCCACGCCGGCATTGTCCCAGAGGACCGAGACCACCCAGTCCTTCTCTTCCTGGATCGCCAGAGTCGGCGCTTCGATGCACGTCTTGAAAAGATTGTCCACCACCAGATCCTCCCCCGTCGACAAGTCACGGTAGTGGAATCTTCCCCGGAACGTATTGTGATTGCAGTGATCGCTCCTGGCCTGGGAAATGGCCTCGAGCTCCACATCGGTCGGCAGGGAGAGACCCACCTCACGACGGGCCTCCAGCACGCCGGCACGCAGGAAATAGCTGCGAATGACGGGAACATCCTGGGGATTCAGCGCCAGGCTCCGCTCCCGACTGAGGGCCATGAGCGCCTCGTCCGAGGGAATGGGAAGCTCGGCCACCTCCGGGACATGCTCCAGGATCACCCGGGGCAGGATAATCCCGATACCGGTTTGCGGATCCCACTCGCCGCGGGAATAGACCTTCCAGTGCTGGATGATGTCATTGGCCAGGAGCTCCCCGGCCACTGTCTCCACCTGACGGCGCTCCAGGGGGGCATCCGCCAGGAGATAGAGCCTCGAGGTGTAGGCAGCCTCGTCCCTCGACAGCGGTCGTCCCAGGTAGTCTCCGATGGCCTCGATGGCGACACTGCCCGCCGTGTCCCGGACACCCGGGCGAAACCCTACCCAAACCGCCCAGTCAAACTCCCCCGCCAGAGGCTCGTAGCTCGACTCCTGGGTAACGGGATTGGTGAAGATCTCCCGGCGTACAGCCTCAAGCTGAACGGCATCCAGCGATGTGTCCAGGGTGAGAATGTGGATCACGCGCACATGCCTCACCCGCCATCCGAAATAATCACGGATCTTCCTGCACAGCCCCGCACCTTCAGCATCGAACAGGTGGGGCTTCAGGGCGATTTCCAGCCGCTCCGCCATGATCGTGTCTTCTGTTTCTAGGCAATCAGCAGCTTCACCGCTATTGCCATGAGGATGATTCCCCCAATTATTTCCATGCGCTGCCCGAACTTGCTCGACAGGCGACTGCCGAGCTTCATGGCCGCCCAGGTCATGGCGCAGGCCGTAATGCCGATGCAGACCGCCGCGACCAGAAGGCTCTGCCCGAGAACCCCTATGCTGAAACCCACCCCCAGGGCATCCATGCTCGTGGCCAGGGAAAGCACCACCAGGCTCATCCCCCGGGTCGGGTCCCTGCACTCCTGGTCCGTCGGGATTTCCTCGGGGTGGAAGCTCTCGTACGTCATGCGGGCGCCGATGAAAAAAAGCAGTCCGAAAGCCAGCCAGGGACCCCACTGGCGCACCAGGCCGAAGGCGTTTACCCCGATGAACCAGCCCAGAAGCGGCATGAGAAACTGGAACAAGCCAAAATGAAAGGACAGACGGAAAACCTGGCGGGGTTGACAAAACCTCGTCCCAACGCCCATGCCCACAGCAAAAGCGTCGCATCCCAGGGCGACGGCGATCAGCGCCGTTTCAACAAGCTGCACGATTCACCTCGATCGAGGGGCGCTCAAGTATAGTAGCAGCTGTAGATGCTCGCCGTGGCGTCATACTTGCCGGCCATGTCGGCCAGAAGCCTTTCGGTTTCGCGCTCAACGGTGAGAAACTTCACCCCCATTCCGCGAGGTGAAAGGGCGTCGTTGGGCCCGTGGATGTTGGTCCAGACCACCTCTCCCTGGAGCTCGATGGTGTTCTTGAAACCGGGAAACTGAAGCACGACCTTGACTTTACTGTTCAATGGCAGAGGCTCCTGACACTCTATCAGCACACCCCGTTCACTGAAATGCATGGACGTTCCCCGCCCGCTCTGAGCCTCGGAGGTGTAGGTGACCTGGCAGGGCGCCAGCTTCTCGGTGCCCTTCTCCTTGCCTGGAGACTGGTTCTCTCGTTCTGTCATGACCGGTTCTCAACGAAGATCCGCATTGAAGGTTTTCAACACTTTCGTCACCAGCGCACCATGCAGCTCGTTGACCTCTTCATCCGTCAAATTGCGGTCGGTTGCCCGATAGGTCAATCGGTATCCAAGACTCTTCTTCCCGGACCCGAGCTGGGGATTCCTGTAAATGTCAAATATCTCGACCCGCTCCAGAAAAGCGGGCTGCTGCCGCCACACGAAATCCCGCGGCTCCTGGGCAGGGAGGCTCTCGTCCACCACCAGGGCCATATCCCGGACAACCGATGGATAGCGCGGCAGGGATTTGAAAAAGGGCTGGGGCCTTCGCAATTCGAAGATTCGGTCGAAATCCAGCTCGAAGAGGAGCACCTGCTGCTTGAGGTCAAAAGCCTCCTGAACGGCGATATGGAGCGGGCCGAGAGCCGCGACCCGGGAGGTCCGGACATAAACCGAGGCCGAACCGTTGGCATCCAGGTAGGGTGGAATCTCCCGGGCGGCGAAAGTGATCTCATCCAGGTAAAAAAGCTCCAGGATCGCTTCAACCATCCCCTTCACATCCGAGTAGTCCACCGGGCTCGATCCCCCATGGAGGATGTCCGGCCGCCGCAGCCCGGACATGAGCCCCACCAGCTGGTGCGGTTCGTTCGGAAGGACTTCCGAGGGCCGAGGAAGGAATACCTTGCTCAGTTCAAAGATCCGCATGCTTTCGTTGCGATGGTCGAGGTTGTGACGGGCCGTCTGAAGGATGCCGGGGACGAGACTCGTCCGCATCACACCCTGTTCCTCGCTCAGGGGATTCATGACGGGAATCGGAGAAAGGCGCGCATCATCATCGGGTAGCCGCAGCCTGGAAAGAGCCGATGCGGAGATGAAGGCATAGTTGATGACTTCGTCGAGCCCGGCCGAGCGCAAGGCTTCCCGGGTCGCGTTTCGGGCCTGCAGATAGGGGCTCGCCGGCTCCGCATGCACGGCCGCCAGGGGGGATGTGACCGGAATCTGGTCATAGCCGGCGATTCGCGCCACCTCCTCGGCCAGGTCCACCTCGCGGGTGACGTCGGGGCGAAACGTGGGTGGGACCACCCTGAGGCTTTCGCCGCCGTCCATCTCCTCCACCTGCATCCGCAGGGCTCGCAGGGCCCCGGCCATCTGGGCTCCCGTGAGGGATGTCCCGAGGAAACGGTTGGTCCTCGGCACGCGCAGCGTGAGCACCGGGGGACGAAAGGGATTCGGGTAAACGTCGATCCTGCCCCGCGCGATCCTCCCGCCCCCCGTCTGAGCCATCAGCTCGGCAGCGCGATCCAGGGCTCGAATCACACCCTCCGGGTCGACACCCCGTTCGAAGCGGTAGCTCGATTCGGACCTCAGCCCGACCTTCTTGGTCGTCCGCCGGATGCAGACCGGATCGAAACAGGCGCTTTCAATGAGCACATCGGAAGTGTCCGGGTAGATTTCGGAATTGAGTCCCCCCATGATCCCGGCAAGGGCCACCGGCCCCTCACCATCGCAGATCAGCAGGGAGTCCTCGAAGAGAGCGCGCTCCACTCCGTCCAGGGTCGTCAGCCGCTCGCCGGCGTGAGCCCTCCGCACAACGATCCGGCGCTCCCCCAGCCGATTCCAGTCGAAGGCGTGGAGCGGCTGTCCCAGCTCCAGCAGAACGTAGTTGGTCACATCCACGACGTTGTTGATGGCCCTCAGCCCTGAATCCTCGAGGCGCCTGCGCAGCCAGTCGGGAGAGGGCGATATGGTCACACCCTCGACGATTCGGGCCGAATAACGCGGGCACCCGACGGGATCATCCACCTGAACCGATGTGAGCTCGTCGATGGGTCTCCCCGACTCCTTGAGATCGTCCGGCGGATGAATAAGCCGGGACCCGCAGATGGCGGCCACCTCGCGGGCAATGCCGAGGACCGAAAGACAATCCCCCCGGTTGGGCGTGATGCTGATCTCCAGCACGACTCCCTCGATCTGAAGGGCTTCCCGGAGAGGGACACCGACGCGCGTTTCGTCGGGCAGAATCCAGATGCCGCCGTCATGCTCACCCAGGCTCAGCTCCATCCGCGAGCAGATCATCCCCTGGGATGCGATGCCCCGGATGGTCGTCCCGCGGATCACCAGCCCACCCGGAAAAGTGGCGCCCTCCAGGGCCAGCGGAACGATGGCCCCTTCCCGCACATTGGGCGCCCCGCAGACGATCTGATAGCTCGTCTTCCCATCCGAGACCGTGCAAAGGCTCAAACGATCGGCATTGGGGTGAGGACCGACCTTTTCCACGCGGGCGGTGACCACATGACTCAGATGCTCATGCCGGTCATGGATGGCTTCGACCTCGAGGCCGGCCATGGTCAACCGGTCAGCCAGCTCTGTAACCGGAAACGGAATGTCAACGTAGCTCCGAAGCCACTCAAGGCTGATATTCATGTCCTGTCCTTACTCCGTGCCCCACGGACCGGGTGCATGAACCGCCAAATCCGATTGCAGCTCTCATGACCTTCCGGACCGAGAGGCTTCCGGGGCCTGCTGGATGGTTTCGGGAAGTGACGATGCAGCATTGCGAGGTGGGGATCAGAACTGTCTGAGAAACCGGAGGTCGTTCTCGAAAAACAACCGAAGGTCGTCGATGCCGTATTTGAGCATGGCGATCCGCTCGATGCCCATGCCAAAGGCAAACCCGGTCACGGTCTCCGGGTCGTAGCCGACCATCTTGAACACTTCAGGGTCCACCATGCCCGACCCGAGGATCTCCAGCCATCCCGTCTGTGAACAGACCCTGCAGCCCGCTCCGCGACACATGACGCACTGAATGTCCACCTCCGCGCTGGGCTCGGTGAACGGGAAAAAGCTCGGCCGGAACCTGAGCCCCACATGGGGGCCGAACATCTGATGCACAAAGACCGTAAGGATCCCCTTGAGATCGCCGAAGGAGATGTTCTCGCCCACCATGAGCCCCTCAACCTGGTGAAACATGGGGGTGTGCGTGACATCCGAATCACACCGGTAAGTGCGGCCGGGCGCGATGATGCGGATGGGTGGACGGCGCTTTTCCATGACCCGGACCTGGATGGGCGAGGTATGGGTTCTCAGGACCACGTCCTCGGAAATGTAGAACGTGTCCTGCATGTCCCGGGCAGGGTGATCCCTGGGAATGTTGAGGGCCTCGAAATTATAGTAATCGAGCTCGATCTCAGGCCCTTCCACGGTCTCGAAGCCCAGACCGCTGAAAATTCTGCCGATCTCGACGGCCGTTTGGGTGATGGGATGGAGATGCCCCGTGAGGGGCCGCCTGCCGGGAATCGTGACGTCGAAAAACTGCGTGCGGCTTCGGAGCTTCTCGCGGCTCAGGTCCATGGCCCCGTTCAAAAGGGCCTCCAGCTCCACCTTGGCCTCATTGAGCACCTTGCCGACCCGGCGCCGCTCATCATCGGGAAGGGCGACCAGTCCCTTGAAGAGCGCCGCAAACTCCCCCTTGCGCCCCAAATAGCGCACCCGGACCTGCTCCAGCGCCTTGATATCGTCCTGCGCACCGGAAATCAGCCGTGAAGCCGTCTCCAGAAGTGATCGGATCTCGTTTTCCATTTCCTCAGCAGCCGTCTAAGCCGCCTGCCTGGCGACTTCCACCAGTTTGGCGAAAGCGGAAGGGTCCGTCATGGCGAGATTCGCCAGGGCTTTCCGATCCAGATCGACCCGTGCCGCCTTCAAACCGCTGATGAACCTGGAATAACTGAGGCCGTGCTCACGCGCCGCCGCATTGATGCGCATGATCCAAAGGCTGCGGAAATCCCTCTTGCGAACCTTGCGGTCCCTGTAGGCGAACTTCAGGGCTCGATCGACGGTCTCCGATGCCGAGCGGAGGAGCCTCGACCTTCCACCCCGAAAACCCTTGGCCTGGCTGAGTATCTTCTTGCGGCGCTCGCGCGATTTGACAGCTTTCTTGACTCTTGGCATTGATCAGGACTCCCCTAAAGATAAGGCAGCATGCGCCTCAGCGCGCTCACATTGATGGGATCCACCACCGTGCTCTGGCGCAGGCGGCGGGTCCGCTTGGACGGCTTTTTGGTCAGGATGTGGCTCTTGTTGGCCCTGGCCCGCATGAACTTGCCGCTTCCGGTTTTCTTGAAACGCTTGGCCGCGGCTCGATTGGTTTTCAACTTCGGCATTCCATCCTCCGTCGCCGGGCCCGGTTCGAGAACCTCAAAACCCGACACATTCCCAAAACCTCACACACCAAGGCGCAACAATCCATCCTCCGTCTGGCTGATCCGGAAAAGTCGCACCACCACTGCCGCCGGGATCATTCCATGAACACGAATTGGAAAGTTTATTTGGCTCCGGGGCGAGTGTCAAGCTCTTTTGTCCAGAGTGATGGGTCAGGACTTGGGGGCCACCACCATGACCAGGTTGCGCCCCTCCATCTTGGGTGCCTGCTCCACCACCACCTCGTCCTTGAGCTCCTCCTGAATGCGCTCGAGAACCTTCATCCCCTGGTCGGCATAGGCAATCTCCCGACCCCTGAACAGGATGGTGACCTTGGCCTTGTCCTTCTGACCCAGGAACCGCCTGATGTGCTTGATCTTCACCAGGAGGTCATGCTCGTCCGTCTTGGGACGTATCTTGACCTCCTTCACCTGGATCACCGTCTGCTTCTTCTTCGCTTCCTGGCTCCGCTTGCTCTGCTGATACTTGAACTTGCCGTAGTCCATGATCTTGCAGACCGGCGGCGTGGCATTGGGAGCGACCTCCACGAGGTCGAGCTCGTCCTGCGTCGCCAGCTCCAGGGCCTTCTTCAGCGGCAGCACACCCAGCTGTTGACCCTCACGCCCGATGAGTCGAACTTCCGGCGCCCGAATTTTCTCATTGACGTTGACCTGCTTCTCCAGATTCTCGCCTCCTTTCCTGAATGACTGTCCCCCCTCAGGCAATGCCCAGCCCCACGCGCCCCTTGCTCGCATCAAGGCATTCCCGCTCCACCATGGCAACAAAGCTCTCGGGGCTCATCAGCTCCAGCTGCGAGCCATCCCGGCGCCTCGGGCTGATGCCCCCCGCCTGAACTTCACGATCTCCAATGACGAGCATGTAAGGGATCTTTTGAGTTTGGGCCTCCCGGATCTTGTACCCCAATTTTTCATTTCTGTCATCGAGCTCCACACGGAGCCCCGCATTCCTCAACCGGTCGAAAACCCCGCGGGCGAACTCGTGCTGAGCGTCGGTGACGGTGACGAGGATCGCCTGAACCGGTGCAAGCCACGTCGGAAATGCTCCCGCATAGTGCTCGATGAGGACCCCCATGAAGCGCTCGATGGCCCCCAGGATCACCCGGTGCACCATCACCGGCCTATGGCGGTTGCCGTCATCCCCCACGTAGGTCAGATCGAAGCGGTCCGGAAGAGTGAAATCGCACTGAATGGTCGCGCACTGCCATCTCCGATCCAGGGCGTCCCGCAGCTTGACGTCGATCTTGGGTCCGTAAAACGCGCCCTCTCCCTCGCATATACTGAAAGGGATCTCCTTGGCCTGAAGGGCGCTCACCAGGGCGCTGGTCGCCCTCTCCCAGTCAGCATCCGTGCCAATGGCTTTCTCCGGCCTCGTGCTGATCTCCATGTCATAGGAAAACCCGAAAATGCCCATCACATCGATGACGAAATCGATGATGGACTGGATCTCCCCATGCAGCTGGTCGGGTGTGCACAGGATATGCGCATCGTCCTGGGTGAACTGCCTCACCCGCAGGAGTCCGTGCAGCACGCCGGACTTCTCGTGGCGATGGACGGTGCCCAGCTCGAAATAGCGCAGGGGCAGATCCCGGTAGCTCCGCACCCTGGACTTGTAGATGAGCATGTGGGAGAGACAGTTCATGGGCTTGATCCCGTAGGACTGCTCATCGATCTCGGTGAAGTACATGTTCTCGCGATAATGATCGAAATGCCCCGAGCGCTTCCAGAGCTCCGTCTTCAGCAAGGTCGGGCCCTGAACCAGGTGATAGCCTCGGCGCAGATGCTCCTTCTTCTCGAAAACCTCGAGAATATGGCGGATCAGCGCTCCCTTGGGATGGTAAATGACCATCCCCGCGCCCACCTCGTCGCTGAAGCTGAACAAATCCAGCTCCCTGGCCAACCGGCGATGATCGCGTCGCTGAGCCTCCTCGAGAAGCTTGAGGTACTTCTTGAGCGCATCCTTGTCTGGAAAAGCCGTTCCATAGATCCGCTGCAGCATGGCGTTGCGCTCATCACCCCTCCAGTAAGCCCCCGCCACGCTGGTCAGCCTGTAAGCCTTGAGGCATCCGGTGTCCGGGATATGCGGACCGCGGCACAGATCCACGAAACCGCCCTGCTCGTAGATGGACACCGTGGGGTCCTCGAAGGACTCGATGAGCTCGATCTTGTATTTCTCGCCCGAAGCATCGAAGAATCGCACCGCCTCCTCCCGGGAGAGCACTTTTCGATGAAAAGGCAGCTTCTCGGCGATGATCTGGGCCATCTTGGCCTCGATCTTCTCGAGGTCCTCCTGGGTGAACGGCCGCTCCACTTCGAAATCATAGTAGAAACCGGTTTCAATGGCCGGCCCTATGGCCACCTTGGCTTCGGGGAAGAGACTCTTCACCGCCTGGGCCATGATGTGCGACGCACTGTGCCGCAGGATGTCCAGCCCCTCGGGCGAGCTCGTATTCACGGGACGGACCTCGGAGTCCTGCTCCAGTGTCCGGCTGAGATCCACGAGATGACCGTTCAGGTAAGCGGCGACGGTTCCATTCATTCCCTTCCCCCAGCTCCGGAGTGCCTCTCCAACCGAGATGCCCCTGGGAAAGGTCTGGCGATTGCCGTCTTCGAATGTGACTTGAATCGTTTCCGACTGCATCTGAAATTCCTGTGCTGGCTTCATGCAACGTAAAGGATCAGACCGGAGCTCCCAACAAAAAAAGGCACCGCGCCTCGTTCCGAGGGAGGATGCCTATTCATCGGGGAGTCAACCGAATGGTCCGATTGGTTTCAGGGCTGCGCTGGAGCGCGATCTATCGAGCATCAACAAAGCGAACAGGCGCCTTATTCAGATCAATCCTTACCACCGTGGGTTGAACGCGGCCGCTTCAGTTCATCACTTCTGGTAGGCACGGGCGGTTTCGAACCGCCGACTTCTACCGCGTCAAGGTAGCGCTCTCCCACTGAGCTACGTGCCTACACGTTGGGAGCATCTATATCGATGTCCCCATAGCGTGTCAAGAGAAATGACAAGCCCATTCAATGGCGCCGCCATTCATGATTCCGGCGCTGCCCGTCGAGCAGGGAGATTCCGGTGGCCACATACTGGACCCCGCTCACGATGGAAAAACCGGCCGCGAGCACGAAAAGTACCATATAGAACCATCGAGGCAAGGTCAGGAGGTCTGACGCCAGCATGGCCAGAACCGTCATCAACTGGATCAGGGTCGTGGCCTTGCTGACGGCGGAGGGCTTCATCTCGACGTGGACTTCATGGAACTTGAGGGTCGCTATGCCCATCACGATCAGGATGTCGCGGCTCACCGTGATGAGGACCAGCCAGTTGGGAACCTTGGAGAGCCAGGCCAGCAGGATGAAGCTGCTGACCAGAAGGAGCTTGTCGGCGAGGGGGTCCAGATACGCGCCGAGCTTGCTCTTCTGATTCAACAGACGGGCCAGGAGTCCGTCGAGACCATCCGTCAGACCGGCTACGAAGAACACCACCAGGGCATGGCTCAGCTTGTGGTCAAGGAGAAACCAGATCAGCAGGGGAGTCAGAAAGATCCTGGTAAGCGTCAGAAAGTTGGGAATCGTCATCTTCCGATGCCCCTACCGCGGCTCCCCCGAAGTGCCGAAGCCCATCGCCATGGACCGCCCGTCTTCCGAGAATTCGTCGATCCGAATCGCCGGAATGTCCGGCGAAACCTCCATCCCGTCCAGAGCGTCCCTCAGGGAGCGCCCTTCCACCCCTTCGATCTGGACCGTGATCCTGTTCGCTCCCATCTCGAAACCGGTCGTCCTGGCATCCTTGAAGAGCGCTTCGATTTCCTTTCGGACGATTTCCCAGGCACTCTGGGGGTGCGAAGCGTTTATGGTCAAGGTCCATGTTTCAGGACCTCGAACGGCTTCAGCAGCGGCATCATGCTCCCGCGCCCCTTCCCTGGCGGACAGGGCCCGATCCAGGGAGGGCATGACGGACTCCACAAGGTGGAGTATCGCCTCCTCGACGGCACCACCCTCGAGGGCGCGCTCCCCGCCGACTTCTGCCTCGGAGCCCCCCGACGCCACATCCAGGGTCTCCAACGACGCCAGGACCCGCTCATTGCCGGGCTGCGAAGCATCCAGCCACGCCCTGCCGATCACCGCCTTCTCCAGGCCGGCCTGCCGGGACACGGCCAGAACTTCCTCGACCTTAAGGTTTCCCTCCCTGTCCACCTGGAACGACGGGGCCGGGACAAAGCGCGGCGTCCAGCCCACGCCCCTCGCACGCTCGAGAATGCCTCGAGCAAAAGGCGGCAGGCCTCCTCCCGTCACATCGTCGGGCAAGACCCATTTCGACTCCCAGTTCTCGGCCACCGCCCAAACGATCATGGGACGGGTCGGCCCGGGTCCCCTGCCGGGACGTCCAGCCTGCAGATTCTGGGCAGGACCCGGGGGGATCAGTGTCGGCTTGCCCTGAACGAGCTCCGCAACCCGCGGCGGTGGCCCGGGCGGAACCTGAAACCCGAAATCCCGCATGTCCTGGATGAGCAGCTCCCTTGACACCGTCACCTGGCCGGTCACCCGGTAAAGCCCGTTGGCAAGCCCCTCCGAAGCCAGCTGATAGCCGTCGACGTACCTCTCCTGGTTGGCAAGAACCTTCTCCTGAACCTGCCCGAACATGCTCTGAGTGCCGGCAGGACCCAGCACGCCGGCGACAGCCTGCAGCACGCCGCTGGACATGAGATCCCGCGTTGCCTCCGACTGGCTTCTGGCCTTGTCTTCAGGATAGTAGATGGCCTGTCCCTGGGCGAAAAACACCTCGGTCTTCCGAGGCGGCTGAGCCCAGGCCGGATTCAGGAAGAGAATCGCCATGAGCAGCAGGCCCGCCGCCCCGAGGAGCTTTCCCGAAGCCCTCCGCAATTCAGTTCGGAGACTTCCCCTCCGCAGCCGCCATGGTCTCGGCGGTGGATCGCCATGCCGCATGGTGCTCACCCCTTCTCTCGGAGCAGTCCCTCAAGGTGAATGAACATGAACCTTCTTTCCATCATTGCACGTCCTCTGGTATCATAGTATCGGGTCTAACGGAAGGAGATTCAATTGGGGAGCCAGCCCGACCACTGCACCATCGAGCACCTTCTGGTGAAGCCCGCCCAGATTCATTACCTCCGCTTTACCCTGGAAGCCTACGAGGGGATCGCCACCGTGACGACTCGCGACCCTTCACTGGGATGGGTCCAGATCAACATGGCCCCGGGTTGCGAGGCTGAGGTTCAAAAGGTGCTCGATTCCGAAAGGGAGCGGCTCGGACTGCGCCGCCTGGCTGTCACGTGAGGCGCCATCGGCGCCTCGAGGGACTGAAGGAGACGGGTCGGGGCCTGGCGAGGTTCAACACTGTCTTCCCTCCAGAGCGGGGCCCCACCCCAAGTCGGGATAACCCCACGCGATTTTGAAACCACATTGGGCGAAAGGCCGAGGATATGGATCAGGATCCACAACTGCAAGCCCTCGAGGTCAAAGCTTACCCCTACGGAGGCATCATTGTCCGGGAGGGCGACGACTGCGCGGTTTTCTTCGTTGTTCTGAGTGGAGAGGTGCAGATCAGCGAGAGGGGCAAGAACATTCGAGTCCTGAGCACCCACGACACCTTCGGCCTGGAGAGCATCGTTTTCAAGAAACCCAGCTCCTACACGGCCAGAGCCATCACGGACGCCCGCGTGGCGTCCTACGGTCCCGAAGCACTGGACCGGTTCATCCGTGAAAATCCGCGAATGGCTCAGAACATTCTCTCGTCTCTCCTGCACCAGCTCAGGGAGACCACGCGCAACCTGGCCGACGAGTCCGGGGCCATCGCCATCGAGGGGGTGCGGTTGAATTTTTACGCCGACGGGGAGAAGATCATCGAGGAAGGCAGCATGGGGAGGACCTTCTTTCGTCTCGTTGCGAGCGAGGGAGGACTTCGGGTCTCGAGCCGGGGAGAGGACATCGCCCGCATCAGGAAGCCCGGCGAATTCTTCGGCGAAATGGCCTGCCTTCTGAATGCCCCACACCAGTCGACCGTGACCAGCGTGGGACAGAGCACTGTCGAGGCTTATGAATTCGCCGACATCGACGTCATCGCCAGGGATAACCCGGAGATCGTCCTCCGGATGTTGCGAGCCCTGGTATCGCGCTTGTGCGATCTTGACCACAACAAACCAAAGACCCTGCATTGAGCCATGTCGATCAACTCCGCCGCCGCCAGCGCCGGCCCGCTTCACCTCTATGTCCACACCATCGGCTGCCAGATGAACGAATACGATACCCAGCGTGTTCAGCACATCCTGGGTGTTCAGGGGTACGCCCTGACCACGGACATCAACCAGGCTGACGTGATCTTTCTCAACACGTGCTCGGTGAGGGCCAAGGCCGAACAGAAAGTCCATTCCTACCTGGGACGCCTGCGCCGCCTCAAGAAGCGCAACCCTCGCCTGATCATCATCGTCGCGGGGTGCGTGGCCCAGCAACTGGGGGCGGACCTCCTGGGACGGTTCGAGCACCTGGATCTCGTTCTGGGAACTCGCGCCATTCCCTCCGTCGGCGCACTGCTGCATCGCGTTGCCACCCGTTCCGAGCGGCTGGTCCATCTCCCGGAATCCGAGGAAGAAGGCTGGGACTCCCTCCTGCGGCAGGGACAGTTCAGCGCGCCGGGAGTCGTGGCCCCCGTCACCATCATGCAGGGATGCGACAACTTCTGCTCCTACTGCATTGTTCCCCATGTCCGGGGCCGCGAGCGCAGCCGCCCGGCCGCGAGCATCCTGACGGAAATCGAAGCCTTGACCCGGCAGGGAGTCAAGGAGGTCCTTCTCCTCGGGCAGAATGTGAATTCCTACGGCCGGGGCCTGCCCGAGATCCTCACTTTCTCACAGCTCCTGCGGCAAATCCACGACGAGACCACCATTCTCAGGATCCGGTTCACCACCTCCCATCCCAAGGATCTGACGGAAGAACTGATCGGCTCCTTCGCCGAACTGCCCCGACTCTGCCGATGGATTCACCTGCCCTTTCAGTCCGGCTCCGACCGGATCCTCCAAAGGATGAACCGGGTTTATACGGCCGCCCGGTACCTCAGCCTCATCGAGGGACTGCGCTCCGCATGCCCCGACATGGGGCTCTCTTCGGACGTCATGGTCGGGTTTCCCGGGGAGAGCGAGGAGGATTTCCGACAAACGTTGCAGCTCATGAGGGAGATACGCTTCGACAACCTCTTTTCCTTCAGCTATTCGGACAGGCCCCACGCGCGGGCCTCGCAGCTGCCGGACAAGCTCCCGGAAGAGGTGAAGGGCGCCCGGCTCAGGGAGCTGCAGAACCTCCAGATGGAGATCGTCCTGGAAAAGAACAGGGCGGAGATCGGATGCATCCGCGAGGTCCTGGTGGAGGGCTTGAGCAAACAGTCAGAGGGAAGCCAGCTGACGGGGAGAACCGAGCAGAATCGGATCGTCAACTTCGAAGGTCCGGCGGAGCTCGTGGGCCGGCTGGTGAAAGTCAGGATTTCCGACGCTTTCCAGCATTCCCTGCGCGGTGGGCTCATGGCGGACTGAAGCCGAACCGCTGCTGGATGCCGCCGCTTTTTTTCCGCGGCACCCTTTGTTCTGTTGATTTCCAGATCGTTTTGCTTTAGAAGTTTCCAATTCTGGAGGCCATGCAGGCAGCCAGGTCAATCCCGACGAGGCCACCATGCACCGCCGGCCCAAGCGCCACGGTGAACGGTGCCCGGATCGACCCGGTTTAGGTGAAGTGCGAAAGAGGCTTGTCACGAAAGGTAGGTGAATACTGAATGGCGGAGGGTGAAACCAGGGAAAGCATAGAAAAAAAAATCCGCAAGCTCCGTAAGGATTTTCAGAAAAACGTCCAGCCTGTCTTGCGTCGTCACAATTATTATCTGTCCAAGGGCGAACGGCGCCGGATCAAGAAAAAGAAGGCGATCAAGCGGATTCAACGTCGTGAGCGCCGTCTTCTGCGCTCGGCGTAGAGGACAAATCCGGTGCTCGATGGGCGTGACATCGACACGAACCAAGGGCTAACCATGGAACCAAGAGCTGCATCCTTGATGGGTTGATCTGGCCTGCCTGCCTGCTCCATTCCAACCCGAAAAAATCAAAACCCTGAGACTCCGCGAGGAGCTCAGGGTTTTTGCCTCATGATCCCTCGGCATGCCGTTCCCCCGGGATCAACAGGGGATCATCCCTTCATCATCTTTGTTTCAGCACGTTGCGGGAGATGACCAGGCGCATGATTTCATTGGTTCCTTCATAGATCTGGGTGATCTTGGCGTCCCGCATGTGTCGTTCCATGGGGTAATCCCGGCAGTATCCATAGCCACCAAGGATCTGGACTCCCTCGACGGCGGCCCACATGGCCGTGTCGGAAGCCAGAAGCTTGGCCATGGCGGCTTCCTTCTCATAATGGCGGTGATTCTGCTCGAGCCAGGCAGCCCGAAGGGTCAGAAGCTCCGCCGCATCGAGCTGCGTCGCCATGTCCGCGAGCTTCCACTGGATGGCCTGGAAGGACGAAATGGGCCGTCCGAACTGCTCGCGCGCATTCGCGTACTCGATGGCTTCTTCCAGCGTGGCCCGCCCGATGCCGATGGCCTGGGAGGCTATGCCGATGCGCCCGCCGTCGAGGGTGGTCAGCATCTGCTTGAACCCCTCGCCGAGGCTGCCCAGAAGATTTTCCCTGGGAATACGAGCGTCCTCGAAAACCAGCTCGGCCGTCCCCGATGCATTGATCCCCAGCTTTTCCTCCACGGTGCCCACGTGGAAGCCGGCCGTATTCTTGAGATCCACGATGAAGGAGCTGATGCCCTTGTAGCCCGCCGACTTGTCCGTGGCGGCGGCCAGGACGCAGTACCTCGCCACGTTGCCGTTGGTGATGAACTTCTTCGTGCCGTTGATGACCCACTCGTCGCCGTCCAGTACCGCGGTCGTGCTCATCTTGGCGGGATCCGAGCCGGCCCCCGCCTCGGTGAGGCCGTAGCAGCCCAGTGCCTCGCCACTGGCCACGGGCCTCAGGTACTTCTGCTTCTGCTCCTCGGTGCCGTAGGCGTAAACGGGGAAGTTGTAGAGGCTGTTGCAGACGCTCATGATCACGCCGCACGAAGCGCAGGCCTTGGAAATCTCGATCATGGAGAGCACGTAGCAGACATAGTCCATTCCCGCCCCCCCGTACTCATCGGGAATCGTGACGCCCAGGAGACCCAGCTCACCCATCTTCCGCACAATCTCCTCCGGATGGCTGTGGGTGCGATCCAGCTCCGCCGCGACGGGCTTGATCTCCCGCTCGGCGAACTTGCGCGCCATGTCCTGAATCATTCGTTGTTCTTCGGTCAGCTCGAAATTCATGGTGATTCCTCCAATTGATCTCTGGAAAGGGTTGAGCTAGCTGGTGAGAGACCCCTTGAAATCCGGCGTTCGCTTTTCGAGAAACGCCGCCACTCCCTCCCGGGCATCCTGGCCGGCGAACGCGGCACCGAACGCCTCGGCCTCCAGGGCGCAGCCACTCCTCAGGTCCACATCGACCCCCCGATCCACCACAAACTTGATGGCTCGCAGCGCCGCCTGGCTCTTGGCGGCCAGCCGCGAAGCCACCTTGAGCGTTTCCTCCAGGAGCTGCTCAGCCGGAAAGACCTTGGCCACGAGCCCAAGATCCAGAGCCTGCCGAGCATCGATCATCTCACCGGTCATGCAGAGCTCTTTCGCCCTGGCGCGTCCCACCAGACGGGACAGCCTCTGGGTTCCGCCAAACCCGGGAATGATGCCGAGGTTGATCTCGGGCTGCCCAAATTTGGCCTTGTCCGAGGCATAGATGAAATCGCAGCTCATGGCCAGCTCGCATCCCCCGCCCAGGGTAAAGCCGTTGGCGCAGGCGATGACCGGCTTGGGCAGCTCCTCGAGCTTGGCGAAGACCTCCTGCCCCCTCTCGGCGAAAGCGCGGGCCTCAAAAGGGTTCATCCTCGGAAACTGAGTGATGTCGGCGCCCGCCACGAAGGCCTTCTCGCCCGCGCCGGTGAGCACCAGCACGCGAACCGTGTCGTCCTTTCGCACGCGCTCGATGACGTCGTTGACCTCCTCGATGGTGGCGGGATTGAGTGCGTTGAGGGCCTTGGGCCGGTTGAAGGTGAGCAGACCGACTCCGTCGCGTACTTCGAACAAGATGTTTTCATAGGTCATGATGAAAGTACTCCCCGTTTGTGCAACCGCGGATATTCCAACCGTGAGCCGAGCCGCGGCGAGGGACCCCGACCCTAAGGGCCCTTCGACAACGCTGTTGAGTTAGCGTCCGGTGCTCGCGCAGAACGAGAGACAGGGAGACGCGGAGATGGGGGACGGGGAGATTCACCGCGTCCCCAGGTCCCCTTGTCCATGGCTAAATTCAACAGCATTGGGGCCCCTCGATGGCGGCTCATCAGCGCTCGAGCACAATGGCGGATCCCTGTCCTCCGCCGATGCAGAGCGTCGCGAGTCCCTTCTTGGCGTCGCGCTTCTGCATTTCGTAAAGGAGAGTGGTCAGGATGCGGGCACCGGAAGCGCCGATGGGGTGCCCGATGGCGATGGCGCCGCCGTTGTGGTTGACCCGGGACAAGTCCCACCCCATCTCGCGGTTGACGGCGATGGCCTGGGCCGCAAACGCCTCGTTCGCCTCGATCACGTCAAGATCCCGAGCCGTCCACCCGGCTCTGGCCAGGGCCTTCTGGCTCGCCCGGACCGGTCCTATCCCCATGATGGCGGGATCGACCCCGCTGGATGCATAGGAACGGATGGCGGCCATGGGCTTCAAGCCGAGAGAGGCAGCTCTGTCGGCGGCCATCACGATGATGATGGCCCCGCCGTCGTTGATCCCCGACGCATTGCCCGCCGTCACGGTGACCCCCGGCTTGAAGGCGGGAGGTAGTTTTTTCAGGGCCTCTAGGGTCGTGCCGAACCGGGGGTGCTCGTCCGTGTCGAAAAGAAGGGGATCCCCCTTGCGCTGGGGAATCGGCACCGGAACGATCTCATCCTTGAACCGGCCGGCCTTGATGGCCGCCTCGGCCTTCTGCTGGCTGGCCAGTGCGAATTCGTCCTGCTCCTCCCGGGAGACATTGAAGCGCTCGGAGACATTCTCGGCCGTGTTTCCCATGTGATACCCGTTGAAGGCGTCCCAGAGCCCGTCCAGGATCATGAGGTCCACCAGCTTCCCGTCCCCCATCCGCTGCCCCCAGCGAGCCCCCTTGAGGGCATAAGGCGCGGCGCTCATGTTCTCGATGCCTCCCGCCACCACGATCTCCGCGTCGCCGGTCATGACGGCCTGGGCGGCCAGGAAAACCGACTTGAGCCCCGAGGCGCAGACCTTGTTGATGGTGAAGGCTGGAACCTCCATGGGGAGCCCCGCGTTGATGGTCACCTGCCGCGCGGGGTTCTGGCCGAGCCCCGCCTGCAGAACATTGCCGAGAATCACCTCATCCACCTGATCCGGCTGCAGATCGATGCGCTTGAGGGCCTCCTTCAGGGCGATCACGCCCAGATCCACCGCGGGGACGTCCTTGAGAGATCTCCCGAAGCTGCCGACGGGAGTGCGCACCGCGCTCACAATAACCGCTTGTTTCATAGTCACCTCCAAGATGAGCTGGGAAAAGGGAATGGAGTCGCCCCCAACCGCAAGGGAATGATCCAGGCAGAGAACCGGGGATGGGGTTTCCTATTATCAAATTCTGTTACTTATAGAAAGGACGTTCCCTTGTCAAATCCAATCGCTCAGGATTTGCACGCCCGGGCGTCGGGCAGGCTCCGCCCCGCCAGGGATGCCCTGAACCGGGCCAGGTTCTCCCGGGGCCCTATGGCGATCAGCACATCGCCTTCACGCAGCTCCTCCTGCGATAACGGGTTGTAGATCATCCGAGCGTCCTTCCTCTTGATGGCAACAATGATCAGGTTGTACTGACTGCGTATCCCGGAGCTCACGAGGTCCTTGCCAACCAGGGGAGCCCCTTCGGGGATTTCCGTTTCCTCCATGCTCAGCTCCATGCCCTCGCCCGAGAGCGCGAGCTCCAGGAAGTCCGTGACGGTGGGCTGCAGAATATTCTGAGCAATCCGGAAGGCGCCGCTCGCGTAGGGGGAGACCACGCGATTGGCGCCGGCCTTCATCAAACGCTTTTCCGCTCCCTGCGTCCCCGCGCGGGCCAGGATCTGGAGGTTCCTGTTGAGGTCCCGGGCCGTCAGGACAATGAAGACGTTGTCGGTGTCGCGGCTCACCACCGAAACGAGGCCCCTCGCCCGCTGAACACCGGCCATGACCAGCGTCTCCTCCTCGGTGGCGTCCTCGGCGACATGCACGATCCGGGATTCCTGCACCTTCTGAATCACGGCCGGCTCCTTATCGATGACCACGACGCCGAGGTTTGCCCGGCAGAGCTCCCGGGCGACGATCTGCCCCATCTGCCCATGTCCGCACACGATGAAGTGGTCCGTCATGTTCTCCAGGAGCTTGCTCAATTTTCGCCTCCGATACATGTCGATGAGCTGACCGTCGAGGAGAATGCCGGCCAGGAGGTTGATGTTGTAGGCCACAAAGCCCGCACCCAGGAGGATGAGGCACACCGTGAAGATGCGCCCGGCCTGGTCCAGCGGCTTCACCTCCTGGAACCCGACGGTACTGAGGGTGATGACGGTCATGTAGAGAGCATCGACAAACCCGTATTCCTCGATCACCATGAACCCGACGATTCCGAAGCCAAGGAGCACCAACGTCAGGAAGGGAACCAGAAAAACCCTATGCCGAACCCTATGCCGAATCGGGGAAAGCCAGCCTTGCGTCATGATCGCCTCTGCAACGGGAATCCCATGGGCCGTGAAGCCCATGATATCCAAGGACCCCCCGGAAAGCCAACACATCCTTCGGGGGCCGCGTGAAAATGATTGACAAGACCCGTGGATTCCGGCACAAGGTGTAGCTTGCGCTTGTAGAAGCCAGACCCTGCGGTTCATGCGATGCGGGAAGGAAGGGGAGCATCGGGAGATTGACCAAGCGCTTGTGCCAATTATCACCTCTAGTTACACGGGATCCACGAAGCAGTGCCCGACAGCGCGGGCTCGACGCCGTCCAGCCCGTCAACGCTTGCATGATTTTTCACTTGACAAGAAACGGCGCCCCACTATAATCACCTTGCAACATATTGCACAAGCTGGGTGCTTTGCCGCAGAGGTGTGCGGTTTTTCTTCTGTAACCCTTATACCCCGAAGGAGACGAAAAGATGTCGAAGCTGGTTCCTCCCCATGGAAAAGAGAGAAAGTTGAAGCCCTTGCTCCTGCAAGGCGCGGAGCTCGCAGCGGAAAAAGAGAAAGCCAAGAAGCTCAAAGTGGTCCCCATGACCAGCCGTGAATCCTCCGACCTGATCATGCTCGGCATCGGCGCTTTCACCCCCCTCGATGGCTTTATGGGTTACGACGACTGGAAGGGCACCTGCGCCGAATACAAGATGGCCGACGGCACCTTCTGGCCCATCCCCATCACCCTCTCCGCCGACAAGGCCCTGGCCGACAGCATCGGCAGCGGCGAGGAAGTGGCTCTGCTGGACGAAGAGAACAACGAAATCCTCGGCACCATGAAAGTGACCGAGAAGTACACCATCGACAAAGAGTATGAATGCAAGCAGGTGTTCTGGACCAACGACGTTGCGGGACACCCCGGCGTGCAGAGCGTCATGAAGCAGAAAGAGGTCAACCTGGCCGGCCCGGTGAAGGTGGTCAGTGAGAGCTTCTACCCCTCGCAGTTTGCCGATGTTTACCAGCGCCCCGCCGAAGCCCGCAAGCTTTTCGAGGAAAAGGGCTGGAGGACGGTCGCCGCTCTGCAGCTCCGCAACCCCATGCATCGCAGCCATGAGTTCCTGGCCAAGATTGCCGTCGAAGTCATGGACGGTCTTTACATTCATCAGCTGGTGGGCAAGCTGAAGCCCGGCGACATCCCCGCCGACGTGCGCGTCAAGGCGATCAATGTGCTGGTGGAGAATTATTTCGTGAAGAATACCGTCATCCAGGGCGGCTATCCCGCGGAAATGCGCTATGCCGGCCCCCGCGAAGCCCTGCTCCACGCCGTGTTCCGCCAGAACTACGGCTGCAGTCATCTCATCGTCGGCCGCGACCATGCGGGCGTGGGCGACTACTACGGCCCCTTCGATGCCCAGAAGATTTTCCTCGAAATCCCCGAAGGCTCGCTGGTGCTTCAGCCCCTCAACATCGACTGGACCTTCCACTGCTTCAAGTGCGGCGGCATGGCCTCCATGAGAACCTGCCCCCACGGCAAGGAAGACCGCCTGCTGCTCTCGGGCACCATGGTCCGCAAAACCCTCTCCGAAGGCGGCGAGCTCCCCGCGGAATTCTCGCGTCCGGAAGTGGTCAAGGTTCTCCAGGAATACTATCAGGGCCTGGAGGAAAAGGTCGAAATCAAGCTTCATGGTGCTGCGACGGGCGATGTGAAGAAGTAATGATTTAGACTAAGTTCAACCAGAGCGATAAACAAAACCCAAAGATCCACGCAAAAGCTTGCCCCCTTAAGGCTGCTTGCGGCCCTGAAACAGGGGGCGGGCCTGGTCTTGAGAAGGGAGGTGTAAGGCTTAAGGCACAGGATTCAGACAGGGAAGCAAATTCGGCTGAAGGAATAAGGAACAAACTATTAGGAGGTAAGGCTATGCCAAGTTTCGTAATGACTGAAAAGTGCGATGGCTGCAAGGGGCAGGACAAGACTGCTTGTATGTATATATGCCCCAATGACCTGATGACGCTCGATAAGGAAAGAATGAAGGGCTACAATCAGGAGCCCCAGTACTGCTGGGAATGCTACTGCTGTGTCAAGATCTGCCCCCAGCAGGCCATGGATGTACGGAGCTACCAGGACTTCGCGCCCATGGGTGCCGCCTCCACGCCGCTGAGAGGCAGCGAGGACATCATGTGGACCATCACCTACCGTGATGGCCGCATCAAACGCTTCAAGTACCCCACCAGGCGCACGGCCGAGGGTTCGATTAAGCCCTTTGACGGTTTTCCCGAGGCCAACCCTGCTGATCTGAACAATCAGTATCTGCTCGGTGAGCCCGACATCATGGGTGTCAAAGAACTCTGCGTACTCAAGAAATAAATAAGGAGACTGCAAATGAGAGATTTCGCGACAACGGTTGTTGAGACCGATGTGTTGATCCTGGGTGGTGGGATGTCCGGCTGTGGTGCGGCGGTGGAAGCTGCTTACTGGGCCAAGCCGCTTGGCTTGAAGGTCACCGTGGTTGACAAGGCCGCCATCGACCGCAGTGGTCCCGTGGCGATGGGTCTTTCGGCCATCAACACCTACATGGGTCTCGACGGGAAGGTCACCATGAACCCCCGTCAGCCCGAGCGCTTCGTGGAATACGTGACCAACGACCAGATGGGCCTGATGCGCCAGGACATGGTGTATGACGTTGCCCGCCACGTCGACTCGTCCGTGAAGCATTTCGACAAATGGGGTCTGCCGATCTGGAAGGATGAGGCCGGCAACTATGTGAAGTCCGGTGAGTGGCAGGTCATGATCGCCGGTGAAAGCTACAAGATCCTCGTGGCTGAAGCCGCCAAGGCCGCCATTGGCACCCTCGGCGACAAGGGTGAGCTCATCGAGCGCATCATGATCACCCATCTTCTCAAGGACGAGAAGGAAGACAACCGCATCGCCGGCGCCGTTGGCTTCAGCGTGCGTGAAGACAAGTTCGTGGTGTTCAAAGCCAAGGTGACCATCTGCCTCCTGGGCGGCGCCGTCCACGTGTTCCGTCCGCGGTCCCAGGGTGAAGGCTTCGGCCGTTCCTGGATGCCCCCCTTCGTCAACGGCTCGGTTTACGCCCTCGTGCTCGAGAACGGCGGCGAGCTGACCCAGATGGACAACACCTTCGTCCCGCCGCGCTTCAAGGATTCCTACGGCCCGGTCGGCACGTTCTTCCTGCTGTTCAAGACCCCGGCCCTGAACGGCTATGGCGAGCCCTACGTGGGTGGCTATCCGAACGAGCTGAAGGCATGGGATCCCTATGCATCCGCCAAGCCGACCCCGACCCCGATGCGTAACTACGAAATGGTTCTCTGTGCCAAGGAAGGCAAGCTGCCGTTCCTGATGCACACCGAGAAGGTCGTCGAGCGCTACAAGGCCGAAATTACCGATCCCAAGGAACTGAAGAAGAAGATCAAGCTGTACGAGAGCGAAGCCTGGGAAGACTTCCTGGATATGAGCATCCAGGGTGCGACCAACTGGGCCGCCCACAACATTGATCCGATGGAGAAACCGATGGAGCTGCAGATGTCCGACTCCGTCTTCATCGGCTCCCATGCGTGCTCCAGCGGCGCCTGGTGCTGTGGTCCCGCGGACCTGATGCCCAAGGAATATGCCGACGCCTTCGCCGAGCAGTACAACTGCATGACGACCATCACGTGGGCGCCTGTGCCCATAAGTTCTCCAGCGGCTCGCACGTTCAGGGCAGAATCGTCGGCAAGGCCGTGGTGAAGTATGCCAATGACCACAAGGACTATGTCCCGACGGTTTCCGATGCTCAGATCGCCAAGCTGAAGGAAACTGTCTTCAAGCCGATGGCCCTGTATGAAGAGAAGAAGGACTTCACCACTCAGGCCGACGTCAACCCGAACTACATCTCACCCCACAACTACCTGTTCCGCCTGCAGAAGATCATGGGCGAGTACTGTGGAGGCTGGGAGACCAACTACGGCACCTCCGACAAGCTGCTCGAGATCGGCCTCTGGAAGCTTGGCATGCTGCTCGAAGACACCGAGAAGCTGTCCGCCAAGGATTCCCATGAGCTGATGCGTGGCTGGGAAGCTTACCATCGCGTTGTCGTTGGTATAGCTTGCGCCCACACGAGATTGGCCCGCAAGGAGTCCAGGTGGCCTGGTTACTACTACAAGTATGATTATCTGAAGCTGGACACCAGCAAGAACGTGTTCCTGAACGTGAAGTGGGACAAGGCGAAGAATGAGTGGACCGTGCTCGAGCGGCCCATGATCAGCATCCTCTAGCTTCAGCCGGGTCCTGGTGGTAAAGTAACACGAGGGGCGACCTTTCAGGTCGCCCCTAACCATTTGATGTCCCGCTGCGCATCCCCCGCACGGTGACTTGAGCTTTACCCATTTTAGATCATCTAGACTGATGGTGAGAATATTCCATGAAGAAAGAGGATCCTGAGAAAGTTCTGTTCACATTGAATGAAAAATTCAGGTTTGAATGTCATCAGGGGCTTCCCTGTTTCAACACATGCTGCCGTGATATAAGCATATTTCTGACACCCTACGATGTGCTGAGAATGTGCAGAAGCACCGGATTGTCTTCCCAGGAGCTGCTGGAGAAATATACCACCACCATGCTGGCCGATGACGGCATACCTTTGGTGATGCTCAAGATGAGAGACGACGAGAAGGAGACATGCCCTTTTGTTGAGCCCGACGGGTGCGTCATTTATCAGGACAGGCCATGGTCCTGCAGAATGTATCCGGTGTTCCCCCTTTCCTCGGAGGAAGTGGAGTTCCTGATCGAGAAGAGAGCTTCATGTCTCGGCTTTCAGGAGGACAGGGAGTTTACGGTGCGAGAGTGGAAAACCAATCAGGACATCGATTCATACGATGAGATGAATAAAGGATATAAAGAGATCACACAGCATGAGTTTTTCCAGAAGGGAAACACTCTTGATGCAGGCAAGGCCAAGCTTCTTTATTCTGCTTGTTACGACCTCGATTGGTTCAGAAAATTTCTTTTTAACACAAAATTTTTCGAAAAATATGATGTGGAGAATGATCTTATTGAAAGAATGAGAAATGATGATGAAGAACTTCTGAAATTCAGCTACAGGTGGGTAAGATCCATTTTGTTCTCCGAGGATACCCTGAGGCTCAAGGATGAGGCAATGGAAAAGCTGCTGCAGGCCGGCGGCAGGGAACCTTCCTGAGCTTTGCTTTCTTTTGTTCATGGCGCGGGAAGAAGGATCCCTTTAATCTCCTTGACCGGTGCCCGATCACGCCCCTCTTCTCTGGTCGTTGGGAGCCAAGCCCGGGGCAACCACCTCCCTTGGGATTTTTCCCTGGCGCTGAAGCTCCCCTCAAAGGCAATCCCGTGCCACACCTCCACCGATTCCTCGGGGGTGGCTCCCACCCAGGAAAATCCTCATCGACCAAGTTTATGGCATGGCCATTTGATTTTGTACTGGTTACAATGCAGACGTTTGATCTTCATGGGGTACGGAGAGAATGATCCCGCGGGGACGGCTTTCCCGTGGATTGCGTGAACAGCCCCTCATGTGGCGCCCTACCTTGGATTGAGGTCTTGGCGGGCAGGAACGCTCAATCCGAAGTATTCAATGCACAGAAAGGATTCAAGCATGTTGCCGAGCACCAAGTACGTGGAACCGGTCGAGCGGACGTTGGATTCAAAATTCAAATTCGGGTGTCATAAAGATATCAGTTGCTTCAATATATGCTGTAGAAATACTGACATGCTTCTGACGCCTTACGATATCTTGCGTATGAAAACCAGGCTCGGTATGTCCTCGGGGGAATTTCTCAAACAATATACCTATGTTCATATCGACGAAAACTCCTCGCATCCCTTCGCGGTCCTCAAGATGATGGATGATGAAGGTGGAAGATGTCCCTTCGTTACGCCCGAGGGCTGCAGTATTTACGAGGACCGGCCCGCCAACTGCCGATATTATCCCGTTGGCAAGGGTCTCATGATGAGGGAATCCGAGCAGGGGCCGGTGCCCGAGGAGTTTTTCTTCTTCATCCGCGAGCCGAACTGTAAGGGTTATGATGAGGGTGGCGAGTGGTCCATAGAGAGCTGGAGGACCGCGCAGGGAGTGGATGTTTATGATGAGATGAACCGGGAATGGGCCCAGCTCCAATTGAGGAGGGACAACCCGGGAAAGCCGAAGCTCGATTCCAGCAAGCAGCCCCTGATCTACATGGCAAGCTACGATCTCGACAGATTCAGGAAGTTTGTTTTTGAGAGCGGCTTTTTGAATCTGTTTGAGCTTGACGATGAAGAAGTCGAGAAGATTAAGGTCGATGAAGTTGCTCTCATGAAGTTCGCCTTCAAATACCTCAAGTATATTCTAATGCTCGAAGAGACATTGAAGGTAAAGGAGGAACATCTCACGGTTGAAAAGTCCGAGTAACTAGGCTTTCACCCTCATGATGTCAGGCAATCGACTTGATGTTAATGTGTAAGATAATGTAGTGATATAAAGATAAACAAAAAAAGCGGGGATGGATCATCAATTCCTTCCCCGCTTTTGTATCATGAGCTGATACTGTTATCCCCCGATATCACCAGGGGAGAAATTGGCGTGCACATCGTTGTAGCGACCTTTGAGATGTTCAAACTTATTCTCCATCTCGATTTTGTCGGCCTTCCAGTCGGCGGGGCATTCAGTCCGCAATGTGTTCATTCTATTTTCGAGCTCATCGATGTACATGTGCAAATCATTGACCTGGTCAACAAATTTTGACTTGTCACCGGAAGAAAGCCTATCCATCTTTCTAACCAAATCATACATTTTGGCCTTCCACACACTCAGCTCCGCAACCACGCCGTCGCAATAACTCTGTACATCCTTCATCGCTTGATCCTTTCCATGTCTACAGGTTAGCTACATTACTTCAGTTTTGACCCTGCTTCCTTAATTAGGCTAATCGAGCTAGCCACCGATATCACCAGGGGAAAAATTGGCATAAATATCATTAAACTTTCCCTTGAGATGATCGAACTTGTTTTGCATCTCGACCTGGTCGCTCTTCCAGTCCGCGGGACATTCAGTCCTTAGCTTATTGATTCTATTCTCTAACTCATCCACATAAATGTGAAGATCATTCACCTGGTCACTAAACTTCGCCTTATCACCCGATGACAACTTGTCCAACCTTCTCACCACGTCATAGATTCTGCCTTTCCATACGCTCAGCTCGGAAACAACA
>JALOOX010000130.1 GCA_025454175.1 Syntrophobacteraceae bacterium | reverse complement strand
GGCAGCATCAGGATGGAGGGCTTTGCGTACTCCTTGAAATAGCCGATCACCCCACGCCTGGAGATGCCGTACAGTGGAACGGCCACGAATACGCAGATCGCGAGAGCCGTGGTCGTCGAAAGGGAGCCCGTGGGAGGATCGACTCCCGGCACCACGCTGAGCAGGTTGGACGCCGCGATGAAAAGGAACAGCGTGCCGATGAAGCCCAGAAACTCCGCAGGCTCCTGGCGGCCCACGTCGCTGATCTGGCGGCTCAGAAACGACACGATGACTTCGAGCAGGTTCTGCATGCGGCTCATCTTGATCCCGGTGGAAAGCCTTCGCGTGACGAGAGCGGAAACGAGCACCAGGAGCAGCATGACAAGCCAGGAGGTGACCAGGGTGGCGTTGATGTGGATGAATCCCCACTGCCAAAGCACGATTTGATCAGGCGTGATCTTCATGAGGGGTGACCTCCGCCGGACGCGCTTGCGGCCAGTTGCCGCCGGGTCCAAGAATCCAGGTCAGGAGCTGACGCATGACGAGGAAACCTGCCAGGCAGACAACCAGTCTCACCCAGCCTCCCTCCATGATAACGTAAAACAGGGCCAGGGCCACAGCCGTTCGCAGCCAGTAGCTTGCGAGCATGAGAAGACCGGGACGGCGCGAGCGAGCCACGCGGCGGACCGTCCACCAGAGCCCGCCGAAGTAAAAGGCCCCAACCAGCATCCCTGCCGCCAGCACCCGTGAATACTCGACGATTCGATTCACCCATTCACCCATTCGCCCGCCCTCATTCTCCGCGCCGGCTTTCCCGCTTCACCCAGTACCACGCGTTGAGGCATCCCCAGATGACACCGGCCATGAGTCCCATGAGCGTCCATGAGTAGCGGCTGGGGAATTCGCGATCCACCCAGACTCCGAGGGCCGTCCCGAGCACGGTTGGAATCGAGACGGCCCAGCCGACCAGGCCGAACATTCCCACCCCGAACCACGCCCCCAGGCCTTTCTGGCGGCGGGCGCGCAGTTTGCGCAGTTCTTTTTCGCCCACCTCGTCTCGGATGCGCTGTCGTGTTTCGTCGAATCGCTTTCTGGAGGAGCCCGAGCTAGCCACGTCGTCCCAACTCCCAGAATCGCCTGGCGAAGTCGGCTTCCATCCTGGCCAGAGCCGACCGCGACTTCCGCTCCTGCTCGTCCAGGCGCCGGAAGACCTCGTCCACGGTTTGCCTGAGCGCCCCGAGGTGGGGGCCTCGCACGGCATTGCGCGTCGAAACCCACACATCGGGGCCGCACTTGACCAGGATGCCCTCGTCGATGGCTGCCAGGCACTCATCACCCTCCGGAGTCCACCAGGAGAGGATCCCGGGAACCAGCGCGGCGGCAAAATCCACGTGCCGGGGGAGGAGGCAGAAGTGGCCGTTCTCGGCTTCCGCGATGATTTTCCGGGCCGGTTCTTCCACAAAAACATGGCTGGGCACCAGGATCTGGAGTCTCAAGGGAGCTTGGCCTCCTCCACCTTGCCGATCATGTACAGGGCCTTTTCGGGATATTCGGAAAACTCGTCGTTCAAGATCCGGGCACAACCGTCGAGTGCGTCCTCCAGGCGGACGGACCTGCCTTCCAATCCCGTGAACTGCTCCGTCGTGAAAAAGGGCTGGCTCAGGAAACGCTCCAGGCGGCGGGCCCGGTAGACCGCCTTTCGGTCATCTTCCGATAGCTCCTCGATGCCCAGCATGGCGATGATGTCCTTGAGCTCCTCGTAAGTGGCGAGAGTCTTACGCGCTTCCCTGGCTATCATATAATGTCTGTCACCTACCACCAGCGGATTCAGCATCCTGCTGGACGACTGCAGGGGATCGATGGCCGGATACAGACCTTCGCTGGCTTTCCTGCGCGAAAGCACGATGGAGGCGGAAAGGTGCCCGAAGGTGTGCACGGCGGACGGGTCCGTGAAGTCGTCCGCCGGGACGTAAACGGCCTGGATGGAGGTGATGGCGCCGCTCCGCGTGTTGGAGATGCGCTCCTCGAGGCCGGCCAGCTCCGTGGCCATGGTGGGCTGATAGCCCAGGCGCGAAGGCAGCCGGCCGAGAAGCCCCGACACTTCGGAGCCGGCCTGGATGAAGCGGAAGATGTTGTCGATGAGGAGCAGCACGTCCTGGCGCGCCTCATCTCGAAAATATTCGGCCATGGTGAGGGCCGCATGTCCTACCCGGAAGCGGGCCCCCGGGGGCTCGTTCATCTGTCCGAAGACCATGACCGTCTTATCCAGGACTCCGGCCTCCTTCATTTCGCGGTAAAGCTCTTCCCCTTCGCGGCACCGTTCTCCGATCCCGCAAAAAATGCAGACCCCCTCGTGAAGGCCCACCATGTTGTGGATGAGCTCAGTGATCAGCACCGTCTTTCCGACGCCGGCCCCGCCGAAGAGCCCAGCCTTCCCGCCGAGCTCCAGCGGCATGAGCACGTCGATGGCTTTGATGCCCGTCAGGAACACATCCGAGGTCGTGGATCGATCGCCCAGGGGAACCGGATTCGCATGGATCGGAGCCCATCGGACATCTTCGGGCGGGAGGAGCCTGTCGATGGGCTCCCCGAAAACGTTGAACATTCGGCCGAGGACACCTTTGCCGACGGGAGCACGCAGGGGCAGCCCCGTGTCCACTATAACGGCGTTCCGCGCCATACCCCGGGTAGGGGTGAGGGCCATGCCCCGAACCACATCACGGCTCAGGTGACTCTGGACTTCGATCACCACCTCCCGACGTTCTCCGCTCAGGAGTATGCCGTGACGCTCCGGAAGCTTATGGGGAAACCGGGCATCCACCACACTGCCGTGCACGGACAGGACCGTCCCCACATTATCCTCCTGAGATTTCGATGGGGATTTCCTGTAATCGGAAAGCATCCTGGTCGTTCCCCGGACAGAATTAGATTTTTACACACCGATTCAGTACAGCCCCTGCACTAGGGCGTTGTCCGGGAACGCCTCCTTGTCATTTCGAACGGACCGCAGCGGAGAGGGAAATCCTAAAAAGTCCAAATGTTACGGTGAGCGAGATTTCTCGCTATCGCTCGAAATGACAGTTCTCGGACAGGCTCCTGGTACAGCCGGGCGCAATTCCTTAAACGGTTGCTGGTTCCCAGGCTCCAGCTCGGGAACCAGCGGATCTGGGCAAACACTTCCGCCCGGCGAATGGCACCGTCGCTCTTTCGCGAGGATGAGACACTGCATCGTCATATTGAGATCCAGCGTTTTTATAGCCCGGCTCATCAGAACTGTTGTGGGGACCTGCAGAGCTGAAAATCCAGCATACCATATCGATTTGCCAGGGAAGCAGCCGCCAAAACCATTTGCAAAATCTGCCTTATGCATCGACTGTTCCGCTGCAGCAAGGCTGCCGCCACGGTTCCCCTTCGCTCCATATATTTTGTTGTAAAGGTACCACCACACTCAGCCACTTCAAAATGAAAAGTGCGACAAGCAGATCGATAAACCTGGGGCACATGCCTGAGGATATGAAATTTATATAGACAGATGACGATTTATTGTCTATATTGCCAATGATCAATTAGGAGAGGAGGCTCCATGAGCATGACCGAGTTCATCAAGGTCATGAAGGCCCTGTCGGACCCGAACCGGGTCAAGATCCTCAAAATACTTCAGCAGCAATCGCTGTGCGTGTGCGAATTGCAGGCCGGCCTGGGCATAGCCCAGCCAACGGTCTCCAACCATTTGAAAGTCCTGGAAGATGCCGGGCTCGTGCACTCTCGCAAGAACGGCTTGTGGGTGAACTATTTCGTTTCCGACGGCAGCAAGAACCCCTATGTGGCCACTACTCTGGGGAATCTCAAGCATTGGCTCAAGGATGATCCCGAGATAACCCGGATTCTTGACTCGCTGCCGGATCTGAGCCGCGAGACCATCTGCAGAAGGCAATCCGCATAGATTTCAACGGATGGGGGGAAGAACCCTGTCGGTGATCGCGCTTTCGCTGCCGGAGGCGATCATCCCGCGCAAGGTACTGAAGTCGACGCTCATCGCCACGTTTCTTGGAGTGGCGGGCCTGGGAATACTCATGGTGGGATACCTCTTCAACCTGCTGATCTGATGACCAGCACAGAAATGCAAGCCGGAAGGAGATTTCAAAATGGGACCTGCTGGAGCTTCTGAAAACGAACCGGTGACGGATGAGGTGTTGGAAAACCTGGAGGAGACGCAGCCGAGTCGCATCGATTGGAGCACCATCTGGATACCCATGATGCTCATCGTGGGAGCGTTTCTGGTGGCATTCTTCCTTCCCATGGACAGCAAGCGCTTCACCAACGCGGTCATTGAATCACTGGCCCTGGTCAAATGGTACGCCCAGGAGCACGTTCTGCTCTGCCTGGTGCCGGCGTTTTTCATTGCCGGGGCCATTTCCTGCTTCGTGTCTCAAGCGGCTGTGATGCGTTACCTGGGACCGGCGGCCAATAAGGTTCTGGCCTATGGAGTCTCCTCCGTTTCGGGGAGTATCCTGGCCGTCTGCTCGTGCACCGTGCTGCCGCTCTTTGCCGGCATCTGGAAGCGGGGCGCCGGGCTGGGTCCCGCCATCGCCTTCCTGTACTCGGGACCCGCCATCAACATCCTGGCCATCGTGCTCACGGCGCGCATCCTGGGGCTGCCCCTCGGCATCGCGCGCGCGGTCGGAGCGATTTTGTTCAGCGTTGTCATCGGCCTGTTGATGCATTTCTTCTTCCTCAAGGAGGAGACGCGGAAAGCGCAGGCGGCGATGCACCTGCCGTCCGTGGACGTCGAGCGCCCCCTGTGGCAGAACGTCCTCTACTTTGCCACGATGGTCGGGCTCCTGATTTCAGCCACCTGGGGCAAGCCATCCGAGCCCGTGGGCTTCTGGAACGCCGTGTTCCAGGTCAAGTGGTGGCTCACCGGGGCTTTTGCCGCGGGTCTTGGCGTAGAGCTTATCATCTGGTTCCGCGTGAAGGTATTGAGGGTGCTTTTGGCGGGGATCGTGATCGCCATCCTCGCCTTCGGGTTTCCCCATGAGCCGCTCATCGCTTTCGGGGCAGGCATCGTGGCCCTCACGGTGCTCATCACCACCACGCGGGGGGAAACCGAGGACTGGTTCAACGCCACCTGGAGCTTCACCAAACAGATCACCCCCTTGCTCCTGGGCGGCGTACTGGCCGCCGGGCTGCTGCTGGGGCAGCCGGGCACCGAAGGCATCATCCCATCCCAGTGGGTGAGCAGCCTGGTGGGGGGCAATTCCCTGGGCGCCAACTTCTTCTCGGCCCTTGTGGGAGCATTCATGTACTTCGCGACCCTCACCGAAGTCCCCATCCTTCAGGGGCTCATCGGCTCGGGCATGGGCCAGGGCCCGGCGCTGGCCCTGCTGCTGGCCGGCCCGGCACTCTCGCTCCCCAATATGCTGGTCATCCGGAGCGTCATGGGAACCAGGAAGACGGTCGTCTATTGCAGCCTGGTCGTGGTCATGTCCACCCTCTGCGGCATGGTCTTCGGTCATTATTTTCAGTAGAGATCGTTTCACCGGCGTCGGTTTGGCGCCAAAACACCAACCTGAAAGGAGCATCACATGGACATCAAAGTGCTGGGCCCCGGTTGCCCCAAATGTCAGCAGACGGAAAAAGTGGTCAAGGATGCGGTTTCAGAGGCGGGCGTGAGCGCCACGGTGGAAAAGGTGACCGACATCCTGAAGATCGGCGAATACGGAGTCTTTGGAACTCCTGCGGTGGTGATCGACGGCGAAGTGAAGTCCGTTGGTAAGGTCCCCACCAAGGATGAAGTCAAGAAATGGATTGCCAAGTAGGTTGGCCGCTGAATACAGCGCCACTCAAGAAGGTGTCCGTTTTCGCTTCGTCATGCCGGCGGTCCCTGAGCCAGCATCCAGGGTTTTCCATGGATTTTGGCTTGAAGACTGCCGGAATGACGACTCAGATGTTGGACACTCTATGGTGCCGGCCTGTACCAAAGATCTATTTTCCCCGTTGAGGATGAGCAAGGAGAGAGGCAATGGCTGAAAGTTGTTGTACACCCGGTGGGAACATCATGATTCTGGCGTGCTCAGGGGGCTCCAACGTGGGCCAGCTGTCCAACCAGGCGGCTGTTGAGCTGACCCGGGAGGGCTATGGCAAGATGTTCTGCCTCGCGGGAATAGGGGCTCATTTGACCGGCTTTGTCCAGTCGGCCAGGGATGTGCCCGGGATGGTCGTCATCGACGGCTGCTCGCAGGCCTGCGCCAGGAAGACCCTGGAGCATGCCGGGATTTCGATGAAATCCTACGTGGTGCTGACGGACCTCGGCATCGAAAAGAACAAGGATTTCAACCTGAATCGCGACGAGATCGACAGGGTCAAGAAGGCCGTCAAGGAGGCGTGAGAAGGGGTATCGCGAGAACGACCATGCGCAGCCTCGTCGAGCATCAGCACGGACCGTGAACAGGAACCGGACCCGGAAGAATGCATCCGCCGGGTTCGGGCATCTGCATTGAAGTCACCGGTGACTTATTATGTTTCCAGGAGGTGTCTTATGCTGCTCACAGGCTATCGCAAGGAGGTTGTTCGGCCCGAATGCAGGCCCGAGGCCGAATCCGTCCACTGCATCGCCCACCTCGACGAGAATATCACCGAGGTGATCCCTTATCTGAACGCAGTGCTCGGTGGCTTTCAATACCTCAAGGACCCTCCTTCCGTTTCGTTCAAGGTGCACGGCAAGCTCATCGCGGTCCATCCGAGGATGATCTGCGTCAACGCCTTACGCACCGAGGAGGAAGGGGACAAGATCATCGAGTGGCTGAAACAGGAGATCAACGACACCTGGGAGCGACGAGGCGAGATCGAGCCCCGGTACGAAAGCGCCCCCAAGCCCAAGGTCATGGAGATCCTGAGGCTCCTCCCCAAGACCAACTGCAAGGAATGCGGCCAGCCCACGTGCATGGTGTTCGCCACCCAGGTGGCCGAGGGAGGCAAGGAGCCGGAAGATTGCCCACCCCTTGCCGGAGAGAGCAAGGCGAAGCTGGATGCCTATCTTGGGCAGTTCCAGTTCGAGTAGGCATGGCAAACCGTGTCAGGGAAGGGGCTCCTATACTGCAAACGGCTACGAACTGGAGTTTCTGTCATTTCGACCGAAGGGAGAAATCTTAAGATCCCTCACATTCGTTCGGGATGACAAAAGCCCAAATTCAAAGCGTTAGCAGTATGAGTGAAGGCCCGCCGAGGAAGGATGCCGCCGTGGAGAAGCTGAAAATCCTGTTCCTGTGCACCGGAAATTCGTGCCGCAGCCAGATGGCTGAAGGGTGGACCAGGCATTTGAAGGGGGACCTCATGGACCCATATTCAGCAGGGGTGGAGCCCCACGGAATGGACCCCAGGGCTGTTGCCGCCATGAGGGAAGCCGGTGTCGATATTTCGCATCATCAATCCAAGGATGTCTCGACTCTCGACGGGATCGATTTCGATTTCGTGGTGACCGTCTGCGACCGCGCCCACGAGTCCTGCCCTTTCTTTCCCGCCAGGACCAAGAAGCTGCACGTGGGCTTCGACGATCCCCCCAGGCTGGCCTTGGATTCTTATAGCGAGGAGGGGGCCATGGCCCATTACCGTCGAGTGCGCGACGAGATCCGACAATTCGTGGAACGACTGCCCGAGTCACTCGCTGTGAATACAGAGAAGGAATGAGGAATGGACTCGACAAAGGAAGTAGAAACCAAACAGCTGAACATTTTCGAGAGATACCTCACCCTCTGGGTGGCCCTCTGCATCGTAGGCGGAATCGTGCTGGGGAAGCTGGCCCCGGATGTTGCCAACAGGCTGGACCGGATGGCCATCCACGTGGGGGAAGCGCCCGTGGTTTCCATCCCCATTGCCATCGCGCTCTTCTTCATGATGTATCCCATCATGGTGAAGATCGATTTTGCGGAGGTGCTCCGAGCCGGGCGCACGCCCAAGCCGGTTCTGCTCACGCTTTTCATGAACTGGGCGGTCAAACCTTTTACGATGCTGGGCATCGCCATGCTCTTTGTGGGCTACTTTTTCAGGGACCTCCTGCCCGGCATGGATGTCCTAAAGGACGGCTCGCAGGTTCCCCTTTACCGCTCGTACATATCGGGCATGATCCTGCTCGGCATCGCTCCCTGCACGGCCATGGTCCTGATGTGGAGCTACCTGTCCAGGGGAAACCAGGGACTGACCCTGGTCATGGTGGCCATCAACAGCCTGACCATGCTCATTTTATACGGCGTGCTGGGGAAATGGCTCCTCGGCCTCAATCAGATGCCCGTTCCCTGGGAAGCGCTGCTGCTTTCCATTTCAATCTATGTGGCCCTCCCGCTCGCGGCGGGCTACTTTTCACGCCGCTGGATCATCCAGGCCAAGGGAAGGGAGTGGTTCGACAACAAGTTCCTGCACGTGCTGACACCGGTG
>JALOOX010000022.1 GCA_025454175.1 Syntrophobacteraceae bacterium | reverse complement strand
GCAGACTTTTTGGGTCGAGGCCGGGGCATCATGCAAAGCGAAAGTCAGGGAGATCTGAACCATGGGACGGGAGGTCGGCGGAGGTCGACCGCCCATCCCCTCCCCCGCATCCTCCTGTGTGGAGAAACCGCCCTCAGCGTTGAATTCGGAGATGACATCCAGCCATCGATCAACGGGCGGGTGCACGCATTGTCCCAGGCCCTCAGGGAGCTGGGGCATCCGGGCATCCTTGAGCTGAACCCCACCTACCGGTCTCTTTTCGTTCAGTACGATCCATGGGAGCTCTCCCACGAGCAGCTTCTCATCTACATTGATCGCGCCCTGCCCCCCGCCTCCGGAGAGCGTCGGGAGTCGCCCGACGTCGTTGAAATACCTGTTTGTTACGGGGGAGAGCTCGGACCTGACCTGGATGAGCTGGCCGCCATGCACGGGTTGACTCCCGAGTCGGTGGCGGCGATCCATGCCTCGCCGGTGTACGATGTGGTCATGGTGGGCTTCACTCCAGGTTTTCCTTATTTGAGCGGATTGGACCATCGCCTGGTTACCCCGAGAAAGGAAGTCCCACGGAAGGTCGTGCCGGCGGGCAGCGTCGGCATTGCGGACCGACAGACGGGGATTTATTCGATGGACAGCCCGGGCGGCTGGCAGATCATCGGCAGAACCCCCTTGCGGCTTTTCGATCTGAACAGGAGCGATCCCTTCCTGGTGAAGCCCGGAGACATCCTCCGTTTCACTCCGGTCACGAGAGACGACTTTGAGAGCCTTGCGCATTCTTGATCCCGGTCCACTGGCCACCGTCCAGGATCTGGGAAGGCGGGGCCACCGGGATATGGGTGTTCCCCTCTCGGGCGCCATGGACCCGTCGGCTTTGCAGGTCGCCAATGGTCTCGTGGGCAACGGGCGAGGTGCCGCGGCCATCGAGATCACCTGGGGAGGATTCAGGGCCGAGGTCATCACCGGTGCTCCTTTTGCCGTGACGGGGGCGGACGTCGAAGTGGCGATCAATGGGGAAGCCGTTCCCCTGTGGACGACCCGCGAGGCGTCCAGGGGCGACATCCTGACCGTTGGATATGCTTCGAGGGGCCTCCGGTCGTACCTGGCGCTTTCGGGTGGAATCGAGGTCCCGCTGGTCATGGGAAGCCGCTCCACCTACATCCGCGGCGGCTTCGGGGGATTCCACGGGCGCCCCCTGGCAAAAGGAGACGTCATCGAAGTCGGCACCGCACCGCGCTTGCCCGCTCAGGCTCGCCGCGCTCCCCATGAGCTCATCCCTCCCTACGCGGACCAACCCACTCTGCGGGTCGTGCTGGGACCCCAGGAGGATTTGATCACCCCCGAGGGAATCGCGGCCTTTCTGAGTGAGCCCTACGGGGTGACGGACCGCTGCGATCGGATGGGCATCATTCTCCATGGACCGAGAATCACCCACCGGCACGGGCCGGACATCATTTCCGACGGCACGATTCCCGGGGTCGTGCAGGTTCCCGGCAGCGGCCGGCCCACTCTCCTCGGAGCCGACTGCCAGACGACGGGAGGCTACGTCAAGATCGCCACGGTGATCGGCGCCGACCTGCCCCTCGTCGCTCAGCTCTTTCCCGGTGCCCATGTGCGCTTCGCGGCCTTGTCGCTTCTCGAGGCCAGGGAAATCTATCTCAAACGTGAGCTCCAGCTCAGGAGGTTTTGTGAATCCGGACTCCACACCGCGTGAAATCAGGGAGACGATCCGAAGAGGACGATGGGCCCGGCCGACCAGCGGCCTCGCCCCTGCCTTTGCCCAGGCCAACCTGGTCATCCTGGATCGAAGCCTGGCGTTCGAGCTTCTGCTCTTTTGCGTGCGCAACCCGAAGCCCTGCCCCATCCTCGAGATCATGGAGCCCGGGGTATGGGAGCCGCGCATCACGGCGCCCGGGGCTGATATCCGCACGGACGTCCCCCTCTACCGGGTCTGGAAGCAGGGGGAGCTGCTCGCCGAAACGCCGGACATCACCGCCCACTGGAACGACAACCTGGTGACGTTCCTCCTGGGCTGCAGCTTCAGCTTCGAGAGTGCCCTCATGGCCGCGGGGATTCCCGTCCGGAACATCGAAGAGGGCAGGAACGTGTCCATGTACACCACCAACCGCCCCTGCATCCCGGCCGGCCCTTTTTCAGCCCCCCTGGTGGTGAGCATGCGGCCCATTCCCGACGACCAGGTGGTCCGCGCCGTCCAGGTGACCAGCCGTTATGCATCCGTTCACGGAGCGCCCGTTCACATCGGAGACGGGACGGCCCTCGGGATCCGGGACCTCGGCAGACCCGACTTCGGCGACCCCGTCACCATCCGTGATGGAGAGACTCCCGTGTTCTGGGCCTGTGGAGTGACGTCTTCCCTCGCCGTGCTTTCTGCCCGGCCGGACCTTTGCCTCACCCATTCCCCCGGCCACATGTTCATCACCGACAGCCCCAACGAGTCATGGGCCGTGATCTGAACCCGTGGTCATTCCCTTCCCGATCGAGGAATTTGCCTCATGAGAATCGACATCAACTGTGACATGGGAGAGAGCTTCGGTGCTTATCGAATGGGGGAGGATGAGCAGGTCATCCGGCACGTCACCTCGGCCAGCATCGCCTGCGGGTTCCATGCGGGGGACCCCGGGGTCATGGCCCGAACGGTGGGGCTGGCCAGGGACCACGGGGTTTCCGTGGGCGCCCATCCCGGTTACCCGGACCTGGTGGGGTTCGGGCGACGGAATCTCGAAACGGGGCCGGGCCAGGTCAAGCACGACCTTCTCTACCAGATGGGAGCGCTTTCCGCCTTCACCAGGGCCGCCGGTCTCCCCCTGCGGCACGTCAAGCCCCATGGCGCCCTTTACAATCTCGCGGCAAGAGACGAGCGGACCGCCGGCGAAGTCATCGATGCCGTCCTCCTGTTCGATCCCGGGCTCACCCTCTTTGCCCTGGCGGGATCACTCCTGGCGAAGATGGCCTCCGACCGGGGCCTTCGGGTGGCGCGGGAGATCTTCCCCGACCGTGCTTATCTCAAGAGTGGACAGCTGGCTCCCCGAGGCATGGCCGGCGCCGTCATCCACGACCTCGATGCGGTGCGGAGCCGTCTCCTGAAGCTGCTTTCGACCGGTCGAATGGAATGCATCGACGGGGCGGAAATCCCTCTCGACGCGGATACTCTCTGCGTCCACGGGGACACTCCCGGCGCCTCGCGCATGGCGGCCTTCATCAGGCGGATCCTGGAAGAGAACGGACACCAGGTGAAGCCCGTCCATGAATGAGCGCAGTCCCCGGCTCATTCCATGCCGATGCGAGGCCGGATCGAACGGAACCTTAACCGAAGCCCCAACGGGTGGAGTCGCCAATGCCGGAAATGTCCCCCCGCAAGAACCTCAGCCAGGCAGATCCGACAGAGGGTGCTCATCGTGATGCGCAGGTTCACGCCGAGAAGGTGGCCCTGCTCTTTTCTCATTCGGTCTCCACCGTACTCATCACCATCGCCAATTCCGTGCTCCTGGCGCTGATCCAGTGGAATCACGTGCCGCATCGGATCATCACCGGCTGGCTCGCCTACATGGTGCTGGTGTCTCTTGGCAGAATGGCCCTCGGCATGGCATTTCACAGAGCGCGGCCCGGTGTGGAGGAGACAGCCCGGTGGAGTCGGTGGACCATCTGGGGAAGTGGGCTCGCCGGGATCGGCTGGGGGCTGGCGGGGCTCCTCCTCACGCCCGAGGCGTCCATTTCCCGGCAGTTCTTCACCACGTTCGTCCTGGCCGGCATGTCGGCGGCGGCCATGACCATCATGTCGCCCGTCTATCCCGCTTACGTGGCCTTTCTTCTCCCCGCCGGAATCCCGATCCTCCTCGTCTTCGCGTCCCGCGAAGATGTGCTTCAGCGCGCCGCCGCGTTCATGATCTTCCTCTTCGTGGCCTTTCTGCTCAAGGCAGGGCGGGTCTACAGCGGCCTCGTGCACCGATCCATCACCCTGGCTCACGACAAGACCGAGCTGGTTCAACACCTGGCCCTCGAGAAGGGTCGAATCGAGGAGCTCAACGCTAACCTTCAGGCGGAGAATGCGGAGAGGCTCCAGGCCGAAAAGGCCCTCGAGCACCGATTGCAGCTCGAATCCCTCATCACCAGCCTGTCCAATGGGTTCATCAACCTTTCGCCGCGGCATATCGATGACGGAATCCGCGACGCCCTGGCGCGACTCGGCCGGTTCTCGGGCGATGACCGAAGCTTCCTATTCCTGCTGGACCACGGGTCCCAAACAGCCAGCAAGACCCACGAGTGGGTGGCCGATGGCATTCCGTCGGCGGTCGAGCCATTCAATCTCCTTCCCGTTGACCATTTTCCCTGGATATTGGACCAACTGAAGCGGGGTCAGGCCGTCCACATCCCCACGGTGGCCGCCCTGCCATTCGACGCAAGCGCCGAGAAGACCCTGCTCGAGAGCCAGTCGGTCCAATCGGTTCTCGTGGTTCCGGTGTTTTTCGGCGAATCGCTCATGGGTTTTCTCGGCTTCTCCTCACTGCACCGGGAGAGGCGGTGGGACGATGAAACGGTGGTGCTGCTCAGGGTGGTGGGTGAAATGTTCGCCAATGCACTAGAGCACAAACGCACCCAGGAAGAGCTCATGCTGGCCCGGGATGCGGCGGAGGAGGCGGCTCGCGTCAAGAGCCGGTTTCTTGCCAACATGAGCCATGAGATCCGCACTCCCATGCACGGAGTCCTGGGGATGCTCCAGTTGCTGAGGGAATCCAACCTGTCTGCCGATCAGCTTCGATATTCAAGCAGTGCACATGCTTCCGCCACCATGCTCCTCAATCTCCTCGACGACATCCTGGACTTCTCCAGGATCGAGGCGGGGAAACTGAGCCTGGAGCATGACGACCTGGATCTGGACCGAATCCTTGCCGAGGTTGCGGAGGCTCACTCCGACAGCGCAAGAGCCAGGGGGCTCTCCATTCATTGTCACTCGGAGCCGTATCCACTTCCCAAGGTGCGGGGCGACATCACGCGGCTGCGGCAGATCCTGATGAACCTCGTCGGCAACGCCCTGAAATTCACCGAAGAGGGCCGCGTCGAGATCTTTGCCTCCCAGATGACGGCGCAGCCTCATTGCGTTCGCATCCGATTCGAGGTGCGCGACACGGGAATCGGGATACAGCCGGAGATGCAGGCGGGATTGTTCGACCCCTTCACCCAGGCCGACAGCTCCACCACCCGCAGATTCGGAGGCACCGGCCTTGGCCTCGCCATCTGCAAACAGCTCGTGGACTTGATGGGAGGAAAGATCGGGGTGGTGAGCAGACCAGGGGAGGGGTCTCTTTTCTGGCTCGAGCTGGAGCTCGAGCGTGCCATGGATGGCGCGCATGCTTGCGATGCCGTCCCGCCCAAGGCTGAACAGGCCTCCGGGCTCCCCCGCTTCGAGGGATTCAGAGTCCTGCTGGTCGAGGACAACCCCACGAGCCAGGAAGTGGGGCGGTTGATTCTGAGCCATATGGCCCTGGATGTGGACGTGGCCGAAGACGGTCGGCAGGCCATCGACTTGATGGAGCGGAATCGCTACGACCTGGTCTTCATGGACTGCCAGATGCCGGTCATGGACGGGTTCGAGGCCACCCGGCTCGTTCGTGAAAGGGAGAAGGTTACGGGGGAATCCAGGCGGGTCATCATCGCACTTACGGGAAACGCCATGGAAGGAGACCGCGACAATTGCATCCGGGCCGGCATGGACGACTACCTTGCCAAACCCTTCACGCTCAGCGACGTGAGCCGGGTGCTGTGCAATTGGCTGAAGAGACCGCCAGACGGGCTTTAGTCACCATTTCCAGACCGTCGGGCAGCCGTGGTCTCCGCCGAAAGCACGGCGAACCGGAGCCGGAGGGCGCGGACACCCCCTCTTCGGATTTGTATCTAATTCTGGGGGCTTGCGGCAAAAGCCGATGCGAACTGCGTGTTGTGCCGGCGCTGATGGTGAAGGTGGCGACCCACCTCGTGCTCGCTCATGCCGCCATGCCGCACGAAATAAAGGCCGATGGGCTTCTGAATCCTCTGCTGCTGTCGCAGCAGGACCCCCAGGCCGAATGGGGTCAGGAGCCCGTGGCGCAGAAGCACCTCGCCGATCCGTTCTCCCGGCCTGCGGTCCCTCACGGCCGCATCGACCTGGGAGTCATTGACCCAGCGCCACTTCCGGGCGATCTCCCCGATGCGCGGGCGCTGCCGGCGCTGCCACACGAGGGCGTCCACGAGACTCTTCCAGGTGATGACGCGCGAAAAATAGAGAAACTCGCCGAACCGGAGATATCTCCGGGGGATGCCCCGCTGCCAGAAAGACCCCGCGGAGGCTCCCGGCCGCCTGGCGCCGTGCACGCTTCCCGAGGTTGAACGCGCCTGGCTCGCCGCCTTTGCAGGCTGCGGCCCGGTGCGCTCCGCCCCCCCCGTCGAGCCATTGACCGTCCATCGGCTCCCCTCCTGCCGAAGGGCGACGTAGCGGCTGAGGATCTCATAAGCCCTGGACACCTGGATGAACCGTTCGGCATGGATGCGCTGCACCGCCTCCCCCTGGGAGGCAAAACGGTCCGGGTGCGTGGTCAGGGCCTTTCGGCGATAAGCTGCTTTGAGCTGGTCCGGCTGCACGGAATCGACGGCTCCCATTCCCGCGGAATTTTCAGGGGAAAAGAGCAGGCGAAAAGCCGCCAGGATTTCCGACTGGTGACGAGTGCTGTCAGGCTTCACGAAAAGATCCCCCCCAGGGGTCGGATTTCACCCATGATTTCGCTCGGAACCTCCCTGCTTCGCTCGCGATTTTAGCATCCATTCGGGATGCGGGTCCAGTGCCGCCTCGAGAGCAAAAGCCTTGCCATCAGGCCCTTTGTTTATCGGATACCGCCCCAATGCCCGTGGAATGGGCATCGCCCGCAGCGGATGCATCGGCGGAGTACCACGCTGCCGACGATGAAAAGGGATTCACGGAAGTCACTTTCTTCCGGCAGGTGGGAAAAAAAGGGGCATTGAAAAGGAAGCCCGGAGGGATTCCGGTGGAGATACCGCCGGAATGATGACTGAATCGCCGTTCGTGCTGCTGTCTTTGAGTTGGTCTCAGTGGTCCTTCGCGACCACGAAGCCCGGGCGGACCATCGTTTCCAGGTCCACCGTGCCGATGGAATCCACGTCAAAGACCTGGATGACCTTCACCTTGCCGACACGCTCGCCCGAGGGATTCATCAGGGTCACGAGGTCACCGGCCTGAACCCCGTGGGTCGACCCCAGGCCAAACGCCACCTCGCGGCAGCCCTCCCCCCCCATGGCAACCCTGTAGACCTCGGCCAGCCCCTGCTCCGCCATCATGGAATCCCGCTGCTGCGTAACGTAATAAGTGAGGGCAAAGGTCAGGAGGGCAAGGCTTATGAAAACGAAGAAGGCGATCCAGGGGGTGATGCCGAAGCGCCTCAGGATGAAGGACCTCGCGGTCTGCCGCAGTTCATCCGGGCTCGAAAAAACCTGGATCACAAAAAGAGCAAATGGCTTTTCGTTGGGGTCGATTCCCGAGCGCACCATCACGCCGTAGGTTCCGGGCCTGAGGTCGCTGCTCAGGACCAGCTGCCCCCGCCACATGGTGCCTCCGAGCCAGAAGCCCGAGTGCAGCGCTTCGAGCTGCAGCTGGATACCCTCGGCGCTCGTGTCGTAAACCAGCTGGGAGAGGTCCTGAATGTCGGGGCTGCACGGCCCGTTGACGTTGATCTTTTCGCCGGGGATGGCCCGGACTTCGTTGGGAGGGGTCCTGAACTGGGCCACGAGCCCGTCCAGGCCCGACAGGATGAAAAGGATGCAGAAAAGGGCCCCGGCCCGCCCCAGGGTGCTTCGCCACCAGGTGGCCTGGTCCAGTTTCATGCGGCGGGCTCGGGGATAACGGTCCGAAATCGCTTCACCATGACTCTCGACAGAATGAGCGTGGGAATGAGCATGCTGAAAAAGACCTTGCAGAAAGTGGCAGTGAAGCTGTCCGGATTGAGATTGGCGAAGTACATGCTGATGCAGAGCTCCACGATCATCAGGACGTCCATTATCGCAACCACGATCTTCTGCTGTGTGTTCATCGTTCACATCTCTCCCGATCACGGACCGTTATAGGTAAGGCGGTTTCAAGTTTCAAGCTTCAAATCTCAATTCACCGGTTCTTCCACGCTCCGCAATCCCGCGGCAACCGTTTGTGTGTAGGGGCGGCGGGGGCGAAAAGGACGCGGGAGAAGTGGGCCGCGCCGATGATCCGCTGCGACCGTGTATGTGTAGGGGCGAAAATTTTTTCGCCCCTACAACTCACGGCATCGACTCTCTCGATCCTCAACCACTCGGTCTTATTTCTTGAAAATGTCCGTCCTTGAGATGTTCATGAACCGGTGAGCCTTTCCTTCCTCCAGGTAGTAGACCCTCACCTCGTCACCGGCCTCCCAGGTGCTCTCGGGCAGGGAGAAGTATTCATCCGGCAGCGAGAAGGTGGTCAGGATTTTCTGACGGCCCGAGTAGATGGTGATGGTCTTCTTGTCGCGGTCGACGGCCGGGAATTTTCTGGGAGCCTTGGCCGCGCTGTCGTACACCAACGGGTCGTCGCTTCGCACGCCCTCCTTCTGATCGATGAGGGTGTAGTTGATCGTTTTCAGATCCTTGCCGGCGGGATCCCAGATGACGATCTGCTTGTTCTTGGTGTCGAGCTTGATGCGGTGGCCCGCCTTGGGCTCTGGACCCATTTCATGGGGGTCCGTCGGCAGGGAATAGACGTGGGGCGGAAGCTCAGAATACTCCGGGTTCATGGGATCATCCTTGACATCCTTGATCAAGGTCACCATCCGCTTATCCCTGTCGAGCTCGATCACCCGGCCCTGGTCCACCTTGCCGTAGTCATAACAGCCCACCATGAGCACCAGCGGCAGAATGAGCAGGATGGCCATGGTCATATTTCTTGCTATTCTCATGTTCAGCTCCCTCTTCATCGGATTGGGGTTGGCACGCTGCGCTCTGCCTCAGGCAGCCCGGGCCGTTGCGGCCCTCTTCTTGTTCGCCACTTCCAACTTGGCGCCCTGCACCATCTTCACGGTGATGTACGTGGAGAGAACGGCCACCACGCCCAGGACGAAGAAGGTGGCCGCGTTGTCGAAGGCGACCCTGTACTGTGGCAGGAAAGAGGGCATGAGCTTGAGCACGATGGAGATGGCGCAGCCGACGACGGCGCAGCCGAAAGCGATGCGGATGCCGTAGCCCTTGATGTACTTGGTGGCCACGGTACCCACCTGGGCGCCCACCGAAGCCCCGACCAGCATGATGATGGCGGCCACCAGCTCGGTGCGACCTTTATAGGTGTAAGTGGCAGCGCCGTAGAGACCGGAGATCATGACCTCGAAAAGGTCGGTCCCGACGGCCACGTGGGTGGGGCAGCCCATGATGTAGATGAGGGCGGGCATGCGGATGAGACCGCCGCCGATGCCGAGGATGCCGGCCAGCCAGCCCGTGGCGAAGCTCACGATGATGGGGAGCCACGCCGAGCAGTAGATCCCGGCGACATGCAGGTGGACCATGGGGGGGATCTTGAGCTTGTGGAAGGTTTTGTGCCACTCGAGGCCCGTGGCCAGCTTGTCCACCTCGCCGCCGGCCGCCAGCGCCTCTTTCTCCTTCCTTCTCCGCTTGGCCACGTCGGCAAAGACCATCCAGGCGATGAGGAACAGCAGGACCAGGTACATGTAGCGCACGACCTTCTCGACATTGCCCATGCGCTCGAGCCACATGATCATCTGGGCGCCCACCTCGAAGCCGGCGACGGTCCCGATGATCATGATGACGCCCAGCTTGTAGTCGACGTTGCCGAACTTGCCGTGCCTCATGGTGGAAATCAGGGACTTGCCCGCCATGTGGGCAATGTCGGTCCCGATGGCGAAGGCCATGGGAAAACCCAGGATGTTGAGGCCGGGCGTCACCATCCATGCGCCGCCCATTCCAAAGAAGCCGCCGATGACTCCAACGCCGACTCCCAGAACGATCAAACCGGGCCAGAAGATTTTCACGCCCGCAATGGGCATCAATATATAGAGCCATTCCATGATTCATCCTCCTCGGAGAGTATGCTTCGATCTTCCATCCATTCCCTGGAAAAGCGTCGATCCATCAGTGCTCGGCCAGCTCCCTGGATTTCAGGTCGATGCCGATGTGGGTCATGACGATGTCCGCGAGGACACCCATGAGGACCCCGATGATGGGGATGAGCACCACGGTGAGGGCCGTGAATCCCACGTAGCTGTGATTGTAGAGATCCGCCCACCATTTCATCAGGCCCTCGAGCTTGCGCGTGTCGGCCACGATCACCATGGGCGCCACCTCACCGCCGCCGGCCGCCAGGACCTTTACGGGAAGGACCACCGTCACCAGAAACACCCAACCGCTGAGAACTGTCCAGATACGACTCATGATTCCAACCTCCCTTGAAAACCCTCGATGATTGCATCTTCAACCAGAATCACCAGAATTGATCCGTGCTTCGTTACTTCTCTCACTCGAAAGACAAGCTCAGGCGCCGGTCCCCCCCAAGCTCCCGGAGCGCCTCCGGGCATCACCTGACCACCAAGACCGAACAGGGCGCCTGGGCGACCACCTTGGCCGCCGTGCTGCCGATGAGCACCCGCATGAGCCCGCTGGCTCCCGTGCTGCCGAGCACGATGAGGTCGAACTGCCCCTCCTCCGCCCTCCGAACGATGTTGTTGGCCGGGACGACACCCGCCTCCATCACGGTCTTGACGGGGATACCCTTCTCATCGAACAAAGCCTTGGCCTTGTTGATGGAGGTCACCGCCTGGGCCTCGAGCTTGTCCTGGATGTTGAACGGCATGTCGTCGAAGCCGTCCTTGGCATAGAAGGCCACCGACATGATCGTGATGTTGGCGCCTTCCAGCTCGGCCAGCTCAAGGGCCCTCCGAACGCCTTTCATCGAGTGTTCCGAACCATCCGTCGCCACGAGCACATTCAAAGCCATAAAGAACCTCCTTCCTCTTGAGTCCAACGTTCCCCTGGCATCCGCAGACGCCCTCCTGCCGTCGTGCCGATGACTGGATTGTCTTTTGAGCAATCGGTGTGCCACGAGCCAGGGAGCCCGCATCAACGGGCTGAAGTGGCTTTGGGATTGTGATCACAGGCACGAACGGGTCCATGGGGCGACCATTGGGGAGGGCTCAACTGAAACTTTCAGATGACAGTTGTGTCACCTGGAGGGGACAGCGTCACCCGACGGAGGAAGTGGAATCGAGGGCGTACTCCTCGATCTTCCTGCGGAAGGCATCGATCTGGATGGGCTTGATGATGTGACCTCGAGCGCCCAGGTTGACGGCCTTGAGGATATGCTCCTTCTGGTGCAGATAGCCCACCACGATGAGGATGGACGGCGGCGAAATCCTTTGGATCTGCCTGAGCAGGTGGTAATCGTCGGCCATGGCTGACTTCAGGTCCAGGATCACGAGGTCGAAGGGCATCCCCCGCAGGAGGTCCAGGACCTCCGCCGCGGAATTGGCCAGGTAGCAGCGGCAGTTGCGCCGCGATTCGAGGGCCCGCGCAAAAAGCTCACTGGTGTCCCGCTCCGGGTCGAAAATCAGGATGTTCTTGCGACTCTCGGCGTTCAATGTCATCGGTCTTCTCGGCTCCGCGGGGAGAGAGGAAATCCATCCCGGAAAGAGAAAAACGCTTCTCGCACGCCTCCCTGGCGCCATGCATCAGCCGGCTTCCCGCCGTTCGTGGGCCTTTCCGGCAAAGGGTACATGGAGTGCGGCATGGTATCCGGCCAGGTCCCTTGCGGCGATGGTTCCATTGGCAACGCTATCAAGTTGTGTGCCAGGAAGATGAAATGAGCTATGAGCTCGTGCCTTCACCGGCGGCGCGCGGCTGGGCCGGTCTCTCCCGATCCGACGGCTCGTCGGGCCTGGCAGGCAGGGTGATGGTGAAGGCTGTGCCCGACTGGCCGGAAGCCTCCCCCTCGGCCTGGCTCTCGCAGTCGATGCTCCCCCCGTAATTGGAGACGATGCCGTAGCTCACCGACAGACCAAGACCGGTGCCGTCGCCGACCTTCTTGGTCGTGAAGAAGGGATCGAAGATCTTCTGCATGACATCTTTCGGGATTCCGCAGCCCGTGTCGGAAACAACCGCCTCGATCCAGCCCGGCTTCTTGCCGGGCCGGGTCACGACGGTCAGGGTTCCCTGGCTGTCCATGGCATGTATGGCGTTGCTGATCAGGTTCAGGAGGACCTGCTGGATGCCGCGCGAATCGCCGCGCACCATGGGCAGTCCCTGGGTCAGGGCCGTGACGAGCTGAATGTTGTTCATCTCCAGGGTGTGCTTGACCACCGAGAGGATGGACTCGACGTTGCCGTTGAGGTCGCAGAACTCCTCGGCCTCTTCGCTGATGCGGGCGAAGCTGAGCAGCCGCTCGACGATGCTCTTGCAGTGCAGGCCGTGCCGCTCGATGATCTTGAGATCGTTGTGCTCGATGGTTCCCGGCTCGGATTTTTCCAGGAGCAGTTCGCAGAAGCCGAGCATGATCCCGAGGGGATTGTTGATCTCGTGGGCCACGCCGGCGGCGAGGGTGCCCAGGGAGGCCAGCTTTTCCGTGTTGATGAGCTGTGCTTCGAGGCTCTTTCGATCCGTGATGTCGCGGGCGATTCCCAGGGCGAGCTCCCCGTCGCCCGCTTCACCGGTGACCGGGATGTACTGGACGTTGAGCCAGACATCCTGCTCCTGAACGTGAAGCGCGGACTCGATGCGCACTCCCCTGCGATCCTCGAGGGTCTTTCGAACCAGCGCCAGCTGCTGCTCCGCCTGCCCGGCCGGAAGCAGATCGAGAAGGCCGCGCCCGGCCAGGTCCCCCGGTCTCACTCCAAAGAAGCTCGCCATGTGCCGATTGGCCGTCCGGATGATCCCGTCGACATCCACCGTGAAAATGAGGTCCTCGGCGCTCTCGACGAGCGATCGATACAGTGACTCCGATCTCTCCAGCTCTGACGCGTAGTGCTGAATGTCCCGGGTCTTGGACTCCACCTCGTGCTCAAGGATGGTGGACCAGCGCAGCTCATACAGCAGAACGATGATGCTCCCCAGGAGAATGAGGAAGACGATGGCGCTCTGGAGGACGCTCTGCCGGGCGTATACCGTGTTCACGATGCCTTCGATCTCGTGGGCCGGCGCCGCAACGGCCACGGACCAGATGTAGTCCAGGTAGGGGCCGCGGATCCTGACGGGACTGAAGGCGATCAATTTCTCCATGGGCTCCACCACGTCACGGTGCCAGCCGGAGATGTAGGTCCCCGTCCCTTCCATGCCCCTCAGCATCTCGTTCTGCTGGATTTCGTTGATCCTGGCGAACGAGATGCGGGGGTTCCGGTTGCTTCGAGCCTCGAAAGCGTTCTCGCCCACGAACGCAGCCTCGGGGTGATGGAGGAACGAGCCCGAGGAGTCCAGCACCCAGGCGTAGCCCGACTTCCCCGACTTGATGTGGGGGATGATCTCCCGCAGGAGCTTGCTCACGTCAAGGGTGGCCCGCAGGTAACCGGCGAAGCGGTGGGTGGGGTGCGGGTGCGCGGCATTCGCTGTTTCCTCGTAGGTGGGGGTGATGAGGTCCAGGAGAATGGTCCTGCGCTCCTTGGAAGGGTCCTTGGAGCGGATTCCCGTCCCCATGGTCTTGCCGCGGTTGCTCATGTCGCTCGCCCAGGAGAGATAGGCCGCGGCGTCCTGGGTCTCGACCCCGAAATGGCGCATGCCGATCCCCTGCTCGTTGGCCACCAGCATGGTCTTCCCGTCGCGGTCCACGCGGCGGATTTCGATGATGTGGTCCCGGTTCAGGAGGGGCAGGGTCGAGAGCAGAAGGACTTCGTAGCTGCCCGCATCGCAATACTGGATGGCCGGAAGGGAATTCAGGAGGATCAGGTCCACGATGGCGTTCTGAATCGTCGTCTCGACGCGGTTGGCCGTCGCCCGGGCCAGGGCCAGCTGCTGCTCGTTGAACTGATCGCGGATCACGCCCTTCATGTAACGGGACGTGGAGATGCCCAGGGCCAGGGCCCCCAGCATGAGAACGACCGTTATGCAGCCCATGATCTTGAGCAATCTCCGGAGCTTGATGCGCTCTCCCAAGACTCCCATCCAAGCGACTCCTTACTCCGAATCCCCACCCTGGCGGGGGGTGAAACTTTTATGTGACATTGTCGTTGACTCCCTTTCCCGTGGAGGTCACAATGACCTGCGGCAGGATACGAAAAAGAGCCCCGCCATCGAGGAGACCCCCCGGATCATGGCCTCTCGGATTCTCATCATCGACGACGAAGCGGACATGCTCCTGCTCATTCAACGGATGCTGTCGGACAGTGACCGTTATGAAGTCACGGCCACGGACAACCCCACGTCCCTGTCGGCGATGCTGGCCACCGCATCCTTCGACGTCGTGCTGACCGATTTGAAGATGCCCCAGCGCGACGGGATTCAAATCCTCGAGGAAGTCAAGTCCCATGACGAAACCATCGCCGTGGTCCTCATGACCGCCTACGGGACCATCGAATCGGCCATAGAAGCCACCCGAAAAGGCGCTTTCGATTATATCACCAAGCCTTTCCGTAAAGAAAGGATCCTGCAGGTGGTGGACCAGGCGCTGAAATGGCGAAACCTCCGGCAGGAGAACCTCCTGCTCAGGGAAAAGCTGGAGGGAAGATCGCGCTTTCCGACGCTGATCGGGGGCAGTCCCGCCATGAGAGCCCTGCACCTGCAGATCGACCGCGTGGCCAGGACTTCGGCCACGGTGCTCATCACCGGCGAGAGCGGCACGGGCAAGGAGCTCGTGGCGCGGGCCGTCCACTCCCACAGCCCCCGCAAGGACAAGCCCTTCATCGCCATCAACTGCAGCACCATTCCCGAGGCCCTCATCGAAAGCGAGCTTTTCGGTCACCTGCGCGGCTCCTTCACCGGCGCTCTCCGCGACAAGAAGGGACTGGTCGAGGAGGCGAGCCACGGGACCCTGTTCCTCGATGAAACGGGGGACCTGAGCCTGCCCATGCAGGTCAAGCTCCTTCGCCTTCTCCAGGAAGGGGAGTACAAGGTCCTCGGGGCCAATGCCATCCGCAAGGTGGACATCCGGTTCATCGCCGCCACCAACCAGAATCTCCCGGAAAAGATTCGCCGGGGGGAATTCCGGGAAGACCTGTTCTATAGACTGAATGTTTTCAATATTCACCTGACGCCTCTCAGGGAGAGAGCCGAGGACATCCCCTCGCTGGCTCAGCACTTCCTTCATAAATACTGCACCCTTCACAAAAAGGAGGTGTCCCGGTTCTCGAGTCGGGTCATGGCCCACCTCATGGAGCAGGAGTGGCCCGGGAACGTGCGCCAGCTCGAAAACACCATCGAGAGGGGCGTCATCATGGCGTCAGGCGACGAGGTCCGCCTTTCGGACATCCTCACCATGGCCCCCGACGCCGGGGCTCCCTGTTCGGCAAGTCCTCTCGAACCTGGAGAGGAAATCTTCAGCCTTCCTTTCAAGGAGGCCAAGGATCGCCTGATCGAGGAGTTCGAAACGCAGTACCTGACCAAGGTCCTGGCCAGGCACTCGGGCAACGTGTCCCAGGCGGCCCGGGAGTCCGGCGTGAAACGGCAGTACCTGCATCGCCTGATCAAGGAGAACAAGCTGAGCTCCCGCAGCTTCAAGAAGGAGGACTCGGAGGAAGAGCCCTCCTGAAGCCGCGGTGGACACACGCGCTTCCGTTGCCAGGCGACCTGAAATCCCGGATTCCCTCCGGCACTTTCCACATCGACAGACCGAAAAGCAGGAATGACGATCCATGAAAGCCCTCAGAGCCCTGCTCTTCTCGATCACCCTGGCAGTCTGCTGCACGCATGCGGTGCTCGCGGCCGAGCCCATCAAGGTGGCTGCCGTCTTCTCGCTGAGCGGCATCGCGGCTTCCCACAATGCCCCCCTCGCCACCCTCGCTCAGCTGGCGGCTTCCGAGATCAATCAGAACGGAGGTGTTCTGGGACGGCCCCTGGAGCTGATACTTCTCGACAACCAGAGCACGGCCATCGGCTCCAGCCTCGCGGCCGAAAGGGCCTGCCGGCTCGGTGCCGCGGCGGTCATCGGGGCTCACTGGAGCTCCCATTCGCTGGCCATGGCCCCCATTCTTCAAAAGCACGGCATCCCCATGATCACCCCGGCATCCACTCATCCAGACATCACCAAAGTGGGAGACTACATCTTCAGGATTTGCTTCGTGGATTCGTCACAGGGGCGCGCCATGGCCCGGTTCGCCCGGGAAAGCCTGCGGGTCCGGAGGGTCATCATCCTCAAGAACATGGACGAGGCCTACTCCCTGGCCCTTGGGGATCATTTCAAGGAGGCCTTTGTACAGGACGGCGGGACCATTCTCCTGGAGCGGGGCTACCGCGGCAAGGCCATAGACTTCTCGGATATCATCAGGGAGATGAAATCCCTCGCTCCCGAAGCCGTCTACCTGCCGGGGTACACGCGCGACAGCGGACTCCTCATCAAACAGGCAGCATCCAATGGGCTCAAGACCGTCTTCCTCGGCGGAGACGCATGGGACGAAATCCATGCCGTCGCGGGGGAAGCCCTCGACGGCAGTTTTCAATCCGCGCCGTGGCATCCGCGGGTGCCACTGGCCAGAAGCAGGCATCTTCAAAAAATCCATCGGGACAAGTTCGGCCAGGACATAGGGAACATGAGCGCGCCCCTGGCCTACGACGCCGTGATGCTGCTCAATGATGCAATAAGACGCGCCGGCGGGGCTGATCCGAAACAGATCAGGGACGCGCTGGCCCGGACCGACGCATTCGAGGGAGCAACGGGCGTTATCGCCTTCGACGAGAGCCGAAACCCGAAGCACAAGGATATCATCCTGTTGAGATTCGATAAGGATGGACCGAAGTATTTCATGACGCTCAATTATTGAACCTCCCGTGCCATGGCTCGGGCAGGAAGGACCCTGAGGGAAATGACCATGCAAAGCAGTTCAAAGGCTCGCCCCTTCCGCTCGATGGGCGCATCCTGGAAGCTCTGGTTTGTGCTGCTCCTGTCGGGAATCGTGGCATGCCCATCCGTGAGGGCCGAGGAGACCATCGACGTTGCGGGCATCTACGCCTTGACGGGGGTTGCGAAGGCGTCGAATGCCACCTCGCTTATCGGAGTGCGTCTCGCCGTGGACGAAATCAACCGGAGCGGGGGAATTTTGAACAAGCCCCTGCGACTTCTGGTTTTCGACAACAACAGCACGCCCATCGGGTCGGCCGCCGCGGTCGAACAGGCCGATGGGGCCAACGTCGTCGCCATTCTGGGCTCCGTCTGGAGCTCGCACTCCCTTGCCGCCGCGCGGGTTGCCCAGGAACGCGGGATTCCCATGATCACCAACTATTCGACGAGCCCCGCCGTCACGGCGGTGGGAGACCACATCTTCAGGGTCTGCTACACGGACAACCTGCAGGGCAAGATCATGGCGGCCTTCGCCCGCTCCGACCTCAAAGCCGGAACCGCCGCCGTTTTCGTGAACCTGAACAGCGACTTCAGCCTGGGACTTGCGGAGGTATTTCGCAGGGAGCTCGAGCGCCTTGGTGGCAAGGTCGTTCTGGAGCTGGAGTACAAGCTCAAGCAGGAGGACTTCGGCCCCCTCGTGCGCCGGGTCCAGGCTGCCCAGCCCGATGTCGTCTTTCTGTCGGGCCATGACGAGAGTGGAGTCATTGCCAGGCGTCTCCAGGAGGCCGAGGTTCCCTCCATCCCGATGGGAGGCGATGGTTGGAGCGAGCCTAGCTTCCTCGACTCAGGGGGTACAAGCATCAAGAGAGGGTACTATAGCTCGCACTGGACGGAGAGCTCCCGGACTGAAAAAGCACGCGCATTCGTTCACAAATACTCGCGCGAGGGGGACCTTGGCGCGGGAGCCGCCCTGGGATACGACGCCGTCATGCTGTTGAGCGACGCCATTCGGAGGGCCGGAGCCCCGGAGAGGGGCCGAATCAGGGCCGCTCTCCAGGAGACTCGCGCCTTCGAGGGAGTGACGGGACACATGGACTTCTCGTCGGGCAGGGATCCTGTGAAAGCCGCGGTGATCATGGAGATCGTGAATGGAAGCCCCCGTTATCTCAAAACCGTTCAGCCCTTGCCTGAATAGCCCATGAAGTCCAGAAGCCTCAGATCCAAGATCAACCTTGTCATCCTGTTCACTTCCGCCGTCATCGCCGTGCTTTTTGGAGGGATCCTGTATCCCTTCGAGGTGGACCGCTACCACGCCCACATCAACAACGCGCGCCTGCTGGTGGACAGCGTGCTGAACCAGAAGATGGAAGATCTCGCCAACGAGCTCTACGCGGACCAGCGGAGAGCCCTGCAGGCGTCCCTGGCCGAGATTTGCAGTGTCGAGGGGATCGAGGCTGCTTCGGTGTACCTGCCGGATGGACGGCATTACGCGTCCACCGAGGAGCAGTTGGCCGAGGCCATGGAGGGATGGGCTCCGCAAGCCACGCATTCGATTGACGGTCTGAAAACCATCTCTCACAAGGACCGATCCCTGGCGGTTTTCTCGAGGCCCATCGAAGTGATCGGCATGAAAGTGGGAGAGGCCAGGATCTTCTACGACCTGTCCGCCTTGCGGAGGGGGATTCTTCTCTCTTCCGGATTCTTTGTCACCCTGCTGCTCACCATGATCCTGGTGATGTCTCTGCTGCTCAACGTGCTCCTTTCCCACCTGGTTCTCAAACCCGTTTCGGCGCTGCACAACGCCATCCGCGGAATCGACGAGGGGCGCCTCGGCGAGACCGTGGAAATCTCCTCCAATGACGAGATCGGAGAGACCGCCGAAGCTTTCAACAGCATGTCGCTGAGGCTGGCCCGGAGCCAGGTCGCCCTGAAGGAGACCGAGGAGATGTATCGCGGCATCTTCGAGAATGCCAGCGAGGGCATCTTCCGGAGTACGGCCGGGGAAGGCCGCTTCCTGACCGTGAACCCGTCCCTGGCCAGGATCCTGGGTTATGAATCACCGGGGGAGGTCCTCGCCGGCGTGGAGAGCATTCGCGGCGAGCTTTACGCCAACCCCGACGATCGTGCGAAATTCGAGGAGATCCTGCAACGTGAAGGGCAGGTGGTCGACTTCGAGACCCAGATGTTCCGCAAGGACAAATCCACCGTGTGGGTCTCGATTTCGGCCCGGAGGGTCCATAACGAGTCGGGTGGCCTGTCCTATTACGAAGGGTCGGCCATCGACATGACCGAGCGCCGGGAAAAGGAGCATGCCAAGCGGGAGAGCGAGGCGGCACGCGCCGCGAGCAAGGCCAAGAGTGAATTCCTGGCCAGCATGAGCCATGAAATCAGGACCCCTATGAACGCCATCCTGGGGTTCACCGAGCTTCTTTGCCCCCTGGTCACCGACCCGCTTCAGAAGAGTTACCTGGAATCCATCAAGATCAGCGGCAAGGGCCTCATGACCCTCATCAACGACATCCTGGACCTCTCGAAGATCGAGGCGGGCAAAATGGAGATCAGACGTGAGTCGGTGAACCTGCACCGACTCGCCGAGGAGATGAGCCGGATCTTTGACAGCCAGATGGCTCAAAGAGGCATCCGACTCATCACGCGGGTATCACCGACACTGCCCGACGGCCTCATGCTGGACCAGGCCAGACTCAGGCAGGTTCTCATCAATCTCCTGGGAAACGCCATGAAGTTCACGGATTCCGGCGAGGTCATCCTCGCCATGACGTCCCTGCGTCAGGCGGAGGAATCCGGGCACCTCGATCTCCACATCGCCGTCGAGGACACCGGCATCGGCATCCATCCGGGTGTCCGCGATCTCATCTTCGAATCCTTTTCCCAGGTGCAGGCTGATGTGGGGTCAACTGTCCGGGGCGGCACCGGGCTGGGCCTTGCCATCACCAAAAAGCTTGTCGAAATGATGGGCGGGAGCATCTCCGTCGGCGGCATCCAGGGAGGGGGCAGCAGGTTCGAAATCCGGCTGCGGGAAGTCCCCGTGGCGAGGGGCGGTGCCGTCCTTCCCGCTCCGAATGAATCCTCCGAGGTCGAACTGAGACGGACCGGTTTTAAGCTGCTCGTTGCGGACGACCTGAAGATCAACCGTGAGCTCGTCTGTGAGCTGCTGCGAGGGAAGGACGTCACCATCCTCGAGGCTGAAAACGGCAAGGCGGCGGTGGAGCTCGCCCGGTCCAGCCGTCCAGATCTCATTCTCATGGACATCAGGATGCCCGTCATGGACGGCTACGGCGCCATCCGGGAGCTTCGGAACGAACCGGAAACCCGCCCCATTCCGGTCATTGCCGTCACGGCCATGGCCATGCGTGAGGACACCGACCGGTTGCTCTCGGCCGGTTTCGACGGCCTTCTCATCCGGCCTTTCGAGCGCAGTCGGTTTTTTGCGGAGCTCCGCAGATTTGTGGGGAACGATTCCGGACCGGCCATGGAAGCCCTTGAATGCGTCCAGCGGTGCATCCCTTCCGAAGAGAATGAAGAGATTGCCGGCCTCGCGGAAGACGAGTACAAGCTTGTTTTCGAGGCACTCCAGGACCGATTGATGACAGACTGGGATTCCGTCAGGCAGAGACAGAACATTTCGGATATCGAGACGTTCGCCGCCCGCATCGCCGATCTGGGATCGCGGTACTCGGTGGAACGCCTGAAAAGCTATGGCGACGATCTCCTTTTCCACGCCAGGGGATTCGATATTGACAAGATCCTGGTCACCCTCGAAAATTACCCTCGCCTGGTCCGTGACTTCGAAACATTGGGGAAGCCGCGTGAATGATTCGCCGAAAGCCGCCTTGCGCATTCTCATCGTGGACGACATTTCCACCAACATCCAGGTCCTTGGGAACATTCTGAGGCGCGAGGGTTATTCCCTATCCTTCGCCACCAGCGGTTCCCAGGCCCTCTCCATGGTGCTTACCGACTCCTTCGACCTCGTTCTTCTCGACGTCATGATGCCCGATATGGACGGCTACGAGGTATGCGCCCGCCTCAAGGAGCGCGGGGAGACCCGGAGCATTCCGGTGATTTTTCTCACGGCCAGGACCTCCCCCGAGGACATCGCCCGCGGCTTCCACACCGGGGCGGTGGACTACATCACCAAGCCCTTCAACTCCGAGGAGCTGCTGGCTCGGGTGCGGACGCACCTGGCCCTCAAAGCTTCGGCCGACACCATTCATGCTCAGAATGAGAGGCTTTCCGCGGGGAACGAGGAGCTGAAGCGGGTCAACGCCGAGCTGCGCCAGGCATTGCAGGAAATCAGGACCCTGCGGGGGATTCTGCCCATTTGCGCCAATTGCAAGAAGATCCGGCTCAAGGATACGGACCCCCGAAAACAGGCGTCGTGGGTCGTCCTGGAAGAATACCTCACCCGCCACACCGAGGCCGAATTCAGCCACGGCATCTGCCCCGAATGTCTCCGTCGCCACTATCCGAGCATCTGCGAGGAAATCGAGGACGACCAGTCGAGCTGAGCTTGACGGCCCGAGCGGGCCGGACTGCCTTGGGCCACCTTTTTCCGTCAAGGGTCGTGGGCCTGCGAATGGGCTTGACAACGGTCCTCTCCTGGTGAAAGCATTCCCTCCGAAGCCCTGCCGGAGTTATAGTGTTTTGGTCAGCCCGGGAAGTTGTCCGACAATACCTCCGGAAAGTCAACGGAGGGCGATGGTCCCGTTCTCGGACAGCCTCCCGGAGTGTTTCCCCGATCCGCCGGTCATTGGGAACGCCGGCGATCCTGCCGGGCGGAGGGGATGCGGCTCCCCTGGGCTCAATGCGGATGGAGGCGATGAAGCGGTTGCCGATTGGCCATGAAGCCTGCCGATCAACGAGAGAGAGACGATGCGACCGGGGGACGCGGGGCGGGCGTCTGCCCCGGGGACCGGCCGGACGCATTGATCCGAAGCTTCGGGCTGCCCGGATGCTGCTCGGTGTCCTGTTGCTCGTGGCATTGCTCACGCCCCTGGCCTGCGGCGAGCAGGAGCAGCCCATCCGGGTGGACCTCGCCAAGCGCGAGGAAATCGGCTTTCAGGAAGACCCGAACATCATCACCTACGCCTACGTTCCCCAGTATTTTCACAAGGTTTCCTTCGAACGGCACAACCCCCTCGTGGAGTATCTCAAGAAAGAGACGGGCCTTTCCATACGGCAGGTCTATCCCGACAGCTTCGACGACTACATCCGGAAAAAGGGCCAGGGCAAGATCGACATTTCCTTCGCCAACCCGTTCATCTACATCAAGGTGAATGAGCGCTACGGAGCTCAGGCCTTCGCGCGCATCATCGAGCTGGACGGGAAGGAGAATTTTCGCGGATTGATCATCAGCCGGGCCGACAACGACGCGATCCAGTCCATCCAGGACTGTCGCGGCAAGCGGTGGGTGGCCGTCGATCCTTCCTCGGCCGGGGGCTACCTTTACGCCCTTGGGCTCTTCTGGGAGCATGGCATCAAGAAGGAGGATTTTGCCGAAATCTCCTTCATGCCGGGCCCCGGAGGTCAGCAGGAGAAGGTCGTCCTGGCGGTCTACAGCGGACGGTACGATATCGGCTCGGTGCGGGAGGGCGCCCTGGAGCTGGTGGCCGACAGGGTCGACCTGAGTCAGATCCGGATCCTGGGGTACACGCCGTGGTACCCGGGATGGATGTATTCAGCCCGGCAGGGGCTCTCCCAGGTCACGGTCAACAGCATTCGCGACGCACTGCTCAAGATCGACTGCCTCGACAGCCGGTACCGTTCCATTTGTGACGCCGCTCACTTCGCCGGCATCATTCCCGCCGAGGACCAGGATTTCGACGCGATTCGGCAACTGGCCGCCAAGGTGGGGATAGACCTGGATCAGTAGGTGCTTATGTTCGCACGACTGAGTTTTCGATCAAAAATCTCCGCGGTCATGATCGCCGTGCTGCTGGTCTTCGGGGTATCGGTGGCCGCCGTGATCAGCAGGACCACCACCCAGGCACTGCTGGAGGAAAGCAAGCGCCGCGGCATCTCGAGCGCCCTTCACGTGATGGCAAGGATCGAAGATCCCCTCCTCGCCCTCGATTTTCTGCGGATGAGAGAGGTGGTCGACGAGGTGGTGCGCTCGGGTGAAGACATCGCCTACCTCTTGATCCTGAACGAGGGTCGGATTCCCCTGGTCCACACCTTCCAGGGAGGCTTCCCCACGGACCTGCTCCTGGTCAACAAGGTGACCGACACCGAGTCTTTTCGAATCCAGCTGCTCAGCACCGGCGAAAAGCTGATCCATGATTTCGCCGTGCCGGTGATGATTGGAAGCCATCGCCTCGGGACCGTGCGGCTCGGCGTGTCCCACGAGCGCATCGGCTCGGCGGTGGACCGGCTCCTCTGGACCATTCTGCTGATCGTTGGCTTCGCCATCATCATGGCGGCCATGCTGGGCGCTCTGCTCTCCCGGACCGTGACACGGCGCATCGAGGTCCTGAGGCAGTCCGCCGAAGAGATCGTCAAGGGCAACCTGGACGTTCAGACGTCCCCGAGACCGCTGCATCCCTGTTGGGAGATCATGAACTGCGAAAAGCCGGAATGCCCGGCCTATCACCGCGTGAGCCAGCGGTGCTGGCACCTGGTGGGTACTCTCTGCCCTACCTGCGTTGAAGGTCCCAACGGCGAAAAGACCATGTGCTGCCAGAGATGCCTGGTATACCGAATGAATTCGGGAGATGAAATCCAGCACCTGGCCGAGTACTTCGACCTCATGGCGCTGACCCTCAAACGGCGCCTGGAGGATCTCGAAAGGGCCCGCAACGATCTCCAGAGGCAGCAGCACCTGTTCCACACCATCATCAATGTCACACCGGACCTGCTGTCCCTGTACGACCCGGAGCTCCGCTGCCTTGCCATCAACAAGGCTTTCTCCAATTTCTTCGGAATCCGCGAGGAGGACGCGGCGGGCTCCAGCTGCATCCTGGGCCCCGCCGACGGCAACGCCGAACTGGAGCGCATGGAGAACCTCCAGGTCATTGGCTCCAGATCTCCCCTCCAGACGGAGCGGCTCATGCACGGAGCCGATGGAGACCGCTGGTTTCACGTGGTCAAGACTCCCGTCCTGGATCCCGAGGGGAAGGCCATCGGCCTCCTCTGCAACGCGAGGGACATCACCGCATTCAGGGGGCTCCAGGAGCGCATCAGTCAGTCTCAGAAGCTCGAATCCCTGGGACAGCTCGCCGCGGGTGTGGCCCACGAGATCAACACGCCCCTCGGAATCATCCTGGGATATACTCAGCTCCTCCTGGACGATTTCGACGCCGGCTCCGAAACCCACGACACCTTGAAGACCGTCGAAAAGCACACCCGCATCTGCAAGAAGATCGTGGCCGACCTGCTTCGGTTCTCCCGGAACACCCAGACCGACAAAAAGCCGCTCAACCTCAATGACGTCATCGAACAGGTGGCCTCGGTGGCGGAGCATACCTTCAGGCTGGAGCACATCACCATCGAACGCTCCCTCGATCCGCATCTTCCCGATATCTACGGCGATTCCGAAAAGCTCCAGCAGGTCTTCATGAACCTGCTCAACAACGCCTACGATGCCATAGGCTCCGAAGGCATCGTCTCACTGTCCACGCACCGCGACGAAGAGCGCAGGGAGGTGGTCGTCAAGGTGGCCGACACGGGGTGCGGGATTCCTCCGGAGATTCGAAGCCGGATTTTCGACCCGTTTTTCACGACGAAATCCGTGGGGCGTGGAACCGGGCTCGGACTTTCGGTGACTTTCGGGATTGTTCGGGACCATGGTGGACAGATCGATGCGGAGAGCGGACCCGGTCGTGAAATGGGCCCCGGGGAAGGCCGCGATGAAACGTCCGCCGGCCCGGGGGGTACTGTTTTCACGCTGAGGTTTCCCTTTTTCGATCCGGCCCTGCAGCTCCCACGCGAAGTGCGGGAGCTCCTGGTCAGCGAGACGACAGAGTATGTACCTTGATTATTTTCACCTGAAGGAAACGCCGTTTTCCATTTCCCCCGACCCCAGGTATCTCTACCTGAGCGATCAGCACCGCGAGGCCCTGGCCCACCTGGTGTTCGGGGTCGAGCGCGACGGCGGTTTCATTCTGCTGACCGGAGAAGTGGGAACGGGCAAGACCACCATCTGCAGGTGCTTGCTGGAACAGTTGCCCGAGCAGTGCGACGTGGCGCTGGTTCTCAATCCCAGGCTTACCGTGCGGGAGCTGCTCTCCACCATCTGTGACGAGTTTCGCATTCCGTATCCCACGGGCAATCAATCCATCAAGACCTTCATCGATCTCCTCAACGGGTACCTCCTCGACTCCCATGGCCGGGGGCGAAAGGCGGTGCTCATCATCGACGAGGCCCAGAACCTGTCGCCCGCGGTGCTCGAGCAGATCCGTCTCCTCACCAACCTCGAGACCACCAAGCGAAAGCTGCTCCAGGTGATCCTCCTCGGGCAGCCCGAGCTCCGGGAGATGCTCGGGCGTCCCGAGCTCCGGCAGCTGTCCCAGAGGATCATCGCCCGCTATCACCTGGGCCCCCTGACCCGGGCCGACCTGGATGCCTACGTCAACCATCGCCTGGCCGTGGCCGGCGCCCGCGAGCCCCTGTTCCCGCCGTCCGCCATCAGCCAGCTGTTCATCCTGAGCCGGGGAATTCCGAGGCTCATCAACATCATCGCCGACCGGGCGATGCTCGGCGCCTACGTGGAGGGGGAGCGCTTCGTCACCCCATCCATCGTCAGGCGGGCGGCCCTGGAAGCTCTCGACGAGCCGGCCTGGAGCTCGCCGTGGCTCAGGAGGCTCGCCTGGGGCTCTTCCGCCCTGTTTTTGATCCTGGTCCTCCTTGGCGGGTGGAACCTCTACGGAGGCGGAGCCGGGTCAGGCATCAGGGAATTCCTGAAGATCGACTCGCTCAGCCGCGAGCCAGCTCCTCCCCTGCGCAGACCGATCCCGTCGGCGGCCCCCCCGGCACCGGCCGGCGAAGCCTTGGAGAAGCCTTCCCCTGAAGCCTCCCCCACGGCCATGGACAATCCTGGAGCTTCACCCCCGGAATCCAGGCCCCGGGCCTCCGGCGGGTGGATTCCCTCCCCCATTCCGCCCACGAGTGAGATGGATGCCTTCCGGGCCCTTTTCGAGCGATGGAATGTGCAGGGCTTCTCCGGGGATGCAGGCACGGCACCTTGCAAGCAGTCGGAAAAACTGGGGTTCCTCTGCCTCTCGGGCCTGACGACCCTCCAGGATCTCAAGCGGCTCAACCACCCGGCGGTGCTCAAGCTTTTCGATTCAGGGGACAAACCTTTTTTCGCCGTGCTCTCGGGAATCGAGGGCTCTGCCGTCACGCTGATGATGGGGGGCGGGGCTCACCAGGTTGACCGCGAAGATCTCCAGAAGCACTGGCGGGGGGAGTACACCCTGCTCTGGCGGCCGCCTCCCGATTACCGAGGCGAGATCAAGGTCGGGGAGAAAGGCCAGGGGATCGCCTGGCTTCGTCTCCAGCTCTCGATTATCCAGGGAAAGAGCGAAGTCCCCACCGACGAGGCCGTGTTCGACAATTCCATGATGGAGGAGCTGAAGCGCTTTCAGAAGGAGCAGGGGATCGAGGCCGACGGGATCGCCGGTCCCCAGACACTCATCCGGCTGAACGCCCTCACCGGTCTGGACGTACCTTTGCTCACTCCCATTCAACAGGGTAGCTGAAATGTCATACATACTGGATGCATTGAAGAAATCCGAAGCCGAGCGCCAGCAGGGCAAGGCGCCCGGATTCACCACCGTCCAGCCACGGCAGTCACGGGGAGCCAAGCGGCGCCGACTGTGGCCGATCCTGCTCGCCATCGCCCTGGCTATCAATGCCGGCGTCATCCTGGTGGCGCTCCGCCCCTGGGAGCACAGGGCCCCTCCGCCTCCGAAGCCGGTCCAGGAGGCCCGAGCCCCCGAGGTCCTGGTGGAGCCGAAGCCTTCACCGACGCAGCAGTCGCCCCGTGTGGACATGCCTCGGCGCGGAGCTTCAGCCGGGACACCCGAGCCCCCGGCGCCTCAGCCGGCTGCCAGGGAAACGGAGCCGCCGGCTCCCGCTTCTCCGCCGCCCGCCGTGGCGTCACGGCAGACGACGGATGGGCCTCAACCCGCTCCAGGCCCAGCGGCCTCGGGAGCTGCCAGGCGCGCGGCCACCCAGGCTTCGCCGCCCCGGGAGGAGGTCCGCTTCGCTTCGAGCAAGCCGAGCCGCGCGCCCAGGGCGGCTGAGAGCGCCAACAAGGGATCGGCGGCTCCCGCTCCAGGCGTCGCCACCCCGCCAAAGCCCGCTCCCGGGATGCCTGAAGCCAGGGAAAAACCTGCAGCCCCGATCCCGGCGCCTCCGGTGGAGCGAGCCCAGCCTCCGGCTGCCGCGCCGCCGGTTGTTCAAGATCATTCCGCCAGGATCGACATGAAGCCCCCCGGGGAGCGAGCCCGCCAGGAACGGCCGGCCTCCTCCCGAAGCGAAGGGCCCAAGGAGCTTCACCACATGCCCGCTGTTATCCGGGACGAGGTCCCGAAGCTCACTTTCTCATTTCTCGTCTATTCGGATCGCCCCCAAGAGCGCATGGTGACCATCAACGGAAAGAGGATGCGCGAGGGAGAAGAGGTGATGAGCGGACTTCGCCTGGAGGAGATCACCCCCGAGGGCGCCATTCTGAGCTGGAAGGGCCAGCGGTTCCACAAGAGCGTTTTCTAGGAGCCTGTTTGGGAATTGCTCATCCTGCCGTGGCGGGTGGGGATAAGTCGGCCGGGTCGTAACCCGGCCCTACCGTTATACCCGTTGAGGATTGAATCTTACGTTTATGCCACCTGCAGGGGCGAAAAATCTTTCGCCTCTGCAGTTCCCTGAAACGAATCTTTTCACCCTCAACGAGCATATAAGACGGCATGACCCACCGGCGACCTCGATTTATGGCGGGACGTGCCTATAATGGGTAATGTGACGTGGCTGACCAAGGCCGGACCAGGGTTCGCGAATATCCGGCAGGGAGCGGTTGACTCGCGGGGAGAAGCAGGGGATGCAGACACAGGTCGAATCGAAACGGCTCACGGGGTCCGGCGGGGCGTCTCACTGGAACGTGGGCGACATCTGCGACCCGCTCATTCAGAATGCACCGGTGATGTACTTCTCCCTGGATCCCGGGGGCAACATCCGGAATGTCAACGACTTCTGGGTCCGGGTGATGGGTTATGAGCCCCATCAGGCCATCGGTCGCCCCTTCAGGGAGCTCATTGCCGACGGGCCCGGCAAGAAGGCCTTTGGGGAGCTCTGGGATACCCTCCTGAATTCGGGCTCCCTGAAGGACGTCCCCCTGGACCTGGTCAGTGGAAATGGCGGGATCCTGGAAGTCCTCCTGTCCGTCATGGCCCGGAGTGACCTGAATGGCCTGGTCGAACAGTATCTTGGAATTCTGATCGATGTCACCAGCCTGAAGCAGTCCGAGAAGAAGGTCCGGGACCAGAACGAGTTCCTGCGCAGTGTGCTGGAGGCGCTGCCGCATCCCTTTTACGTGCTCGACGCCAACACCTACGTGATCAAGATGGCCAACTCCGCGGCCCGCTTCGGTCCCCTGACCCCCGCCACCACCTGCTACGCACTGACCCACCGCCGCGATTCCCCCTGCGCGGAGCCCGAGCACACCTGCCCCCTGGCCGTCGTGAAAAGGACGGGAAAGCCCGTGACCGTCGAGCATGTGCACTACGATCGCGACGGCAACCCCAGGGACTACGAGGTGCACGGCTACCCGATCTTCGACGAACGGGGAAACGTCGTCCAGATGATCGAGTATTCCCTCGACATCACCGAGCGCAAACAGATGGAAAAAGCCCTCGAGGAGAACGCCGAGAAAACCAAGCTCTTTGCCTACTCCATCTCACACGATCTCAAGAGCCCGCTCATTGGAATCCATGGACTGGTGCGGCTCCTCTGCAAACGCTACGATGAGCTCCTGGACGACCGCGGAAAATCCTACTGCAGCCAGATCCTCAAGACTTCCGAGCATGCGGTGGCCCTGGTGGAGGAAATCAACGCCTACATCAAGGCCAGTGAAGTGGCCCTGACGTTCGAGACCGTGGAGCCGCTCGAGGTGCTGCACATGGTCCGGGAGGAATTCGGGGCGCTGCTCGGGGTTCGCCAGATCGCCTGGAGCGAGCCCGACCAGATCCCTCCGATTCGGGCGGACCGACAGTGCATGCTGCGCGTCTTCCGCAACCTGGTGGACAACGCTCTCAAGTACGGGGGGCAGCACCTGACCCGCATCGAGATCGGCTACCGGGATTCGGACGATTTTCACACCTTCACGGTGCGAGACAACGGCGTGGGGATCAAGCCCGAGCATTCCGAAACGATCTTCGAGCAGTTCCAGCGCAACGAGACCTCACGGGGCGTGGAGGGGACGGGGCTGGGGCTCGCCATCGTCAAGGCCATCGTCGAGAAGCACCGCGGAAGCATCCGCCTCGAATCCGAGCCCGGGGTCCACACCACCTTCCACGTCTCCATCGCCCGGGATCTGTGAGCATCACGACCCTCTCTGGAGATGCGGCCCCCCGTCCGACCAGGCGATTCACGGCTGCGATCACGGAGTATTCCCGTTCCTGGAGAAGCTCGCCGCCTTCCGATCCACGGCCATCACGTCCTGGTGGGGTCGGTCACCCTTCCCATGAAGAGGATGCTTCCCGTTTCCTTCTCCAGGATGAGGAAGAGGAAGGGGTGGTCTGCCCGGAATTCGGGGGGCGGGGCCGGCATGGCGGTGGCGCGGATGCCCACCGCCGTGGCCGCCGCGGCCTCGGTGCCTTCCTCGTTCACTTCCACGAATGCCTTGTGCAGCACGACTCCGATGTGGAGCCAGCCCTTCCTGCCGTCCATTCCCGAAAAATCGGCGCGGGCGGGGCTGAAGGCATCGCGCATGCCCAAAGCCGCGAGGGTCTCGTCCAGCCTGAACATGGATGTCATCCTGAACCTCGGCAGGAAGACCACGACTTCCTTCCTGCGCAGGACACTCCGCCATTCCTTGAGCCTTGCCGGCGTCAGATCGGCTTCCATCTCCCTCAGCCCGTCAGCCTTGCGGGGGAGCAGCACCACCATGGAGAGCCCCTTTCCGACGTAAGGCATTTCAAGAATCTGCAGGGAATCCAGGTCCGCATAGCCGAATTCCTCCCTGAGGGTCATCATTGGAGCCTGAGCCACCTTGCCGGGGGCCACGTGGAACGGGGCGTCCCTCGTGTCTTCAACCTTGAAGCGATTCTCCCACATTCCCTTGAAATAGATGGCGTTCACCAGCACCAGCCGGGTCATGGGGTCCAGGACTCCCGGCTGGATGAGATCCTGGATCTTGCCCCGCGTCTTTCCCTCGACCCAGCGGTTGATCATCCCCCGCGCATCCTCGGCCGCGGTGCGGTAGTCCACCGGGGTGATGGAGACTCCATAATGCTTCTTGACGAGGGACAGGTAGTCGTCCCGCAAAGGGTAACCCTTCTGGGGCCACAGGCCGTTGGCCACGTCGAGAGTGACGTGGCCCCCTTCCCGAGCTTTCGTCAGGGTGGATTCGAGCCCGGCAAAAGCCTCGTGCAAATCCTTCCGGTCCAGGTGGAAGTGGAGTGCTTCCGCCATTTGCTTTTCCGTGTCCCCCCGGGCGCCGGCAAAGGTCATGGACAGGGCCGTCGAGATGCTGTGGGGAGAGAAAAAGAGGTTGCCTTCCCCAACCGAGAGCTGCCGGTACACATCCAGGGCGAAGCCGCTGTTGCCCTCGACGAGGGTTTCGAGGGGCGGCTCGCCGCCCCGTGCCGGCTGGCTGAACAGCACGGACAAGAGAAGGATGGCGGGGAGTATGGCGTGAGACCATGTGATTTTCATGACGTCTCCTGCTCTGAAAAGTTTCAGGTTTCAGGTCTCAAGTTTCAAGTTGAGAACCAGTCCCCGCGAGCCCCTTTTCATAGTTTCGGGTGGCCCGTGGGCCATGAGGAACTGCTGCGAAAGGTTTCAGGTTTCAGGTCTCTAGTTGAAAACCGGCGGCCCGTGACCCCCTTGTCATGGGTTCGGGTGCCCCGGGGGGGCGTGGGGAACGGATAGGTCAGGCCTGAGCCGGCGTTTCAAGGCCCTCGTGCTTCTTTCGGTAAATGAGGTAGTAAACCACCGGGATGACGATGAGGGTGAAGGCGGTGGAGGCGAGCAGGCCGAAAATCAGGGCCCAGGCCAGCCCGGAGAAGATGGGATCCAGGGTGATGGGCCATGCCCCCAGCGCCGTGGTGGCCGCCGTGAGGACGATGGGTCTCAGCCGCACGGCGCCGCTCTCGAGGATCGCCTCCCGGAAAGGAGCCCCATCCTTCACCGCCCCGTCGATGAATTCGATGAGCACGATGGAATTGCGCACCACGATGCCCCCCAGGGCGATCATCCCGATCATGCTGGTGGCCGTGAAGAAGACGAGGCTGTCATAGCCGCCGATGGTCCGGCTGCCCACCAGGTTCAACAGCCAGAAGCCGGGCATGATGCCGATGAGGGTCAGTGGGATGGCCATCATGATGATGACGGGGATGGAATAGGAGCCGGTCTGGATGATCAGCAGCAGGTAAATCCCGATGAGGGCCACTCCAAAGGCGATCCCCAGGTCCCGGAAGACCTGGATGGTGATGTGCCACTCCCCCTCCCCGGTCCAGACGGCCCAGGTCCCCATCGGAAGCGGCTCCTCCCTCAGGCGGGACTGGATGTCCAGGATGGCTTCCACCGGGGCCTGGCCGGCCATTTCCCCAAAAACATAGACCAGCCGCTCCAGATTCTTGTGATAGATGGTCTGCTCCTCGGGCCGCGTCACGAAACGGCCCAGCTCGCCCAGCTCCACCATGCCGCCCGCCGCCGTCTTGACCGTCAGCCCGGACAGCTCTTCGGCTCCAGACCGCTCCGCCCGCGGCAGCACGAGGTTGACGCGCAAAGGCTGGCGTTCGTGAGGGAGGTGCACCGTGGCCGCCGAAGCTCCGCCCAGAGCCAGCCTGAGGGTCTGGGTGATCTGTTCGGGCATGACGCCGTGGAGGCCGCTCTTCTCCCGGTCGATGACGAAATCCAGCCGATCCCTGGCCGCTTCCACCGTGTCGTCCACGTCCACCACGTTGGGCTCTTCCTCCATGGCGCGCCGCACATGGACCGCCGCCTCCACCAGCTCCCCGTAGGTCTTGTCGGGGGTGCCGTAGACCTCCGCCGCCAGGGTGGCGATGACGGGAGGACCCGGCGGTGTTTCAACCACCTTCAGGCCCATGCGATGGCGCCGGGCGATCTCCTGGAGATCCCGGCGCAGGCGCAGCACGATCTCATGGCTCTGCTGCTCCCGCCGCTCCTTGGGAGCCAGGCTCACCCGGATGTCCGCCACGTGGCTCCCATGCCTCAGGTAATAGTGGCGGACAAGCCCGTTGAAGTCCATGGGAGAGGACGCACCGACGGTGGAGACGAAATGGGTCACTTCCGGGACCGTCCGCAGATACTCCTCCAGGGCCCGCACGGCCCGGTCCGTGGTTTCGAGGGTTGTCCCCTCGTCCATGTCCACCACCATCTGGAATTCGCTCTTGTTGTCGAAGGGAAGCATCTTGAGGGGCACCAGGCGGAGCGCGGCCAGGGACGCCGAGGCCAGGAGCAGAAGGACCATGCCGCCCAGGAGCGCACCGCTCAGTGAGCGCGAATCGAGAAAGGGCGAAAGAACGGTGCGGTATCCGCTCCTCACCCAGGCAGGGATCGCCGCTCCTTTCTCTCCCGCGTCGCCACCCCGTTCGCCGCTCTCCCCCAGCCGCTTGAGAAGATGGTGCGCCAGCCAGGGAACGATGACGAGGGCGTTCACGGTGGAAAACGTCACGGCCAGGGGCACGTTGATGGCCATGGGGGCCATGTAGGGGCCCATCATGCCCGTGATGAAAAACATGGGCGCAAACGAGACGATGATGGCCAGGGTGGAGAGGATCACGGGAGGGAGCACTTCATTGACGGCGAACAGGGTCGCCTGGAGAGGGCGCCGCTTCCTCTCCACGATGTGGCGCTGGATGTTGTCCACGTTGGTGATGGGATCATCCACCACCAGGCCCAGCGAAAGGATCAGGGCGAAGAGGGTCACCCGGTTGATGGTGTAGCCCGCCAGGGCGTTGACGAACAGAGCCATGGCGAACGTGAGCGGGACCGTCACGCCCACCACCAGCCCCTCCCGCCAGCCCATGGTGAAGATGATGAGCCCCACCACGGTGACAATGGCGAAGGCCAGGGAGGTGAGGAGGTCGTCCACCTTCTGCTGGGCCGTTTCCCCGGTGTTGCGGGTCACTTCCACCTCGACGCCGTCGGGGATGACGTCCCGCCGCAGCTCTTCCAGCCTTTTCAGAATGTTTTCCGCCACCTGGACGGCGTTGGTTCCCTTCTTCTTGGCAAGAGCCAGGGTCACCGCCGGAAACTCGGCCCGCTCCACCTCCATCCCCCGGCTCTCGAGGTGCTGATGGGAAAAACCGATGCGCGTGTAAACGGAGATTTCCTCGGGGCCGTCCAGGACCGTGGCGACGTCCGCCAGGTGGACGGGACGCCCTCCATGGACCCCCACCACCACCCGCTCGACCTCTTGGCGGGAGGCAAGAAAAGCATCCGATATAACGGTCATTTCCCGATTTTCGCGGGAGAATGACCCCGCCGTCACGGAAACATCCGTTCCTTGAAGGGCCCTCAGCACCTCCAGGGGAGACACGGAAAACCCCGTCATGCGCTCCCGGTCCAGCTCCACTCGGATTTCCCGCTTTCGCCCGCCAACGACGGCCGTGCGCGAGATGTCCTCGATGGACTCGAGTCGCGCCATGATCTCGCCGCCGATGCGCCTGAGCTCATGGTCGTCGTACCGGCTCGAATGGAGGGTGAGGTTGACGATGGGCACGTCGTCGATTTCAACCGGCTTGATGATCCAGCCCTTCACCCCCGGGGGCGCCTCGTCGATGTTCATGCTGATCTTGTTGTGGAGCCGCACGAGGGACTCGATGAGGTCCTGCCCCACGAAAAAGCGCACGGTGACCACGGCCATGTCCCGTCGGGACATGGAATAGACGTATTCCACCCCGTCGATCTGCCACAGCAAACGCTCGAGCGGTGTGGCCACCAGCTTCTCGACTTCCTCGGCGCTGGCTCCCGGGAATTCCACGAAAACGTCGGCCAGGGGAACGACGATTTGAGGGTCTTCCTCCCGGGGCGTGATGAAGATGGCCGCAATCCCGATCACCAGGGAAAACGCCATGAGAAGGACTGGAAACTGGGACGTGATGAATTTCTCGACCAAGGCGCCAATGAATCCGGGAGAGCCGGCCGTTTCACGATCGTTCATGGCCGCCCCCGCCTGCCATCCTCAACGGCCGGGACGCGATCCTCGGAGCCCCCGGGCGGATTCGCCGAGTCAAGAGCCTCCAATGCCACCTTCTCGCTCCCCTGGAGACCCGAAAGAATCTCCACAAGCTCCCCGATCTCCCGGCCGGTCTTCACGAAGAGGCTGGTCCATCGGCCTTCTTCCTCCACCCGCACCACTTCCATCTGACCGATGCGACGCACCGCCTCCCGGTCCACCAGGACCGCCCTCCGCTCATCCAATGGAACCAGCAGTCGGCCGAACATGCCCGGCAGCAACCCCTCCACAGCCGGGACGGACACCTTCACCAGAAAGGATCTTGTGGCCGGATCTCCAGACGGCACGATCTCCTCGACGATTCCTTCCAGTTCGATGCCGAGGGCGTCCACCACCACAGGCAGCCGCGCCCCCTTCCCCACCCGACCGATGAGCCCTTCACGCACCCGGGCTTCCAGCTGAAGGGACTTGGGCGACTGCAGAACGAGCAGGGGCTTCCCGGGCGACGCCATGTCCCCGGGGTCCACCATCCGCCTGGCAACCTGACCGTCATGAGGCGCCTTGATGGCGGTATGATCGAGACCCACAAGGGCTTCCTCCTCCACCCTTCTGGCCCGCTCCACCTCCGCCCGGGCCGCGGCCACCGCTTTCGTGGCCTCCCCCACCGCCGCGCGCGAGCTCCCGAAAGCCGCTTCCACCTGCTCCAGATCCTGACGGGTGGCCACTTCCTGCTGGAAATAATTCTTAACCCGGTCGCGGCGGGATCGAGTCTCGGCGTGCACGGCCTCGGCGCCTTTGAAGGCCTCCCGCGCCCGCTCCTCCAGGGCAGCGGCGCCGCGCACGGCTTCCCGGCTCTGCTGCGCGCGGGCCTGCCATTCGCGGCTGTCGATCCGCACCAGAAGGTCTCCCTCCCGCACCGAATCCCCTTCGCGCACCGAAACGGAAAGGACGCGCCCGCTCACCTGCGAAGCGATGGAAGCCTCCGAGCGGGCTCGAATGGTCCCCACCGCCTCATACGCCTGGGGAATGAGCCGCACCGTGGCCGTTGTGCTCCTTTCCGGGACGGGGGGCGTCCCTGCCTCGCCGACGGTTCCGGGCTTGATGAGGCCCGTTCGGAAAACGCCCGCCATGACCAGCATGGAAAGGATGAGCAGCAGCCCGCCGGCCGCGAGGGTGAGGATTTTGGTTGTCTTTCCCATGAGATGCATCCACCTCCATGCGGGTCAGTGGGTGGCGAAATGCCCCAGGGCCCGCGCCACCTCGGCATGAGCCCGCCTGAAATCGTAGAGAGCGGCGGTCTCCGCGACCCGGAGGGCATTATTCGAAAGCTCCGCATCCAGGTATCGCACAATACTGGCGGACCCCTTTTCGTACTCGATCTCCACCAGCCTCAACGCCTCCTGCGCCTGGGCCGCCGCGCCGCGGCTCACTTCGAGCCTGGCCCGGGCTTCCGAATACAGGAAGTAGGCCTGCCTTACGTCCAGCTCCACAGCCTGCAGCGTCTTTCGATCCATGGCCCGGATCCGCGCCAGGCGGGCCCGGGCCTGGTCCACCCTGGCACCCGTGCTGAACCCGGTGAACACGTCCCAGGTCATGAGCACCCCCGCGACCCAGTTGCCCCGGTCGGCGTCGTAGCGCATGTTCTCGTCATCCACGTAAGCCTTGAGCTGCAGGTCCACCGAGGGGACATAGGACGCACGCTCCCTGTCCACGCCCATTTGAGCCGAATGCGCCTCTTCGCGCACTCGCAGCAGCTCCGGACGATTGTCGAGGGCCACGGCGAGGCCGCCCTCGATGGCGGGCGGAATCGGAGGTGGAGTCCATGAATCCGCCGAAAGCTCCAGACGCGGATTTCCATCGAGCCCAAGGACATGTGTCAGGGCCGCCAGGGAAAGCTGGTGCCGGTTTCCGGCCCGGATGCGCTCCTCCCGGACCTGGGCCAGCCGGACTTCCATGGAGAGCAGCTCCGACTTGAGGGCGCTGCCGCCCTCGAAGCGCACCCTGACATTCCGCAGCTGGGCCTCGACGGTCTTGACGGACTGCTCGGCGATCTCCACGTAGTCCCGGGCCGCCAGCACGTTGAAATAAGCCCCGATTGCCGAGGCCACCAGGTCGTTGCGCACCGCATCCCGGTCCAACTCCCGGATTTTCAATTCATTCCGGGCCATGCGGGCCCCGAGCAGGTCGCCGCCCCCTTTGAACAGGTTCAGACGGGCCGCCATGCCGCTCTCGAAATTCTGGAACGTTCCCGGCTCGTTGAAGTCGAAATTCACCAGGGGCAGCTGCCGCTGGTCCAGCCGTTTGAAGGCGTGGACCGAAGGAGCATCGGCCCGGAGAACCTCGGTGTAGAGCTGAAGGGACGGCCAGAAGGCGGCTCGGGATTCCTTCACCATGGCCTGGGATTCCAGGATTCGAGCGGCGGCCATTTCCATGTCGGGATTGCTGGCGACCGCCGTGGCGATGGCTTCGTCGATGGTCAGTTGAAGTGCTGAACCGTTAGCCCGGGAGGACCAGGGTGGGGCCTTTTCCTGGAGTGCTCCGGCGGGCGCGGGATCCGGTGGCTCCGTGAGCGGCCCGCCCGGATGTTGATCACCCGAAAAGGCGGATGCTGAAAGAAAAAGAGCGGCAAAGCAAAAGAACCAGCAGACCCGGACAACCAGCCTCACGATGTCCTCCCCCTCCACAATACGATGGCAGATGACCTGGTTCAACCATGTATAACAGGACATGCCGGGGGTCAATGAATAAGGGCTCCCACTTTGACCTCAAAGATCGGCGCCGATGAACCGATTAGTACCCCGAACGCACCAGGGGCGACACCCCGGATGATCGTACCCGGTGCTTGAGCCCCGCACCGGGCCGGCTCGACACGACCGAAGGTCACACCGTATACAGGGAAAGGGTTGAGATATGGGATTTGACCCCGCCAAGGTCACCGTGCTGCTGGTTGAAGACGCCGCCGTCATGAGGAAAATCGAAATCAGGACCCTCGGAAGCCTCGGATTCGATCAGATCGTTGAAGCCGTGGACGGCGCCGCCGCCGTCAGGCTGCTCGAGACCGGCACCGTCGTGGACCTGATCATCAGCGACTGGAACATGCCGAACATGGACGGGCTGGAGCTGCTCAAATGGGTGCGCGCGCGGGAAAGCACCCGCACCGTGCCTTTCCTGATGGCCACCGGACAGGGAGAGAAAAAGCAGGAGCAAAGGGCCCTCGAAGCCGGCGTCAGCAGTTTCGTGGCCAAGCCCTTCAACGAGCAGGAGCTCAGGGTCAAGATCGACGAGGCTTTCGGCCTGAAAGCACGCCAGGTTGCCGCCGCTCCCCTTTCCAGCGAAGAGCGGCTCACCGACGACGGCAAAGTGCGTCTGCGCATGGCTCACATCCAGATCACGGACCACCTGATCCTCGGCGTCCTCAAACACCTCATCGCCCGGGGCGACCTCAAACCCTCCACCTTCGAGCTGGAGACCGAATGCATGGCAGGGTGGAACCCGGTGCAAAGCGCCCTGGAAACCGGCGCGGTGGACGGCGCCTGCATTCTGGCTCCCATCGCCATGGACCTCTTTGGCTATGGCGTCCCCATCAGGCTCGTACTCCTGGCCCACAAGAACGGCAGCATCTTCGTTCGCAACCGGGCGGGAGATTACCGGCCCCCCTACGCGGAATTCTTCCGGGGGAAAAGCTTCTACATTCCCCACAAGCTCTCCATTCACCACATGCTGGCGCACCTCTTTTTCGAGCAGGCGGGGCTCAGGCCCGGTATGGCCGGGGAAGGCAAGCATGACGTGATCTTCGAGATCGTTGCCCCGGTCAAGATGCAGGAATCCATGCAGAGCAATCCGGACGTCGGCGGCTTCATGGTCGCGGAACCTCTCGGAACCAGGGCCATCGCCTCCGCGGCGGCTCAGCTCCAGTTCCTCTCGAGCGAGCTGTGGGAGAACCATCCCTGCTGTGCCGTGGCCATGCGACAGGACTTCATCGACGCCTATCCGAACGCGGTTCACGAGCTCACGGAAATGCTCGTCGAGGCTGGGAAGTTCATAGACAAGAAACCCGAAATCGCCGCCGAGATCGGAGTCCCCTTCCTGGACCCCAATAGACAGCTGGGCCTGAAGGCCACCATCTTGAAGAACGTGCTGAAGGAAGCCCAGGGCATCAAGACCGGGGACCTCTTCCCCGACGTGGCCGCCTTGAAGCAAATGCACGCCTACATGCACGATCGCATGGGTATCGGGACCCCCATCGTGATGGAGGAGCTCGTGGATCTTCGGTTCGCCGAACGGGCGTACCAGAAGCACAACCGGAGCCCGCTGTATTCCCGGCTCCACGACAACGGTCAGACCACCGCCCACATCCTGGAGCGCTCCGGCTCCGCCGCAACCGAAGACGCCAAGAGCAAGCTCAACCTCGAGGGAAAATACCTGACCCTGACCCTGTGCGGCCGCGAATACGGCATCGACATCCTCAGGATCCGGGAAATCATCGGCATGCAGCCGACCCGACAAGTCCCCAACATGCCTCCCCACATCAAAGGCGTCATCAACCTGCGGGGCAAGGTGATCCCGGTCATGGACCTCAAGGCGAAATTCGGCCTGGGAGTCCTGGATGAAAACGACCGCAACTGCATCGTCGTTTTGGAGACGACGGGGGCTCACGGCCCCAGGCTCACGGGTCTGGCCGTCGAGTCGGTTTCCGAGGTGACCGCCCTCAAGTCCTCCGAAATCGAGCCCACTCCCACCTTCGGGGCGGGAATCGACACCGGTCACATCCTGGCCATGGCCAAGACGGGACCATTGGGAGTCAAGCTTCTGCTCAACATCGACCACCTGGTGAGCGGCATGGAGCCCGAGGCGGAAGCCGCCTGATCAGGGGTGGAGCGGAGGAAGACTGGCGTCATGCCTGCAGAGGGGCTTGTGGAAGACCATCTGCACGTCGCCCAGATAGCGCTCCGCGAATCCGGCTTCGCAGTAGCTCAGGTAGAAGTCCCACATGCGAATGAACATGTCGGGGTAGCCCAGTCCGCGCACCTCGGCAATGTTGGCGAAAAACCTCTCGCGCCAGGTGCGCAGGGTCCTCGCATAATGAGGCGTTATGTCCTCGAGATGGACCAGGCGCAGGTCGGTGCCTTCGGTCACTGCCCCGCAGATGGCGGTGACCGAGGTGAGGCAGCCCCCCGGAAAGATGTAGCGCTTGATGAAGTCCACCGAGCGGCCATGCTGCTCGAATTCCTGGTCCGCGATGGTGATGGCCTGCAGGGCCATCGATCCATCCGCCCTGAGCCTCTCCCCGCAGCACCGGACAAACTCCCCCAGGTACTCGCGCCCCACGGCTTCGATCATCTCGATGGAAACCAGCTTGCCATACTTTCCTCGAAGATGGCGGTAGTCCTCGAAAAGCAGCTCGATCCGATCCTCGAGACCGGCATCTCGGATCCGCTGTCTCGCAAGCTCGTACTGGGCCCGAGAGATGGTCGTCGTGGTGACCCGGCATCCGTAATGACGGGCCGCATGGATGGCGAAGCCTCCCCATCCGCTTCCGATCTCGAGCACATGATCCGACGGAGTGAGTCCGAGCTTTCGGCAGATGCGGTCGTATTTGGCGATGGCCGCCTGCTCAAGGGTCGATTCGGCGGTCTCGAAGATCCCGCATGAATACGTCAGGGTTTCATCGAGAAAGAGCGCATAGAAAGCATTGCCCAGGTCATAGTGCGCCGCGATGTTCCGCAGGCTGCCGACCTCAGTGTTTCGTCGCTTCAGGTGATAGAGTTGATGAACGGTCCTGGCGAGCGCCTTCGAGAGGCCCCCATCGATCTCGTCCCCGATGGAGCGATTGCGCAGGATGATGCGGACGACCGCCGTGAGATCACTGGCCGTCCAGGCGCCGGCCATGTAGGCCTCGCCCGCCCCGATGCTCCCCCCGAAGGCCACCGAACTGTAAAAACTGGGATGCAGGACGTCGATCTCCGCCGAAAGACCTTCCTTTTCCCCCTCGCTCCCCATGGAGAGCACAAGACCCCCATCCCTGAGCGTCAGGCGGCCCACCGTCAATCCTTCCAACCGTTTCAACAGCAGCCGTTTCGCCAGCCGGTCCAGGGGACCCATGGTGATTCGAGCAGGCCATGGCGTGCTCCGGGGGACGATCGTTCCGTTCATGGGCTCAATCCTGCGAAAGCTTCCCAAGCTTCGAGGGATGGGTGAAAAAGGGCGCACCCTTGATGAGGAGCCGGGCCGCCTGGTAGTAAATCATGGAGACCACCTTCGCCGTCATGAAGGGATAACCGATGAGCACCCTTCCCAGGGATCCACGGTCGATCTCGCGGCGCCTCAGACCGAGGGTGGCATCGAAAAGCCTGGCGCCTCCCTCGGAGCTCATCAGATGCACATTCAGGCTCTCGCCCGGCTCCTTGAACCGCCAGTCGTAGTCGATGGTCATGGGCATGAAGGGCGACACGTGGAACTGCTTGCTCAGCCGAAACCGCTTCCACCGTGGCGAGGGATGATCGCTCTGGGAGCTCCCGAAAACGTAGCAGTGCCGCTCTCCCCACGGCGTGTTGTGCACCTCCGCGACCAGGGCTTCGACACGGGTCGAGTCGTCGTCGTAGCAGTAATAAAAACTGACCGGGTTGAAGCAGTGGCCGAAGTAGCGCAGGTGGGTGAGCATCCGTATGGGACCCGAAAGCCTTTCACCGAGCCGCTCCGCCACCAGGTCCCGCACAAAGGTTTCCAGAGGGACCGCCGGATCCCCCACATGATCCTTTCGCCTGAAATAGGCGATGTTGGGCTTTTCATGGGACCATAGGAGATATTCATCAAAGAGGGTCGGGAGCTCGCCGAGATCGAGGTACATGAAAAAGACGCGATAAGTGAACGCATTGACCACCGGCCGATGGCGGCGATGCCGAATGACTCCCTCGTAAATGCAGCTCTGTCTCACTCACAGACCCCGGTTGAAGTGGCGGCACACCCGAAGGGCGCTGTTCACGCCGTCCTCGTGGAACCCATAACCCCAGTAGGCGCCGCAGAAATAAGTGCGGTTCACACCGTTGACGGCGTCATGCCCCTCCTGCATGACGAAGCCCCGGGGAGTATAGACCGGATGATGATACACCATGCTTTCGATGACCTTGTCCGGGCGAATCGGCCGAGCCGAATTGAGGGAGACACAGAAGTTGTCGGCGCAGTCCAGACCCTGGAGCATGTTCATGTTGTAGGTGACCGAGACCCTCCCCGGGCCCGTCCGGGGGATGTGATAATTCCAGCTGGCCCAGGCCGCTCGCCTTCGGGGCAATATCGACGCGTCCGTGTGCAGTGACGCCAGGTTCTCCTGGTAGGGAATGGCATCGAGAATCCTTCGCTCCGCATCGGATGGATCCTCCAGCATGGCCAGGGCCTGGTCGCTGTGGGAGGCGATGACCACCCGGTCGAACTGCTCCACCCCGCCTCCACGGGAGCGCACCTCCACGCGATCCGGGTACCGACGGATGCGCTCCACGGGACATCCGACCCGGATGGAATGTCGGTAGGGCCGGGTCATGGGCTCCACGTACGAGCGTGATCCCCCGCGGATCACCAGCCACCGCGGCTGGTCCCGAAGGTTCAGAATGCCGTGGTTGTTGAAGAACTTGACGAAATACGCGGCCGGAAACTCGTCGAATCGCGCGGGATCGGCCGACCAGATGGCCTCCCCCATGGGAATGATGAAATGCTGAATGAAAGCTCGGGAGTATCCCCGACCGTGCAGGTACTCCCGCAGCGTCAGGCTGTAATCATCTCCGTACAGGAGATCCCGGGATTCGCGCTTGAAGCGGAAAACATCCCAGAGCATCCTGTGAAATGCAGGTCTGAAAAGATTGCGCTTCTGTGCGAAAAGGGAGCCCAGGGTGCTCGGCGAGTATTCGAGGCCCGTCTCTTCGCACTGGACGCTGAAGCTCATGTTGGAAGGCTTCCATGCCACGCCGAGCCGCTTCATCAGCGTCACGAAATTGGGGTAGGTTCGTTCGTTGAAGACAATGAATCCCGTATCCACCGCACAGGTGGCTCCGTCGGTGGAAACGTCGATGGTGTGTGTGTGACCGCCGACGTAGTCATTGGCCTCGAAGACCACCATCTCGTTCCCGTCGCTCAGGAGATGAGCGGCCACCATGCCGGCGATGCCCGTACCCACAACCGCGATTCTCATGGCATGAACATCCGTGATTATAGGTCAATGCACAGTCCCGGGCTCACCTCATAATAGCGAGGCAGCTTCACCCCATCAACTCCTTAATGCCCTCAAGAACCGCGGCGGCATGCCCCTTCGATTTAGCGCTGGGCCACGCAATCTGAACCACTCCCTTGGGGTCCATGGCGACGGTGCTGCGAATGACACCCTCGAATTCCTTCCCGTACATTTTCTTCTTGCCCCAGGCGCCGTAGAGATCGAGAATCTCGTGGGTGGGATCACTCAGCAGGGATACCTTGAGATCGTGCTTCCGAATGAACTTCCCGTGGGATTCGACGGAATCGGGGCTGATGCCGTATACCCTCACGCCGGCGGCCTCGAAACGAGGCATGAGCTCGGAAAACTCGACGGCTTCCGTGGTGCATCCACTGGTGCCATCCTTGGGATAGAAATAGAGAACCACCCAGTTCCCCAGGAGATCCTTCAAGCACACCTGCTCTTCAGTATGAGAAGGCAGACAAAAATCCGGGGCCTTATCACCGACCTTCAGCATGATCACCCTCCATTTCGCTTGAACCGATGCCATATCATGGGTCGGAGGACGCCATGCTCTTCCCGAATCGCCTCGGACCCTGGATCGCCTGTTCTGCAGCCTCGAAACAAAAAACTGAGCGTGAATATAATTCAGCACGGGATCAAATGCAAAACTCTCGGCACATGAGTTTTTGAGGGCTTGAAGCGCAATCCCGAAGCAAGCATTCGAATTGCGGAGAACCATCGAGGGTTGACGGAAGAAGTGAAATCGGGGGAGCCCCGGTTCCTAAGGCCATGGTGCCGGACGTTCATCACCCGGGGATCACAAGCCAGGGGCTCTCAGTGGCGGTTCAGTTCATGGAAATCGAGAACCTCCCGGACCCGTATGGTTGCGGTCACGAACATCCGGGTGCCGCACGCGATGGTGTGAATGTCGTTCTCACGGCCGCAGATCCGGGCGAATTCCGGCCCGATGACCGATGCGGGCTCGGTAGCTTCGGGTCTCTCGTCCATGGCCTTGAGGTATTGATCCAGACGATCCCTGATGACCTGAAAGTAGTCGATGGGGCGATCGGTCATCATCCCCACCGAGGCCGAAAGGCTCCGGGCCATCTCATGGACAGCCCCCCAGTATTCTCCCAGGATCAGACTCCCCACCGGATCCCGCTCCAGTTGATAGGAGACGAGCCAGCCCACGCTGATGAGCTTGAGGATCTGAAGCTCATACTCCACCTTGCCCAGATTGACGCCTGCGTCAGGCGGAAACTGGTCCAGGAGCCATTTCACGTCTTCCCGGTCCGTGGCGAAACCGAAAAGCACTTCCGCTGTTTTCTCCATGTTCGGACTTCCCTGCTGGTGGATGGCCTGTGCGGAGGATCCTCAATCTCGACGCCTCCCGACATCATCCATGCATCAATCCCGTGAAGGATGTCAACGGCATTCAGGGATGAACCGGATCTTGGGTCCCGCGACGCGGGTGGTGATTCGGATTGCCCCGGGGTGAATGCGGAGAAGATCTTCAATGAAGAGCCGGTTGCCCCCGATGGGGGACAACCGGTCGAGACCGCGAATCTTTCAAGTTCATCGAATACTGCGGGTTCTTCGGAGGGGTTTTCCCGCCTGGTCCACCGTGAAGGCTTTCCCGGCAATGCTCAAGGTCCCCGTGCGGGGCTCCGTCTCCTGGTTTCGCAGGACCTTGAACCGGACGACCTTGTTGCCGGTTCCGCTGCCGCCGCTGGTGACCACGATCCAGGGCACGTTGCTGACGGCCTGCCAGGAGCACGACGACCCACTGACCGTGACCTGGACCCTGCCGCTCCCCCCTGTGGCCTTCACTGTGGCCGAAGTGGGGGAGAGCGAGATGCCGCAGGCCGGAACGTCGGGCTCCGCCGGAGGCGGCGGCATCTGGCCGTCGTAGGCAATGGTGTACTTGCCGAAAGTGACCGCGCTCTTCAACTGGGAGTAGGCAATCCTGAAGTAGCCGCTTTCACCCCAGCCCTTGCCCCAGCTGTTCTTGGCGATGAAGCACTGCTCGCCGTCGTCATACCCCACCAGGAGAATGGCATGTCCGCCCTGGTAGCTCCCCGACGCGTAGGAATAGATCCCCGCTTTGTAGGCAAAAAAGTCGCTGTAAACATACATGGTCGTGACCAGGGGGCCATAAGCGTAAAGAGCATTTTTGAGCCCATCCACCGTGGGTGACCCTATTGAAGCCCAGCGCCACCCGCTGATGTTGTAGGTGTAGCTCAGCCAGCTGGCGCATGCATTGCCGCAATTGTTATCGCCGGCAGTATACGGAAAGCATTCTTCCAGCGGCGTGCCGATATCGCGAAGAAAGGTCGACGCCCTGTCGATATATCCACCCCCGCAGTTTCCCGCCGAACTGCAGGACACCATGATCTGCTCCGCCAGGTTGAGATCGTCCCCCGGCGTGTTGTAAGCCATCAAGAACTTGGATTCGATGGCGGCCGTGGCGGCAAATGCCCAGCAACTGCCGCATTGCCCCTGGTCCCTGATGGGTGTCACGTAGCTGCCGCCGTTGTACGAGCGCCAATCCAGCTTCGAAGGCAAGGCGGCGGCCTTCATGCCTTGCAGATGATCCAGTGCGGTGGCCCATTCCTCCTCCAGTCCCTCGGGCTCGATGAGTCCCAGGAGATTCGTTCGCTCCTCGGGCAGCAGCCTGGAAACAGAGGTCTCGCCGGCAACCCAGCGAGCCCCCTTGGACTGGATCGCCGCCTTGATGCCGGCCAGATCATCAGTGAGCGCGCGCGACGTTGACGCCCAGACGAGGACCAGCGCCAACACCAGGGGAATACGGACAATTCTGAAAAGCCTAGACCTGGCGATCCCGCCCATGAGCTCATCCTTCCCTGTGAGTTTTGTGTGGATTGCTCCTTGTGACCCTTTAAACTCCCGATACCCTTGAGAGGGGCGAAAGCCTTGAGAACGGCAGGGAAAACATCCCATGAAGAACCGCCCTCCGACCCCCGAACCTTCCTCCCGGAAGTCTCGTCACGAGATCGTGGTGAGATCGCTCATCGAGACTCCGTGCCCCGGGTTTGACAAATAGTGCGCCTGTCGGGACAAGGTTTGTCATCTGCTCTGAAAAGTTTCTGGTTCCTGGTTTCTGGTTCCTGGTTTCTGGTTGAAAACGCTTTCCATCGTTGAGGGGTTCCCATGGGGGCTGGGGGACGGTTCTGAATGGTTTTGAGCCTAGTACCGCCGGGCGCAAGTCCTTAACCGCTTGCTGGCTCCCAAGCTCGAGCCTGGGAGCCAGCCGATCCGGATGATCATTTCCGCCTGGGCGTACTGGGCCAGGTTCCCGCGATCCGAGCTCC
>JALOOX010000129.1 GCA_025454175.1 Syntrophobacteraceae bacterium | reverse complement strand
GAAATCGACGCGGAGCGTGAAGTTCTGGAGCTGATTGCCAGAGGATTTATCTGCAGGATGATAGCTGAAAAACTTGGTATCAGCCCGAAGACTGTTCAGACCCACAGGGCAAGAATCATGCAAAAGCTTGACCTTCACAAATCAAGCGATCTGACCCGCTATGCCATCGAGGCAGGACTCCTCTGACCGTCGACTAGCCTGCGAAGGTTTAGAGCCTTGTCTTTGTGGAAGCGGCTTCCAGCCTGGATTTCCGCAGGCACCGCATGCTCCACAGCGTTTCAGAAGCATACTGCTTTCCACTGACAGAAAATACATCTTTCTCACGATTGAATGGACCAAGGCAGTCAAGCTAAAAAGAATTTGCGTACAGCTTCCGTCGGACTTGTCAGGAGACTCACACTAATCTCTTTCAACGGATGAACCCCGCAGTCCTACGCTGGACGCAGGGGTTTCGAGTTGGACGGCTCTTTCTCGGGAAGGCACGGGACACTTGCAGTCGCTCTTGGCAAGTCCGGAATGACCCCAAGCCAGGCTAACCAAGGTGGCTACTCCTTCAGATTACTCACTGAATGATCTCATGAATGACATGGGCGCATCGTTTGCGGACGACGCGTGCATACCAAGTTCAACACACCTCGGTATTCCAAGGTGGTCCGCCTTCTCGCTCGGCACCTGGTCATCGTGAGGTGGCGATGGTGGCACCTCTCGTGGGTGTCCAACATGAATCCTCCAACCACGAATACGGAGAGGAGGTGAAGGCCTGCAACGATGCGAGCATGAATCACCTCAAGCGTTGGATCAGGCAGGGGCAACGGCAACAACTATTAATAATAAACGGTTGGAGAATCCAGAAGAAGGGGAGAGAAAAATGAAGAAAGCATTCGCAGTCGCCGCTTTGTTAGTGTTGGTATGCTCAAGCTTTGCTTTTGCAACCGACGATTTCCTCTATCCCGGCGTGATGGGCCAGCGCGTGAATGGCTCCCAGCCCTTCCCCTACGAAAGCTACGGTGCGTGGTGCAACCCAAGTGCCACCCTGTCGCTCTCACTGGCTTGTCCGGCCCCTCGCGATCAAGTCACCAAAAGCATTGCCAATGGTTGGGTGAAAGTTATCGACAAACACTACTCTGCGAACATCACTGCCAGAGTCTGCGTACCGTATCGAAATGCTTCCAACGGGGCTGTCTACTGGTGGAACTGGCTCATGACCAGCACCGGTTCCGGACCGCAAGTACAACATCTTACTCATGGGACGGTCGGGACCAACACCATAAGCCCGGCTTATTACTATGTGGTTCTTCCGCCGACATACAATGGCAATGCCTCTTGTCTCATCTCCTATTACATGAATGAGAACAACTAGGAGGTTAGCTCACTTCTCCATTCAATGTTGTTGAATTAAGCCGAGAGATCGGGCGGGCATAAAGCCCGCCCGGAAACTCTGCTGTAACCGCTAATTCAACAACATTGACTTCTCCATTAGGGTTCTCATCCTGGTCCAAGGAATGAGGTGCACAAGGAGAACGACTCCGGGGTCACCATGACCTGAAAGTGCGGTTCAAAGAACCAATATCTTCACATACGGAGCACGACTCATCTGTCGTTCGCATACCAACGGGAGGATTCAGATGCTTCGGACAGAAATCAAACCCGCTAAATATTTCCTTATATCGGGAGGCATCCTGTTTCTTGCCACACTCACAGTGGTGGCTCTTGTCGCTTTCGATCAGAGCAGATCCAAGTCCAGCGATAGGCTCGGCTTGCCCGGTGGAAGCGAGGGGGTTAAGGGCGACGCTCAGCGGGGTACTCCGGAATCGCCGACTCTGTCTTCTCAACCATCCTCTCCCGCTGACGAGATCGAAGATGAGATGGCCAATCTTAAAAGGCAACAATTGGAGCTTTCGAGGAAATTCAAGGAAATCGAGAGTACCTTGAAACAAGACCCATCCGCTTCAGCGTCGAAGGAGTCGGCACAAGAGCCCGAAATCGCTCTGGATCCTGAAACCATGCGGGCAAACCAGGAAGCCGAGGAAGAGTTGATCAACGCACAGATGGAAGCACAGGTGGAACTGCTGAATAGCACAATTGACAAGCAAGCCCCAGACCTCCAATGGGCTGCGGAAGCGAAATATATCGTCGAGGATATAATAGCCCAAAAACAGGGATTCAAAGTCGATTTGCGTAGTGTTCAATGCGGGAGCACTCTATGCCGCCTTGAGCTGATCCTTCCTCGAGACCAACCCATGGAGCAATCCCACTACCACTTGATGGATTTGATTCCCTGGGCCGGTGAATCGTTCTTTGCCATCGATCCATCAGGAGCGGTCACTGTCTATGTCGCCCGAGAAAACCAATTCCTGCCCAAGATATCCAATTGACTCAAGTCCGGCGGAACGCAGGCGTTGATGAGGGCAATCCTCCTGGCCTCAAGGAGGACGGCTTCGGGAGTCTGGAAGGCGAGCCACACGGGGCTCACCCGCATAGCCAATCCGTTGCCCCAACTGTTGTAGGGAGCGGGCCGCGCGGCGAAAAGCCAGCGATAATGTCCCCCGCTATGGCTCCAAGCATCGCTCCGCACCTCCCGTGTTTGGGAGCTCGTTCAGTCTCGCTCGCGGTTCTTTCGAAAGGAAATGTCGGGCCAGTCTTCCACCAGGAAGCCCAGGCGCAAAGCTCGCGAGACCTTGCACACCGAGTGCTCGGCACACACACCCACCGCAAGATCCCAAAGCTCATCGGGAATGCGCCTGGCCCTCGGGGAGCTGGATCTCCTTTCGGTCAACTGGGCCTGGACTTCTTCCAGAGTGGCGACTGAATACGAGCGTGCATGATAGAGCATCGGCTCTCCTCCTTCTTGGTGTGGCTGACAGCCGATTCTACCTCGAACACCCGCCGCCGTTCATGCACCCTTGCCGAAGGGTCACGGAGTTCCGTAGCATTCCCCAATGCTCAGAACCTTGTATTGCCAAACCCCAACCAAGCCTTGGCCCAGAAGTTTCATCTTTCCCCATCTGTTCGATGGGGCTTCCTGGATCAGGCATCTATAATCGAACCTCAACTTTCCTTTCTCAACCCTACCCGGCCCCTTCAGAACTGGACTTTGAGCTCATGACCGGCTTCATGACCTTCGTGGGTTCTTTGGGGCCGAGGCCGCCGACTGCTGTCTCGTGAGTATTGCACACTATCGTAGTCGGATCCAATAAGCTCCAAATTTCCATGCTCCATCAGATGACAAACCCTGTCAAACCAAGCGAGCGACGAGCCAATCCGCACCCCTCGACTCAAGGGACATGACCATCTTGCCAATTGTTCCCCGTTATCGCCGTTTACTGACCGACACCCTCTTGATCTTCGTATTGGAGCCAAGCGGGCCGGTAACCGTCAGTTTCGCGGTGTATGCTCCTGCAACCGGGTAAACATGGACAGGGTTCCGTTCATTGCTGGACTGCGTGTCTCCGAAATCCCAGGCCCATGCAGTGATTGAACCTTTGGATTTGTCAGCAAAACAGGCTCTTAAAGGGGCAACACCTCTTCCAGGTGCGGCGGCGAAGCCCGACTTCGGAACGGCATAAAGCTTCGATGCAGGTGCCATTCGGTTCTGCTCCAGTTATGCCGACTGGGCAGACTCCAGCGTCGGAGGATCGGGCACTCTCACGTCTACTTCGCCGTGGATCCCGATATTGCAGTCCTCCAGCGACAGAGCCTCGAAGGTCTGGCGGTAGCGGACCTTCCAGCGGAAATCGCGGTTTTGATCCTGGTGGAGTTTATCCGCAACCCCAACTCCAGCTTCGATCAATTGGCCGGGGCGATCTCTCGCGACAGGGGCGTTACCGTAAAGGCAGCTCAGATCGAGAAGCTCTTCGATCGGCTCGGTCTAAAAAAAACGATCCGAACCGCCCAGCCAGGGCCTTGATGGCACTGAGTGACAGTCTCACTCGATTGACCCGGGAGACTTTGCCCTCCGTTCTCTTTCCGCAACCCCCCGTTGTGCGCTTCGCTCCGGAAACGAGCACCTGCTCCTGTGGCGGGAGCCTTCTCGTTCAAAAGACACGGCGAAAGCAGGTCTTCACCATGCTCGGACCCTTCATCGCCCACGAGACGTTGGCTCAATGTGCCGCTTGCTCCCGCACCTTTCACTCCGACACCTTGCTCAGGCTGGCTGCGAGTCGCTCCAATGTCGCCCACGATGTCCTGGTCTTCGTGGGGCAGGCCCTGTTTCGGCGGCCTCGCTGCTCCAGGGAGGTCCGTGCCTAACTGATTGCCCGCAACGTGCGGCTCTCCTCGTCCGAGATCGACTACCTCGGCCGCAAGTTCATAACGCTCCTGGCCCTCGCGCATCAGAGGGCAAAGCCGCGCATTCGCCAGGCGATGGAGATTGCCGGCGGTTACGTGCTCCACCTCGATCCCATGCACGAAGGAGATGCTCCCGCGCTGATGAGCGGAATGGACAGCTTGAGCGAGATCGTGCTCGCCAATGTGAAGCTGCCAAGCGAGCACGCCGACCATATCGTTCCCTTTCTGCAAGAGCTCAAAACCGACTACGGAACGCCCGCGGCCTGTGTCCACGACATGGGCGGCGGCATCCTGAAGGCTGTTGCGCAGGTCTTTCCCGATACCCGCGATTTCATCTGCCATTTCCGCTTCCTGCGCGACATCGGAAAGGACTTGATCGAGCCTGCCTACGCCAAGCTCAGATCCCGCCTCAGGAGCCATGCCACCAGGTCCCGACTGCACGCACTGGCACGGGAAACGCGACAATGCCTGGTGGAGCTCGGCTCCCGGTGTGCGATGCTTGCAAAGACCATCAATGGTGCCGGTCCCGCGGAGGATGCCGCGCTCATGCCGGCTGCCACCATCACTTCGCTCACCCTCTGGGCCTTGCATGGCAAGCACAGCGGGGACGGCTATGGCTTTCCCTTCGACCGCCCGCCCGCTCCTTAACTTCGCAGAGCGGCTGCTCACTCTCTACCGTCGTCTGCCGGAACTGCTCGACCTGCTTCTGACCGACGAGGAGCCCCACGAGGCTCAGACCATCTTCAAGCTGGCATGCGAGGTATCGTATGTCGGAGGCGACCGAGCAAATCGACAGGTACCGCGACAAGCTCTACTCCCAACGGGCCGGTCACCATCACCCCTCAGCGCACCAACAACATCCTGGAGCGGTTCTTTCGAGATCAAAGGCACGCGCACCGTCGCAAGACAGGCAACGATTCCATGGGTCGCGCCCTGCGGGCGATGCTGGCCGATACCCCGTAGGTCAAGAACCTGGACAATCCCGAGTACATGAAGATCCTCCTCGACGGGAAGAAGAATCTTGAGGAGCTGTTCGCCGAGTTGGGAGCGGTGAATCGTGCGGGTACCGACGGTTTGCAGGCCGATACGGATCGCATACTGCCAGGATTTCGAGCCCTCATGAAGCTGCCAACCCTTACCGATCAAGTGGTTCGCTCACTCGGGAAGCCTGCGGAGATGGCGAAATCCAACTGAATTTTGGGAACATAGGGTTTTGGCATTGTCTGCTTGTTTACTGTCAAGCCCATTGCTTTACGGAGGGATATACTGTGTCATTACTACTGGCACTGCTGACAACTTGTCAATCTAGAATCAACCAAATCTAACGTGTAGGCACACGCCATTGTTCATGACCCACGCTAACCCACTGCTGTGGTAACCATTTTTCCTGAGCGACTGGCTGCTCACCCAAAACAAGGGCATGACGGCATGGCGAGGTCGGCGACAGCCGTCATGCAACTGGAGCCCAGTGCAGACCACCTCGGCAATCCTCTGGCGTGTGACATGGGATTCAGCAAGGATCATATCCCGGATCGTCTGAATGTCTCTTGCAGTGAAATTCAAGCCGATATACCTCCCGCTCAGGGTATCCCAGGCGCCCGAAGCGGCTGACAGCGGCTTTTCAAGAAATGCGAGCATCCATTCGACGGCAGCCTCCCTGGCCGTTGGAGATCGTTCCGGCTCATCGAAATAAGCCATTCCGCGATATCTGAGCTCCCGAATGCATTTCAGGATGGATACAACCGGCACGCGTACTCGGACCATCAGTCGCGCAGGGCTGATGCCCTCAAGAACACCCAGGAGGGCCTTGGCTCTCTTGACGCGCCAGATCCCAGCCGTGGTGCTGTTCGCCAGTCGATTGAGCTGCTCGATTTCCTCAGCCGAGCAAGTGAGCGAGGCGGAATCGTCGTTCATGGCCCGTGATACCGGTTCAATCCCGCAAGAGTGGCGATGTAGCGGCCTTTCCGGTGTCTGCGGTTGTAGCGGAAGATCGTATCGACCAGCGGCATGTGGAGCCGGCCGAAGGTTTCGGCGTAGAATCTGCCGAGCCAGCGGTAATATGTTTCCATGCTTTTCATATTCTGGGTGAGCTCAATGGATATGAGCTCCTCGATCAATCGGTCGGGGTCGCCTTCAAAAAAGGCCGCCAAATCGGGAGGCGGCCCTCCGGGGACGGGCTGATAACGCTGAGTGAACACATAGGCGCCCGGCAGTGAACGCAAGAAGCGGAAGCGCTCCACGTCCTTGGCCAACGTGGTATTGTAGCCGTACATGCAGACGAATTCCACGTTGTCCCTGGATGTGAACCCGAAAAGCTCATACCGCTCCCGCACCAGGGGCAGGTTTCCGCAGTCGTTCAGGCTGAAGTAATAATTGCTCCGGGTGAATCGGGTGTTGGAGCACTGGATGCGTCGCAACAACTCCGCCTTGCGGCGATTCACAAACCGCAGATCGAGAGTCTGAGTAAAATTGACCAGGATCTTCCGCCCGCTCATCTCTTCCAGAAGCTCCTCGGACTGGGGGAGAGACAGGAGGTTATCGTCCAGCAGGATCAGTTTTCGGCGGCGACCGCCCTCGGTCAAGGTCTGAAGGTCGCTCACCCGACGCGGAGGTCCCTCCTTCAACGCCACAATGCAGAAGGGGCAGTGGAAAGGGCAGCCCCGGGAAAGGAAGCCGATGGCATTGTCCTCCAATTCCGGATAGAGGTCGTAATCGGCCGGGAGCCCTTCAATCTCGGGGGGCAGTCGCCGTCGGATGTCGATCCCGGAACCGCCCATCCGCAGTGAGTCACCGTAGTAATCCCGGAGCGCCCTGACCTTGCGGGATGACGCCGGTGACGTGAAGATGCAGCTGGCATATACCTCCCGCGCCGAGGGGACCAAACTCAGACCCCTGGCGAGCCTCACTTCACGCCCCTGTTCCTTGAAGTGTCGCGAAAGCTTCATGAGAGCCAGGTTGGGAAGTGTGCCGTCCACATCGATGAGCAGCACATCCACTGAGCCCGACCGTACCGCGCTCCTCGGCGCCTGCGTCTTCAATGGCGGCAGTGGAAGCTCCTTTTCGAGCAGCCTCTCGGGAGCCAGGTGATGTTTTGTGCCGGGGATCGTGGCCACAAACTGCATGCTGGGAAAGAGCTCATCGAAAAATGCCATCCAGGCCGTCAGGAAATCATCCCCACAGTAAAGGTCGGGTCGATCCAGGAGGATGAGACCAGGGGGGACAAGGACACCATTCCTGTTGGGAAACGCATCCAGAACATGTCGAACGGCATCCAGCACGGGCAGGAGCGGCTTATGCATCTCGCCGGGGAGCCCGTGCCATTCCTCGTTGGCGGCACCGGGCCTCTCCAGCCAATGACCAAGCTCGAGGCCAAAGTACTTCAGCAACAGCTCGCAGATCTTCCTGAGGGTCTGCAGGGGCACTCGCCGCTTGTTCCTGGCCCCCCGATGGAAGAGGCTCGCCAGGAAAGCAACCGGGTCCGTGAGGGGAGCCGAGGCGGAGAAGAGCGTGCGAAAGCGCCGGCATCGAAACAGCGGATCCAGGAAATCGAAGTCGTCATCACCGTCATGGGCCGTGAAGTCACTGCCGTAAGCCAGAAGGAAATCACGGCGCAGAGTCGCCCTTGAGGATGGAGTCCGAAAGGCGAAGTCCCCGAAGAAGCTATCCCCCCTGACCCTGGACAGGCTGTTGACCTCACCCCGACCACTGATACGCACCCCGCCGGTCACTTTCATGCCCTCCCCCGGGCTGGTGTCCACGCCTTCGTGCAGGATTCGGAGGTGTCCCGCCCGCAAGGGTTCCTCTTCCACGCCACGAAGCGTGCCCATGGGGAAAGACAGCCCAGACAGGAACGCCGGACTGGTGCATGAAAGCACCGCCAACCGGAGCAGCTCCTGGTGACGCTCGTCTCCTTCAAGCAGAGTCCATTTGCCCACGGCCCCGCTGCCGCGAGTCAACGAAAACCGACCGGAGCCGTTCAATCTGGCATTAACGCAGGCAAGTTCGAGCAGATACACTGTCCTTGATGCCCTCGGGGTGGTCGTGAAAGATTTGCTCCGCTCCTCCCATGCGCCGGGAATTCGCTCAGTCCCGCTCGCGGTTCTTTCGAAAGGAAATGTCGGGCCAGTCTTCCATGAGGAAGTCCAGGCGCCAGGCCGTGGGGGCGAGATAGGTCAGGTGCCCTTCGGCATCGCGGGCCAGGCTGTCCATGTTCTTTCGCTCGAACTCATCGAGTCGCTTGCGGTTATCGCAGGCGATCCAGCGCGCCGCGGACAGCGGCACCGCCTGATACACCGCGTCCACGCCATATTCCGCCTTGAGCCTGGCCACCGTCACGTCGAACTGCAGGGCTCCAACGGCCCCGAGGATATAATCCGAGCCCCTGAGGGGCCGGAAGAACTGGACGGCGCCCTCCTCGGCCAGCTGCTTCAAACCCTTCTGGAGCTGCTTCACCTTGAGGGGGTTCTTGAGCACCACGCGCCGGAAATGTTCGGGGGCGAAGTTGGGTATCCCGGTGAAGCGCAGGACCTCCCCGTCCGTGAACGTGTCTCCGATCATGATGGTTCCATGATTGTGGATGCCGATGATGTCCCCGGCATAGGCTTCCTCGACGTTGGCGCGGTCCTGGGCCATGAAGACCGTCGCATTGGCCAGGGCGATTTCCTTCCCGAGCCGATGATGCACGACCTTCATGCCCCGGGTGAATTTTCCGGAGCAGATCCTCAGGAAAGCGATCCGGTCCCGGTGGGCGGGGTCCATGTTCGCCTGGATCTTGAAAACAAAGCCGGAAAAGAGCTCCTCGCACGGGGAGACCTCCCGGGTCAGCGTCGGCCGGGCTCTCGGCGATGGGGCCATCTCCACGAACGCATTCATGAGCTCCCTCACCCCGAAGTTGTTGAGGGCGCTGCCGAAGAAGACGGGAGTCTGGTTTCCCCGGAGATAATGGTCCATCTCCAGGGGATTGGCCGCCCCCTCGAGGAGCTCCACATCCCTGCGCAGTTCATCCGCCCGGGAGCCCAGCAGCCGATCCAGCTCGGGGTCGGCCAGATCGTCGATCCGGACGCCATCCTGCCTTCGCGTTTCCTGCCCGGGGGTGAACAAATGGAGCTCCCTGCGGTAGAGATTGTAAACCCCCTTGAAGCCCCGGCCCATGCCGATGGGCCAGGAAAGCGGGGTGCACTCGATCTGGAGCTTGTCCTCGATCTCGCTCAGGATGTCCAGCGGCTCCAAGCCGTCGCGATCCAGCTTGTTGACGAACGTGATGATGGGCGTGTTGCGCATCCGGCAGACCTCCATCAGTTTCTCCGTCTGCGATTCCACGCCCTTTCCGCTGTCGATCACCATGAGCGCGCTGTCCACGGCGGTGAGCACCCGGTAGGTGTCTTCGGAGAAGTCCTGGTGCCCGGGCGTATCGAGAAGATTCATCTCGAAGTCCCTGTAGGTGAACTTCATCACCGACGTGGTGACGGAGATGCCTCTCTGGCGCTCGATGGCCATCCAGTCGCTGGTGGCATGACGGGCCGCCCTGCGCGCCTTGACGGCCCCGGCGATCTGGATGGCCCCTCCGAACAGGAGCAGCTTCTCCGTCAAGGTGGTCTTGCCGGCATCGGGATGACTGATGATCCCAAAAGTCCGCCGGCGCTCGATTTCCCTGTGATACGGTCGATTCACTTCGATTTCCCTGTGATACGGTCGATTCACTCAATCTCCTTCTCATTCTCTTTCGCGGGCTCGTTTCACTTGAGCCCATACTCACTTGAACCCGTACTTTTTGAGTTTGTAGCGCAGCATCCGTTCGCTGAGCCCCAGCTGCCGTGCCGCCTGGCTCTGGTTGAGCCGGGCGTGCTCCATGGCTTCCTGGATCATCCGTCGCTCCAGCTCCTCCAGTGCCGCATGAAGGGTGCCGGTCCGGCTCGCTTCGCCCGAATCCTCCAAGTCCGCGCACTCCTGGAACGGCAGGTCGTGACTGGATATCACCTCGTCCCGCGCTATGACGACGGCCCTTTCGATGATGTTTTCAAGCTCCCGGACGTTTCCCGGGTAATCATAGCGCATGAGAAGGTCCCGAGCTTCGCGGCTCGGGCCTCGAACGCTCCTCCGGTTCTCCCTCGCGTATCTCTCGATGAAATGATCCACGAGGATGGGGATGTCCTCCCGTCGCTCCCTGAGCGGCGGGATCTTCAGGGTGACGACATGGATGCGGTAGAAAAGATCCTCCCGGAAGAGCCCTTCCCTGACCCTGGCCTCGAGGTCCCGGTGGGTGGCGCACACGATGCGCACGTCCGACTTGAGGGTCCTCTCGCCGCCGACCCGTTGAAATTCCCTTTCCTGCAGGAAGCGCAGCAGCTTCACCTGAACGGCGGGGGTGAGCTCGCCGATCTCATCCAGAAACAGGGTTCCGCCGTCGGCTTGCTCGAAGCGGCCCGTCCGGCGCTGCACCGCCCCCGTGAAAGCCCCCCTTTCGTGGCCGAAGAGCTCGCTCTCGAGAAGGCTTTCGGGAATCGCCGCACAGTTCACGACCACGAGGGGCCGGCCGGCCCTGGGGCTCAACTGGTGGACCAGCCTGGCCATGAGCTCCTTGCCCGTGCCGGTCTCTCCCTGGATGAGCACCGTGGCCTGGCTCGCGGCGACTCGCCCGGCCAGCTGGATCAGCTCCGCCATCCCGGGGCTCTTGAAGCGAATGGCGTCGCTGGAAACGCCCCTGGCCCCGAGCTCCTGGCGCAGCAGCTCGTTTTCCCGCACCAGGGTACGGTGCCGACCGATGCGCTCGATGATGAGCGAGAGCTCTTCCAGGTCGATGGGCTTGGTGAGGTAGTCCGCCGCTCCGGCCTTCATGGCTTCCACGGCCGTTTCGATGGCACCGTACGCGGTGATCAGGATGGCTTCCACATCGGGGCAGAGCCTCCTGGCTTCCTTGAGAACCTCGACGCCGTTCATGCCCGCCATGCGGTAGTCCAGCAGCAAGAGATCAAAGGATCCCCCCTTGAGCAGCTCCACGGCCCGGTCTCCGCTTTCGGCCTCCCGCACCCGGTGTCCTTCCCGGATCAGGTGGTCGCGGAGCATCTCCCGCTGGAAAGGCTCGTCTTCCACAATGAGGATATCCAGGTCAGCGAGGCCCAAGGCTCGAATCTCCGATGGTCACGACTGTTTCGGCCCGTGTCCCCCGGGTCGGACCGTCCATGGGAAAGGGCGCCAAGTTGCAGATGCAGCGTATGATCAGCAGTCTTCCTACTCCCCGTCCGACGGAGGGAGTAGAATCTCAAAAGTCGTTCCCAGGCCGGATCTGCTGGCAACGCGGATCTCGCCGCCATGGGCGGCGATGATCTCGTGGGCTATGGCCAGCCCAAGACCCACCCCATTGCTCTTGGTCGTGTGGAAGGGCTCAAAAATGCGGCTCTCCTCGCCCTCGGGAATTCCCCTCCCGTTGTCGCGAATACGAATGCGCGTCATGCCCTCCCTGGACTTGTCACAGGAAACCACCACCACTCCCTCCTGCATGGTGGATTCCAGCGCATTTCGCAAGATATTGAGCAACGCCTGTTCCAGCTTGTGTCCATCCATCCGCGCGGTCTGTTCATTTCCATCCCAGCGCCTTCGAAGCTCCACCCCCCTCGCCTCCGCTTCCTCCTGAAAAAGCGAGAGGGTTTTTTCGAGCAGGGACACCACGGACCGAGGTCGCAGGTCCAGCCTCGTCGTGCGCGAAAGGCTGAGGAATTCCTCGACGATGGAGTTGAGCCGCTGGATTTCATCCCTGAGGATCTGAGTGATGCGCTCGCAGGACTCGCGCCTCCCCGGCTCGTCGGGCAGGAGCTCCCTCCTGAGCCTCTGCACGGCCAGGCTGATGGCATTCAGAGGGTTGCGGATCTCGTGGGCCACTCCCGCCCCGAGCTTCCCCAGCGCCGAAAGTTTTTCCGCCTGATGCAGCCGCTCCTGAAAAGCCTGCAGGCGATACAGGTGCCGCTTCTGGATTCGATGAAGGAGCCCCATCACCAGGAGTCCAATTCCCGCCATGAACCCGGTCCACAGCAACACGTGGTGACGATTCCTGCTCAGGATGAGATCGGTTTCCTGGGTTTCGAGACCGACCCGGGCAATACCGGGGCGATCACCATCCAGAGGGAATGGCATGGCAAGCTCCAGAAACTGAGTGTCGCCCACTTTGACGCATCGGCCCTTGAGACTGCTCGCGCCCTCCTGTGCCGTCCTGGCCATCAGGAGGCACTCATCCAGTTTCTCGTCGGGGAGACTGCCCGCCTGTGCCAGAAGGTTTCCCTCCGAATCCTCCACAACCAGGTAGACAACCCCCTGCCCCCAGTTCATCTCCCGCACCGTGCTTCGAACCGCTGCCTTCCATGCCCAGGACATGAGGTTCTCGCGATCCATGACCAGCAGGACCGCCCCCTTCCCCACCTGCCTGCGAATCCCCACAAAACCGGTGTGGTCGTCACGGTTCATGCCGTCGAAAAGGCGCAGATGGATCTCTCTTTCGCCATCGACCAGTTCCCTGGCGTGGTCCAGAACCCTGGCAGTTAAAGGCTCTCCGTCATACACAAGCTCCCCGTTTTCATCCATCAGCCCCACACTTCGAAAACCGCGGGGAACGACCAACCGATCCTGGTCAGCGCTGTTGAGATCGACGGCCCTCGCCACTTCCAGCAGCGACTTCGCCAAACTCACCTCGAGCGGAGTCGTGTCGTCCTCAATGCGCAGGACCGCCAGGGGATTCTGGAATTCGTCTCCCCTGGCGGAGAGACGCCTGATCTTGTTCTCGCATGCCCTGTGGGTCACCTCCAGCACGTAACCCGCCTTGTTCCTCAAGGTCTCGAGCAGCAGGGTCTCGATCCGATGAAAGTCCATCATGGCCGTGACGAAAAAGAGACCGGCGAGAAGCAGGCCCGCAATGGCCGGTACAATGGCCTGGAGCATGCGAGGGCTCGCGGCGAGCCCTCGCGGCTTTCGGTATAGAGGCTGCTCCCGTTTCATGCCCCTCCTTGCATGCATCCGATGCGGCGTCACGGACGCCCCCGGCTGACGACAGCCCCGCATGCCCTCCCGGGGCCACCCTGAACAACGAAAGAACCCACGGCGGGGCTGCTCTTCAACTTGAAGCTCGAAACCCGAAACTCGAAACTTCTCATGGCAGTCTATATATCATGACTGTAACCAAG
>JALOOX010000128.1 GCA_025454175.1 Syntrophobacteraceae bacterium | reverse complement strand
GAACTGCGACACGACGAGAGCTCCCCCGCCGATGTCCAGCACCGAGCGATTCATCTTGTCCTCATCGTCCGGAAAAATCCGGAGGTGAGCCACTTTGTCCGTGAGAGTCCGAACGTCCTCCAGGGAGTCTTCAGGCCCCACGCCCACGAAGACAAGAAGGCCCGGCCCAATCCGGCCGACTTCCTCTTCTCCCACGCACACAAAAGCTTCCAGCACCCGCTGCACCACCGCCCGCACCGAACCCTCCCCTGGCCGGCATTCAGTTGTAAAACCTCATCCACAAATCCGACATATTCAAAATCATCCATCGGAGGCGCAAGATAATCCACCGGTCGAGGTGAGGTCAGTAAAGCTTGAAGAGTGTCACCAGCACACCGTTTTCGTGAAGGCCCTCGATCATTTCGAGGATGCCGATGCCCCACACAAACCAGAGGGAGTCGAACAGCCGCCGACGAAATTCTGCCGGCTTCACCGTGTAAGTCTCGGGCTCCTTGAGCTTCGAAAATGCGGGCCAAAACTTCGGAGTGGTTTTGCAGTAGGCATCAAAGGCTTCACCATGCAGCTTCTGGAGCTTATTCTCCTCCTGCTCGATGACCGAGGGATAATAGATCAGGAAACCCAGTGCGGCAACGAAGGGAATGATCAGCGTCTCAGTGTCCATCCCAAGACCGATGGAACCAAGAAGGCTGAAGAAATACAGCGGATTTCGGGAAATCGAATAGGGGCCCACCGTGATCAACTGATCGTTCTTGTAGCCGGAAATGTAAATGGAACACCAGAGCCTGCCCACCGTCGCGATTCCTACCATGACGGTACCCATTAGAAACAAGACAGTCGTCAGGCTCCCTTTTCCTTCCCACCCGCTTGTGGAGAACATTAGAATGACCAGAACGATCCCTATGCAGATATTGGTGGTTTTGATCCTTTGAGTTCTGAAGCACTGGCCCAGCGTCATTCTCTCCCCTCAAATCCCATCAACTTACGCTGCGCATGCTCCGGAGCGGCCAACTCCTTCTTCTGGCAGCCGTCAGCTGCCCACCTCTTTCCTGTGAGATTCCCGCGGAGCAAGGCACTGAGAGTGACCTATCCGATGTAGCGTCCCTCTCGGAATCCAGTGCAGCCTATTTGACCAAATGTCAATCAAAAGCTATTAGAATCTGGCATCGAGGATTATGGAGTCCATCTGAAACAGCTCTCAACCCGAAGTGAACGTCCGAGCATGCCCAAAGCCCCCTTCATCCTCCTGGTCAACCCCTGGATCACGGACTTCGCCGCCCATGACCTGTGGGCCAAGCCCATGGGGCTCCTGCTGCTGGGGACCCTTCTGAGAGACGGGGGTTGCGGTGTCGCCCTCCTCGACTGCCTGGACCGCCACGATCCCTTTTCCAATTCATCACCGGAGGTCGCCCCCGGCAGGGATCGGGCCTACGGAACCGGCAAGTACCCCAAAACCGTCATTCAGAAGCCGGCTGTCTATGCTGATGTTCCCCGGCGCTACCACCGTTACGGCATTCACACCGAGAGCTTCATCCGCCTCGCCCTGGCTCTGCCGAAACCGGACCTCATCTGGGTCACCTCCCACATGACCTACTGGTACCCGGGCGTCTTCGAGACCATCCGCCGTCTCAGGGAGCTCTTCCCCGACACTCCCGTCTGGCTCGGAGGAATCTACGCCACCCTTTGCCGCGGCCATGCCGAGGCCCTGAGCGGCGCCCATCTGGTGGCGCGCAGACTGGATGATCTGCCGGCCAGGATTGAAGCAGCCACCGGTTTTCGACCGAACAACGGCCCGTCTTGGAGCCTGTCGCGCCTGTCCCTCTCTCCAGCCCTGGATCTGCTTTCCCGAATCGATTACGCTCCAGTCCTCACAGGTCTTGGATGCCCTTATCGTTGTCCCTACTGTGCTTCGTCCATCCTGCAGCCTCTTTCGGTCAAACGAAGCGCCGAGGCCGTGCTCCATGAAATCGTCCACTGGCGGCGGGACCATGGCGTTTCGGACTTCGCTTTCTACGACGACGCCCTTCTCCTGAACGCCGACCAGACGCTCAAGCCCGCGCTGGAGCGCCTGGTGATGGAGGGACTGGACGTTCGGTTCCACACCCCCAACGCCCTGCACGTCCGCGCCCTCACGCGCGCATGGTGTGATCTGCTCTTCGCCGCGGGATTCAGGACGATCCGGCTGGGGCTCGAGACCACGCGCCGCGACCGTCAGAAGGAATGGGGGGGGAAGGTCGAGCCGGAGATGTTCCTGCAAGGCGTCGAGAACCTGAGGAAGGCGGGATTCAGTTCAGGGGACATCGGGGCTTACCTGATGGCGGGGCTTCCGGGACAGACCGTCCAGGAGGTTCGGGAGAGCATCGAGCTGGTCCATGCGGCGGGAGCCCAGCCCTTCATTTCTCAATACTCACCGGTGCCGGGAACAGCACTCTGGAAAGAGGCCTGCCGCGTCTCCCCCTTCGACCTGGCGTCGGAGCCCCTCGCCCACAACAACACATTCCTGGCCTGCCGCCGGGAGGACTTCACCCTGGACGATTTGGAGTCTCTCAAGGCCTGCGCCCTGGAAGCACGCCGCCGGCATCAATCACGGTTCGGCACGGCACCGTCCTCGGAGCTTCCCGTCGAGGCTCGAAGCCCGAAGCTCGCAACCTGACCCCGCCGACGCCCGGGGAAGGCTCAGACCGGAATCTGGCGGCTCACCTGCCGGTCCACGCACCGGTAGATGTCTTCATCGGTCCCGTACATCTCGACGATGGACTTGTGATCGATGAGCTCCTCCACGATGAACGCCGTGAGATACAGGCTGATGAAGTTCGGGCGCGGGACCAGGGTCCTCAGGTTCGCCGTCTGGTACTGCACCTCGAACTCTTCCGCGGCGAGGAGCTTCTGCAGGCAGATGAGAATCTGCCTCTCCAGGTCCTGGAGGCTCGTCGTCTCGACCAGCTTTTCCTCGATGAGCTTCATGGCCACGCGGTCGCTCAGTGGCTCGATGTTCTCACGGAGCAGGTTCATGGCGCTGAGCCGCTGGTTTTCCTTGGCATGATCCAGTTTGGAAATGACGGCGGACTCTCTGACGTTCGGCCGATATTCTCTTCCCATGGTACACCTCTTGTGTGGCATGCGCATTGAGCTGGCCACTGTCAACACCACTTCGGGCTGAAACACGGATCGCAAGGCCAGCGGCTACGAGTGTGGGGCACCCCATCAATCGGCCGGCAACCGGCAATCCTCCACTCTAAAACGCACTCAGCCTACCTCAAGCCCTCCAGAACCGAACGCACCAGCCCGACCTGACGCTCAACCACTCCCCCCAAAGACCGAAGAGCGTCTCCCGCCCTTTCTCCGTGCCGCCTCAAAACGTCCAGTCGTCCCAACCAGTTGCTCCACGTCTGCAGCAGCTCCCCGGCATCCCTCACCTCAAAGCTGCCTCCGAAGGACTGAAGCGTCAAGTGCTCGTGCCGGACCTTTTCCACATGGGGACCATAAAAAACGGGCTTCCTCCAGGCAGAAGGCTCGAGGATGTTGTGACCGCCGATGGGCTCCAGGGTTCCGCCGCAGAAGATGAGGTCCCCCATTCCGTAAAGCTCGAACAGGATGCCGATGCGGTCCACCAGCACCACCGATTCCCGCCGCGGCTCTTCCCGGGCCTCGATGCGCGAGAACAGCTGGAACGGAACATTCCTGCCCTCGAGCCATCGCACCATGTTGGGGATCTGCTCGAGATGGCGCGGAACAAACAAACCTGCAAGGCGCGGCTCGGTCCTTGCCAGCTGGAGGAAGACGTCGAGAACGGCAGTGCATTCCGACCGCCGGAGACTCCCACCGATGACGGTGACGACGTCCTCGGGCAGCTGCAGAACCTCTCTCCAGCGGGCAGGCCCGGCTGGATCGACCCGTGCGCTCAGACCCTCGTACTTGGAGCTTCCAAGAACCAGGGTGCGCTCCGGGCGGGAACCGAGCTTCAGCACGTGCCGGCGGTCCTCCTCGGAGTGCATGGCCAGCCACTCGAACTGCGAAAAGATGGGGCGGAAGAGCGGCTTCATGAGCCTGTACCGCTCCAGGGAGCGCCGGGTCACGCGTCCGTTCAGCAGCACCGGGGGCACCCCGCCCTTCCGCAGGAATGATGCAAGATTAGGCCAGAATTCGCTCTCAAATGCAATGTAGAGGTCAGGTCGGATGGTCAGGAAGGCCTTTTCAAGGACCCGCCGGAAATCCAGGGGAAAAGGCAGCACCGCCACGGATTCGGGAGCACGGGTCCTGGCGGCGCGATACCCCTGCCAGGTCCCGACGGTGAGAACCATGACGGCGCCGGGCCATGCGCTCAGGAGCCCCGTCAGGGTGGGCAGGGCGCCGCTCACCTCGCCGACGGAAGCGGCATGGCACCAGATGCGGGGACTTCCGGCGGGAACAGCGGCCGCGCCGTAGTCCCCCATTCGGCCCTTCCAGAACTCCTGTTCCTCGGGGCTCCTGGAGATCATGGTCTTGACGGCGGCGTAACCTGCCGTGTTCAAGAGAAGATTGTAGAGGAGCAGACTCGGTTCCATCCTGAAGCCCCAACGCAAAGAGCCTTTTCTCGAGCATCTCGCCCGGATCCGCGGACGAGGACCACTGGGCCGGCGGCAGTTCCCGCTTTGCAGGTCGGGAGCGCGCGGAGGTAAAACCGACGGGAGAGCACCGGGACGAGCTGCCTTCGATCGTCGGCCTCCAGGGTGGACTCCGTTTACAGGGATTTCCGCCGTCGCACAACCGATAACTTCCCTCAAAGGCTCCAGCAGGTACATTGAGAAGTCACGGGGGCAGATGATGGAGGTTTGCTCAATGGCGTTCTTCAAGGCAGCAACGGTAACCAAGAGGAGTACCGGGGAGACTGATTTTTGGCAAAATTATGGTAAAACGGGACTCCAGAAATGGAGAAGGGGTTAACGATCTCTCGCTAACCCCTTGAATTTTCTGGCGCGCCCAAGAGGATTCGAACCTCTGACCTACGGATTCGTAGTCCGGCACTCTATCCAGCTGAGCTATGGGCGCCCTCAAAAGA
>JALOOX010000078.1 GCA_025454175.1 Syntrophobacteraceae bacterium | reverse complement strand
CAAGCTGACAGTCTGGCCGCTCCCCGGACCATGAAGGTCACCTTTTCACCCTTTTGCCAATGGGTGAATTACCTTTGCTCCCTTCTCCGGGAATTGCTGCACTTCGATCAGGTTTTTCTTGTGGTTCGCGCAATCTTCATGAGGCAATGGACGTTTTGACAGGATTTGCTGGATTAACAGGATGCTTGTTATCGTCCTGATCCTGTAAATCTTGTAAATCCTGTCAAAATTAACCCCGCGGTCCACTCAGATCGGATCGACAACCTGCAGGTCGCTGAAATAGGTCCTGTAGACTCCAAAATCCCGCGAAAGAAGACAGTCTGCGTGTACAAGTGCATGGGCGCCGATGAGAAAATCCGCCAGGACATGGAGCCGCTTGGTGAGCATTGCCGTACATTTCGGGCAGGGCACTTCGAAGGCATGGCCGCAGTTGCCGCATAAAAACTTGTTCCTGGCACTTTTTCTCGCATATTCCGCCCATCTCGAACCGGCCAGAAAAAGCGCCTTTTCATTGGAATGGACTATCCTCATGCCCGTGTCCGAAAGAAAGGAATTAAGCTCCTCTTCGGAGGGAAACCCCGCCGCAAGCTCGGCGAAGACGACATCGCAAATGATGAGCTTCCCCTTTGATAAATGGCGGTCCAGAAGCACCTTTGATGACTCGCTAAAGGGCTCTCCCGGAATCAGGACATCCAGAATGATGTTTGTGTCAACGGACGTTATCATGCCCGCGGGCCTCCCTTACCAGGTCGTCGCTGCGTTGCCCCTCGAGATGTTTCAGTGTGCCCACCCATTTATCGAATGGAGATCTGGTGACCACTTTACTGATGACAATCAGGTTGTCTCTTTCCTCAAAGCCCAGCTCCTCGCCCGGATGGACTCCGAGCCTTTCCCGGATCTTCTTGGGAAGAGTAACCTGTCCCTTGGAAGTTACCTTTGCTGTGATCATGGCTCACCCCTATGTAAGGAATAGTAATCCTTACTTCCACCGTAAGGAATAAGCGACTCCTTGTCAACAGCTATGAAGGCGCGTTCGCCCGTGCCAGCAGTTCGGCGAAATCGTAGTTCACGCTCGTCACCCCGAAGTCAGGCTCGCGATGGAAGGGCTGGCGCACGTAGTGGATACGATGTGAACTGGAGTCAAGAAACTCCACTATGGCGAGGATGAAGTCTTCCGGCTTGTTGAGGGAGTAAAGGATTTCGTTTCGGGTCACCGTGATCGTCGGTGCCCCCGTGATGCGACCTTTCACCTCGATGAAGCGCAGCTTGCCGGTGCCGGGAACCCGGCTTTCGATATCATAGCCGAGTTTTTCCACCTCGCGGTCGGTTGGGTCGAAGCCCAGGCTGCGCTCGATTTCCATGACGATGGCGCGGGCCTTCGCTGCGGCAGCCAGGGTATCGGTTGGAGGGGTTTGATTAGGCCCCTGCAGGCCCTTCATAGCGTCGAGGAGGCCCACCGGCACGACCAGAAGTCCGCCAAGGACCACCGACGGAAGGGGCGAGATCTGGGCTTCGAGCTTCAGGTCTTCCAGTCGTTTCTGCAGTCGCGCCTGTAGACCGTCGGCGCGTTTGCGGGCCTCACCCGAATTGAGCCTGGCATTGGGCCTGCCGGCCTGCTCCTGGAGCTTGAGCTGCTCGGCACGGTGATCCCAGTAAGTGATCTCCTTGGTGAGCCGCTCCTTTACCGCCGCCTCGGTTTTAGCGTTGAGCGTGAGTCTGGCTTTTCGGACTTCCGCAAGGTGCTCCTGCACCACGTGTGCAACGGCATGGCCCTGTGCCTTCTGTTCCAGTTCGCGGGTGATCCACGCGCACTCGGGCCGATTGAGGATCTCCTCTACGCCTGGATCTTTCTCGGCTAGGGGCCGGTAGTCGAGATAGGGTGCGTAGTGCACATGACGGGTGGTGCCGTCGGCATCGAGCTCGATGTAGAGCATGCGCCTGTAGACGACACGGCGCTCACCCGACCGCGTGAGGCTCGCATCCTGAACCGAGTGCTCAAGATAGAACATCACACGGGGCTGGACGCCGGTGTCGCGCCCGTCCACCAATATGGCGCCGCGCTTCAACAGATCACGCTGGCGCTCGAGGGTCAGGTCAATGACCGCGTCGAGGAGCGGATGCCCAGGGCAAACAAAAGCGGCCATGGGCTGACCTTGCGGGGTCAGTAGCGATTTTTCAAAGGCAATGCGTTCATAACGCGGGAGTACCGGCTCGCCCACGCCAATCAATCGATCACGGTTACGCACCGGAGCAGGGACGTGGGTGATCTGGTAGCGGCGCGGCTCTCGCTGCTTGGCCGTTCCCCCCAGGCGCTGAAAAGCCTCGAGGAAGAATGACTCGATGTAGTGTGGCTGCAGGCGTCGGGCCTCGGTGCGCTCCATGTCCTCGCGAATGCGTTGTACGCGGCTCGCGTCCATGGCCTCAACGGCGAGCGCACGTTCTTCGAGCAGGTCCTGGAGTTGGCCGCGGTCGAGCGCATGTTCCAGTACTGTCGTCAGGCGAGCACGCACCTCGGGCTGATCTCCGTATCGAATCGCCTGGATGAGCAGATCGCGTAGGGGCTTCCCCTCGAACTGGAGCTTGCCAAGCACATCGAACACCTTGCCTCCGAGAGAGTGTCGGGCCTGCTCCAGCTTCTCCAGCAGCTTGTGATACACATCCCCTTCTCGCGTCTCTTCGGCCACCAGGTTCCACAGGTGGCAGACCTCCGTCTGGCCGATGCGGTGGATGCGGCCGAAACGCTGTTCGAGGCGGTTGGGGTTCCATGGGAGGTCATAGTTGACCATCAGGTGAGCGCGCTGGAGGTTGATACCCTCGCCCGCGGCATCCGTGGCAAGCAGCACCTGCACCTCGGGATCGTGCTTGAACGATTCCTGTGCCTTCATGCGATCCTCGCGGCCCATGCCGCCATGGATCATGACCACGGCCTCTTTGCGCCCGAGCAGCGTGGTGATGCGGGTCTCGAGGTAGTTCAGGGTGTCGCGGTGCTCGGTGAAGAGGACGAGCTTTGGGTGGGGCGAAGGTGTGGGGCGTGCGATCTCACCGGATCCGTATGGGGCGAGGTGCTCGGCCGCGCAGTCAGCGATTGATGCAGGAGTGAAGATTTCGCTGAGGAGGCATGCAAGCTCACGCCATTTGGTGTCGGCCCCACTCCGGCGAACCCCGAGAGCGAGGGACTCCAGGTTTTTCAGGGTCTCGATCTCGGCTTTCAGCTCGGCGATGGATCGCGCCGCAGTGGCCTGATCCAGAATCTCCTCCTCGGCGGCTTCGACCTCGTTATCCGGTGCCTCTTCCAGATCCTCGACATCCTCGGCGTCCAAAGCTTGCAGGCTGGGTGAGATGATCGGCGCAGCCTGGCCGCCGCGCTGCAACACTTCAAGTTCACGCAATCTGCTCTCCAAACGCTCGCGACGGCGGCGCAGTGACTGTTAGATCGCTTCGGGGGAGGACGCCAGACGCCGTTGGAGGATGGTGAGCGCGAAGCCGACGGTCCCCGCGCGTTTGTCGTTTTCGAGTGCTTCAGCGCGGTTGAACTCCTCACGCACGTAGTCGGTGACCGCGTTGTAGAGCTGGGCCTCGGCCGCCGAGAGTTTGTAGGGCACGGTGTAGGCGATGCGCTCGGGGAAGAGCGGGGTGCCGTCGAACTTGAGAAGACTCTCCTTCACCATGCGGCGCATCAGGTCGGAAGCGTCGGCCACATGGACGCCATCACGGAAGCGGCCTTCGAAACGGTCGCCGTCAAGCAGCGCCATGAAGTGCTGAAAGTCTGCTTCCTTGCCGTTATGTGGCGTAGCCGTCATCAGCAGGAAGTGTCGGGTGAGGGTCGAGAGAAGCTGGCCGAGCCGGTATCGCTTGGTGTACTTCGTCTCCGTGCCGAAGATCGTGGCCGACATCTTGTGAGCCTCGTCACAGACCACGACATCCCATCGGCAATCCGGCGCCTGAAGCTTTTGCTGCACGTCTTCGTTGCGCGAGAGTTTGTCGAGGCGGGCGATGACGAGGTTGGTCTCGAGGAACCAGTTGCCGGTATGCTAGGCCTCGATCTTGTCGTTGGTCAGGATCTCGAAAGGGAGCTGAAAGCGACGGTAAAGCTCGTCCTGCCACTGCTCGGCGAGGCTGCCCGGGCAGACGATGAGACAGCGCTGCAAGTCGCCCCGAACGATCAGCTCCTTGATGAGCAGGCCCGCCATGATGGTCTTGCCGGCGCCTGGGTCGTCCGCCAGCAGGAAGCGCAATGGTTGGCGGGGAAGCATGGCTTCGTAAACGGCCGTGATTTGATGTGGCAGTGGGTCAACGAGCGAGGTATGGACAGCAAGCACCGGGTCGAAGAGATGTGCGAGACGGATGCGATGTGCTTCGGAAACCAGGCGGAACATCGCCCCATCTCCATCGAAACTCCAGGGCCGGCCATGCTCCAGGATATCCAGGCGAGACTCATCGTGACGATAGAGCAGTTCGTTCGCCACCTTACCCGCAGGCGTCTTATAGGTGAGCTCCAAGGCTTCCGAGCCAAACCACTGCACGCTCACGACCGTGACGAGGCTATCCGGCAGGAGGCCGCGCACCGCGGAGTTGGGTTGAAGGTCTTCGAGTCGAATCATTGGGGTTCCTGTCTGATAGCGGCGGTCCGATTTGCCACGGGGATCTATGTGACTTTGGAACATACTAGATTGAGATCCATTGTGCAGAGATTGTAACGGTCTGTTGGAGTTGGGGCAAATTGGTGGGGCTGGGCCATGTTTGATGCGACCCATAGGTTCATTTGACTCGGATGCCTCCTCAAACCCATCCATTGTCTCCGCACGAAATCGTTCTTTGATAAGCAAGTCTCCTTACCTACGTCCTCGAAGTCGAAGGATCAATAGTTTTCAATGGCTGGGATTTCTTTTCTCTCGGTACACCGATCGGCCACACGATGGCAATGATCGACCGGGAAAGCCGTTGACTCCAGTGGATAAACATTTTGAGCGGGAAATGACCGAAGAGCATCTCAAAATGAATACCGCACCAAATGGGGGACATTGGGGTTCCAAACGTGGGCAGGGTCATATCTGGAACACACCGTCCCGTTCAGTACAGAACGCTTGCGAAGATGGGAACATCTACCTGCCAACCGAGATCCAGAGCTATTTCTTTGGATAGACCTCAACCAGTTCAAAAAGCTCAATATCTCTTGCCCACCAGAATGGGCAGGGCCTGCTCCCCATTAAGCAGACATCACATCAGATGGTGCCCAAGTGTAGAACATATGATTCGAAGGTCTTGACCCTTTCTGGCCTTCAGGAATTCAACCAGAAGAGAGAGATAAAGAAACTTGGAATCGCGGAGCTGACCCGCGAGCACGGCGGATGGGCGCAGATAAAACCTGCTCCTATCCGGCGCGCGCAGTCGGGACGAGGCGATTGACGAAGTCTGCGCCGCGATTCCCGGTGACGCAGACGCCGGGAACACCGGGCATCACCGGCCCGCAACCACGCGGCCAAGATGCTTCCAGACAGTACCACCAAGTGTACCCTGCGTATTGTAGGCTCTGAAGTCATTCGCCATTCCACCACCACCATCGATCACTGGGAGAGTAATGAAGATCATCGGTTACGTGAGGGTGTCAACGACGGACCAATCAGACAACGGCGTTTCTTTGGAAGCCCAGGAGGCCAAGGTCCGAGCCTATGCCGACCTCAACGGCTGCGAAAAGATCGTCCTATTCTCGGATCCAGGCATCAGCGGCAAAGACATCAAACATCGTGAGGGGCTCCAAGCCGCCATCAAAGCCATTGAGAAGGGTGACGCCTTGGTTGTCTACTCACTAAGCCGGCTATCCCGCAGCACCAAAGACACCATCGAAATCGCCGAGGTCCTGGACAAAAGAGGCGCAGACCTGGTTTCCATATCGGAGAAGATCGACACCACCACCGCAGCCGGGAAGATGGTCTTCCGCATGCTGGCCGTCCTCTCTGAATTTGAAAGGGACATGGTTACCGAGCGAACCAAAATGGCCATGAGCTACAAGAAGGCCAAAGGCGAACGTGTTGGGGGCATCCCCCATGGTCTTGCCCTCATGGATGACGGCAAGACCTTCGCCCCAGTCCCCCAGGAAATGGGTGTTATTAAAGCCTCCTTTATGATGAGGCTCACGTCAACCGGCCTCATGAGCTGATCGTCCCCGAGCCGGCTGAAGGAGAGGATCTGTCTTACAAGGTCCTTTGCACGATTGGCTGCGGTAAGAACCTGATCGAGATCGTACCTCGAAGGGCTGGACTCGGCGATGCCATCCATCGCCATTTCGGTATAGCCGATAATGGGAGACAGGATGTTGTTGAAATCATGGGCTATGCCTCCGGCCAGGGTTCCCATGGCTTCGAGCTTCTGTGCGTGGCGAAGCTGCGATTCCAGTCTGTCCTTTGCCTCCGTGGCCAGCTTACGCTCGGAGACGTCAAAGATCACTCCTACCATCCGGATGGCTTGTCCTTGATTGTCGAACAAACAGCGGCCGAAGCTGGCCAGCCAGTGCACACTGCCATCCGTATAGACCTGAAGCTGAAGACCTGATGATGATGTGCCGGGCGCTCGACAAGGCAGGACTTCGGAGGGTGCGAGTCCATGACATCCGCCACAGCCGTCCGCAACCACAACAAAAAAAGGACCTGGCCCGGTCGGCTAAGTCCTTGTTTTTGTTTGGTAGTCCCAACGGGGTTCGAACCCGTGTCTTCGGCGTGAGAGGCCGATATCCTAGGCCACTAGACGATGGGACCCTCAATGGCTGGGGGACTAGGATTCGAACCTAGGTAGGCAGATCCAGAGTCTGCAGTCCTGCCGCTGGACGATCCCCCATCAGCCGCGTGAGGCCGTATAGATAAAAGAAATCGCAGGGTCAGTCAAGAAAAATGGAAGGCAAAAAATGGAAGGCCAAGGAAGTGAGTCGCCCGCCGCGGGATCGGCCAATGGGGCCGGCCTGGACCTCGTGCCGCTCGGCCCCTGCGTGGGGCGCGTGCCGGCGCCCCCAGAGACGCCAGGGGCTTTCCGGTGGATCGGCTCCCCACTCGAGGAAGGCTGATGGGTGTGCGACTGAGTCCAGTGCTGTCGACTGAGCGGGTGGCGCGGGTCAAAGGGGAGCGACAATGATGTCCAAGGTTACCGGAACGGTTTGCCCTGGTCGAATCCGCGGGAAACCTCTCTCAGGAGTGGTGCGGTTTTGGGGTGTCCTTGTGTTTGTTCTCACGAATTTCGCCCCTCAACCGCACTGACCTTGTGCATTCCAGTTGACAGCGGATCTTCATTCTGCTAATAGTGCGATCCGTGGCGACTCAGCAACTCTCGATCTCGCGATGATGCTCATTCTCGTAACTTGCGGTGGTGGCTCTTCGACCGCTCGCGGAACCTCAGGCTGCACATCCTCACTGCTTCACGTTTCTCAATCCCTAATTATTTCATCTATTTATCTCTGGGTGGCCGTCCGTCGAGGCGGCGTGGTGAAAAAATGTACTTTTCAGGAGGATTCAATGGCTAACGAGTTGTTCCCTGTTCCGGAAGCGTGGAAGAAATCTGCCTACTGCGACAACGAGAAGTACCTCAAGATGTACGAGCAATCTGTGTCGGACCCGGAGGGATTTTGGGCTGAACAGGCCAAGCGCATCACCTGGTTCAAACCCTGGACCAAGGTCAAAGACACTTCCTTCACGGATGGAGTCGACATCAAGTGGTTCGTGGATGGAAAGCTGAACGTCAGCTACAACTGCCTGGACCGCCATCTGGAGAAGCGCGGCGACCAGGTGGCCATCATCTGGGAGGGTGATGATCCCAAAGATAGCAGGACCTTCACCTACAAGCAGCTCCATGAGGAAGTCTGCAAGTTCGCCAATGTTCTGAAGGCTCAGGGCATGAAGCGGGGCGATCGGGCCACCATTTATCTTCCGATGATTCCCGAGCTGGCCATCGCCATGCTGGCCTGCACGCGACTCGGCGTGATCCATTCCATCGTATTCGCCGGTTTTTCTCCGGAATCACTATCAGGCCGCATCGACGACTGCGGCGGCACCATCGTGATCACGGCCGACGAAGGTCTTCGCGGCGGGAAGCGCGTGCCCCTCAAGGCCAACACCGATGAAGCCCTGAAGAAGTGTCCCGGCGTCAAGAGCGTGATCGTGGTGCAGCACACGGGCGGAAACGTCGCCATGACCCCCGGCCGCGACCTCCTCTGGGCCGACCTCATGAAGAATGCCTCGGCGGATTGCCCCTGCGAGGAGATGGATGCCGAGGATCCCCTGTTCATCCTCTACACCTCGGGCTCCACCGGAAAGCCCAAGGGCGTTCTGCACACGACCGGCGGCTACCTGGTCTACACATCCATGACCCATCAGTATGTGTTCGACTATCACGACGGCGACGTCTACTGGTGCACGGCGGACATCGGCTGGGTGACGGGCCACAGCTACATCGTTTACGGCCCCCTCGCCAACGGCGCCACCTCCATCATGTTCGAGGGCATTCCCAACTATCCCGACTGGTCCCGGTTCTGGGATGTCGTGGACAAGCACAAAGTCAACATTTTCTACACGGCCCCGACGGCCATCCGCTCCCTCATGCGGCAGGGCGACGGGCCGGTCAAGAAGACCTCGCGCAAGTCCCTGAAGCTCCTCGGCTCCGTGGGCGAGCCCATCAACCCGGAAGCCTGGCTCTGGTATTACAACGTGGTCGGCGAGCAGCGCTGCCCCATCGTGGACACCTGGTGGCAGACGGAAACGGGCGGGATTCTCATCACGCCTCTGCCCGGAGCCACGGCCCTGAAGCCCGGTTCGGCAACCCGCCCCTTCTTCGGCGTCAAGCCCGAAATCGTGGACCCCGAAGGGAACTTCCTCAAGGGTGCGGCCGAAGGCTACCTGGTCATCACCGACGCCTGGCCGGGAATACTGCGCACGGTCTTTGGCGACCATGAGCGGTACATTCAGACGTATTTCAGCAACTACAAGGGCCTGTACTTCACCGGTGACGGAGCGCGGCGCGACGAGGACGGCTACTACTGGATCACGGGCCGCGTGGACGATGTCATCAACGTTTCCGGTCACCGCATGGGAACGGCCGAAGTCGAGAGCGCTCTGGTGGCCCATCCCACCGTGGCCGAGGCCGCCGTGGTCGGCTTCCCCCACGACATCAAGGGGCAGGGCATCTATGCCTACGTGACCCTGGTGGCGGACAAGGAGCCTTCCGAAGAGCTGCGCAAGGAACTGGTCCAGTGGGTGCGCAAGGAAATCGGCCCCATCGCGACGCCCGATTTCATCCAGTGGGCTCCCGGTCTGCCCAAGACCCGTTCGGGCAAGATCATGCGGCGCATCCTGCGCAAGGTGGCCGCCAATGAGCTGGATAGCCTGGGCGACACCTCGACCCTCGCCGAGCCCGCCGTGGTCGACGACCTGATTGCCAACCGCGCGGCAGCCGCCAAGTAAGGGCAGCCGACGTCTTAGTATTGGGGGGGCTTCGGCCCCCCTTTTCTATGGTTTTCCCGCGACAATTCCCATGCGCTCGCGAACCGCCCCGTCGAGCATCGCGGGCAGCCCGCCCCTCTCTTCCGGCGAGGTGCCGAAGACGTCACGCCAGATGTCCTCACCCTCCATGCAGAGGTAGACGCACAGCCCCGGGTCCACCGCGCGAATCCCCTCATACATGAAGCGAAAGAGCTCCACGCGAATATCCCTGAAATATCGAACCTTTCCATCGAGACCACGGATAAATTCCCCGTGGACGATGCCACTGCCGGGATGGCGATCCTGGATGATGGATTTGAGCGCGGGCATGAATCGAAACGCTCCCAGGCTTATCCACACGATGTTTGCCGGATCCACCGCGTGGAAGAGCCGCTCCAGGACTTCCCCGTAGCCCCCTTTCCAGTCCGGGTGCTCGATGAGAGGATCGAAATGGAAGGCGAGCCTGTAGCCTGCCTCCGCGCATCGGCGCGCCGCCTGCAACCGCTCGCCGATGGAGGCGGCCCGGCTTTCCTCCGACCGCCGAATGGCCGGGGCGTTGAGCGACCAGGCCACGATGGTGTTTCCCCCGTGGTGCAGGTCCAGCAGCGGCTCGATGAAATCGGTCTTGGTCTTGAGCTCGAGGACGGCATTGGGCCTTCCGGCAAAAAAAGGGACCAGCCGGCTCGACAGCCGGGTTCGGGGGTCCAGGAGAAGGGAGTCCGTAAACTCGCCCGTACCGAAGCGATGCAGGTCATGAGGGTGGGACGCCAGCTCGGCTTCGAGCAGTTGGAGCATCTCCCCGGTATTCCCGAACAACCTGAGATTGGGCTGGTTGAAATAGGCCTGGAGAATGCAATACGTGCATTCGAGGCTGCACTGCACGCCAATGTGAAGGATCCGGTAGCCGCAGCAGAGGTAATGGCGGGTCCCCGGGCAATGTCTCAGAAAACGGCCCCTGTAGGCGGTCACTTCCAGGAGGTGAGGATCGAAGGGGCTTCCATCCACAATCCTGTCCACAACCTCGAAGCGGGCTCCGGGAAGTGTCTTCCGGAGCTGGCTCGCGACGAAGCCATCAGCGACAGCTGCTTCCATTCGAACGATCTTGATGCGGGGAGCTTTCATCAAAAAAAGACCTCGGGCTGATCAAAGCCCTCAGGGATCATCCCGGAGCCGATCCCGGGGCTCGCCGGCCAGTTCAGGCGTCAGGAGAGCCTTGACCCCGTCGGACTCGACCCAGGCTTTCAGTTGGCCGAGGCGCCCCCTGAGCTCGTCGTCACTGGAAAAGACCACCTCCAAACGCCAGTGGCTGCCTTCAAAGGAGGGCGGGGGAGCAACGGTTGTGCCCGCGGGCGGAGGCGTACGGCGGAGACGCGCCTTGAACAGCCGCTCCCGGGCCTTGAGTCTGGGAAGGCGCATTTCGTCCAGCCATTCCCTCACGGCACGAGTCTTCTCACGGTGGCTCCAGTCCGGCTGGTCCAGGATGCCTCGAACCTCGGTGCACCGAAGCAGCTCCCCCACGGGCTGTTTGAGCATCATGCCGATGTCTCTGAATCCCTCGATGATCTCCACCTGGATGCTGGCGCTGCACCGCAGATGCCCCAGAAGGGAAATGAAGCCGGCCCTGTCTTCGACAGGCAGAAGCCAGCCGGCCAGCTCCAAAGCCGCCCGCTCATGAACGATGCCCCGCGCGGCGGCTTCCAGCAGGGCCGGCTCGGATCGAGCGAGCCTTGTCCAGCGTGCGAGGCTTTGGGGGTGCAGGGGAAGGCCGAATCCCTCCAACAGCCTGCTCACGGAGGACGCTTCGAGGGGACCGTCCGCGAGAATGGCCGCCACCCGCGCCTTCTCGGCGGGATTCGGAGGGGAGCCGAAGAGCCGCGCTTCCAGACGCCAGGCCCAGAGCTCCCGAGGGTTCACGTGGGACGGGAAGACGGCGCACACAGCCTCCCTTTCTTCCCGCTCCCGGAGAAACCGCATCCGTTTGAACCCGTCCACGATGGCCACTTTGCCCGCCGCAGCCTCCAGGACCCAGGGTGGCGCGAGGATTCCGTACCGCGAGATGGAGGATTGGATCGTGTCCTCGGGCCCATGACTCTCCATGGCGAAGCGCCGGTCGTCCCAGTCCACGGAGGCCAGGGGAACCGGCTGGATATCGGCTGGAGGAGCTTTCATCTAGCCTTCGAGCCCCTTTCCCGTGAGCCTTTGCAGTGCTTCCAGATAGCGGTGGCGGGTGTTGGCCACCACATCCCCGGGCAGCTCCGGAGGCGCCTCGGAGCTTTTCCAGCCCGACTGGATGAGATAATCCCGGAGATACTGCTTGTCGAAGCTTTCGGGGCTGCGCCCGACCGTGTAGCGATCCTCGGGCCAGAAGCGGCTGGAATCAGGCGTGAGGACTTCATCCACCAGGGCGAGCTTTCCGTCGATGAGTCCGAACTCGAACTTAGTATCCGCCAGGATGATCCCTTTTTCCAGGGCGTAGGCGGCGGCCGTCCGGTAAATCCGAAGGGAAGCCTCCTCCACCTGCGCGGCCAGGTCCGCCCCGACGGTTTCGGCCATCTGGGCTGCCGAGATGTTCTCGTCGTGCTGCCCTTGCTCGGCCTTGGTGGAGGGCGTGAAAATGGGCTCGGGAAGCTTTTCCGCCTCCCGCATGCCGTCCGGCAGCGTGATGCCGCACACCTTTCCAGTGGTCTGGTAGTCCTTCCAGCCGGAGCCCACCAGGTATCCGCGGACAATACATTCCACCGGCAGCACACGCGCCTTGCGGACCCACATGGAGCGTCCCGCGAGCTGTGCCTCGTAGGGGCGGCAAGCCTCGGGAAACGACGCGGTTTTAGTACTGATCAGGTGGTGCTCGATGCTGTCCCCCAGGAAGCTCAGCCAGAAGTGGGAGATCTGGGTCAGGATCCTGCCCTTGTCGGGAATCGGGGTCGGCATCACCACATCGAAAGCTGAGATGCGATCCGTGGCGACAATCAGGAGGGAATCCCCAAGGTCATAGATGTCGCGAACCTTGCCACGGGAAGCCAGCTTCAGGGAGGGCATTCGAGTTTCGAAAAGCGGTTCGGAGGACATGGTCCACTCCTTTTCATCCTGTGGATATTTATCGAGAAAACTGACTCATCCATGCTCTGGGGACCATCGAGATCCGGGTTGACCCCCTTTCGCCCATTTGATATTTTGCCGCGAATGCGATATCAAGGATTTCTTTGACGAAGTCAAAACAAAAGACGCACTTACAGCAGGTATGGACCTATGAAAACGGCCAAACAGACACCAGCGGGCATGCGGCGGGGCCTCGCCGGATTGTTTGACGATTGTGAGCGCAAGGAGCTGTTTCGGAAATACATCTATTTCCTGGGCTGGGTGCAAGTCCTCATTTTTGCCGTCGCTTATCTTTACCAGCTGGGCGACACCGGCGTGGAGCGCATGGGCGGGGTGGAGCGCGGTTTTCCCTGGAAGACCTACTTCTTCATTGCCTTCATCGTCCCCGTGACGATAACTTTTCTTATTGGGATCGTCATTGCCGGTTTCAACAAGTACATGACCGGCGAGGACCTCGATGAATCCGTCGGGGAGGCTTCCGAGCCTTCGAAAGACGCATCATCGAGCCGCATCGAGAAGCTCCAGAAGGTCGTGGTCTGGATTCAAAGGCTGCCGTTTCTCGCTCTCCTGGTTCTGGTGGGGCTGGGCGCCGGGTTGATCTATAAACTCGACAGCATCCTGAATTTCCTGGAAGTTTTCGGTGAAAAGTCCTTTCGGATCCTGCTGGTCTCGGGCGCCGTCGTTCTCGGCATAGCCTCCGTCTTTGGGTTCATCCTGATCGTTTTGAACTACCAGCTGCGCAAGCAGACCATGTCCTACCAGTACCGCAGTGAAGTGGCCGAGCGTTTCGGGCTCATCATCCTCGACGACAACACCGTCCTCAACAGCGAGGGAAAGCTCCTGGTCCAGGGACGCAAATGGAAGAGCTCGGTTCCGCTCCTTCCCGGGGCCCCCGAGCAACGGTCGGAGCAGGAGAAGCCCGCGCCCATGGCTCGGCGCGTGGACCTGGAAACCACCGGGTAGGCGTTTTCAGTCCCTCGACGGGCCGCCGAGATATCTTCGACGGCGGGTCAGACTCACTCATCCCGGCATCCCCCTTGTGGACCGCCGGGTTTTTTATCTCTCCTGCTGAGGAACCCTTCATCATCGATGGTCCAGAAGCACTCCCTGCAATCGAGAGTCCTTGATTTCATTCGACGCCACCGGATGATTCGCCCCGGGGACAACCTGCTGGTCGGCGTTTCCGGCGGGGCCGATTCCATGGCCCTGCTCCACATCCTCAAGGCCCTGGAGTTGGATCTCGGGCTCCACCGGCTGACGGCGGCTCACTTCGAGCACGGGCTGAGGGGAGCGGAATCCCTGGAGGACCGGGCCTTTGTGGAGAGGATGTCCGCCGAGCTGGGGGTGGACCGTCGGTGCGGGGCCGGGGATGTGCGGGGCTCGGCCCGGGAGATGCGGGTTTCATGGGAGATGGCGGCCCGGTTCTGCCGGCACCGGTTCTTTCGATCTCTCGCAACGGAGGAAAACTGCAGGATCGCCCTGGCTCACAACGCCAACGACCAGGCCGAGGAAATCCTCCTCAGGCTTTGCCGGGGATCGGGGCCGTCCGGGCTTGGAGGGATGCGCCCCCTGGAAGAGTCGGGCATCGTGCGCCCTCTCCTCTTTGCGACCAGGGCGGAGATCCAGGAGTACCTCGAATCCCGGGGGATCCCCTATCGCATCGATTCATCCAACGATGCTCCGGTCTGCCAGAGGAATCGAATCCGCCTGGAAGTGCTGCCCCTCCTGGAGAGAATCATGGCCACGGGGGTCGTCGACTGCATTCAGCGGCACGCTCGGCTCGCTCGGGACGAGGAGGAATACTGGAAGGCAATCATAGCGGACCTGTGGCCCAAGGTTTGCCTGAGTGAAGGCGAGGGTGAGGTCCGCCTGCGCACCGGCGAGATCCGGGAGCTTCACCCGGCCGTCGCCCGTCGAGTGCTCCGTCACGCCATCGACAGGTTGCAGGGACATCTCCAGGGAATCAACGCCCGGCACATCGAGCTGATCTCCACCTTGATCAGGGAGGGAAGGCCCGGCAGCGGCATCCACCTGCCCTCGTCCCTTCGAGCCGGTTTGCAGGCGCAATCGCTCGTGTTGAGCCTGGAGAAGAAGCGCCGGGAGGCCGGCCCCGTGCCGGGGGAGCCCTGGATCATCGAAGGCCCCGGCGTGTGGTCGCGGGGAAGCCTGTCGCTCAAGCTTCAAATCAGGGAGGTGAAAGACATGGACCCTCCATACCCCTGGACAAGCATGGAAAAGCACAAGGCCTCAATGGATGCGGAAAAGATTTGCTGGCCCCTGTGCCTCAGGAGCCGGCAGCCGGGCGATCGCTTCCAACCCCTTGGTATCTCGGGACATAAGAAACTTCAGGATTTCTTCGTGGACCTCAAGATCCCCCGCGAAATGCGGAAGGCCATGGATATTCTGTGTGATTCCGAGAAGATCTGCTGGATCCTGGGCCATCGGCTGGATGATCGGGTGAAGGTGACCTGTCGCACGCGCAGGGTGCTGCTCATCGAAGTCTGGCGTTCCGGCCCCGTGGAATGACGGCCTGCTCCCAAAAAGGAGCCGGGGCCGGCTAAAGCCATCTGGTCGGGTCGCTGGGCTGAAGGGTCCACCCTCGATGCATCCCGACGACCCTTCGCGGAAGAACCGCCGAGGCTTTAGGGAGTGCCCACCGTGATCTTGTCCTGAATGGCCTCGTATTTCTTGTCACCAATACCTTTGACGTTGACGATGTCCCGGGGGGTTTTGAAAGCCCCGTGTTCTTTTCGGTAATTGACGATTTCCTCGGCGATCTTGGGACCAATGCCGGGAAGCTTGGCCAGCTCTTCCGCGGTGGCCGTGTTGATATTGACGGGGCCGGAAAGGGCTCCGGCTTTCATGGCGGGTTGGGCGGCTTTTTCTTCGGCACACATGGCGCTCTGCGGAGCCAGAAGCAGGAACGCGGCAAACAACACAAGCAAAAAGGCAGGGATGTGCTTGGTCTTCATGAGATTCTCCTTGAAAAAAGCTGGTGAAATGGACCTCTCCGGGAGCAAGAAGCGCCGTCATCTGCCCGCCACAATACATGCCCCATTCAGTTTGTCAAGAGCTCAGTCGTACCGAGATCAGTCGTACCGCTCAGATCAGGCTCAATCCTCCCGCAGATCGCGCAGCAGCTCCAGGTCGTCCACCGTCAGGGCGCAAGAGAACCGATAGCCCGCGAGGACCCGGGTGGGTCGCAGGTCGGGAAGCTCCAGATAGGGGTGGTCGAATACGCGGAGCTCGGCATCGCCTTTCCAAATGGGGGAGATATGGACGTCGCGGGATTTGAGCTGCACGAGCTCGTGCACAGCCGGCCGGTCATGCCTGCCGGCAATGAGCTCCGGAAAATGCCTTGTGTTGACCGCTCCGGCAAAGGTTGGCGTCGGGAGCTGACCTGTCTGCTCCCGGAGTGTCACCACGGCCTCCACCAGTCGGCGGTCCTTGACCGCAAGGGTGGCTCCGAATTTGCCGCCGGGCCCGACAATGGGAGCTGCCGGCGATGGAAGATCATAGGCGCGGGTGATCCATGTGGAACCGATCTGCTTGGGCCATCCCTGGGCGAATCCCCGCATCATGGAAACATCCTGGTCAACCCAGATGAAAGGACAATAGGCATAGGGCTTTCCCCCATAGGCGGCGGAAAGCAGGAAAATGGTCTCGCGATACTGGCTGCGCACGGGATCGAGGAATTCTTCCCCCGATTCGCTGGCATATTGCCATTCCACGAAATAGGCGGCACACCGGGGCGAGTGAAATTCGAGCCCCTTCGGAAGGAAGGACCTGACAGCCTCGGCGTTTGCCTCGTATTCAACGGCCAGGCAGTTGCCCACATAATGCCAGGGGGGAAACGGAGCCAGGCTGGAGGTGCCTTTGGGCGTGCGGGGTGCGGTGTAACCTTTGAGCATGACTTTTCTCCTCCACAGGACATCCACTGAGATGGGTCCGGACGGCGGGAATCCCGGTAAAGCTCACAGTGCCGTGCCTTAGGGCACACATGTTCTTCGTGTTGTCAACCATAAAGAAAGCCAGAGTCTGACCTCGGGGGAGAGTCGATGGACTTCCAGCATCTGAACGAAATTTGGGTGTCCTTCCATTCCGGATCGCTTTTCCCTGATATATCTTGAAAGTGCGCTGGAGCATGGTCACCTGGGTTGAATGAAGGAGGTGAGTGACAGGCGAGTCGGTTGATGGCACAAAGATACTCGCCGCATGGTTGGTGTTCCGCTGGATTCCCTGGTTAACGGCATTGGGAATGATTCCTCACCGTCGGATTGCATCCTCTTGTTCCAGGATCTCCTGGATGTCCTGACGAAGATCGGGTATTTTGTTCTCCACAACATCCCAGACGATCTCATGGTCAACGCCGAAATAGTCGTGGATGAGCCGATCTCTCATACCAGCCATGGCTTTCCAGTTCACTGCTGGATATCGATTCCTCGGACCGGCGGGTACTTTCCTTGATGCTTCTCCGATGATTTCGATGCTTCGCACGAAAGCTCTTTTGAGAGTTGGGTCCCGCAGGAACCGCTCTTTGCTCAAACGATGGCTTGCATCCGTCAGGTATTGAGCCTCATCGAGTATATGGCGAAGAACCTCAAGCGGCGTGGGCAGCATACTGGACCTCCTGGAGGATCTGAGGGCCGATATAGGGGCTGAGGGATTCCGTGGTGACGGGCCCGACTCTGTGCCCTAGAACCTCCTCAAGGAAGAGGGAGAGATCCATAAAGTTATCGAAAGCCTTGCGTCCTGGCTCGAATTCCACCAGCAAGTCAAGATTCCTGCCGGAGCCACCCATGCCCGTGTCAGCCTGAGGCTTTCGATGTGCAAAGGCTCGATGTGGCTTGATGATCTCCGCATAAGATGCCAGTCCGGGCCGGAAAAGACGATCGAGGAAAAATTCCCAGTGCCAATGGAACCGAAGATGA
>JALOOX010000077.1 GCA_025454175.1 Syntrophobacteraceae bacterium | reverse complement strand
TAACTGATCCAAGAATGATGAATAGTCTTTAGGTTGAATCTTAATTCCACATTCTTCTGAAACACAGTATCCTGGTCCCCCATAGTCAGCAGTGATGATAGGCAATTCACAGCACATTGCCTCCAGAATCGCATTACCACCTGGCTCCCTCAACGTCGGTGCACAAAAGATGTCAGCTTCACTAAGACACTCAAGCACCCTTTCCTTGCTAACCCTTCCGTAAATGCGCACGTTATCAACCAGATTATCTCTCATAACCCACTGCCTCATCACCTGCAGCAGGGTCCCTGCACCTACAAAATTCAGTCTCGTCTTCCTCCTGAAGTCCTCATTGCCTATCAAACGTTGATACGTTTCATAAAGCAATGTGCAACCCTTATTAATATCCATCCTACCACAATATAAAATATTTATTAAATTTCGCTTCTTTCGCTCAACAGGTTTAAAATATTGAATATCAACAACGGAATCATATATAATAATCTGCTTAGCAGAAGTACTTGGAGGCAAGCAATTCTTGACATATTGAGTGCCTATAACAATTCGTTTTGCATTCTTAAAATATTTTATCCACTTATAATTGAACTTTTGCATTGAATAAAACCAGTTTCTTATTTTGTACTTTTTGGTTTCCAGTCTTTCAAAACCTTCAGGAATCCTCAAACCACCCCCAACAGGCCCTACGATAACCGGAACACCCAATTTATATAAATCATTATAAGAATGAATCCCTTGGGGAGAAATGCAATGGATCAGCAGATATTTATCTTTTGAAAGTAGATTCTTCACTCGGCGCTTAACTCTCGAAGCAAACATGCTATTGACTAGATTAAACATTCTAAGTCGCTTAAATGCCTCGGCGACCTTATTATCACTTAGATTAATATAATTAAAGTCGACATTAAAATATTGAAACTTTTCTATATCTTTCTTGTGACTTATATTAGTAAACACCACAACATGATAGAATTTTGACAATATATTGAGCCAAATATTGGATACACCTGCCTCTGACCCAAGCCGTGGATTCAATTCATATGCAACAAGAATTATTTTATTCATTATTATGTCCAGATATTGCTTCACATCTACCGGTTAAATTTTCCCGTAACCGTTCACCGCACATTTTTTGTGGCATGCATTTTTGACGGGACAGCCGCCTCGATATCTGATAATACAAAGGTCCGACAGTGTGAAAAACGATCCATCGTGTTCAGATCTGCATTGCGTGGGGCTGCATGGACATCCGGGAAGCCGAGCTCATTTTCGAAGCTGGCAAGGAGGCCGTCATCAAGGCTTGTAGCTTGTAGACGGTTTTCAGATTGGTTGGCTGCTCCACCCGGCGCTTATCGAATTGCAGCAACGAAGAGTCCTTGAGAGAGAACATCGCGAAGGCGGCCATCAGTGCGTCTTCCATAGGAATTTGAGCTTTCCCCCCCGTGCGGGTTTCAGACTTGCTCAAAGGAGCTTCGAACAGTCCTGATGAGCGCATCAGCGCTCAAGTGCTTGCGCACCGTGGCACAGAGGGTGAGCGCTTTTGGCCTGGTCGTTGTGCTTCTGTCGGTGAAATTGTCTCGGGCTCATGGAGCCTCAACATACACGGCTCAGCGCGGCTTGTCCCGTCCAAAGTGAAACGGTGGCGAAATTTCTCGCCGGCCAAGCTGACGATCAAGATTTCTTGCTCGCGTTTACGAAAGGTTGCAGCCCAAAGCCTTCAATAATGCCGGCTTGAAGATGCTCCGGGAATTACTGTAACACATAGAAGCTTTAGCCAGATACCCTGACTATATTAGCTAGCAAAATTAGTTTTTAGTTGACACCAATAACATGTAATCTAGAAAATTTAACTTAATCTGTTTTGAATTTATGACTTTATACAGTGAGGTATTTCTAACCTTATGATATTGAGATGGCGATATTTTGGAATATACACCTGATAAGGTCAACAAGGCATCAAATATGCGCGCTACTGTTACCACCTTGGTAGGAAATGTTCTCCTATGTATCGAGAACCCATTCTTATCAAGAAACATCTCAATACTAAAGGGATCATAAAACCAGTTGTGCCACATCTCGAAATGGTGCCAAAGTCCGGAGGACCATTTGCAGAGACGGTGATGTATATAGGGTATCTCCATCACGAAAAGTCCTCCCGGACTGAGCAAGGACCTGGTCCTTTCTAGCACCCACAACGGATCCCTGACGTGCTCGAACACGTTGAACATGGTCACGGCGTCGAATGTCCTATCCGGCTCATAGTGCTCATAAGCCACCGGCAGTATTTCCACCCCAAAGTGCTGCCTCCCGTACGCGGCTGCATCGGCGCAAGGCTCTATCCCCACGGCATGGATCCCCTTGGACGAAAGGAAATGCAGGAACAATCCCGTGTACGCCCCAACATCCAGAAGATGCGCCCCACTCCGGGGCAGCCAGGGCTCGAAGCCCCTATAACGAAACTCGTAGTTCGCGAAACGAGACTCCACCTCGGCGGGATCCAGGGGACTGAAGGGGTAATGGTCGTACGTGATATCTGGAATCGGGTGGGCAAAAACAAGGTTGCAATCTCCGCAGCGCCAGTAACTGGGGTGCCGCCGGGTTGCGCCGAGATAACGATGGAATCTCTCCAGATTTCCGCAAACGATACAGCGCATCGGTGGTTCCTGTTGTATAAAGGGGGTGCCGACCCGAGACCGGACTCCGCGTTAAAGGCGAGAAAGACAGACCGTGGCTCCATCCCTGCCGAGAGCCCTCATCTTGTTTCGTACGATCCAGAGGATCGGATGTAATTTGCGCTTCTTCATGGCCGGCGCGGCCGAACCGATCATCCAGCAATCCTTGGCACAGGCCCTGACCTGGGAACGTACATTTTCAGCACGCTCACCCTTCCAGATCTCCTCGAATTCCTGTTCATGGAGGCTCCCCATGATCATGGGCTCATCGGAGCCGTTGCATGGCATGATCCTGCCAAATGGATCCATGAAGAAGACATCGGTTCCCACTTCACAGGGCAAGGGTCTCTTACCTCCCCTTACCTTGTTGGCCAGCCCTATATTGAAATAGGCCCTGAACCAGTTCTTGGGCCTGTTGGACTTCAGGAGTTCCAGGGCGATCTTCTCGAACTCGCCAGCGATCATCTCGGGATCGTCAAACGCGTTGTCCTTTTTATGGAAGTAATACGAATTGTGGGTGACGGCTGTGGCAAACTCCAGCCCCATGGCTTTGGCCAGGCGCCAGAGTTCGATCATGTCCCGGGCGTTCCGATCCGAAACCGTGATGCCAAACCCGATATCCCGGATACCCATGTCGTGAAGCGTGAGAAGGGAACGCAGTCCGCTGTCGAAACCATCGGAGATACCCCGCAGTTGATCGTTGGCTGCCGGAAGGCCTTCGATGGAAACGCGGAACCCTATCCTGTTCCCATACTTCTCGGCGAGAGCCGCAAGCTTTGATGTGAAATAGCCATTGGTGCTGATGACCAGCCTGGAAGTCTTGGTCAGGGCGATATCGATGATCTCCTCGATATCCTTCCTGAGAAACGGCTCACCCCCGGTAATGTTCACGAAGCTGAGTCCAGAGGGAATGCGATGCACCAGTTCTGGCTTGAACTCATCTTCCTTATTCGTCGGATGCATCCACGTGCTGCACATGTAGCACCTGGCATTGCATCGGTATGTCACGATGAGGCACGCTTCCATGTTGGGGCGCTCCTGAGAGTGAAGTATCCAGAACATATCGAGGCAGTCCGCATGTCGCGGCGGACGCCCCGACCCCAGATTCAGCCGCGGCGATCCAAGTCCCTCACAGCATTGAGAACCTCGTCGTAGACTTTCAAAAGCCCCGAACAGTGGCCTTCAAAAGAATAGTTTAGAACCACCTTCTCGCGACCCGCACTTCCCATTTCTTTCCTCTGCGGGCGGTTACGGATGAGGGCCTCCATCTTCTCCAGGAGATCCTCGACGTCCCCGGGCCGAAACAGAAACCCTGTCTTCCCCTCATCGACCTGCTCCGGTAGCCCCCCGATACGCGAGGCAATGATGGGCTTGCCATAGGCCATTCCCTCCAGAGCCGCCATGGAACAGTTCTCATTGCACAGAGACGGGATCACCACGAAGGACGACTGGCTCACCAGGGTATGCAGCTCATCGCCCGTTCGATAACCGCAAAACTCGACCTCGGGGTACTCTTTACGCAACCGCTCGGAAGCAGGACCAGCCCCCACGATCTTCAATGAAAACTCCCGCCTGCCAACGCTCTCCGACCCACCTCTAAGAAATTGGCGAAAGCTTTGAAGGAGTACCTCGATCCCCTTTTCCTCCGATAGCCGACCGAAATAAATGGCATAATCACGATCGATCCATGACGGACGATAAGTCGCTGTGTCTATCCCATTGTACAGAACGGAGACTTTCGAGGGATCCACGCGGCCCCCTCCGACAAGCTTCGCAACGAATTCGCTAGGGGCGATGAACCGATCCACCCCTTCGTAGGAGCGGAGCACCTTATGCCAGTAGGCCTCCAGGGTCAATAGCATGCTCCGGGTGCGAGATCCCTCGTGGCAGGCCTTGGCCCCGGCTCTCCAGAAATGTCTTCCCCGGCATCGGTCACAAACCTTCCCCTCGGAAACCATAAGATAACTGGGACAAATCAGCTTGTAATCGTGCAGCGTGAGGATCACCGGGATGCCAGCTGACTTGAGCAGCGGGATGATGGAAGGTGTCAGCTGGTGATAGATATTGTGCAAATGGGCAATCTCGGGCCCCTCGGCCGACACCAGCGCCGAGAGGTTCCGCACGGCGACAGGGTTGTGCACCAAGCTTCGCGCAGCCCCCAACGATGCGAGGAATCCCGCAGTCCTCCCCCTCTTGTGCCCGTTTCGGTAGTTCACGTTGGGAACAAAGTAACGCGAATGGGGCGACATGAAGTTCGAGGGATGTTCCATGGAAAAATCGATCACCTGATGCCCAAGATGCATCAGGAAGTTCCTTTCCTGAAAGAACACCGTCTCGGAGCCACCATTCCTGAAGAAGAACTTATTAGCAAGCAGGATTTTCATGACAGATCTTCTTCCAAACTTCCAATTGAACTCCCATGAGCAGCCGCCCAAACCCGACAGCCCCCCCGGAGCCCAACGTCCAGGCTCACCTCTATGAATCCCAGGAGCAGTCCCGTTCGTTGAGCACCGCCTGCCGGTAGACCGCGAGTGTCCGTCCAGCAATCTTCTGCCAGTCGTATCTCTCCGTTACCCACGCCCGTATCTCTTCCCTCTGGGAGCGGCTCGGCCTCTGGGCCGCGAGAGCCGCGAGCCCCGTCACCATGGCGTCCATGTCTCCAAGGGGATAGTAATGTCGGGCAGAAAGTCCCAGCTCCAGGTGAGCCGGAATATCACTCGCCAAAACCGGCAGTCCGTAGCTCAGTGCTTCGAGGAGCACGATGGGCAGACCTTCGTGGGAGGAGGGCAGGACAAACACACCTGCATGAGCGTAGAGCTCCTGGAGAGCCGGCCCGGATTGATAACCGGTCAGGACCACATGATCGTTCCCCCCCGCTGCCCTGGCCACAGAGTGAACGTAATCGTCACCGGGCTCCAGCCCTCCCACCAGAGCCAGCCTCCAGCCTGTGAGCCCTGCCCTGCAAAAGGCCTCGATCAGGTCGAGATGGCGCTTCTCCGGAACCAGGCGGCTGACCATAAGAACGTACCTGCCCGCCTCAAGCCCAAATCTTCTCAAGGTAGACTGGGTTTTTGGCATCTCGGGAATGATCACTCCATTGGGAATGAGCTCACTGCCCATTCCGTATTCCAGCTGCACCCTTTCCTGAATCACCCTGGAGATCGTTATTCGGCGGTCGGCGAAACGCATGCCCAGCCTCTCCCCCAGCTTAAGCACGAATCGCGCCGCCCGGCCCCACTTCTCACGCTCATAATCGGGCCCGTGATGGGTCACAACGATTCGGAGCCCCAACAGCTTTCCCAATGGAGCCATGATCGCCGGTCCGATGGCATGGATATGCACCACGTCCGGCCTGAGCATGGCGGCGGCAAGGAGGCTGAGCAGTGAGTGCAGGAACGCCTCGATGCCCTTGAATCTGGGGCCTGGAGCCCACAGACGGTGCAGCCGAACTCCCTTCCACAGATGATGACACTCCCCTTCCATGTAACAGGTGCGGACTACCACGTCCACCCGGCACCCCTTTTCGACCAACAACGGGTAAAGGTGCTCGGCATGGGTCTCGATGCCTCCCTGCACACCAGGGAACCCCCTGAAACCGAAGACCATCACCCGCATCGGCGGCTTCATGGAGTCAACGAGGCAGCCGGCGCATTTGCCCGTGGCAAGGGGAACCACGCGATTGGGAGGAAGTTCCGCCATTGCAGTCTTATCGCAGCCCGTGAGAGTCCCTGATTCGCATGCCCGCGAACCTCGGGCTCCCCAGAAAACCCGACCTTCTGGCAAGCACCTTCAGTGAGGAGACCGAAGCCCTTCGCCTATAAGCCTTTGCCGCCACCAGGCCGGACAGGTACCAAAACAGATAATTAATGGTGTTGTGATGCATGCTGTTCTGATAGAGGAGACAGGCCGACATGATGGCAACCACAGTTGCCCATCCCATGGCGAAGGCACCGAATAGGTCGTCTGATTGGCTCAATTGGTATGCATCGCTGAAAATGAACGCCAATAATACAACATAGACAAACAAGCCGGCCATTCCAACTTCCCACAGAAGCTGGGTGACCGTGAGCATATCTCCACCTAGCCGCGATTTCTTCGAAAAGGATGTACTGAGTCCCCCGGCCTCATCAAAGTAGGAAAGGTTCACCGTTCCAACTCCCTGACCGAAGGCGAGCTCGTCCACTTCCTTGGAGAGCTCTTTCAAAGCCAGACCGATGGCGTCTCCTCTGCGGATATCTTCCCCGATCCTGCCTGCCGCGCCCTTGTAGAAGTAGTTTTCGAGATACTTTCCCTCAAAAAAAAATTCGTAGAGTCCGGGCGAATTCATTGGCTTAATGGTGATTTCGTAGATGGGCACGAATATGGCCGCGAAAAGGACTCCCAGCATGACGATCGGCGCCGCTTTCTTGACCTTGGCCCAGTAATGGACTTCATTGGAGAAGAACAGGGGCAGGAAAAGCGCCATGGGAAGGATGAAGATGGTCACCTTGGTTTCGTTGATGGTGGTCGGCAAGAGAAGGACGAAACTGGTTATGAGGAAGGCCCGCTTCGAGATGCGCTTCCTCAGGAACAGAGCTAGCAGGACCGCGACGGAACTCACCATGATGATGGACAGGGAGCCTGAATACAGGCGGGTTCCTTGGACGAAATCCCCTGAATAGAAATGGTTCAGCACGCCGTAATAGATCTTCTGGGCGACGCCCACGGGACACTGCAGGAGGAGGAGCCCGCAGAGCAGGAGGAATTGTTTTTTGATCTCCTCTTCCTTGAAATCGTACACGGCGGGCAGGAGAAAGAACGGGAAGTACTTCAGATGCGTGCGCAGTCCTGACATCACCTCGACCTTGCTGACGGGGTTCAGGGCGATTCCTGTGGCGATGATCACGAGGTAGAGCACCAGCAGATATATATAGTGCACCTCCAACGAGAGCTTCTTGTACATGGCAACTCGGAGGGCAATGATGCCGCACACGAATAAACTTAGGATCTCTGGTAGCCAAGTCCCAAATCTCGGAATGATTCCAAGGTCCAAGTGAAAAAAAGCCAGGAGGAAGATCGACGGGAACAGTGCGTAAATGACAAGATTCATCTCGGTCCAGCTCCTGCACAAGTCTTGAGAGATGGGTGCGGATAACGGTCGATCCTTCCGCCCCCATGGAAGCTGGTGTCGTTGAGGGAACTTCCTGCTACCAGCCCCTCTCCCAGAGCAATATGGAATTTGACTCAAACCCCATCGTTGCCGAGGATCGCCATGATGCTTGTAAACCTTTCTACTGTAACATCCAGGATCCCGACAGACCACCCCTTGTGCCAATGGTGTTATGTTAACGTCACCCCGGCAAGAGCCGGGGACCAGAAAACTCCATACAACCTATATTCCGGCTTTCGCCGGATGACGATGGACGCTTGAGTCAATCACATGGCCCCCGTGGATCATGGGTGGTATTGGCTGCGGAATTCAACATTTCCAAAAGCAGGATGCCGCTTCAGGGGCCCCTTGGCAACCCCGACCATCGAGGCGCCCAGCGTCCAATTGGCCAGCTCAGGGCTGGGCTCCAGCACCCGATTGAGCGCATCCGAAAGCTTTCTGGCCGAAGCCTCCCAAGTCCAGCTGCGGACGAAGTCTGAGGCCGACTCCCCCATGGCCCCGAGATCGCCCCTCCGGTCCCATATCCGGCGAATCCCCAGAGCTATGGCTTCGGGGCACTCCCCGTCAATCCAGAACACGAAGTCGGCATTTCCCAGTACATCTGTGTGGGCGACGATTCGAGAAGCCATGAGGGGCATGCGGGCGGCCATGTACTCGAACAGCTTGATGGCACAGGACACCCTCAATTCCTCTAGGTCCGGAAAGGGCAGGATGCCGACATCGGCCCTGGCCAGTACCAGGGGAACCTGCCCCCTCGGAACCGGCGCCGAAACCCTGATGTTCATATCGCCAATCCGGCGGGCGGCTGTCTCCAGATCCTCCCGCTGCATGCCGTCCCCCACGATCTCCAGGGATACGTTGATCCCGTCCTTCCTGACAGCCTGCACGGCTTCCATGGTGGCCAGCAGATTCCTTTCCCGGTGAAGGGCCCCAATGTACATTAGGCGCACCGGTCCTTCCGGACCGCTGCTCACACGCGCTGCCCAGGCCGCCTCGAAATCCCCGGGATCCACTCCGGACGACCAGATTCCCGCGAGCTGACGCGCCGGAATGCGAACCGTCCTCACCATCTCGGGCGTGATGGCTGTCTGGTGCAACGGCAGCCGCCCCGCCATCCAGTGGCTCAACTTGAACATGAGTACACGCAGCTTGCCCCGCACAGAGCCATGCTCCATGATCATCGTCCGCGTATCCATGACGAGCCTGGTCCTCCTGGCGGGTGTGAGTTTGAGGAGCAGGGCCAGCGGAAGGAGATAGAGGGCCGAATTCTCGTGGAATAGGACCACATCGTATTTCAGGGCCCCCGTGAGCAGCCTCCGCGCGATGGCGGCATGATAGATCAGGGCTCCCAACATGTAGAAGGGCGGCCACTTCATCTCGATGAAACGGATGTGGTTATCCCCCTCCTCCTCCGGAACCCGGGAAGTGACCATGGTCACCTCCCACCCCAGGCCGCAGAGGTGAGAAGCCGGCTTCAACCGGGCCGTTTTGTGCAGCTGATCGGCCAAGGGGCCGTCGATAACCCAAAGTAAGGATTTCGGTGGGGGAGAAGCTTTGCCGTGCATCAAACCGGGATCCTCCGTCGAAGTCCGCCCCGCGCCGCCACGGCCAGGGCTTCCTCATAAACATCCAGGTAGTGGCGGGCAATTTCGGGCCACTGGTAACGGGTCGCCTCCCGCCGGGCATTGACCGCCATGAGGCCGCGCATTTCACCATCGCCCAAAATACGGACAATGGCCCCAGCCAGGCTTTCGGCGTCGCCTGGAGGCACCAGGAACCCCAGCTCTCCGTCACGGATCACATCCCGATTCCCGGACACGCGGCTCCCCACTATCGGCAACCCGGTCCCCATGGCCTCCAGAACGGCCAGGGAAAGCCCTTCGGCCCCCTCGTTGGTCGCCGCTGAGACATACAGATTGCTGGCGGCATACAGGGCGGCCAGAAAGTCCGTTTCGTCCGAAGCGCCCCCCGCCGCCCCAGCGTCCGATTCCCGCGGCTTGAACGAGATGACCCCCGTGAAGCGCACCTTGTCCTGAATGCCGAGGGATTCCAACAGGGGGCTCAGGGCTCCCCCTTCCTTGCCAACGATCACCAGGCGCGCCGAGGGGATGTGGGCGAGGATGGCGGGCATGGCACGCGCCAGCACTTCATGACCTTTTCTCGGATGGTAGTTTCCCACCGTCATGATAATCCTGGAATCGGGCTCCAGCCTTAGCCAGCCTCGCACGTCTGCACCGTCGGGATTCCGAAACCGCTCCAAGTCCACCCCGTTGGAGATTCTTCTGACCTTGCCGGGGTCAACCCCGGCATCCAGGATCGAAGCCTCGACACCGGCGCTGATGGCGGTGACCCGGTCCGCGCTGTCCAGGCAGAAGGCTATCTTGCGTTTCTGTAGCGGGTCGAGCCTCTGGCCGAACCCCAGCTCCGGGACCATGTGGATGTCGTCACCATGGGGAGTGATGACGAGGGGTATCCCAAGGAGGGATTTCACGCGGGCGGCCGCGTAGGCCCCAGGATAGGTATTGTGCGCATGGATGACATCAGCCCCCCAGATCAAGCTGTCCAAAAGCAGCTCCGCCGTGAGCAGATCGTCTCGTAAGGCCCCCTCAAAATACGGCCATCGATGCACCGGGTAAGGGAACCGGACTTTGCGGAGCGCCAGGACCCCGGCCGGCCCCATGACCCGCGCACGGTGCCCCATGGCGGTCAAGGTGCGGGCCAGGTAGTGGACGACCAGCTCGCGTCCCCCTACCACCGGGAGATAACTGTTGGTGTACAGCACGATGTTCATGTCCTACACTCCCGCCCTTCCCTGCAAAACCTGGCTTCCGTGGACACGGTCGCCCCGGAAGCCGGCAACAACATCATAGACCTCCAGCATCCGGGCCGCCACTTGACGCCAGTCCAGCTCCAGCGCCCGCAGACGGGCTGCCGTCGCCATGGCCTCAAGGGAATCCGGCTGTGCCCGGAGCTGCAGAATCGAAGCGGCCAAGGCTTCCGCATCCCCCATGGGCGTGAAAACGGCACAAGCTTCGTTAGCGTACTCCCTGGCCCCTTCAAGACCCGTGCACACAATGGGAAGCCCGCAGGCCATGGCCTCCAGCAGACTGTTATTGGCCGTGCAGCTCAGCATGGGGAGAACCAGCAGGTCAGCATCCTGGTACAGACCTCGCAGCCTCTCGTCCGATACCCCGCTCAAAAGCTCGAACTGCCGGATCCCCTTGAAATGGCTCCTCATGACGGGAGAGGTCACCGCAACCAGCCGAATGTCGTTTCCGGACTCTTGCAGGAATCGAAAGGCACGAGCCAGGGTATCGAAATCCCGCAGGTGCGTGCCCACGAAGAGGCAGGTCCATGGATCAGGCCTTCTCTGGCGTCCCTGGGCCGGCCTGTAGTAATCCACATCGATCCCGTGGGGTACGTAAAACACGCGCCCAGGCCCCAGTTGCTCCTCCAGAAAGGGCAACTGGGAGCGGGATACCGCCACCGCAGCGTCGAGGCGGGGAAGGTGCCGGGTTTCGCGAACCACCTCCCGAAACCTCGCCGGCGGCGTGTGGAAAGTGGCAATCAAACGGTTGTTCCGGACCCGGCCCTTCAACCATCCCAGGTATCGGTAGCTGTTCTCCCCGTAGAGAAAATGAAACACCTGGCGGTCCCGCCCAAGCCAGCGGCAGGCCGCCGTGATCTCACCGTAAATCGCTCTCCCGTGGTACCATTCCAGCCCCGCGCGCCTTTCCAGGGGCCGAAGCAGCTTGTAGACGACACGGTGTCTGAGCCTCCACTCCCCCACCGGATGGATGATCCGAGGACCCAAAAAATCGCTCAGCCTGTCGTAACCCGAGGGTCCGGCATGGCCTTTCATCCTCGAGGAGATGTGGGTGATGAGAAGAGTCCCTTGGCTCACAGGCACCGCTCGACAGGCTGAGTCACGGCCTGCTCGGTACGAGACGCTCCGAATCCGGCCGGAAGAAAACAGGATGCAATGGTCATGAACATTCGCAAAGCAGGAAGCTTGAAGAACCTGTCATAAATGAAGCAGACTCCCAGGTACAGCACCACGACGAGCACCACGAACCCCAGAAAGACCCATCGCCCTTCGATCTCTCCCGTGAATGTCTGCACGAAACGGGTCATGCCCAGAACGACGGCGGTGATCCCAAAAGGAACCGCCACGCCCTTGGCCAGCTCCAACAGGCTGTTTCCGGTGAACCTCGCCACCACATAGACCTCGAGGGGCTCGACGACCAGCGTGCTCAACAGGATGCTCAGCGCGGTTCCCGGCATTCCCCATTGGACAGTGAAGGGATAGATGAAAAGGCCTGTGACCGTCAGGCGCAGCATGAGAATCTTGGTCACGATCCGCGGCTTGCCGGTACCATGGAGGAAGGGGCCGGCACTGGCTCCGATGGACACGAGAAAACCCGAAAAAGCATAGACCTGGATGACAGCCACCGCAGGAAGCCATTTGGGCCCCAGAAAAAGCCGGATGAAATCGTGGGAGAAGAAGAAGATGATCCCCGATATAGGAATCGATACCCATGCGAGCACATGGAGGGTCTTGCAATAAATGTCCCTGGATCGAACCTTGTCATCCTGGAGTTTGGAATAGGTTGGAAACATGATTTTGGAAAAAACGGAGGTGATCTCCGTGACGGGAAGGTACGAAATCTTATAGGCTATGGCATAAAAGCCCAGCGCTGTGGCTCCCAGCACCTTGCCCACAAAGGCGTTCTGTCCCTGGTTGATGAAATAAAGAACGATATTGGTCCAGAAGAGCCATCTTCCGAATTGGAAAAGCTCGGCGGCCTTGCGGATGTCGAATCGGAAGCCGGGCCGGTAGGGGTGGAGCAGATAGCTGGCCAGGCAGGTGAGGGCCTTGCTGGCCAGAATGGCATAGGCCAGTGCCCATACATCCTTGAGCCAAAAGGCCAGGGGCAGAGCCAGCAGGAAATAGCTGAGGTTTCCCGTGACTTCGTACAAAAAGAGCTTTTTGAAATTCAGTTCTTTCATGAACACCACGACGGCCATGTTGGACAGACCTGCCAGGACTGGCGACAAGGCCAGAGCCCTGAGAACCTCACCGGCTCTCGGAGTCTCAAAAAAGGCCGCCACCAGAGGGGCCGAGAGATAGAGCAACAGCCCCAAGCCAAAACCCCGCAGAACCGAAGCCACCCAGGCTGAATCCAGGTAGCCGTCGATGTCGCCCTTCCTCTGAATGAGCGCGCTCTGCAGGCCGGTCTCGGAAAAGGTTTCCAGGAGGGAAATGGCCAAGAAGCAAATGCCCAGGATTCCGAAATCGGCCGGGGCGAGAAGCTTAGCGAGGAAGAGAGTCGACACCAGCCCTAGACCTCGTGCAACGATCTTGAGACCCAGGAGCAGAGCGCTTCCCTTGACGATTTTCGCTGTGAGATTCCCTGGCTCCGTCACTGCTTCAACAATGCCTCGTTCATGGCTGCTCCGTCAGTCCCACCCGTTCGGGGAAAAATCCCGTGCCTTCATCATGGCGATGGATGCGGCCTGCGACCGCGCCAGATAGAACACCACTCCTGGCCCCTGGGCCGCGCTCCAGGGATTATTCGAACCCGGCCCCCGAATCAACGGAACCGAAAGCTCTGCGCCCATCAGAACCGGGCAAGGCGAATTCCGCATCCCGGCTCACTGTACCTCGGCACAAGCATTGACACTGGTGGCCTCATCCCAGCTGAACACCATCATCGTCGCATCTGCCCGGGAGGTGTGAGGCTTCAGGCGGGCCGAGATGCAGTCCCGGATATCCGGTGGAGTGATCGCCGGGTTTTTGAACCTCTGAGCATCCATGGCCACCCAACCCCTTGGGTGATCCCTCAAAACTCTCATGAACTGCCCCAGTTCGACGATCGCCCGTGTGTTGGTGAAGGCGTCCAGCTTGAAAGCACTTCCCTCGACGGTCCTGAACTGCTCGATCTCCCCGTTGTTGAGATTGTAGCGCACATTCCCGCAACCGTGGAAGTCGGCCGCCAGCGGAATGCTCACCACCAGGACGTCGTCGGAGCCCTTGTGGCTGTTGATGTACTGGCAGGCTTCACGCCACTGCCCATTAAACTCCCCACCGTAAGTCGCCGTCGTCTTACTGGGAATCCGCACCGAAGTGCTGAGAGGATAATAGAAGAGCAGAGAGAAAATTGATATCATAACGAGGCCTGCTGCCATCTCCAAGGCTTTCCCGAGGCCAGGGCGGGCCAGGTGACAACTCCAGTTCGTTTGAAACTCCCTCGATACCGCCAGTATAAAATGGGCGAGCCCATAGGCCGCGACCATCATGATGAGTGGGATGATCTCAAAAATATATCGTGAGCTCTGCACATTCGCAAAAAACGAATGATACCCGAATGGAACGGCGAATACGACCAGCAGGTAGAAACCGAACCGATGCAAACGGGCACAGATCTGAATAGCCCCCAGGGCGAAAAAGGCCAGCACCGGGAAAAAGATCGGAGACACGAGAAACTGCAGGTAAAAGGTCGGGGACAGGGGCACCCGCTCGGCCCAGGCGGGTGCGAAGGACTGGAGCCGGGCGATCGTCATTCGCACGGCGGGCACTGCCAGGAGGGCGCCCCCTGAAGTCAGTGCCAGGGCCGCGGCCAGAAAGTAACGAGAATTGAAGGCAGCCCTGGGTCCCTCTCGGAAAAGCTCCAAACCGAACATCGTGATCGCATAGACGAGCAAGCTGACACCGAACAGCAGTGCCAGAGGCTGCAGCTTGTACGCCACAAGGATAAACAGGGCCGAAAGAGCGAGCCATCCCCACCCCATGCGCGCCATTGTCTGGCGGAGACCCGCTTGCGACGCGAGGGTCCTTCCGACGATAGGGTCCGTTTCCGCCTCCCGCTCGAACCCCCTGTAGAAAGTGAATGCTCCCAGCAGGAAAAACAGCTGGTACATAGTGTACATCCGGGAGGCCCTGGCCCAAACGATCTCGAAGGGGCTAAAGGCCAGGAGCAGCCCCGCCAGAACGGCGGTCAGCAGTCCAAAGTAACGGCGCGCGGCCCAAAACACCAGGCCTACGGCGATCAAGTTGGACACCAGGCTAGGAAGGCGCGCGGCCAGCTCGTTGAAACCAAACAGGTAGAAGGAATAGGCCACCGACCACGTGTAAGGCCAGGCTCTCCGGTACACGAGCCCGGACGGGAACATCGGAGAGCCAGTCTCGAGCAAGCTCCTGGCCGGATACATTTCCGATACCGTTCGACCGTCTCCGCCGGCGTTCCCGCATCACCCCTTTTCCCCGGCTCCTCCCTCGCAAAGCCCGCTCTCCAACTCCCCTGGGGTCGAGGCCACGGACTTCACTGGTGCCGCGACGCACCATGGCCGCGACTTTCCGGAGCCACCCGGGGGAGACGAGGAGTCGTCCCAGAGCAATCCCGGGCTTCAAGGACCGGGGACTCCGGTCCTGTCTGGGAGTCCATTTCCTTCTGCAGCTGAGGCTTCCAGGGCTTGAGTCGCGTCTCGGGGAAAACGAGAAGCCGCCGGCCGTAGAAATTGAACAGCAGGACAGCAGCCGAAGCCATGGCCTTGGCCAGCCAGGCGGCATTTCCCCATCCCACCAGCAGCCTCGTCATGTAGACATCGAGGAAACCGCCAGCCGCCACCACCAGCACGTACATGAGCAGCTCGGTCTGGGTACTCCACCGAGCCTTGTGCCGAAAGAGAATCGCAATGCAGAGGAGATAATTGACCAGGGCCGCAGCCACATAGGCGACGGAGGCGGCTCCCCCCAACCCCAAGCCCGCAGCTAGGAGCCCCATAAAGGCGGCTAGATTGAAAACGGCCGAAAGCCCTCCGATGACCAGGTAGATCAGGAACTGAATGGGCGCCGGGGCCTTGGGAACATTGTAGTGAAATATGCAGTATAGCGCCCGGAAGCCATCCCGAACGCCAATCTTCTTGCCTTCCTCGTAGGTCCGCCCGTAGTAGGAAATGCCCATCTCGACAATCCGCGGACGCAGCTGGGCGACCTTCGCGACGATCTCCGGCTCCACTCCGAAACGCTGCTCCTCGATTTCCAGAGACTGGATGATCTCGCGCCTGAAAACCTTGTAACAGGTCTCCATGTCCGTCAGGTTGAGATCCGAGAACATGTTGGAGAGGAATGTGAGGAGCTTGTTTCCCATGCAATGCCAGAAATACAGGACACGGTGGACACCGCAGCTCAGAAATCGCGATCCGAAAACGACGTCGGCCTGACCGTTCACCAAAGGTGTCACGAGCCGCCTGAGCTCCGAGGGATCGTACTCCAGGTCGGCATCCTGGATGGCCACGAAATCGCCGGTGGCTTCGCCGAAGCCAGTTTTCAGCGCCGCCCCCTTCCCCTGGTTCACGGGGTGCCGCAGCACGCGCACCTCGGGATTTCGCTCGGCCAGCGCACAGGCCACCTGGAAACTTTTGTCCGTCGAACAGTCGTCCACGATGAGAACCTCGAGCCTGAGCACCTCGTCCTGAATGGCCAGGACACGATCGATGCAGCGACCGAGAGTCTTTTCTTCATTGTAACAGGGCACGACTATGCTCAGTACATACGTTTCTGTAAACCGCTCAACTGACTCCATCAAAAATCCCTTCCCCGAAGAACCATTCTCGTGAATGGTCTGAAAACAACGACCGAGCTTCAACACGGGGAGCCAGGGGCCGCATCGGGCCGGGGCTCTTCATCGATCTGAAGCTATGGGCAGCGGTACCACCCCGACAGATCCATGCGGAGCAGATCCTCCGTCCTTCGGATGTCATCATAGTAGACATTGATGAGGTCATCGAACACTTCCCTCAGGGCCGATACCTCGTTTTTCATGTTCCAGTTCTTCAGATGCCTGAGGGCGGACCGCACCCCGTCCGGAACGTAAGCGTTCAGCGCATCCCTGACCCTGGCACCGGGATTCATGAGACGATAAAGAGCCTTGTTCCTGGGGGCTCCGCCCTTGTTGTAGATCTTCGACACATCGGGATCGAACCGGTCACCGACGCCGATGAACCTGTACAAACCCTTCATCACGCCCATCGGATCGCTTTTCAGTTCCTCGAACAGAATCACTTTGATCCTATCCCGTTCGAACTGGTCATAATAGCGTTTCAAATTCTCATAATAGAAGCTGGATGCCACCCACCAGAGTTCCCTGTCCTCCTGGAACGCCTCCCAGAAAGGCCGGCTCTCCATGCCTTCCCGGCACCGCATCAGGTACCCGGAATAGATGCGATCCGCAGGATTGCGCAAGCTGGCCATGAGCTTCACGCCGGGGATGGTCTCCCTGATCCGGCGTGGAGCCAGGGGACTGCTCAGGTAGTTGGGCGAAGCCTCGCCCGATGCGGATTCAGTGGTGATCCCCTCGAACAAAGCTTCATAGTCCTCCCGGGTCGTCACCGGCCAAACCCTGGGAACCTGGCTCACATGATCGGGATTGGTGGCGTCGAAGGCAAAGAACCGGGTTTCTTTCACCCTGGACATGAAGACGTCGGGGTGCTCGCTCAAATAAGCATAGAGAGAAGTCGTGCCGGCTTTCATCGCTCCAATGATGATGAACGTAGGTAACATTGAGGATCTCCAGCTTGAATGCAGAACTACAGCACAATCCCTCAGGGAGGGTCCATGACGTATATTCGACCATCCTCGACATCGATCACAGCTCTCAATGCCAGTTCGTCCCTCAGACTGCTCTCGCTCGCGAGATGCGGTCGGGCCGGACCTCTGCCGAAGTATACGAGAAAGCCCTTTTCTCTTTCCAATCGGACCCTGAGCAGCGCCAGCTGCCTGTCAAAATGCTCGTTGGGCAATAGGGTAGTGTAGTGGTACTTGTTGGGAACCTGATATGCAACGCGCCCCATGAGCATATATATGGCCTGGATGTCATTGGAGATGAGGACGGCATCCGAAGGCAGGGTTCTCAGGGCCTGTACCAGTGGCGAGCCCCGCCATTCTTCCCCCGCATAGCCATTTCCATACCTGAAGCTGTGGGCGGCAATTGCATAACCTCTCCACGGGTAGGACACGGTGAGCCACAGTAGCAGAAGAGCCAGCCCGAATGTCACCACACTGCTCCCTTTACCCCGGCCTGCCTCGATGAGCCCGAAGGCGGTGGCGACACCCACGACGATCCCCACCGCATGCAGGGGAGCCAAGATGCGGTCGTTGAGGGGGGTTTGGGCATCGAAGAACATGATGGAGACGAGCAGGAAAATCGAATAGAGAACCATGAACATCACCAGGACCCGCAGCAGCGGCACGGTCTTAGATGTCCCCTGGTGCTCGGAGCCTGCCCTCATTCTCTGCTTCAAGACCAGCACGATCAGCATTCCCAGGACTCCGAGCATGGCGACAACCCTGAGCCTGGCATTCAGCCCCACGGGGAAGAGCCACCCCGATGTTGTGGCCACAACACTACGCAACGCGCCCCATGCTTCGGGTGGATGAAAGGCGAACGACCGGCTTGTGGCATTGCCGACGAGCATATAATTGCGTACCATCCACAGGATGTTGGGAGCTCCGCTCGCCATGGCCACGATCAGGCCGTCTCGAAGCTTCGAGCCAAGCCCTCCCCGCCCCATGAGTAAGACAGCCAGACCAGCCGAGGCGACAAGGACGATCCCGGGAAACCTGGCCATCCAGGCCATGCCGGCGAGTACCCCGCAGCAGACGACCTTGGCAAGCTTGGGGCGCTCCAGGTGCGAGGCGACTGCCATCAGCGACAGCAGGCCCAAAAAGAGGAAAAGCGGCTCGGTCAGGGCATTCACATGGAGATCGACGAGGACGGGCGAAGTGAGGGCCAGGAAGGAGGCGATCACCGCGCCCCATGGAAAGCTTCTCAAAGCACACAGTGCAGCGCAACCGATGATAAACACATTGGCGCCCATGAGAACCGCGTGGAGCCAGCGCGCAGCTTCCTGCAGGCCGACTCCCAGCATGAGGCTTAAAACCGAAAGCATCGCCGGAAACAAGGGAGGAAAATGAATGAGGGGCCTAAGGTCTCCTCCTCCGGCATCCGTGTAGAAGCCGAAGCCCCTGGACGCATTTTCCGCCGACTGCATCAGTGTGGCGCTATCGGGATTCGTTCCGATCCCCCACGGAGAAGTGGCCCACAGCACGCCCGCCATGCCGAATCCCCCCAGAAGCGAAAGCACCATCAAGACTTGGAAGGATTGCCGTCCCGCCGCTGTCGTCCCCACTCGTGCTCCGTTGCCCTGCGGCTCAACGACCCGCCGCGTCATAATTCACGTACCCTTCCTGGACCCGGGTCAGCTCGGATGCACACTCCGCCTCGTCCCACCCCCATAGCCTGCACAGCCGGGGTGCTGCGTGCAGGGCCTCCTTCGGCCTCGTCCAGAGTGAAGTTCTTCGGAAAAACAAATCTTCCAGGTGCACGACAGACTCCTCTTCGATCAACTTTCCCAGGACTCCCTCACACCCGTCCACCCCGTCGGATGAATCACCGAGCCCGCCCAGGAGCGCCGCCATTTCCGCTGTTCCAGGCTGTAGGGCATCAGGCCGTGGAGTCCAGGTCCAGCTCCTCCGAACTGCCCTCGAATGCCCGAAAACTCGGTTCAGGGTCTTCTCGGCCACCAGTCTCGCCGTGGTGAACTTGACTCCGGAAACGCTGTAGAGCCCATGCCCCCCCCCTTGGGCTCCATGGTCCACAATGACTTCACGCAGTGCCAGCTCATCGGAGCCGGTCCGCACCGCAGGAAGCAAGCCAGCCAGCACATGGACGATGTCTCCCCCCGTCAAGCCCAAACCCGGAGCCGCGCGATTCAGATCTTCCACGAAGCACTCCAGTTGCTCCCTGGAGGGCAACGGGCGCTCCGATCCCAGGCTCCAGGGAGCGTGGCCGGTCCCCGCCAGGATCATTCCCTTCCAGGGGACCAGGAAGTAGGTCCTGGCACCGGGATGCTTCGGCTTCAAGGCCAGGGCGTGGTCCGAAGGCGGCTCACGGTCGAAGAGAACGTTCCAGGCGATGGAACCCTGGAAAAGGTGGGGAACATCCCTGTCGAAGCGCGCCGCCATCTCACGGCTCCACGGACCGCCGGCATTGATGACCACCTTGCCCCGAAACTCCAGCTCTTCACCGCTCTGGAGGTCGCGGCCCAAAATCCCCCAGACCTGGGAGCCGCTCTTCAGCAGATCCTGGGCCTCGACATAATTCAAGGCCACGCTCCCCAGCCCGCAGGCGGAGCGCAAAACATCCATGAGAATCCGCTGGGAATCGGGCATACAGGCGTCGTACCAAACCGCCCCACCCAGCAGGTCCCTCCGGTCCACCCCGGGGAATAGCGAAACCGTCGCGGAAGCGTCGACGACGCGCCCGGAAGGTAGGTGCCGATCCGCACGGACTGCAAGGTTGCGCTCCCTCGAGAGCCAGTCGTTGAGGCCCAGGGCCGCTCGAAAGACAGCCGGACGACGGAGCCCCTCTCCGTAAAGCGGCATCAGGCAGGGAAGGACTTGAACGTGATTGGGAAAGCTTCTCAGAAACCAGCTTCGCTCCCCCACTGATTCCCTGAAGCGATGGAGATCCAGGCTTTGCAGATACCTCAGCCCCCCATGCAGGATGCGCAGGCTGTTGAAGCTTGTGGCTCCGCCGAAATCCCCCTTTTCCAGCAGGAGAGCGTGCAGACCGCGCAGGGAGGATTCCAGTGCCAGCATGGCCCCGTAAATGCCTCCCCCCACAATGACTAGATCGTACGAATCCCGAGCCGCCGCCCCAGGGCGCCGAATGATGCTTCCCATGTCAGATCAACCCCTGCTGTCCATACCACTCTGCCGTCGCCGCAAGACCCTCCCGGAGGTCGACCCGCGGTTCGTAACCCAGAAGACGTCGAGCCTTGTCGATGCTGAAAGCCCGGTCGAAGTGAAAGAATTCCACGCGCCGTGGATAGAGCGGCGGCTCAATTCCGAGGGGTCTGAGGAGACTGTCGCAAGCCCAGGCCGCCGCGAAAACAGGGGCAAAGGGGATGCGCCACCTGGGCCGGGGACAGTCGAGCACGTCGGCAATGAGATCCACCAACTCCCGGACGGTCGTGTAACGCGCCCCGGCGATGGTGAAGACCTCGTTCAGAGCCTCGGGCTTCCTTCCCGCCAGGACCATTCCCTCGATGAGATCGTCGATGAAGGTCATGTGGTAAAGTGTGCGGCCCGATCCGATCATGACAAAGTAACCCTTGCGAATGGGGCCGAACAACTTGAGAAACCTGGTGTCCCCAGGGCCATAGATGCCCACGGGCCTTACCACAGCTCCCGGCAGCCCCTCCTGAAAATAGCGGCGGGCCAGCATCTCCCCTTCAAGTTTGGACTGCTGGTAGTGATCGCCCGGGTTGACACGGTATTCTTCATCGGCGGGCGGGTCATCAATGCGTCCCTGAACCCCCACGGTCGAGCAGTGAATGAACCGCTTCACCCCTCTGGAGCGAGCCGCATCGAGCAGATGACGCGTACCCTCGACATTGACGAGCCGGAATTCCCTGTGGTCGCTATGCTCGGTACGGTAAGCGGCCGCCACATGATAGACCGTGTCGATATCCTCGAAGCCCTCTCGAACGGCTCCTGCTTCCTTGATGTCCACCTGGCGGCATTCCACACCCCACTTCTCGATCTCCTCGCAACGGCTCCGGTTACGGACAAAAGCCACGACCCGTTCGCCATCCTTCAACAGCCGTTTGCAAAGCGCATTCCCTGTGAAGCCCGTCGCTCCCGTCACCAGTGTTTTCTTCAATGCTCAACCCTCCAGCCATTTCCGCCGCCAGGCCTGGAACACCATCAGGGACCACAGAACGTGGCTGTGATTGGCCTGTCCCGACAGATGCTCCCGTTTCAGCCGCTCCACCGTGTCTACCTTGAAAACCCCCTCCCCGAGCAGAGCCAGCGGGTCTAGCAACTCCTGCATGAGCGGCTTCAGCTCCTTCTTGAGCCAATTCTTGATGGGGATGCTGAAACCTTCCTTCGGTCGATAGACGCACTCACGGGGAATGTGGCGCGCCGCAACCCGCTTGAGAATCACCTTGGTACGTCCCTTCGAAACCTTCAGATCGCCTGGAATCTGAAACCCCAGCTCCACGAGGTCCTTGTCCAGCAAAGGCACGCGCGCTTCCAGGGAAACAGCCATGGACATGCGATCCACCTTCACCAGGCAGTTGTCCACCAGGTAGCTCTTCAAATCAACGTAAAGGCACCGGTTCACGGGGTCCCGCGCTCCCGCCCGACTGAACAGATCGACGACGTGCCCCTCGGGCGGCTCGGTCAGCCCCCCGATCACTTCGGGTAGAAACAGCGCCTGGAGAAGCGAATCGTCCATGAAGATCCTCCACCGTGCGTGTCCGAGCCCCTCTGGCTGCTCCAGACCCTCGAGGAATCTCTTGGCTTTGTTGATGAGCCCCTTCTTTTCGGGCCTCGGCCTGATGGACCTGAGCAGCGGCTCGAGGATCATGCCGCGCATAAACCCCGGAACGTGGCGGTAGTCCTTCACCCTCTGCTCGGCAAGGTAGGTCTCGTAGCCGCCGAACACCTCGTCCCCTCCATCGCCGCTGAGGGCGACGGTGACTTTCCGCCGGGCGTGCTTCGACACCAGGTAGGTGGGAAAGATCGAGAAATCCCCAATGGGATCGTCCATATAATAAATGAGCTCCCAGAAAAGCTCGCGCACGTTGGGCTCGATGATGGCATCCAGATGGTCCACGCCCAGGTGCTCCGCCACCCTCCGGGCCCATTTGAGTTCATTGTAAGACGGATCGTCGAAGCCAATGCTGAAAGTCTTGGGCGCGCCCATCGCCGCCACGACCAGGGACGAATCCACACCGCCCGACAGGAAGGCTCCCAAGGGCACGTCACTGATGAGCTGCCTCCGAACGGATTCCCTGATCCTGCCGTCCAGCTCCTCCTCCCACTCCATGCAGGTTCTCGGGGCGGTGGGGTGGCTCTCCACCGGAACGTCCCAAAATGATCGCCGTTTCCAGGAGAACGTCGCCAGGTTCAGCTCCATCATTTCCGCCGGCAGCAGCTTGTGAACAGACTGGAACAAACTCCCCCGCCCGGGAATGTATTCCCAGGAGAGGAACTGCGCCAGCCCGTCGAGGTTCAGGCGCCGGGGAACGAGGCCCGTAGCCAGGATCGCCTTGATCTCGGATCCCCACACCATGACGCTGCCGTTGAAAAAATAATAGAGCGGCTTGATCCCGATGTGGTCTCTCGCCAGGACCAGTTTCCTCCTGCGGGCGTCATGGAGGGAAAATGCGAACATCCCGTTGAGTGCGTTGGGAAAATCGGGCCCGAGCTCCTCATAGGCATGCACGATGACTTCCGTGTCACTGTTGGTCCTGAAGACGTGCCCAGCGCTTTCCAGCTCTCGTCTCAGCTCACGGTAGTTGTAGATCTCCCCATTAAAAACCACCCAGACCGATCGATCTTCATTGTAGATGGGTTGGGCTCCCCCGGCTAAATCGATGATCGACAGGCGCCGCATCGCCATGCCCACACGGTCATGAACAGCCATGCCCTGCTCATCGGGCCCTCGATGGACGATGGTCCGACACATGCCATCGAGGCTGTCCAGCGACGGCGGTGGCAAGTCATCTCGACAGGCGATTCCAGCTATACCGCACATTTCAGGCCAAATACTCCAGCAGCTGTCGCATCTTTTGGATGTAAACCTTCCGGGAGTATTTCTCCTCGTAGAGAAGACGAGCATTAGCGGCCACTTCCCGGCTTCGGCCGTCGGGGGCGAGCGCTTCGAGGATTCCCCTGGCCATGTCCTCGGCATCCGGCTTCACCAGAAAAGCCACGTCGCTATTGAGGATTTGGGTGTGAGAATAGATGTCGGTTGCGACGAGCGGGATCCCGCTGGCCAGCTGTTCGTAAACCTTCAACGGCGTGTTGGTGCCCTCGGACCGTGGAGACAGCAGCACGGAGGCACTGCGGGAAAACGCCCTCGCGACCTCGGGGGCCACCCGCCCGGTGAACTGCACATGCCCGTCCAAACCCAGCCGGTCGGCCATGGATCGATAATACCGCACCTGGGGCTCACTGCCTCCCACAATGATCAACGAGGTGTCGGGCCGCTCGCCCAGGACCCGTTTGAACGCGGGAATGAGCAGGTCGATGCCCTGATAAGGCTCCAGGGTCCCTGCGTAAACCAGAAGCGGCTTCTCAGGAGGCACCGAATCGATAGCATCGGAAGCCGGATAGCCGGCCCCGTTGGAGCCGCTGCGCGAAACCCCGGCCTTGAGAGCGACGGGGTCGAATATGGAGTTTTCAATGAGGAAGTGCTTTCCGTGGTCGCTGATGCATTCATCAACCTGCCGTGCCAGGTCTGGACAAATGGTGATGACCGCATCTGAAGCTTTCAGACAGTTGTTTTCCAGCAGACGAAACAGGCCAATGAGCGCCTTCGAAGAGGTGAAGTTGAAGTTGGTCAACTGCTGAGGCAGACTGGAGTGCATATCGTAAATGAGTTTAAACCCAAACAGGGGCTTCAGGAAGCGACTGAAGAACACCGCCTCCTCGTGGGCATGGACGAGGTCGTAACGCCGCATGGCCAGAAGCACCACCATCCGCGCGAGGATGAGCAGGTCCAGAAGGATCTTGAGGGGCGACGGTCCCACCTTGACGTTCCCCAGTGCGGGAAAATGCGGGACCCGGATGATGCGAACCCCCGGAATATCCACATCCTCACCCTGACCATAGGTCAGCAGGTCGATTTCTACTCCCAGCTCGGACGCTACACAGGTCCGGTAGTACACACTGAACGGGGTGCCTCTCGGCGTGAAAAAGGGCTGCGGAGCGATGACCAGGGCTTTCATGATCCGGTTCTCCATCACCGTTGCGTCTCCTTGAGGAATTGCATTTTGACCTGATTTCGAAAAAATCGCCAGGCGCGCTCCGGCTTGCCGTACGGAACCACCTCAAGGCCCTTTTCCCTCAACATGGCCTTGATGGCCCTGCCTGGGCACTCATGATCGACAGGCCTGTCGACCATGAAGCCGTAAGAACCGGCACGGGTGACCTCGGACGGAAACGGCAGGGGATCGCTCCCCGGCAAGACCCCGATCCCCCTGGACCTTACAAGCTCAAAGTGGCGGGGTTGAGACAGAAAAGACGGCCGCCCGCCGTTGTCACCCAGAAAAAGCCCGGATTCCTCATGAACCCCGTACAGAAAACTATGCAAAAGCTTCCCTCTCTTCCCCATCCACTTGCCGAAGCCCCAGGGAATGACTGGAATCCCGCGAGCAGCCCTGACCTCATCCAGAGTGGCTTCCAGCGCCTTGCCGTCCTCGAGCCGGGAGGCCGTCCCCAGGGCCAGCACTTCCAGACGCTCGGCCGTAACCACCTGACGCCCCGCAATGAGGTAGATTCGCTGCCCTTGGGCATTTCGCGAGACCAGGGAGCAATCCTCCGAAGTCCTTTCGAACACCCAGCTTCCCGCCTGGACAGTCAATGATTCACACGCGGCCGCCGCTGCAGCACTGAGACGGTCGAAAAACGACGCGCTTCTCGTTTCGGTGAGCATGAGCACGCGCTCGGCATCCTCACTTTCGGTATTTCGAGGCGAAAGGTGTTCAAAATTATTCAGGGCCGAAGTCAAGAACAGACTCAGATCAAAGCAATGGTGGATGTGAACGTGAGCGTCTATCAGCAACATAGCTTGGAAATCCTCGATCGAAGTGATTCCCGTTTCATGGGGTCAGATCTGCTTTTCGATCGTGTACTGTGGTCTCTGGCGACCATGGGTGAAGGCGATGATCTCCCCGAGCAGGCCGGTGCTGGCAACCTGGACTCCCAAGACCAGGAGGAACATCCCCACCAGAAACGAGGGGCGCGCACCCAGCCCCTCACCTAGAATGATCCTCTCCGCAAACATGAAGGTGATGATGGCAAGCCCGATGCCCAGGAAAACGAGACCGAAGAGGCTGAAGAAGCGCAAGGGCTTCCTTGCGAACCGCGTGAGAAAATACAGGGTGAAGATGTCGGCGAACCGCTCCACGTAGTCGGAAAGCCCCACGAAGCCGGTCTTGCCCCGCCAGTGAAAATGCTTGCACTTGACCTCCTTCACCTTGAAACCCTTTTGAGCGGCAAGGATAGGGAGGAATCGATACATGTTGGCGTAAAGATCCGTCTCCTCCAGTACCTCCCGTCGAAACACCTTGATGGCCGAGCTGAGGTCTTCCAGCTCAGATCGCGTGATCTTCCTGACAATGGAGTTGTATGTCCTGGACTGGAACCGGTTGAAGGAAGAGTCGGCCCTTTCGGCCCTCCAAGAGTTCACGATATCCGTGCCGTCGTCCAGGGATTCCACAAGAGATTTCATGGAATCACGAGTGATCTGCGGATGAGAGCCCCCTGCAATGATCACTCCGCCCGTGCTCTCTTCAAACCCCGCCTTGAGTGCCACGGCCTGTGGGGCCCTCCTGCCGAGCTCGAACGCCCTGACGCTCGAGTGCTCCACCAGGAGCTCCGCCAGCTGCCTGCTCACGGCTCTTCCTGCTCCATTCGATACCAGTATGATCTCGTAGCGCTCCGACATTTCGGACAAAATCTCAATCAGCAACCTGACGAAAGCAGGCAGCTCGTCGTCACGCTCTTCAATCACCAAAATGGCCGAGTAGCCTACCGCCACTGTCACATCTGCCGACATGTTAGTTCCCCATCGATGCTTTTTTTGGTGAGCTTGAGAAGCTGCGTGTGAGAAAGATCGCTGACATTGACAACCAGCTCCGCTAAGAGTCCCAGGACGATCAAGTGTACGGCCGCCATGAGGCCCAATCCGCAGGAAACCATGAAAAAAAGCGCCTTGCCCTCAGTCCATTGGAAGGCCAGTGCCGAAGCGCAGAGCACCCCGAAGAAGAGGCTGAGTGAGAAGAAAGGAATGGACGAAAGCGCAAATCCCTTGAGGGGGTTGGACGAGAACTTGGCGATCAGGTTGATGGTGAAGATATCGCAGAACACCTTGAAAATACGATCGAAACCGTACTTCGAAACGCCGTGCTTGCGCGGCTGATGGTTGACGGGCACCTCGGTGATGTGGGCCCCCGTCATGCTCGCCAATGCGGGAAAGAACCGGTGCATCTCGCCATAGGCCTGCAGGCATTTGATGCACTCCGCTCGATAGGCCTTCAGAGAGCATCCATAATCGTGCAGGTGGACACCGGTGGTGCGCGAGATGATCGCATTGGCAACCCGGGAAGGTAGAACCCTGGAGGAGTGATCCTTCCGGTCCACTCTCCAGCCACTCACAATATCGTAGCCCTCGGCCATCTTACCGAGAAGCAGGGGAATGTCCGCCGGATCGTTCTGAAGATCACCATCGAGCGTCACGATGACCTCGCCCTTCGCGTTGTCAAATCCGGCAACCATGGCGGGCGTCTGCCCACAATTTCGCCTGAGCTTGATTCCCCTCAAAACCGGGTAGACATTTGCGAGCCGTTCTATGATTTCCCAGGTCCTGTCCCTGGAGCCATCATCCACTAGAATGATCTCATATGCAAACTCGAACGATCCGCCGACGTCCACGATTCGAGCCACCAGCTCCTCGACGGATTCATCTTCGTTGAAAAGCGGAACGACAATGCTCAAAAAGATGCAATTCAATGCTGCCCCAGCTTCGCCGGCGATTGTACTCACGGGGTCATGGCCTTTCCTGTTGAATACGGACAATTGGGATTAAGCAAGGTCGGAGGCAAGGACCGCATCCGACATTCCATCCAGAATCAAAGGGGGACCCTACAGACTTTCCTCGCAGGTCCCCCCCATTCGCAGAGATGATGCTACGCACCTGGATCTTTTGCTCTAGACCGAAGTTCCTAAAGAATGATTCGTCGAAAGGCTCTAGAACGGCTTGAAAGCCCACTTCTTTTGCTCCCAAGCTGTGAATTCGTGCCCATGTAAAAGCGTGATTTCGATCTTGACATCGACCTGTTTCATCTGTCATGGTTCTGAAAAGGTCTCGACCCGCTGGTGACAAAACCGTGCAACAGCGCCAATTTCGAGACCACACCGTTTTTTAGACAGACATCGAATGACACCAGACTGACTGTTTGAGCCATATCAATAGGTTATGCATTTCGCTTCTGGAACTTCGGTCTAGATCATCAGCTCTCCCATGTCACAGGGGGCGGAGCCATGCTTCCTCATCAGTCAGCAAGATGGCTCCACAATGCCCTGCCTCGTGGATCTCAGTGATCTCACGGGCTCACCATTAGCGTCACGACCCTAGATTCCACGGGCCCAATCCCGTTGGAAGCCACGAGCTGACACTTGTAGTACCTGAGTCCGGCTGGCGCCTGAGAGACCGTCAGGCTGGCGCGTGTGCCGTTCGGACTGACGGGCGTCCAGCTGAGCCCATCTCCCACGAGCCACTGGTACGCGAGGCGGGCGCCCCGCGGCCCCCTGGCCCTCAGACTGAACCGCGCGGCTCCACCTTCCTTGATCACCGCATCCAGGGGCTGTGTCGTGATCATAATCGGGTGAACCGTGAGAGTCGCCTCGTTGGTGTACATAAACCCCGCAAGTCCTGTTATTCTGCATCGGTACCTGGATCCGTCATCTTGTATTGGCGCCGAGGGGACCATCAAGCTGGATCGAGTGGCGCCCTGGATATCCTGGCCATTCTTCTGCCACTGATGCCGTAGCCTTGTCCCCTTCGGCCCCATGGCCTTGGCGACGAACCTAGCACTGTAGCCCGCCACGACGGCCACATCCTTGGGGTGCGCTGAAATCTGAATATCACCGGCCTCGACCGTCAGCGTTGCCGAGCTGCTGAGCACCCAGCCGGCATCGTTGCTCACCCTGCAACGGTACTCCGCGCCGTCATCGGCCGCGCCAGCCGCAGCTATGGTGTAGCTCGCGCCCGTTGCGCCGGGAATATCGGTCGTTCCCTTCTGCCATTGGTATTGTGGAGCCGTGCCTTCTGCAACGACGGAAAACGTTGCCGATGCACCCTGAACCACCTTCTGATTAGACGGGTGCGTCGTGATCGAAACCGGCGTGATCACCGTGAGCGTCGCCGAGCCGCTGAACACCGTGTCGGCATCGTTGCTCACCCTGCAACGGTACTCCGCGCCGTCATCGGCCGCGCCAGCCGCAGCTATGGTGTAGCTCGCGCCCGTCGCGCCAGGAATATTGGTCGTTCCCTTCTGCCATTGGTAAGACAGAGGAAGGCTTCCACCCGCGATCACCTGGAAAGTTGCACTCTGCCCAGCCACAACGCTCCGTGGGGTGGGTTCCTTGACAATGGACGGCGCCAGGGATTCGTTGCAATAGCCTTCCCCGTGTATCGATCCCGCCACGAAATGGCTGGCGATCTCCTCCGACGTGAGGGCCTTGCCGTGGAGGGCCAATTCGTCGAGGATGCCATTCAGACGGTAGCCGCCGCCCAGGTTCAGCCAGCCGATATTGATGAGGGCGTTGCCCGATCCGAAGTCCGCCGTGTAAGTCACGGAAACCGAAGCCTCCTCGATTCCATCCACATAAAGGATATTCTTTTTGGCCGAGCCGTCCCTCACGGCCACCACATGATGCCAGACGCCGTCGGAGATGTCGGTCTTTCCAGCCAGATTGTACTGGGACCCGTGTCCGCTGCCGTCGGAGGCATTGAGGACGAAGGCGGCGACATGGATACCGTTCAGCTCCCGGCATCCCGCCCACCAATGGAGGTCCGTCGATGCATCGTCCCGTCCCACGGCCACCTGATTCCCCGTGCAAGGCGAGTCCTTCTTGATCCAATACTCTATGGAGAAGCTACCGTTGGTAGGCCAGTTGAAAGACGCATCCGCAGGCACCACGTTGATACCGGTGGCTCCTGATCCGAAGCCCTGGGCCCCCTCCACCACCCCCTCCTCCGTCGGTGTCGGGCAGTCTTCAGCACAAGTGGCTGGGGTTCCGTTGAAGGAGTCCGCGAATTCGTCCCCACCCTTCTCGTTCAATTCCCAGTACGACAGCATGCCGTCGGGACATGGGGGAGCATCCGTCACCTGGACCGTGAATTCCTGGGTGTCGAAACCACTGTCATTGAAGGCTTCCACGGTGACCACGGACGAGCCCATTTGCTGGACAGTGGGGATCCAGGTGATCATTCCCGTGTATGGGCTTACCGTCATGCCCTGGGGGGATTGCTTCAGGATGAACTGGGGCGTGGGGTTGCCTGCGGCCTCGACATCGTAATGATAGTTTCGGCCCACATAGCTCTTGAGCACCGGGCTAGAGGTGATGGAGGGAAGGGCCGGCATGCAAGTCGGAAGGAAATCGTCCAGCTTCTCGAGCCAGACCGTCGCCATCTTCTCGTAGCCGCTCTGGTAGGGGTGCTTCTCGTCCCACAAGTCTCCCCCGTCTTCCTGGAGATGGTAGTCGAGGGCCGCTTCCTGGTCCACGAGGAAGATCTTGTCGCCCATGGCCAGTCGGTTGTCATACAAAGCCTCGATGGCGCCATTGAGGGCGGTGGTGTCCTCGGACTCCTGGCACGGCGGTGAGTCTATCTTGCACCTGCGATTGATGATGCGGGCCAGGATAACCGTGACATCCTCACTGTACTGGTCGATGGCATCCAGCAAAGCTTCGATATCGGCCACCGTCCGCTCGGTTCCGCCAGGTTTGCCGAGCTCGAAGAAGATGTCGTTGGTTCCCACGTGCAGCAGGACGACCTCAGGCTCCGTCAGCTGCAGACTGGTGGGCAGAACAGCAGCCAGTTGATCCGCCGTGAAACCGGAGTGCCCTTCGTGGAGGGCATAGGAATCGTTGCCGTGGCCCTCTCCGTTCACCAGGGTCCCCACGAGCTCGACGTTGTACAGCCCCGCCGTCAGGTCCTCCCAAAGCTTCTTTCGGTAGGAGACCATAAGCTCCGGCTCGATCACTCCCGAGCTCGAGCCCTTGGTGATGGAGTCTCCCAGAGGCATGATCTTCACGGGAAGGCCGGAAGCGCACGTGTCGCAATAGCTCCTGACCACGAAATAGTGGGCGCGCACTTCCGCGGAGGTCATGGGCCTGTTGTGAATGGCCAACTCGTCCAGCACGCCGGTGTAGCGATAAAACGAGCCGAAGTTCGGCTGGTGGTTGAGCCACCCCACGTTCACTGGCGTGGATCCAGCATCGAAGCTCTTCGCGTAGTCGACCGAAATGGCGCCTTCCGGCTTCCCATCCAAATAGAGCTTATTCTGAGAGCCGTCGCGCACGGCCACCACGTGGTGCCATCGACCGTCGACGACGCTGGTTTTGCCGTAAATACGCTCCGTTTCCCCCGTTCCATCCTTGTCCTTGAGAGTGAACACCAGGACACCCTGCGGTCCCTTGGCCACGTTGCAGTTGATCCCCACCCACCAATGCAGGCTATCGGTCGGAGAATCGCGTCCGACGATCACTTCATTGCTGTCGGTGGTACTTCCAGCACACACCGAATCTGTGCTCTTGTTCATCCACAGCTCGATGGAAAAGCTCGCGTCCTCACTCCAGTTGAAATCACTCCCGGGAATGTTGACACCGGTGCCCTGGGTTCGGTCAAATTCCTGAGCATTGTTGATCTTGCCCATAACGCCGCTCGGGCAGTTCTGATCCGGAGCGCAGCTGGCGCCGTTGGCTCCCAGGACATCGGAATAGCTCGACCCGCTCAGCTCGTCCAGATGCCAGTAGCCGTTCATCCCGGCCGGGCAATCCGTTGTGGATTGAGCCGAGACGCCTCCAACACCCAGACTGATCAGTACGGAAACCTTCAGTACAATCCTGGTAACATAGCACAAAGGAATGAACCCAAAACGACGCATTGTAGTACTCCCCATAAGGACTAGAAATATAATTGACATGAATTAATGAAACAGAACCACCGTTGTGTGAATTCAGGCTTTGAGACCTTAAAGCACAAGAAAGTTACGCACCGGAGCATTTAATGACTGCGGGGATTGTTCTCATGAGGATCTTGATATCGAGCCAAAGAGACCACTGATCTATATATTCTTTGTCCATTTCCATCCATCTTTCAAAAGAGATATCATTTCTACAGCTCCCGGAAATCTGCCATATACCCGTCATACCAGGCTTCATACTCAGTCGACGACGATCACTCAATGCGTAATCAATGACTTCCCGAGGGACGGGAGGTCTGGGACCCACTAGGCTCATATCTCCTTTAAGAACGTTGATCAACTGGGGCAATTCATCCACGCTGGTCTTCCTCAATACGGATCCAACCTTAGTAATCCTGGGGTCTTTCCTGATCTTGAAAACAGGTCCATCCATCTCGTTCAAAGCCAAAAGACTATCTTTCAATACCTCCGCGTTGTGGACCATGGTCCTGAATTTGTACAGAGTGAAGCTGCGGCCATTGTAGCCCACCCTCTCTTGGCGGAACAAGACGGGACCTTGAGAGGTGAGCTTGATGAGAAAAGCGACCAGAACAAAGAGGGGTAAGAGGAGAACGAGCAAAAACGATGCGATCACCATGTCCATCAGTCTCTTCAAAACCATCTGAATGTCCATCTTGGGACTGGTATAGAGATCGATGACCGCAACGTCCAACTCATGTGAGATGGTGGACTTGCATTTTCTCAAATCGAACAGATTCGTGGGAATCTTGGCTTCCAAGCCGACTGTCTCGCAGAGCCGTATGAGGTTTTCAGCTTCCGAGTAGAATGACTTGAGAGGAAGTGTGATATAGACCTCGTCCACCACCTGCTCCTTGATGATCCTGGGCAAATCCTCGATGGTTCCCAGAAGATCCCCGCTGCAGTCGCCCGTCTCTCTGGCTTCACCATTGAGAGCGTCCACGAAACCGACCACACGCA
>JALOOX010000127.1 GCA_025454175.1 Syntrophobacteraceae bacterium | reverse complement strand
ATGTCCAGTCCCTCCTGCAATCTCATCCAAGGCCTGGACCGCAAATTCTAAAAGCTCGCTCTGAAATGAGCGAAATGAGAGTTGTCATCCCTCCCTCCCGAATATGATCAGACCACCCCAAAGACTTGTCGCACTCAATATGCGCGAAGCTCCGGGGAAAATGCGGCAATGTTGATGCACAGTGAGGTAAGCGCGATCTCCATAATGCTGCATCAGAGATCTTCCCTCCCAAGATGCCTTTTCCCGGGCACGATCTAGAGAGCCTCAGCCTTCACAAGCTCAACCACAGATGTGTTGACATCAGCATACGCGTTCTACGCCGAGAACATGCCCGGCACTTGAGGTCAATAGGTGTAGAAACCCACATTCATAATCGGGCATGCTCGCACTCATCCGTCTTTTCGTGCCCAGATTAAGTGACTCTATCCTGCAGAACGTGCTCACATTATCTGACTCTATGATGTGGCGTGCCCACCTTGACTGATTCCATGCCCACATTATTTGATCCTATCCGATCCTCACTTCCCGCGAAGTGACCTCCGGAATGGCTCGGGATCGTATTGTAAAAACGAACGTTTCGAGTCTACGTCCATGTAGAAGAAAATCATTGAATATCGTGCATCGTATACGATAGAAAATGGCACTGTATGGGGGTTTTTATTGAATCGGGTTTTTGCGAGGAAGGAATTGGCGAAAAATCAACCAACAAACATCGGGTATCTCAGAGTCTCGACGGCAGATCAGGACCTCGACAAGAACAAGTCCGATATTCTCCTCCTTGCTCATGAGAAGGGATTGGGACGGATATCTTTTGTAGAGGAGGCGGTTTCGGGGAGAGTCTCCTGGCGCAACCGTAAGATCGCCGCGGTTCTGGACGAACTGGAGGACGGCGACAGCATTGTTGTGAGCGAATTGTCGAGGCTCGGAAGAAGCATGCTCGAGTGCATGGAGATCCTTTCCATTGCATTGCAGAAGGGCGTGAACATTTATGCAGTGAAGGGCAGCTGGCAGCTGGATCACAGTCTCCAAAGTAAAATCGTGGCCATGGCTTTTTCGATGGCGGCAGAGATCGAACGGGATTTGATCTCACAACGAACCCGAGAAGCGTTGCGGGCCAAGAAAGAGGCCGGGATTCCGCTGGGCCGGCCCAAGGGTCCCGGAAAGAGCAAACTGGATCCTTACAGGCCGGAGATCGAAGCCCTGCTTGCCAACGGCTCCACAAAGAAATTCATAGCAACCCGCTACGGGACGACGTCAGCCAACCTCCATAACTGGCTGAAGAAACACGCCATCAGCTGTCCCGTACAGTGAGGATGCGCGGCATGGTCCGGAAACGGATGCCCATTGAGGCCTTGATCATGCTTCGAAATGCTCTCGATACCCTGAAGGCCAGGAGCTCGAAACGCCGGCTTTTGGTCGAAGACGCAGCTGACTTCTATGGAGTGTCTCCTTCGAGCATCAGACGGGCTTTACGCGAGCATCACCAGCCGCAAAGCACCAACCGTTCCGATTTCAACATACCCAGGAAGATTCCCGGGCTGGAGATGAGGCGGTACTGTGAGATTGTGGCTGCGTTGAAGGTTCGCACGACCAACAAGAAGGGGCGGCATCTTTCCACCAAGGATTGCATTCACCTGTTGGAGGCCTACGGCGTCCAAACGCCACAAGGACCTGTGCAGGCGCCCGAAGGGGTACTAAAGCGTACGACCGTCGATCGGTATCTGCAGCGCTGGGGGCTCGGCTACAGGGCCATGCGTGTTGAGCCCCCTGCTGTTCGCTTTCAGGCGGTTCACAGCAACGATTGCTGGCAGTTTGATTTCTCGCCTTCCGATCTGAAAAAGCTCAAGGCAGAGCGGGCCGCTCATTCCCCTACAGGTTCGCCGACCCTCATGCTGATCAGCGTGGCGGATGACCGGAGCGGGGTCCTCTACAAAGAGTATCATTATATCCGTGGCGAGGATGTGATGACTGCCCTACGCTTCCTCTTCAATGCCATGGCTCCCAAGAAGAGAAAGGACTTTCCATTCCAGGGCATTCCAAAGATCCTTTACATGGACAGCGGTCCCGTCGCCAGGAGCAAGGTGTTCAAACAGGTCATGGCCCACCTTGGTGTCGAGATTCGGCTGCACATGCCGAAGGATTCCGATGGCCGGCGCACGACGGCCAGGGCCAAGGGTAAGGTGGAGCGTCCGTTTCGGACGGTGAAGGAATCGTTCGAAACCCTCTATCATTTCCATGAGCCCGAAACCGTCGAGGAAGCCAATGAGTGGCTCCAGGAGTACCTCCAGCGCTACAACGCCCTGCCGCATCGCTCGGAGAGCCATTCCCGCATGGAAGACTGGCTTCAGCATCTTCCGCCCTCCGGGTTTCGGGAAATGTGCAGCTGGGAGCGATTCTGCTCCTTTGCGAGAGAGCCCGAGCAGCGCAGGGCGGGTGCCGATGCCTGTGTAAACGTGAATGGAGTACGTTATCAGCTCGCCACCCACATGGCCGGTGAGGAGGTCACCCTGCTCTGGGGAATTTTGGATAACGAGCTCTACGTTGAGCTCAACGGCCAGAAAGAAGGTCCCTTTTACCCCACAAAAGGTCCCATCCCTCTCAACACTTATCGCAAACCCAAAAAGAGCGACCTTGAGCGACGTGCCGATCGGATTGGAGAGCTGGCCAAGCAGATCAGCATTCCCAGATCCGCGCTCTCCGGCGAGAAGCCTTCCACCTGGGCGCTCCTTGATGTATCGAGTGTCTCGTGCTTCGACCCACCTCCTTCCACACCGTTTGAAGAGCTCAACACGTTTGAGACGAGTCAATTCAAGAACAAGATCGACGCAAAGCTCGCCATTGCCCGATCTCTGGGCATGCCCCTGGCGAGGCTCAACCCGGCTCAGATGGACGAAGTGAATCGTATTCTGAATGAGACGCTCGACAAGAAAACCGTTTTGGCGCAGGTGCGTGCTTATTTTTCTCTTCCCTTCAAAGGCGGGCGAGGGGGCCAATGACGATGTACGGTGAGATGATGAGCTACTACGGCCTGACCAGGGACCTCGACAAGGCCGAGTACTTCGAAACAGAGGCTTTCGGGAGGACCCTTCTGAGCCTCAAAATGGCCATCGCGTCGGGCGGCATCATCGCCATGACGGGTATCGTGGGATCCGGAAAGACAATGGCGCTGCGTCGCATGCAGGAAGTGCTCAAGGATGAGAGCAAGTTCGTCTTCTGCAAGGCGCTCGCGACCGACAAACGGCAAGTCAATGTCAACACGCTCTACACCGCCCTGTTTTCCGATCTGCCCACCGAAAAAGATTTCAAGATACCGACCAAGCCCGAGAAACGCGAGCGGATCCTTCAGGAGCTGATTCAAAAGGTGAAAAAGCCCATCGTTCTTTTCATCGACGAGGCACACGAACTGCACGGGCGCACCCTGGTCGGACTGAAGCACCTCATTGAAACCGTTGAAGAGGCCAGGGGAATCCTTGCGATCGTGGTGGTCGGTCACCCCAGGCTGGGTAACGAGCTCCGCAAGCCCACCATGGAGGAAGTTGGCGCCCGCGCCAAGATATTCAATCTGGACGCGATCGGGGGCAACCAGCTCCAATACATCGAGTGGATCCTGGATAAATGCAGTCTGCCCAACGTGAGCCCGCAGGACATTGTCTCCCGAGAAGCCATGGAGCTCCTCGCCGAGCGTTTGATCACCCCCCTTCAAATCAACCACTATCTCACTCAAGCCCTCGAAAAAGGCTACGAGGCGGGATCGAAGCCGATCGATACGGAGATGATCGAGATCGTCCTATCTCCCGACCTCAACGCCATCGGACCGAAGCTGGCTCGCCACGGCTATGGTATCACGGTCCTTTGTGAGCATCTGAACGCCAGGCGCGCCGAAGTTCGCTCCTACCTTTGTGGCCAGCTGGGTCCCGGCAAGACCGAAGAGTTCAATCGTGAAATCCACAAGCTCGGCATCCTCTAGCTTCCGGAAACCAACGAATGAATACCGTCTCCACCGACCAGGAACCGCATTATCTGAGCTTTCTCGATGAGGTGAAAAACCACATCCGGGAAAGCCGCATCCGTATCGCCCGTACCGTCAACAAGGAGCTCATCCACCTGTACTGGTGGATAGGAAAAGGGATCGCCGAGAAGCAGGAGCAATTGGGCTGGGGAAAATCGGTCGTCGAGCAGCTGTCGCTGGATCTGCGCCGAACGTTTTCCGGCCGCGCGGGCTTCTCAGCCCAAAACCTTTGGTACATGCGGCAGTTCTACCTCGAATACAGGAACGACGAGAATCTCCAACAGCTTGTTGGAGAAATCCCCTGGGGGCAGAACCTGGTGATTTTATCAAGGGTTAAAGACACGGAGGCGCGGCGGTACTACCTGCAGGCTACCATCGAAATGGGATGGAGCCGCAATGTGCTGCTCCATCAAGTCCAATCGCTGGCTTATGAAAGACACCGTTTGTCCGGCAAGCAGCACAACTTTCAGCGGGCCCTCCCGGAGCATCTGGCTGAGCAGGCCGATCTCGCCATGAAAGACGTCTACATGCTCGACATGCTCGGGGTGGCGGAACCGATGCTCGAGGCCCAGCTGGAAGCCCGAATCGTTGAAAAGATCAAGGTCGTGATGCTGGAGCTGGGCTACGGCTTCGCCTTCATCGGCAACCAGTACCGCATCGTCGCGAACGACAGGGAATACTTCGTTGATCTGCTCTTCTACAACAGGCGCCTCCGGGCACTTGTGGCATTTGAGCTCAAAGCCGGCCGATTCAAGCCGGAATACGCCGGCAAGATCAACTTCTACCTGAACCTGCTCGATGACTATGTCCGTGAAGAGGGTGAGAATCCCTCGATCGGGATCGTCCTCTGCTCGGAGCGCGACCACTTCGAAGTCGAGTATGCCCTGCGAGGAATCAACAAACCCGTCGGTGTCTCCGAGTACCGTCTGACACGCGAGCTCCCTCCTGAGCTGCGAAACAAGCTGCCGGATGCCAGGGAGCTGGAAAATGAGATCCGCAGGGAAATGGGTGCCCCCGATGCCCCGGATAGCGTCAAATAATGTGGGCAGATCCCGCGGATAGAATCAATTATTGTGGGCACGTCACGTTATGCGGTCACATAATGTGGGCACGCATTCCCGGATAGAGTCAGATAATCTGGGCAGGAAGAAGCGGATGAGTGCGGGTAAGCCTAATTATGAATGCGGGTTTCTACAAATAGGGCAGCCCGATAGGCCATGAAACCAGGTATCAGACTGGACAAGTACGCGAAGCCATGGTAGCCTACACTCGCTTGCATCAAAGGAAGAGCACAAGCCGGTGTCTGACTGTACCCAATGGGGCGTTTCCCGGATCAGTCCT
>JALOOX010000076.1 GCA_025454175.1 Syntrophobacteraceae bacterium | reverse complement strand
AGGGAGGAAGGCGTGTCGACCGGCGGCGATGCAGGCCAGCAGGCGGCTGGCTGGTTTGGAGTTTTTCTGAAATGCGCGGGTATATTTGCCCAGATCGTGCCACACGCCGGCAAGCCGTCCCCATTCCCGAAAACCAAAGGCGGCGGCAAACTCACCGGCAAGCTCAGCAGTCGCCCATAAGTGAGTATCCAGGGGATGTACTCGCCCATCCTCGGTGATGTGGGCCATCGATTCATTCACCGTGAGCCCCTTTCTTCCACTGGAAGGAGCAAAGTGCACAAAAAAAGCCGAACCGCCTTTGTCAGGCAACCCGGCTATCTCGACATGGCCTGACACCCGCAGCTTTTCGTCACCACCTCATGGTGGGCTTGACGTTTGCTGACGTTTAATACAGGCCCTGCTTCTGACTTTGTTGACTTGTAATTCAGCATGCATCTTTAGCGAGACGTAATCGCATTGTCAACATGTTCGTCCTGGCAATCCTCTTTCACATCGAAGGGTCAGGTCTGGTTCCATGAGAATCTGATGAGCACGCTCCTTCGTGGGCGCGGGGCCTGGCGCCAGGCCATGAAGCCCGGACAATCTTCCCTGGACATGGCATGGACCCGTCAATGCATGACCAGACTCCACCTGCTCTGACCCCACCTGTTCGGACCTGACCCCATCCACTCCGACGGCGGCTTCCTCGAAGCGAGTGAGACCGGCCCTCAAAACCTGAGCTGCACGGGAACCGATGCGGAAGGCGTCCGGGCCTCGTCGACGACACTCACGAGGTCGCCAAGGCGAATCCCGATCAACCGCACAGGCCGTTTCAGGTCAAACCGCTTCAGGCTGATGGTGGCCGCTTTGCGGATAACCGCCGTCTCATCGGTGGCCTCTCTCAGGGTCACCCCGCGGGTGTGGGTTTCGAAGCTGCTGAAGCGAACCTTGACCGTGATATTCCTGGCCCTGAAGCCGCCATTCCGTATGTCCTCGCTCGCCTGGTCCGCCAGCTTGAGGAGGGTCTCCGTGATGATCCTCAAATCCGCCGTGTCCCGCTGAAAGGTGGTCTCCCTGCTGGAGGATTTTGGGACCCGATGAATGACGAGGGGACGGTCGTCAATCCCACGGGAGGCCCGGTGGAGGAAAAGGCCATGGGAGGCGCCGAACTCCCTCACCAGCACATCGAGGCCGGCGGACGCGATCTCCCCCACGGTGCGAATCCCCATGCGCTTGAGGTGCTCTTCGGTTCTGGGCCCCACTCCCCAGAGCTTTCTCACGGCAAGGGGCCAGATACGAAGCTCCAGGTCCTCGGGCCTGATGATCGTGAGCCCGTCGGGCTTTTCGAGATCCGAGGCGATTTTGGCCAGAAGCTTGTTTGGCCCAATGCCGATCGAGCAGGTGAGTCCGAGGGACGACCGTATCTTTTCCTTTATGCTCCGGGCCATGGCCTCGGAGGACTCCTCGGAGGACGAAATGTCGAGGTAGGCCTCGTCGATTCCCCCATCCTCCATGACCGGGCTGAACGCCTTGAGGATGAGCTTGACCTGCCTCGATACCCTCGAATATTCCTTGTGGTCGACAGGCAGAAAGACTGCCGAGGGACAGAGCCTGCCGGCTGTTTTCAGGGGCATGGCCGAGTGGATGCCATACTTTCTGGCCTCGTAGGAGGCAGTCGAAACCACGCCTCTTCGGGTCGGGTCTCCCCGTCCCCCGATCACCAGGGGCTTTCCCGCCAGTTCAGGATGCCGTTTCAGCTCCACAGCGGCAAAAAAGGCATCCATATCCATGTGGAGAATGCGGCGCATTGCTTTCCCTTGGGTCTCGTCACGCTGGACGGTGGAATATGCGCCATGCCGCCGGTGCCCGTCGGCGCTTTCTGAATCGGCAACGGTCGTATCAAGGTTTCACCAAGGAACCCGGGGGGAGGACCCCAGGGGTGTTGAATCAGAGGAGCTCCTCATGCCCCCCCCGGGGCACCCGAGCCAATGAAAAGGAGCTTCAACCAGGGACCATAGACCAGGAACCAGGAACCAGAAACCAGAAACTTTTCGTACCGGGAGGCATGCCTGCCAGGACCTGCATTGGGAGCGGCCGACAGGCATGCGATTACCTGGAAGGCAGTCCGGACTAATGGATCGGGCACTCGTCGATGCAGTCGGTCATGCGTGGAATGTACCCGTACACAATGGCCAGCAGTACTCCAATGCCCGCACCGGCCAAAGTCTCCGTAACACCTCCGAAGGCAGCCCCGATAAAGGCGCCCACCGCCATAGCCGCAAGGATGATATACATATGCTCGCCCATCACGTCCTTCAAGCCGGCGAAGGCGCAGCCACTCACACAGGAAAGGTTTCTCATGACGACCTCCTCTTCCGATTCCCCTGGACCGAATATTTCGATCCCGATACGAGGAACATAAGCACTTTACCGCCGGGGGTGGAATTCAGGGGTTATTGACTCCCTTCGACACCCGAGCCACACCTAGCCCATGAGTGGAGTGAGCGCCATGGCTGCCGATACTTCACCAGCGCCGCGATGTTCAGAATGATCCGCACGCCGTGCGAACAAACGGATCGTGCCCGTGAGAGAGCGAGGTGGTATGCTCAAACATCTCAAGGACCGGCTCACGCTCCGATTGGGCAACAGCTTTGAGGTCCGCATGAAACGAAAAGAAACCGAAGTGAGTGAGGAGTGAGCATGAGGAAAAAGAGAAAACTGGGAAGAGGTGTTGCCGTTGTCGGAGCCGGGATGTCGAAGTTCGGCCTGTTCAAGGAAAAGGACTCGAAGGACCTTTTCGTGGAGGCATTCCGGGAGATGCGCTCGTCCGTCGATAGAGGTGTGGATCCCAGGGAGATCGATGCGCTCTACCTTGGGAATTTCTCGAATGATTTCTTCACCCACCAGGCTCACTGGGCTCCCATCATCGCCGATGTGACCGGGCTTGTCCCGAGACCCGCCACACGTACGGAGGGCGCCTGCGCTTCGAGTGCTCTCGCATTCCGCGAGGGGGTCATTGCCATTGCCTCCGGGCTCTACGATGTGGTGCTGGTGGGCGGGGTGGAGGAGATGTCCAAGCGCACCACGGCGGAGGTGGCGGAAGGTCTTGCCCTGGCCAATACTCCCTATGCCGGAAGAGTGGGCTTCACGTTTCCAGGTGTGTTCGGAGCCGTGGCCACGGCTTACTTTGCGAGATACAAGGCCGGCCGGGAGCACTTGATGAACGTCACCATCAAGAGCCACAACAACGCTCCATTGAACCCCAAGGCGCAATTCCCCTTCACGATCCGCGATATCATGAGGGCCAAGAGTGAAGGCATGAAGAACAAAGGCCTCACTGTACCCGATTGGGCAAGGGAGAAAGACTTCCTGAGGGACTCGGCCGTAAACCCGATCGTTGCGTGGCCCCTGCATCTCTATGACTGCTGCCCCATAAGCGACGGCGCGAGCGCCCTGCTTCTGGTGGCCGAGGAGTTGGCCGGGGAATTCACGGACGACCCCGTCTACGTGGCTGGAATGGGACAGGGCAGCGGCAGAGGCCTTCATCGCAGCCCCGACCTCACATCCTTTGAAGCAACGCGGCATGCGGCCGGGGAGGCCTATTCGATGTCCGGATTCGGGCCGGGGGACATCCAGTTTTGCGAAGTGCATGACTGCTTCTCGATTGCCGAGGTCGTTCACGTGGAAGACCTCGGATTCTTCAAGCCGGGTGAAGGTTTCAAGGCCATTGCCGATGGTGCGACGGGACTCGATGGTCCGAAACCTGTCAACACCTCGGGGGGATTGAAGTGCAAAGGGCACCCGGTTGGCGCAACCGGTGCTTCTCAGCTCTACGAGGTATGGACCCAATTGAGAGGGAAGGCCGGAAGACGGCAGATTCCAAATGGCGATTTGCGGGTTGGAGGCGCGCACAACCTCGGAGGGACCGGTGGAACCTGCACTTTCACGATTCTGGAAAGGAGATAGGACCTTGAACAGACCGACCTTGAGCGATATCTCCTACAATCGGTTCATCATGGAAGGAAGACTCACGGGTGCCCGCTGCCTGAACTGCGGGGCCCGTTGGATTCCACCACGACCGATATGCATCGCCTGCTACAGTTCCAACCTGGAATGGATGGAGGTGAACGGGAAGGGAAAGCTCGCCGCCTTCACCTGCATCTTCATCCCGCCTCCCTCGATGGCTGCTCGGGGCTACGATCGAAAACACCCGTATTGCGTGGGGATCGTGGAGCTGGACGACGGCGGGCGGGTGGATGCCAGGATTGAAGGCGTGGATACGGCCAATCCGGAGAGCATACGGATAGGAATGCCCATGAAAATCAAGCTCCTTCCCTGGACGGCGGATGACGAGGCAGAGAGCTACCTGGCATTTGAACCCGCCTGATCGCGCCGCCACTCCCGGGACGCTTCTCCACTTCCGGTTCCTGAACGGGGCCTTGCGGACGGTGTTCAAGCAGCTCGACACCGAGGAGAACGCCGGCAAGTCCGGGCTGGATCTCCTGAACGAGGCGAAGTCTACTGTGGAACAACGGTTCGGGGGCGGCCACCAAACGTCAGTATGCACTTCGTCAGCGGGCCGTGGCGCTGGGTTGGCCCATGGAGCGAGCTCACGTGATTGATACCGACCTTGGCCAATCCGGGGCTTCGGCCGCGGATCGGGAAGGGTTTAAGCGGTTGATCACGGAAGTAAGCCTTGGGCGAGCGGGGATCGTGCTCGGACTGGAGGTATCCCGCCTGGCACGAAACTGCATGGACTGGCATCGCCTCCTCCAGCTCTCTGTGCTCTTTCGGATACCCTTATTCTGGACGAGGACGGTTTGTACGATCCCAACGATTTCAACGATCGCCTTCTTCTGGGACTGAAGGGCACGATGAGCGAAGCGGAGCTTCATTTCCTGCGGGCCAGGCTTCGGGGCGGGATCTTGAACAAGGCGCCACGCGGCGAACTGGCCCTTTCTCTCCCGGTAGGGTTTGCCTATGATGAGCAGGGGCAGGTGCGTTTCGATCCCGACTCCCAAGTGCTCGAAAGCATTCGGCTGTTTTTCGAAGTGTTCCGACGTGCCGGATCGGCCTATGCAACCGTGAAGAATCTTATCTTTTCTCCCTTCTCCGGGAATTGCTGGCATAGCACACAGATTCAGTTTTGTTCTGTACTTTCTGATGACTGCCCACACTTTTCGAGAAGTTACATGAGTGCGTTGTTGATCGATCCGGGTCTTTGGAGGAGGCTTTTCTCGACTCTCGGTGTTTCCCCGACGCGGAGCAACCCGGGCTCAGCTCATGAAACCGAAAGACGAGCACGTTCATCAGTAATACCCGGCTTCTTTCTGGTGGCGCACCGCAAGAATCAACGCCGTATGCCCGTCATAATGATAGAGCAAGACGTAGCCGCTATCCCCGAAGCTGATCAGCCATTCCCGGAATTCCGGCTCCATCTCTTCAGCGGGCCGCCCGATTTCAGGATGGCGTTCGAGGATCTTTACACCGATCCGGATCGCCTTTACGGCCCGTTTGGCTGCATCAAGGTTCTTCAGAGCAAGGAAACGGCACATCCGTTGAACGTCGTCGAGAGCCGAGGGAGACCAGATCAGCCGTGGCATTCGGGCACGTCCTCAGCTTCGCCGGTTTCCAGTTTTTCAAGCCAGGCGTCGGCCTCTTCAAACGTCACATGGAGGCCCGTTGCCTGATACTCTCTCCAGACCTTGATGCCGTCCTGCCGGAAGGCTTCGCGCTTTTCTTCCCGGTCAACGTACTGCCGGACCGCCTCGAGGATCATCCAGTGTGGCGACCGATGCCGAAGTTCTGCAATCCGCTTCAAGCGTTTCTTGGTAGCCTCGTCAATTTTGATCGTTGTAGGACGAATGGCATTAGTGCTCATAGCTTTCCCCTTTCGTGATACCAAGTATCACTCCAACATGAGCCTGGCAACAGATAACTGGGTAACGGCCCATGCGTAGCAAACCGGGGCAATGCTGTTGACTTAAGAGCGCGCCACATCTGCCCCTCTCCACCCTTTGGGGGGGAGAGGGAACCTTAAGTCAACAGCATTGGCAACCCGGGGTACCCCCCCTACGCCCCCACCAGGGATCCTATGCAAAAAAGCTCTTCAAAAAACGACGGTTTTGGCGGAACTCTTGTGTCTGTATTTCTCACCTTTATTCTGTATCATATGTGTGCCAAGGAAATCGAAGGTCAGGAACGGTTGCACCCTTTCACGATCGAAGGAGAACAGATTCATTCTTCCTTCTCATAGGGTGGTCGCACCCTAATCTTTCGGGAATCTACCGTGACAATTGCTCCAGCAAGCAACTCCGCTGATATCTTGGGGTTGACCGTGATCCGATCCAACAGTTTGTCTTCGTCCATCATCTCATCTCGCTGAGCACCGATTTCTTCAAACAGACGATCAAGCCAACTCTCCGAAAGGGCCATTCCCTACCATCTCGTGGTACATGATTTCGGAATGGCTTCCATTCCTTTTCTGGTTCATCGAAGATCCGTAGTCCGGGTCGACCACGACCCCCCGAAGCAATGCGATCCAGCCGACCTTGGCTCCGGCCGCAACCCGCGGAAAGATCAGGTTTTTGGGCACAGCCTCCAAGGGAGGGACGTTCACTGCATGGCTCCCGGCGAAGACGACTTGACTGCCGCCATGACCACCTATACGATCTGGCTGGAAGATCAACCGAGGGAGGGGGAGGCTACCGGCAGCACCAAAGGCCGAGTTGCGAAGGCTCAGGGTCGGACCTTGTGAGGATGGGGCTCAGCAATTGTCGTAGGTTGAGTTCGGATTTGAGTCCCTCGGAGTCGGTGGCCGCATTCGACACAACATTTGAAGATTATTGATTAAATAGCTTTACTTGGACTGACTTCATTTTCACTCTCTGGTGTAGGGACATTCACTTCCAATCCGTGGGTCGGGGGTTCGAATCCCTTCAGGCGCGCCGGTCCATGAAACTTATGAAATGAAGCTCTTAAGCACCCAGCTCTCCTATCTCCTCAGCCAGCAGCAGACCCGCAGAAACCTGAAGGCGCTGCTCAAGTACGTGATCTTTCTCACCGTGCTGGTCCTGATTTACGCCGTGCTGTTTCACTGGATCATGGCCACGGTGGAGGAGCAGGACCATTCCTGGCTGACGGGCGTCTACTGGACTCTCACGGTGATGAGCACCCTGGGCTTCGGCGACATCACCTTCAGCAGCGACGTGGGACGCGCCTTCAGCATCCTGGTGCTCATTTCGGGGATCGTTCTGCTGCTCATCGTGCTGCCCTTCGCCTTCATCCGGTTCTTCTACGCCCCGTGGCTGGAGGCCCAGATCCGCCTCCGGGCCCCCCGGGACGTTCCGCTGGACACGAGCGGCCACGTGATCATCTGCCGCCATGACGAGACCGTTGCCCAGGGCCTCATCAAGAAGCTCAAGGTTTTCAAGATCCCCTACTACGTGGTGGAGCCGGACGCCACCGTGGCGGCGAACCTCTTCGAAGACGGCGTCTCGGTGGTGACGGGGGAGATCGACAACAGCGCCACCTACTCTGGGCTTCAAGCCCCGCGGGCGCGCATGGTGCTCGCCAATTCAGACGATGCCGCCAACACCAACATCACGCTCACCGTGCGGGAGATAGCGCCGGCGGTCCCCGTGGTGGCCATCGCCGAGAGCCCCGATTCCGTGGACATCCTGGAGCTGGCCGGAGCCACGCATGTCCTGCCGCTCAAGCAGAAGCTGGGGGAGCACCTGGCCTACCGCGTCACGGCGGAGCATGCCAACGTGCACGTGATCGGCGCTTTCGAGGACCTGCTGATTGCCGAGTTCCCCGTGCATCACACCCCCCTTGCGGGGCGCAGGATCCGGGAGACACAGCTTCGACAGTTGACCGGCGTCAATGTGGTCGGGATATGGGAGCGCGGGCGACTGCTGCCGGCCCGGCCGGACACGCTGCTCTCGGAATCGAGCGTGCCGGTGGTTGCGGGGACGGCCGCCCAGATCGCCGAGATCGAGTCCTTCCTGGTGATCTACAACACCAACTACAATCCCGTTCTGGTCATGGGCAGCGGCAACGTGGGGTATGCCGCCGCCTGCGCCCTCAAGCGGAAGAACGTCGCCTTCAACGTCGTCGAAAAGAACGAAGCCCTGCGGCAGCGCGTGGAAGGCATCGCCAACCAGGTGTTCACCGGAGATGCCGCGGACCGGGGCGTCCTCATGCGGGCCGGCCTGGCGGAAGCCCCCTCCATCGTCATCACCACCAACGACGACGCCATGAACATCTACCTCACCGTGTACTGCCGACGCCTCAACCCCGACCTGCGCATCGTGAGCCGCATCACCCATGAGCGGAACCTGGAGGCCATTCATCGGGCCGGGGCCGATTTCGTGCTGAGCTACGCATCCCTGGGGGCGGAATCGGTGTTCTCCATCCTGCAGCAGCGGGAGCTGATGATGCTGGGGGAAGGAATCGACCTCTTCGTGGTCAGGGTGCCCGAATCCCTGGCGGGCAAACGCCTCGGGGAAACCCAGATCGGCGCCGAGGTGGGGCTGACCGTCATCGCCATCCGGAAGGAGGGGGAGCTCGTCACCAATCCTCGCGCCGATGCGCTCCTGGCGCCCGAGAGCGACCTGCTCATGATCGGAAGCGTCGAGCAGCGCGACAAGTTCATAGCCCGCTTCGGCAGCTGAGACCGCCGTTCATGCGGTTTCCGATGCCGGAATCGAGCGATCAGCCATGGGCTCTCACCCATTAGTGCAACAATTCTCAAAAGTTATGCCATCATTCATTCAAGCCGGGTGGGTGAGAATGGGTGAATGTGACCTACTGCATTATCCTGCCGGAAGCTGACCGACGGCGGTTGCGGACCTGTTGAGAATAAAAGAGCGTGTTCCCGCCATCCGGTTGAACCGTTGGTCAGCAGGCTCGCTCGATCCTCTCCGCAATCCATTGATTCGGGCTCTTTCCCTGGAAAGTGACGACATCCCTCGGATCAAGCACCTCGCCATGAAGAACGCCTGCTTCATCATCATATTGTCTTCAGTGTGAGGGACGGGAAATTGAAGGCACTTGCGCGCCGAAAGGACACGTTTCTACGACCAGATGGCCAAGGACAGGAAAACGACCAATAGAGCGACAAGGATGGTGAGCGGTGCGCCCAACTTGGTGAAGTCCGCGAATTGATAACGTCCGGGGCCATACACCAGCAGATTGCCATGGTGGCCGATGGGTGTGAGAAATGCCGTGACGGCGGCCATGGCCACTGTGATGACATAAGGCTCGGGGGCCTGCCCCAGAACCTGTGCAAGCGCGGCCGCCACAGGTGCAAACAGAGCCGTTGTAGCGGCATCCGACATGAACTGCGTTACCACGGCAACGATCAGATAGATGAGCAGCAGTATGGCTATGGGGCTCCACCCGCCAACGGCCCTTTGAAGCCACTCCGCCATCACAATGGCTGTCCCTGTCTTTTGAATGGCCAATCCGAGTGGAATTGCGCCTGCTATGAATACGTAGATCTTTCCGTTGATTGACTGGTAGGCCTGCTGGAGTGTGATGCAGCCGAAAAGCATCATCGCTGCGGCACCCGCAAGCATGGTTATTTCCAGGGCAAACAAATTGAACGCTGCCGTCACGATGGTGCCCAGCATGATCGCTCCCGCCAGACGTGCTTTCCGGCGCAATCGCACTTCACCATGGAACGGCACCATCAACAGGAATGCCGGATCATTCGAAACACGGGAAAGCGATTCGTGATCGCCATACAGGACCAGGACATCACCGGGCTCAAGCTTTATGTCAGCCATCTCCTGGCACAGCAGGCCCCCTTGCCGCCAAAGACCGATGACATTTGCGCCGTATCGGGTCTCGAAATCAACATCCTGCAACGAACGGTGGATGATGTCCGATTGTGGACCAACAACAGCCTGCACCAGTTCCTGGGAACCCTCTTCACCTGCTTTGAAATGCCTGGTCTTGAGCTCGAATCTTTCAACGGGATGCAGCTTGAGACCCTTCTCCCGGCTGAAACCGATCATGTCTTCAGGGGACGCATAGACCCAGAGCACATCACCTTCCCTGAGCCGGGTGTCCCCCAGTGGACGACACTCTCCCTTACCGCCGCGAACCCATCCTACCGTTAGAAAGGAGTAATGGCCCTTGGCCGCCACTTCATCCACTGTCTTGCCAATGAAGGATGAATTGGGAAGCAGCTTCACTTCCGTGAAATAGGAGTCCAGCCGAAAAAAATCGGACAACTCTCCGCCTCCCTGGCGCTTAGGCAGTATGTATCGTCCAATCACCAGCATGAATAACGTACCTGCAAGCACCAGGGTGATCCCAATGGGCGCGATCGAGAATATCCCCAGACCGGGACGTCCGTAATGCTGCAGCACGGTGCTCGCCACAAGGAAAGCGGGGGCTCCGATAATCAGGATGGTCGTACCCAGTGACGCGGCGAACGAGAGCGGCATGAGCACCAAGGAAGCAGGAATCCCGCGCTCTTGACAAAGGGTGAGAACAATCGGCAGCATGAGCGCCGTGGTGGTCACATGATGGGTGAACGCTGAGAGGATCGCTGTTGAAAGCATTGTAACCGCAAGGAACCTGCTGTAGCCCTCTCCTGCAAACCGGCCGATCCAGGCCCCGATGGCTTCCGACAGGCCGGTCTTGTGAAGTGCGCCGTTCATGATGAAGACACTGGCCAGGATGATGGCCGGTTCACTGCCAAACCCCGACAGCGCCTCGGAGGGGCTCAGGACGCCGGTGAAAGCAAGAGCCAGGATGATGAGGACCGCGACCATGTCATTGCGGAGCCGCTCGGTGATGAGGAGCCAGAAGGCAAGCACGAGAATGATCGAGAGGCTGATCTGCGGCATGTTCAGGCCCGAGAGCATAAGCCGATTCCTCCTGCGGGAACAGAATCTCCCCTGGTCGTGATTCCTTCCACGAATATAATACCTGGTCCGACCATGGCTACCTGTATACTCGTTGAGGTTGAGAAGTATACGATGTAAGCAGCGACCCAGCAATGGGACGCTGATCTTCAGGATGCACGCTGATTCACGCTGACAAATCCATGGGAAGGGCAAGATCTGCGAGGATCAGCGCGCATCAGAGTTGATCAATGAAACCGGCCGCCAATCCTATCCGTGCCGCCGTGACACAATTTCCCTTAAGCTTCGTCTTTCCCCGTACCGATACCCAGCCTCAGAACTTCAGTAATCTTCCAGAACGGGTCATGGCCCTGGGCGCATGACCGAAACAAGGGTGGGAAGCGCTTATCTTGAGTCGTGGACAGTCCTCGGCACACAGGGGCTCTCCTCTGGGTGAAGTCCTGTCCCCCCTTGGAATCAATGGATTTTCCCGCCAGGCAGGGCGCCATGCACTTGAAGTCTTGGATCCTTTTCATCTCTCTGGCCATGATGAGCCTTTCGGGGGTCGGTCCGGGCCATGGGGCGGAATCTTCCGCCGGGGTCTCCGCGCTTCGTGGCTTCGGGTCGGTCCGGGTGGGAGCCGAGGTTCGGCGGACCTTGACCATTCGAAACCCGCATGCGCGGGCCATCGAGATACGCACCATCAAGATCTCGACCCCCACCGTGGATATTCTCTCGCATCCCCGGGCCATCGGGCCCGGCGAGACCGGAAGCGTGGAGGTGCGCTGGGCCCCCCGCGATCCCGGTGATCTGTCGGTCACCGTCACCGTGGAAACGGAGGGCGGCCTGAGCCTGTCGCCTCCGGCATTCAGGCTGCGTGGAAAAGCCAGGGGCCGTAACGCCGGAGCCCACACTCCCCCACGGGAACCGTCGGTTCCCGCCCTTTTCACCACCCGGATCCTGAGGAAGCCCGACCCCACCCTGCTGCTTTCGACCGCGTCTCTCCCGAGGGAGCTTCGGGAGGGGCATCCAGTCCAGGTGATCGACGTGCGCGGGCCCGCCGCCCGGGAAAACGCTCAAATCCCGGGGGCGATCCAGATCCCGCTCCACGCCCTGAAGTCCATGGAATTCCTCAAATCCCGAAGGCTGGTGCTGGTGGGAGCGGGCTGCGATTATGCCCTGTTGGAGCCCGAATGCAGGCGGCTCCGGGAGCGGGGCTTCATGGCCTCCATCCTGGAGGGAGGGCTCGGCGCCTGGAGGGCCGCGGGGCTGCCGCTCGAGCGGACGCGGCCGGACGACTGTTCCCTCCAGGCCGTGCCGCCGGGCGACTTCTTCCGCGAAAGACACCTGGATCACTGGGTGCTTCTGAACGCCTGCGAGTCGGAAAAACGTCTGGCAGGGGAGCTCGTCCCCCAGGCGGCGGCTTTACCCCGGACCGACATGAAAGAAGGGCTCACCGCCCGCATTCGAGCTGCGGCACAGGATAACCAGCATATTTCAGGACGTTACCTTCTCGTCATCGACGATGACGGAACCTTGTGCCCCAGAATCCGGGGCGAGCTCCCCGAGAGCGGCTTCCACCGGGTCTTTTTCCTCGAAGGAGGCATCCGGGCTTACCGCGCGTTCGTGGAGATGCAGGTGGCCCGGGCCGCGGCATCCAGCAACCATCCCATTGAAGGAGCGGGCGCATCATGTCCCAGCTGCCTTCGCGAATGAGATCCGCCGGTCGTCGTGCCTCGAGTCCTCTCCTGGCCCTGGTCCTCGCGGGGCTTTGCGCCTGTTCGGAGGCCCGCCGGGACCTTCAGGGCCATCCCGAAGGGGTGGAGCCCCTCACGCGCCACATCGCCTACGGCTTCAGCCTCCAGAACGAAACCCATCGGGTCATAAAAGACGCCCACCTCTGGGCCTTCGCCCCGGTCAGGCGCACCGCGACTCAGCGCTGCGACCACCTGGAGGTCTCCCACCCGTTCGAGCTGATCTCGGACGATCTCGGAAACCAGGTCCTCCATTTCGTGTTCGACGATTTTCCTCCCCACGGGTCGAAAATCATCACCATTCGGGCGACCCTGCGGCTCCTGAGCGCGCCGGCCCCCCTGGACGACCCAGCCCCGGGCTCCTTCCTCGGACCCGAGAAAGTCGTGGAGCCCCATGCGGCGGCGGTCGTCCAGCTGGCCCGGAGCCTCGCCCAGGGGAGCCGGTCCCCTCCGGAGTCGTTTTTCAACTGGATCACCGGGCACATCGGGGATGGTGGGTATACCCGGAACGAACGGGGCGCCCTTTCCTGCCTCACCACCCGGCGAGGGGACTGCACGGAGCAGGCGGCCCTTTTCGTGGCGCTCTGCCGGGCCGTCGGGGTGCCCGCCCGATGGCTGGGGGGCGTCGTCATCGAGGGAGACCGAATGATCTCCGCCGGCGACTACCACAACTGGGCCGAGTATCACCAGGACGGGATCTGGAGACTGGCCGATCCCCACGGAAGGGTTCTGGGGAGCGACCCCTGGCGCTACATCGCCTTCAGGGTGATGGGGAAAGGGTCGCGTGGGGACGAGACGCCCCTGGGGGATGCGCACCGCTTTCGCTCTTCGGGTGAAGGCCTGAGGGTGAGGATGACCCCATGAGCCGGACCTGCATTGCCGAACCCCTTGCCGAGGTTGATTCGGGGCGGGATTGGAGCCGTTATGTTGCGCTGTGATGGGTTTGATTGGAAAACGAGGCTTGCGGCAACGGCCGGATGGCTTCTGGTGCTGCTCCTGGCGACGGCGGCCGCCGGCATGACCACGAGCGGAAGCCTCACCGAGGACGAGGTCTGGTCGGGAATCGTTGAAATCACGGGGGATGTGACGGTTCCCCATGGGATATCCCTCACCGTCCAGCCGGGGACGGCGGTCCGGTTTGCGGACGGAACGGGGCTCAGGGTCGACGGGGGGCTCAAGGCCGAGGGGACGGCGGAGGCGCCCATCCGGTTCGGTTCCGCCTCGGTGCTGCCGACCCCCGGCGCCTGGAAGGGGATCGAGTTTGGCTACCGTAGCCGCGATACCGGCCGGATGCGGCATTGCATGGTGGAGGACGCCGAGATGGGGATTCGCTCCAGCGCAACGGGTCCCGACATCCTGGACTCGACGATCCAGCGGTGCGTTACGGGCATCCAACTGGGTTCTTCCTCCTCAACTTCCCGGGTATCGGGGTGCATCATCCGGGAGAACCGCGAATACGGAATACAGGGTTTCCTGCCGGGAAGCGCGAGGCCCATTATCGAAAACAACCACATCGCGCGGTGCCGGCGTGGGATCGACCTCTCGGGGGGCTACGGCTACTCGGACCCCGTGATCCGAAACAACATCGTGGGGGACAATGCCGAGGCGGGGATCCACGTGGACTACGTGAGTGCTCCCGAGATCCGCTTCAACACGGTGGTCGGAAGCCACCGGGGGATCGAGGCCCACGCCGTGGCCTCGACGGCCATGGTCTCCTCCAATATCGTGGCCTGGAACACCGTGGGGATGAGCTTCTCGGCGGGGTGGTGGGGATCGTGCGCCCTCGGCCACAACAACTTCTGGGCCAACGACCTGGATTATCTCGGGGTCGCGGCCGGAGCGGGGGATATTTCGGCGGACCCGCGCTTTTCGGGAAGGCACGATTTCCGTCTCGCTCCGGGCTCTCCGTGCATCGACGCGGGGGACCCCGAAGTCCTGGATCCCGACGGGAGCCCGGCCGACATGGGGGCTTACGGCGCGGGCGGAAGCCCGCCGGAAGAGTCCGGCAATGGTCCTCCGGAAAGACCGGTCAACGTTTCGCCGGCCGACTCGGACCTCGTGGACCCGTCATCGACCACTCTTTCGGCGACGCCGTTTTCGGACCCCGACCCCGGGGACGCGCACGCCGCCTCCCGCTGGCAGCTGCGGAGCGCATCCGGGACCTACGTCGAGCCCCTCTTCGAGACCGGCGTGACGGCTGCAAGCCTCACGGCCCTCACCCTCCCCCCCGGCACCCTTCAGGCCGACTCCCCGCATTTTTTCCGGGTCCGCTACCAGGACAGCCGGAGCGGCTTGTCCGCGTATTCGGCGGAAACGTCCTTCCGGACCCCCCGGGATCTCGATCCGCCCGAAACGTTCATCACCTGGGGTGCCGGGGAGGGCCAGTTCGTCCGGACTTCCGCCCCCGACTTCGGCTGGCGGGGCGAGGACGTGTTCCGAGGCCCCCTCACCTACTCATGGGCCATGGATTCCGAGGAGAGCTGGTCTCCCTTCAATCCGTCCACCGGGAAACAGTTCACCGGACTTTCCGACGGGCCCCACACGTTGTTCGTTCGGGCGAGGGACGCGAGCGGCAACGTGGATCCGACGCCGGCCGCGCGGAACTTCATCGTCGACACCCAGGCCCCCTTGATCACGAATGTGAGGGTCTCCGAGATCACCCACACGAGCGCCCTCATCTCCTGGGAGACCCATGAGCCCGCAACGTCTCAGGTCCGCTACAGGATACAGCCCAACGCCTGGAATACGACGGCCCTGGACGGCACCCCGGTCACCACCCACGTCGTGCTCCTCGATGATCTCCTTTACAGCACCACCTACCAGTTCACCGTCGAGTCGCAGGATGCGGCCGGGAACCTCAAGACTTCGGAGACCTTCACCTTCGTCACGGTTCCCGCCGTGGACACGCGCCCTCCCGAAACGTCGATCACGGGAGGCCCTTCGAGTGGCGCCCTCCTCAACACGCGAGACGTCACCTTCACCTGGCGGGGCTCCGACGACGTCACTTCCCCCGCCAACCTCACCTATGCCGTCCAGGTAGACTCCGGGGGCTGGTCCTCCTTTTCGCCCGCGACCTCCCGGAGCCTATTGAACCTTTCGGACGGCCCCCACACCTTCGAGGTCAGGGCCCGGGACCAGTCGGGAAAAGTGGACCCGACCCCGGCCGCAAGGAGCTTCAGGATCGATGCGACGCCCCCCGGACCGGCCTCGGATTTCACGGCCGAGGCGCGCGTCGGGGGAGCTGAGCTGAGCTGGGTGCCCTCCCCCTCCCCGGACGTCACAACCCACCGAATCTACTGGGATGCGGGGCGCGGCGAAATCGACTACAAGACCCCCTCTGCCGCCGTGCCGCACCCGGAGCGGACCCTTTCGGTCGCCCTGGAGCAAAAAGGGACTTACCGGTTCGGCCTACGAGCCGTGGACGCCGCGGGAAACGAGGAGAAGAACACGACCCTCGTCGCGACGGTGGCCTTGACGCGCCCCGACGCCCCGACCCTCGATCCGGTGGCGAGCCCCACCACGGCCGCAAGCCAGACGCTCTCTGGCCGAAAAGACCCCGGGACCTCTCTCTGGGTGAACGGGCGCGAGGCCGTCCCCCTCAATGCCGAAACCGCCTGGTCCCACACCGTTCAGCTGGCTCCGGGAGCGAACCGCTTCGAGATCACTTGCCGAAGCGGTTCGGGAGATGAGAGCCCTCCCCGGACGGTTCTCATCGAATGCGACCCCCTGCCACTCCCGGTGACGACACTCAGGATTCACGACCCGGGGACGGGGACGAGCGTCACCCTCGACTGGATGGGCTACGACGAAGCGTCCCAGGGCGACATCCGCCAATACCACATCTACCGGTCGGGTGAGCCCTTCAGCACCACGGAAGGATTGAGCCCCTGGGCCACGGTCCCCGCGGGGGTTTTCACCCATGCCGTGACCGGACTCCCGCGAGGGGCCCCGGTCTGGCTCGCCGTGGCCGCCGTCGACGCCCGGGGCGGCGCAAGCCCCGGCATCGCTCCCGCCACCGTCGTTCCCGAAGACGTTCAGCCGCCCGAGGCTCCATCGAGCCTTTCGGTGGAGTGCTTCGAGGACCGGCTCCTTTTCAGCTGGAGCCCGTCCGCCGACGCGGCGGGAGATCTTTCCGGCTACCGGATGGTTTTCAACGGGGAGCCCGAGCCCAGGGTCATCCCCCGGGACCGGACGAGCCTCGAGGTCGCGGGGCTCGCTCCCGCGACGGCCTACCCCGTGAGGCTGACTTCGGCCGACGCATCGGGAAACGAGAGCCCGGCGGTTTCGCTTCAGGCCGTGACCCTGCTTCAAAACCCGGCCGGGGTGACGGCCGAGCCCCAGGACGGCAAGGTGAGCCTCACCTGGACGGATTCATCCCCCAGAGCATACGTGGCGAGGTATCTCGTCTACGTGAGCCCGTCTCCCTTCACGAGCGTTCGGGGAATGACTCCGCGGACGCAAGCGGGCTCCACTTCGGCCGCCGTTTCGGGACTGGAGAACGGGACCACGTATTACCTGGCTGTAACGGCCGTCAATACCTCGGGGGGGGAGCGCAGGGAAGTGGCCTGCGTTTCGGCGACCCCCCGGGGCGACCGGGAAGGCCCGAGCCTCTCGGATGTCCGATTTGACGGGTCTCCCATCGGCTCCGGGGCCGTGCTGCGCCGCTCGGGAACCTTCAGCCTTGCCGCGACCGACCCCTCGGGGGTGAGCCGGGTGGATCTTCTGATCGACGGCGCCCTCCGCCACACGGACGCGGGCGGAACGGCGCGATCGCTCCACCCGTGGGACATCCTTTCGGTTCCGGACGGCCCCCACATTTTCACCTTCCGGGCGGCGGACACCTTCGGGAACACCTCGCAGCTGGACTTGACCCTGCGGGTGGAAATGGAGCCCCCGGGGGCCCCGGTCATCGAGGCCCCGGCCCCGGGGACCCTGACGCGCGAGCCATCCTTGAGCGTTTCGGGCCGGGCGGACCCGGGCTCGGAGGTGCTCCTCACCGTGAACGGCGTTCAGCCGGGAAGCCCCGCCCCCGTCAGCCCCCAGGGCGTTTTCCAGGGGGTTCTCCCCCTGGGAGAAGGGGAAAACCGCATCCAGGCCGCAGCGAGAAACCGCGGAGGGACCGGGCCCAGGAGCGGCGCCGTCACCGTCACCCGGGACTCAACCCTTCCCGAAAGCCCCAAGAACCTCTCGGCCGAGCTGCTTTCGGGCGGAAGTGTTCGGCTCACCTGGCGGGCCCCCGCCGAGTCCGGGCTCCGCGGCTGCAACCTTTACCGGGCCGGGGGACCCTTCGAGACGCCGTCCGAAGCGGTGCGGATC
>JALOOX010000021.1 GCA_025454175.1 Syntrophobacteraceae bacterium | reverse complement strand
TTCCTCGTAACCCCTTGATTTTCCTGGAGCTGGCGATGGGATTTGAACCCGCAACCTGCTGATTACAAATCAGCTGCTCTGCCGTTGAGCTACGCCAGCAAGATCGAGTTGATTTTCTAGCACGCCTTTTTGAGGCAAATCAAGGGCGATTTTGGCAGGATTCGTGTACCGGCACGCCCCAACCGCATCCGTTCATTGGGACCCGCCCTTCCCCCGTCGAATGGATGCGGCAGCGAGAGGGATTCTCAACATGGCCCTGGCGACTTTCGCTCGCGGGGGACGGAGCACTGGGAGCTCCCGGGACTCCAGGCCATCCTTCGGCGACCCCGGAGCAGGCCCGTGTGGCCCGGTCAGGCCCTAGAGAGCGCCAAAGAGCTTGCCGGTCCATGCATGAGCCTGTAGGATGCCTCCCCGGCGAGCGGCTGGCGTTCCGGGGCTTTCCTTCCATCGGGGGCGGCTCAGGAAAAGGGCCGGGCCCCCTGCACCGTCGGGCACTCCATGGCCGGCCGGTCGGCCCTGCAAGCTTGGAAGCGGGAGAACACCGTTACATTCGGGGCAACCGGGTGGAGCCCTCTTGAAAACCCCAATCACCACAACCTCCGGGAGGCAGCGGCAATGTCCAAGAGACTGCAGGACAAGATCGAGAAACTGGAGGCGAAGTATCGCGTCCTGGCGGATAACCTCCTGGACGCCATATGGGTGCTGGACGCTCAAACCCTCAGGTACGAGTACATGACGCCCTCCATTGAGCGGATCAGCGGCTACACCCCGGAAGAAATGATGGAGCTCACCATCCAGGATCGACTGACGCCGGAATCCTTTGCCAAGGTCATGGCCGTCCTGCGGGAGGAAAAGGCGAGGTTCGATCAGGGAGCTCGAACGAGCCGGGTGCTGGAGGTCGAGTCGGTCAACAAGAACGGCGAGAAGTGCTGGCTCGAGATCAAGGCGAAATTCGTGAAGGAGGCCGACGAGTCATTGAAGATCGTCGGGGTCACGCGACAGATCAACGAGCGAAAGATAGCCGAGCAGAAGCGGGACGATCTGATACGAAAACTGGCTGAAGCTTTGGCTGAAAAGGAAAAATTGATCAAGGAGCTGAAGCTCCTCCGAAGCCTTCTGCCCATCTGCAGCGGCTGCAAGCGCATACGCGACGAGAATGACCAGTGGTGGCCCCTGGACCTTTACGTCGAGCGCCAGACCCAGTCGAGAATCACTCACACCATCTGCCCCGACTGCCGGAGCGTGCTCTACCCCGGCCTATGATCTCAATGGTGCTGCCCCGAGAATGACGCGTATGCGCTCCCGCTTTGCCACGCCCTGATGCGGCAAGATTGCCGCACCCCAACTTCCTGCCTTCATTTCTTATGTCCCGGGGCAGGAAAATCCATTCCTGTAGCGAGCGACATTATGATAAGTAGTTAAGGTTATTATGCTCGGCACCGCTCGAGGGCCGCAATCATTCGAGCGAACGTTTGACCGTTCTCAGGAGAAGCCGGTTTGAGCATCCCCAAGCCCACCCCCATGATGCAACAGTACCTGGAAATCAAGGCTCAGGTGCCCGAAGCGCTGCTGCTCTACCGCATGGGGGATTTTTACGAGCTTTTCATGGAGGATGCCGTCGAAGCGGCGCGGGTCCTCGAGATCACGCTCACCTCGCGCGACAGGAATTCCGAGAATCCCATTCCCATGTGCGGTGTCCCGTACCACGCCGCCGAGGCTTACATCCCGAAGCTCGTCGCCGCGGGTCACAAGGTGGCCATCTGCGAGCAGGTGGAAGACCCCAGAAAGGCCAGGGGGCTGGTGCGGCGCGAGGTGACCCGCGTCATCACGCCGGGGCTCGTCCTGGACAGCCAGAACCTGTCGGCCAACCAGCCCAACTATCTGGCCGCCTTTGCCGCATCGGACCGAGGGGAGGGCTTTGGCCTCGCCTTCCTGGACATTTCCACGGCGGAATTCCGTGCCGTCGAGCTTCCGACGGTCGAGAGTCTGGTCGAGGAGGTCCAGCGCGTGGCCCCGAGGGAGATCCTGGCGTCCGGCTCCTCCCTCCCCCCGGAGCTGGACACCCTGCAGCGCCGGGAGGGATTCGTGATCACGCGTCTCGACGCCGGCGACTTTGATCCCCGCCGCGCCAGGGACGAACTGGTGCGCCATTTCAAGGTTCATTCCCTGGAAGGATTCGGCGTGCAGGGGATGGAGCCGGCCATCGGGGCGGCTGGAGCCATTCTGGCCTATATCCGGGACAACCGGTTGGGGAGCTGCGAGCACATTCGCCGGCTCACTCCCTACAGTCGGACGGATTACATGGTGCTGGACGAGGCTACCCTGCGCAACCTGGAAATCTTCCAGTCGGCAAGCTTCCAGGGCCGCAAGGGGTCTCTCCTGGAGGTGATCGACGAGACCTGCACACCCATGGGAGGACGCAGGCTCCAGCAATGGCTGCGTTACCCGCTCCTCGACGGCGGGGAGATCGGAGGACGCCTGGACGGAGTGGCCCGGATGGTCGATCACGGGACCGTTCGGGCTCGAATCCGAGGCAGTCTCAAGAAAATGAATGATCTCGAGCGGCTGAACAGCCGCAACAGCACCGGCCTCTCCACCCCCCGCGACCTGGCGGCCCTCAAGCGGTCGCTGCAGGTGCTCCCCGAAATCCGAGGGCTCCTCGAGAGCTTGCGCGCGGATTGCGTGGCGCCATCCGCGGATTCCGAAAGCGGCTCCAACCCGGGTCGCCGCCTCCTCGAGCTGATCGAGGGCTGGGACGACCTCGCGGACCTCGCCCAGGTCCTCGAGGAGACCCTGGCGGACCCTCCACCCCTCAATTTCAGCTCGGGAGGCGTCATCCAGCCTGGAGTCAGTCAGGAGCTGGACCATTACGTCCGCCTGAGCCGGGACGCCAAGGGATGGATGGCCGAATACGAAGGCCGGGAGCGGAAGCGCACGGGCATCGGATCCCTCAAGGTTCGATACAACAAGGTCTTCGGCTACTACATTGAAATCTCCAAGGCCAACCTGGCCTCCGCGCCTCCGGAGTACGTTCGCAAGCAGACCCTCGTCAACGGCGAGCGGTTCATCACCGAGGAGCTCAAGGTCTTCGAGACCCAGGTCCTCGAGGCCGACGAGAAGCGGCTGGAGCTCGAACAGCGCATCTTCGCGGAGCTTCGCCAGGCCGTGGCCCGCGAGGGCGAGCGTATTCAGCGCATGGCCGACGCCGCCGGCGAGCTGGACTGCCTGTGCGGCCTGGCCGAGACGGCCGCGCGCCGCGACTATTGCCGCCCGATTCTGAGCGCCTCGGGGGACATCGTCATCCGGGACGGGCGCCATCCGGTCATCGAGCGTTTTCTGGGTCCGGGGAGCTTCGTTCCCAACGATCTCGAGCTCGATGCGGATCGGCAGCGGATTCTCATCATCACGGGCCCCAACATGGCCGGCAAGTCGACCATTCTGCGGCAGGCGGCCCTCATTGTCCTCATGGCCCAGATCGGAAGCTTCGTTCCGGCTTCCGAGGCTCGCATCGGCCTCGTGGACCGCATTTTCACCCGGGTGGGCGCATCGGACGATCTGGCCAGGGGGCGTTCGACCTTCATGGTGGAGATGCAGGAGACGGCGAACATTCTGCACCAGGCCACCCCCCGGAGCCTCGTGATCCTGGACGAAATCGGCCGTGGAACCAGCACCTATGACGGCATGAGCATCGCCTGGGCTGTGGCCGAGTACCTGCACGATCTCGACGGCTCAGGTGTCAAAACCCTGTTTGCGACCCACTACCACGAGTTGACGGAGCTTGCCAAAACGCATCCGAGGGTCAAGAACTTCAACGTCGCCATCAAGGAGTGGCAGGGAGATATCCTTTTCTTCCACAAGCTCGTGCCGGGAGGCGTGAACAGCAGCTACGGGATTCAGGTGGCGCAGCTGGCTGGGCTGCCCCAGGCGGCCACCCAGCGGGCCAGGGACATTCTGGCTCGCATCGAGCGGGGCGAGTCCTTCCTGGCCCCCGCCTTTTCGGGATCCAAAAAGAGGGGACGGCGAGAGAAGGAGAAGGAATCCGGCCTCCAGCTCGGACTCTTTCGTCCATCCCTGGAATGGCTCAGGGATCAGCTCCTGGCCCTCGACATGGACCAGATGACTCCGCTGGCGGCGCTCCAGACGCTCTATGCCCTGAGAGAGCAGATCCGGCGCCGGGACGGAGGCGCCGGAATTCCGGCTGCCAGGGAATCAACTACAACGGGAAAGTAACGCATTGTCCATCTCGTGGATGAAGCCAGGATCGTTGAAGGGCCGCCCCGTGCGGCCCGAGGCTCAAGGCTGCTCCGGCCAGGGACGCCGCCGCGCTCGACACCTTTGGCTGTCGCTCTGGTGGCTCGGCTGTTTTGTCTTCATGACCCATGGAACAGGACATTCCCAGACCATCGAGGAGCTCTACTCCGCGGTTCGCGACATCTATCGGGGGACCTTCGCCATCCAGGAGGCGCAGCGCAAGTCCGAGACGCTGCAGCAGTGCATCCGGCAGCTCGGCGACGTCATGAGGGACGATGTCCAGATGAAGGTCACGGACCGGTGCCTCTACCTTATCGGTCAATGCCATCATCACCTGTACGATCTGGGCAGGGACCGCAAGGATCTGGATGCGGCCCTCGAGACTTACCAGAGGCTCGTGGAGCAGCATCCCAACAGCCCCCTGGCGGACGATGCGCAGTACCTGAAAGGCGTCATTCTCATGACGGAAAACCCTCAGCAGGCGTTCATCGAATTCAGGAAGGTGGCGCTTTTCTTTCCCAGGGGGGACTCGAGGGCCGGGGCCAACCAGATGATGGACAAGCTGCGGCGCGAGTCCGGCTGCAAGGACGTCAAGGAGACGGACATCCCTCACCAGGTGGCTGTATCGCGGGGCGACATCTCCTCGACGCCCGCCCCCCCGAAGCTCTTAATTTCGGCGCCGGAGGAGGCGTCCAACGTTTTCCGGGCCCCGGAAGCCTCACCGGGGACGCCGCCGGCGCCGGCCCCGTGCCCCTCGGTCTCGGAGCTGCAGCGGATTCAGGCATGGTCCGGCGAGTCCTACACGCGGGTGGCGCTCTACACGAGCGGCCCCGTGACCTTCGAGGAGCAGGCCTCGGCCCAGTCCGCCTCTCAACAGAGACCGGCCCAGATCGTCCTCACCCTGGCAAGCTGCGTCGTGAACCCCAAAATGGACCCACACCTCAAGACCACCGATCCTTTCCTGGAAGGAGTACGGGCCACACAGGGCGACAACAACACGACCCGGGTGGTCCTCGATGCACGGTCCCTGGATCGGTACCGCATATTCACCCTCACGGATCCGCACCGGCTCATCATCGATGTCCAGGGAACCAGGCCGCCTCCCGCCGCCGCGCCTGCGCCCCCGAGTCAGGTTGCTCCGCCGGTGGAGACCCCCAGGATGCCCAGCCTGGCCCGTCAACTGGGACTCGAGGTGAAGCGCATCGTCATTGACCCCGGCCACGGGGGCAAGGACAAGGGAGCGGTGGGCCCGAGCGGGGTCTACGAGAAAACCGTCACCCTGGCCCTGGCCCTGGAGCTCAAAAAGGTGCTGGAGTCCCAGCTGGGATGCCAGGTCATTCTGACCCGGACGACCGACAAGTTCGTTCCGCTGGAAGCCCGGGCCGCCATGGCCAACGCCAACAAGGCGGACCTTTTCATCTCGATCCACACCAATGCCCATCAGGATCCCAAGTATTTTGGCACGGAAACGTATTTTCTCGATTTCTCGAAGGACCAGGAGTCGGCCCGGGTCGCCGCCTTCGAGAATGCCACATCCACCAAGCAGATCAGCGATCTCGAAAAAATCCTCCATGATCTGCTGATGAACACGAAGCTCAAGGAGTCCTCCCAGCTGGCAAAAATGGTTCAGACCCACGTGGTCAGGAAGCTCAAGGTCGGCGGACAATACGAGGATGTGCGCGACCTCGGCGTGAAACAGGCCCCTTTCTGGGTCCTGCTCGGGGCCGAGATGCCGTGCATCCTTGTGGAAACCGCTTTCATCACCAACCCGCGCGAGGAGGTCCGCCTGCAGGACAGGGGATTTCGACGGTTGATGGCCGAGGGGATGGCTTCGGGCATCGGCGCCTACATCCAGCAGATGAAGAGCGTGGCCCGACTTGGAGACCACTCATGAGCCCGGTTCCGCCGATGGAGATCATTCCGGGCACCATCGTCGAGTTCTTCGAGAACCGACAGATCCTGTGCGGCGTGTGTACCGCGCTCAAGGGAAATCGGCCGGCCATCCTGACGGAGCAGAACAAGGAGATCAGCCTGGCCCAAAGCCGGATTTTGCATGCCTCGAGCGGGCTCATGGACCTGAGCCTGAGCCGCGACGAACAGGTGAGAAGGCTTCAGGGGGCCACCGCGGCCAGAAAAGACCTGATGGAGCTCGTCAATGTTGAAGAGCTTTGGTCGCTTCTCGAGTCCGAGGAGGAAGGCTACGACGTCCGGGGACTGGCCGAGTTTGTTTTCAGCCAATCCCTCACGGACCATCATGTGGCGGCGGTGCAGCGTGTTCTGCTCCACGACCGTCTGTATTTTCAGTTCAAGGACGGTCTCTTTCATGCGCGATCCCAGGAGAAGGTGGAGCTGCGCCGGGTTGAGATGGAGCGGGAGGCGGAGCGGGAAGCCCGCATCGAAAGCGGCGCGCAATGGGTGCATGCCGTGTGGAACCGGCGGCACCGCGGGGGGGTCCCTGAAGAGCACCAGGGACTCATCGAGACGGTCAAGAGCTACTGCCTGTTTGGCCAGGATTCGGTTGAAGCCGCATTCGTGAAGGAGCTTTTCAGGAGGGCCGGCATCGCGCCCGTGCCCGGGTCGGCATTTCGTCTGCTGGTCCGACTGGGAGTCTGGAAGGAGGATGAAAACCTCTACCTCCACGAACAAAACATCACCCCCGAATTCCCCGGGGAGGTCCTTCGGGAGGCAGACGCACTGGCCAGGACCGGCCTTTCCCAGCGATGGGACCCTTCGTGGCGTCGCGACCTCAGGGCATTGGACACCTTCACCATCGACAGCGCCCTGACACGCGACCACGACGACGCCCTGAGCCTTCGGACTTTCGAGGACGGCACCTTCGAGGTGGGTATCCACATCGCGGACGTGGCTGAATTCGTCGCACCCGGTGAGCCCCTGGACCGGGAGGCCGAAGCCAGGGCCAGCTCCATCTATCTCCCCGACAGCCGCATATCGATGCTCCCCCCGATACTCTCCGAAGACCTGTGCAGCCTGAAATCCGGCGAAGACCGATTCGCTCTGAGCTTCATGCTGAGGGTGGATGGGGAAGGAGCCGTAAGGGGACAGGAGATCGTCCTGAGCGTGATCAGGATCCGGGAGCAGCTGACTTACGAGGACGTGAACGAGCGCATAGGCGATGATCCCGTGCTCGGCACGCTTTATGACCTCGCCGTTAAGGCGAGAAAGCGGAGGATCGAACGGGGAGCCATCATCCTGCCTCTCCCCGAGATTCACGTGCACGTGAACCCCGTCGGCATGATCCAGATGTCTCGGTACGAAAAGGAAAGCCCGAGCCAGATCATGGTTTCTGAATGGATGATCGCCGCCAACGCCGTGACTGCGTCGTTTCTGGCCGAGCGCGGGCTTCCTTCCGTCTACAGGGTGCAGGCCGAATGCAAGCCCGAAACGGATCCGGTTGCCAGTGAGCATGCGATTTTCCACGTCTACCGCCAGCGCCGCCTCTTCGCCCGGGCCGAAATGGACACCCAGCCCCGCCCTCACTGCAGCCTCGCCCTTTCGAGCTACACCATGGCGACCTCTCCCATTCGCCGATACACGGACCTGGTGGTTCAGCGCCAGATCAGGCACCTGCTGCTGGGCCGGGAGAATCCTTACTCGGAAGAGGATCTGCGCCAGCTCATCACTCGCCTGGCTGCCGTTCAGTCCAAGATCTTCCTGATCCAGCGGAAATGGACGCGCTACTGGATTCTCAAGTACATGGAGCAGGAGGACATGCACACCATGGACGCCCTGGTGCTGGATCAAAACGATCGTTTCGCCCATGTGCTCCTGCCCGAGCTCCTCATGGAAGCCAACTTGCCCCTTCCCGAGAAGGCCCCGCTCCAGCGGGGATCGATGGTCCGCGTCAAGATCGAGCGGATCAACCCCAGGGATGACGTGCTGAGGATTCAGCTCTGAGAGAACCTGGATCACGAAAGGAACCCTGTGACCGACCCCCACAAAGCCGAAAATATCTTCCCCTTCGACTCCCTCATCAAGTGCTCCGACCGTCATGTGCTCAACGGCCACCGAAGCGGTCTCCTATGGTTCACGGGCCTCTCGGGGAGCGGAAAGTCCACCCTGGCCCATGCCGTCGAAGCCCGTCTCTACCGCTACGGGATCCGAAGCTACGTTTTGGATGGGGACAACATCCGAACCGGATTGAGCTCCGACCTGGGGTTGAGCCCGGAAGACCGGAAGGAGAACATCCGCCGCATCGCCGAAGTGGCCAAGCTGATGGTGGACGCCGGCCTCCTCGTCTTCGCCGCCTTCATCGCCCCTTTCCGTGAAAGCCGCGAATTCGTGAGGAAGCTCATGTCCAGCTGGCCGTACTATGAGTGCTACGTGAAATGCACGCTGGATGTCTGCGAGGAGCGAGACCCCAAAGGCCTCTACAGAAAGGCGCGGCGCGGTGAAATCCTGAACATGACCGGGATTTCGGCGCCTTACGAGGAACCGGAAAACCCCGAGCTCGTCGTGGACACCGGGGGCCTCACGCTGGATGAATCCGTGGATGTCGTGATTCGCTTCCTGCTCGAGCACGGGATCATCTATTGCCGTCCCGCGGCCTGAGCATGCCGGGCATATCCCGTCGGCTGCGGCCCGCGAGCTGGATCAGGAAGCTCATTTGGCGGCATCGAGGAGGTAATCGATAACCCTCCGAGCCGTTGCGGGATGAAAAAGCAGGCCGATGTGACCGACCGGCTCCACCTCCAGCAGTCGCCAGGCCGGATCCTCGATCTTGAGAGCTTCGAAGGGCAGCACCATGGAGTCCGTGGGGGTGAGAACGGCCAGGCGATGGCTCCCGACCGGGGCCTTGTTGCGCTCCAGGTCCCTGAACAGCGGTCCCTGGAATATGAGGCTCTGGCCCAGGCGCCCAAGGCTGAGAGCCGCCAGCTTCGAGCCCCTGTGAGGAGCCCCCAGGGTGACCACGGCCTGGATGCGGCCGGCATTTTCGGACGCATCGGCGAAAGCCCGGCAGAGGAGGCCGCCGAGACTGTGCCCGACCATGACGGGCTTCCGCCCGGGGCTCGCGGCTTCCACCTCCCGAACGAACATCTCCAGACGCTCCAGGATTTCCCCGAAAGACAAGCCGAAGCTCCGATAGTTGAAAGCCCGGATTGTCGAAAACCCGGACCGCCCGAGCCGCCACCGATAGAGCGCCCAGGCGCTGGCATTGTGGTACAGGCCGTGAACGAGGATCACGGGGGGAAGGGCATCGTCACCGGAAGGCTTCGAAAAACGAAACGCCCGACAAAAGCCCAATGGAAAGAGTATGGAAACCAGGAGAATCGAGCCGAAACCGGTGAGTATTCCCCTGAGGATCCACCAGCCCACTCGGCCGCGGGACAGCCTTTCGAGGTATTCCCGGTGAGGGCCGCAGGCCGACTCGTACCAGAAAAAAGCCTGGGTGAAGGCGGAACAACCCAAGGCAACCAGCAGATAGATCTCAAGAATATCCGTCATTGCGAGATTTCCTCTCAGTGAGCGAGCCGATCGAGAACAGCCGGGAGCCCTGTAAGGTCCGCGACGGCCGAGTCCGGACGGGGCTTCTCTTTCGTCAGGACCTGGGCCAGCAATTCCCTCTCGGCTTCGGGGCGACTCAGGACCCAAACCGCATGCATTCCGGCCTTCATGGCCGGCTCCACGTCCAGCTCGTAGCTGTCGCCTATCATCCAGGTGCGATGGGGGGGCACGCCGGCGGCAGCGATGGCCGCCTCGAAGATGGCCGGGGATGGCTTCTTGAAGCCGAGTCGGCAGCTCAGCACCCGGTGTTCGAATGAAGACAGAAAGCCAGGATACCTGGCATCAATACCCTCGATGACAGGAGGCCATACGTTCGATAAAAGCCCCAGCCGGCAAGTGCTCTTCCCGAGGCGTTCAACGAGATCGGGGGCATGAGGGTGCAGCGCCACCCGGTCGAACTGCTCACGCCAGACCAGGCGAACCGCATCGAGGACATCCCGGGGGTCCCTCGCGGCGAGCACGCGTGAGAGACCCCCGGCCAGGGACTCGAGGCTTTCACTCGGGCTGGTCATGATCAGCCGCCCCGCACGCTTAACCTCCTTTTCGGAGAGGCTCAAGAGCTGTCCGAGCCTTCTCCGGGCGGAGATCCCCGCAGGCTGCAGGAGCGTGCTGCCGAGGTCAAAAAAGAGAGTGCATTCCTTCATCACAAGCGGCTCATGCCAGAAAATCGGTCGCCTGGGCTCGCCGGCGCGAAGTGATGTTCGTGATGTCCGACAGGATATACTCATAGGTGCCGGGAGAGATGATCAGGCGCTCGAAGATCTGGATTCCGGACTCCCGGACCGCATCCTTCCAGAACTGGTCGCGCTCGGGAGCCATGGACTCGTAGACGTGCTCGTAGTAGACCGCCCGGATTCGAGCCGTGGCCACGAGCTTGAGGCAGACATAGCAGGGGGCGAGGGTGGTGTAAAGGGTTGCACCATCGACGCTGATGCCGTAGCGCGCGGCCTGGGCGATGGCATTGGCTTCGGCATGGGAGGCCTTGCAGAAGTTGTACTTGTCGATGTCGGGCACGCCGCTCAAACGCCTGAAGCAATAGGGGCTGCCGTCCACGTCGGGCTGATCGATGCAGTGAGCGGCCCCGGGCATGGCTCCATTGTAGCCTGTCGCGAGGATATGATTGCTCTTGACGATGACGGCTCCGGTCGGGCGCGAGTTGCAGGTGGAGCGACTGCTGACGATCTTGGCGATGAGCATGAAGTACTCATGCCAGCTGGGACGTAATCTGGGCATCGACGCTCACTCCTCGCCGCAAGGGATCAAGGGACGCGGGGAAAAGCGGATCAACGAGGATTAGCGTGAGGGTGACTCCCTCTCCACCCTTCGGGGGGAGAGGGTCGGGGTGAGGGGGGCTTAACGAATCAAGATCTCCCCTCACCCTAGCCCTCTCCCTGAGGAAGAGGGAAAGAGCTTCACGCTAATCTGCGATGAACCGGAAAAGCCACAAACCCGGGGAACAGCTCCGGGTAGAGCCTCCCCCGCGTCTCCGCGGGAGATTGAAAAGAAGCAGGAACAAGTCAAAATACAGGTCACCCTGGCTGAATCGTTCGTTGACACGCGGGAGCTCCCGCCCAGAGCAACTCTTCTCTTCCCTGGAGGCACGGTTTCCCAGGTACGCTCGGGCGGAAATGATCGCCCGGATCGGCTGGTTCCCGAGCTCGAGCTTGGGAACCAGCAAGTGGTCAAGCACTTGCGCCCGGCAGTACCAGGGCCTTCACTTTACCGTCCTCCTGAAGCCGGTGTCCACTCTTTTGAGGTCGTCCACCGCCCCAGGAGGCCAACATTCCGCACGGTTGCCCCCCGGCGATGATCGGGGGCATTTCACTTTTTTGCTCAATGATTCGGAAACCTGCGGCTACAATAGCCTTCATCCTTCATCAACCTCAGGGGCAGGGAGCAACATGTCAAGGCACTTCCGAAGGATCGCGTACTATATCACTCCCCATGGCTTCGGGCATGCGGTGAGGTCTCTTGAAATCATCCGCGGCCTGCTCCAACAGGACTCCGGCGTGGAGATCACCCTCGTGAGCGAAATCCCCGAGCTCCTGGTGATGCAGAACATCGGGCGTCCCCTGCCCTATCGCAGGAGGCGGCTCGATTTCGGCCTGATTCAGCTGGACAGCGTCCGATTCGACCTCGCCTCCACACTTTCTGCCCTCGCGGACCTCAAAGCCGGAGCGGACCTGATCGTGGATGAGGAATCGGAATTCCTGAAAAGCCGGCATATCGATCTCGTGGTCGCCGATATCCCCTTCCTGCCGTTCCAGGCCGCCCGCCGGTGCGGTATTCCCTCGCTGGGGGTGGGCAACTTCACGTGGGACTGGATTTATTCGACTTACACGGAACAGGACCCGCGGTGGCCGAAGCTCATCCAATGGATTGCGGCAGGCTACGGCCAGTGCGACCTTCTCCTTCGGCTTCCCATGCATGGCGACTGCTCTGCCTGCCCGCGTCACGTGGATGTTCCCCTGGTCGCCCGCCACTCGAACCGCCCCCCCGAAGAAACCCGCGGGCTCCTGGGCCTCGATCCCCTTCAGCCCGCCTACCTGCTGGCCTTCGCCACGCTGGACCTGGACGATTCCGCCTTGAGAGCCGTCGAGACCATCCCCGAAGCTGTATTCCTTTTCAAACATCCCCTGGACTACAGGCTCTCCAATGGCCTCTGCCTGGATCCCTTCGACCTCTCCTATCCGGATGTGATCGCCGCCAGCGACGCCGTCATCACCAAACCCGGCTATGGAATCGTCTCCGACTGCCTGTCCCATGGAACCCCAATGATATACACGGATCGTGGGGATTTCCCCGAGTACCCCATTCTGGTGGACGCCATGAGAAAGCACCTGCCAGTGGCGTACATGTCCTCGCAAGACCTCTATTCGGGCCGGTGGGATCATGCCCTGGCGGAGATCCGGCGCTGCCCGCGGAGGCCCGTGAACCTCGGAACGGACGGGGCCGAGGTCTGCGCCCAAATCATCCTCGAAGCACTTGGAGGTCCCTGACCAGCCGTGCCTGACGCTGACTGCACCAGGAGGCGGGCTGGACCTGAAGGCGGGTGGCCGCCGGCTCCCGGCCACTGGGTGGAGCAGGGCCGCCTTGAACCATCGACCGAAAGGATGGATTAGTGGAAAAGCATAAAGAGATCGATAATTTGGAAGATACTGCCGAGGCCGGCTTCGACGAGGAGGAGCCCATCATCGTCCCCATCGAGGACTCACTGGATCTGCACACGTTCAGACCCGGCGAAGTCAAGGGGCTCCTCGACGATTACCTCACGGCTGCTTCTGAAAAGGGGTTTCGGGAGGTGCGGATCATTCACGGGAAGGGAACGGGGCAGCTGAAACATCGCGTCCAGTCCATCCTGGAGCGTCATCCCCTCGTGGCCTCCTTGAAGCAGGCTGAAGGCTCACGAGGGGGATGGGGCGCGACCGTCGTCACTCTGAAGCGAGGCGCGTGAAGGGGGATCGGAGACTTGCCTACCGGCGATCGGCGGTGATTTCATAGCGTCTGATGCGCTCATCCGGCCTGACCGACGCCGTCAGTGAGAACAGGCGTCCCCTCAGTCCCATCTGCCTCATGGACTTGCGGTCCACGTCGAGCTCATTCACCAGGCAGGCCTGTCTCTGGATGACATTGCCCTCCCCGTCGAAGAGGTTGAGCGTGAAGCCGTTCCGCCTGAGATCGTTGCGGCTGGTCACGACCTTTCTCATCTCGATCATGACTCCTGCGTCGGGGATCCTCACAAGCTCCGAGAAGTCAGCCTGGACGTCGTAAAGAGCCCCCTGGACCCTTTCCTTGCCGCGTGCTCCGTCGCCGGTGCTTCGGCTGGCCCTGAGGAGCTCAAGGCTCTCTTCGGGACTCAGCCTTTCAGATGTCGACATGCCGGAAGGCGAACCACTGACGAGGTCACGGAGCATCTTCATCTGCGCCGAGGCTCCCTCCGCCTCGGTTCTCTCCGCCAGGACCTCGGGATCGAACTCCCGGTTCACGACCACTTCCTGCACGGAGGCCACCTGCACCTTGGGAACGCCCGCAATGCCGCCTGGAATCTCGAACTTCACCTCTCCGCCTTCCTCCCAGTAGTAGTTCACTTCAACGGCTGTTCCGTCGGTCATCTTCAGCCGCAGGGGCCCGCCCCAGGCCCGGGAACTGCCGAGGACCACGACAAGGCAAAGCCCAAGACATGCACTTTTCCAATACCTGCTGAAAACACTGTGCGTCATCCTTTTCACCCTCTGATCATGTTTGAGTTCGTCGCGGAATACTTCAGGACCTGCCGAAGTGGCAGCACCCTGCATTCGGAATTAGCTTTACGCCATTATGATTGTATTATAGAGGTTTGTGCTCACCCAATAACGAGCATCTTACCCTGATCAGATTCAGTAACCGGTGAGGGAGTATTCGGGATAATCACAAAGAATCTTGACATCATGTTGATTCCGTGGTCCCCGATGAGAGGGATTACGCTTCGAGTCTCGGATATATATGTTGAACCGCATCAAAGGAGAAATCGGCATGCGCACCTTCATCTCCGGGTCACTGGCTTATGACCGCATCATGGACTTCCCCGGACGCTTTGCGGATCACATTTTACCCCATAAGATACACGTCCTCAACGTCTGTTTCAACATCAATGGGCTCGTCGAGAAATTCGGAGGCACCGCCGGGAACATTGCCTATACCCTTGGTCTTCTGGGAGAGATCCCGTTCATCGTGGCCACGGCCGGAGATGACTTCGGCCGCTACAGGGAATGGATCCTTTCGCATGGGCTGTCCGACCGCTGGGTCAGGCAGATACCCGGCGTCTTGACGGCCGGCGCCTACATCACGACGGACCTGGACGACAATCAGATCACCGCTTTCAATCCCGGTGCCATGGCTTACGAAGCCGAGCTCCCGCCCCTCGACGACTCCTCCAAGCCCGTTCAGATTCTCATCGGCCCGGGAAACAAGCTGGATATGATGGGGTTTGCCGCCAGAGCGCGGGAGGCCGGAGTCCCTTTCATCTTCGACCCCGGCCAGAGCCTCAACATCTGGCAGGGCGCGGAGATCCGGGAGGCCGTGCGCGGGGCTCTGGCTTTCATCTCCAACGAATACGAGCTCTCTCAGTTTCTGCAGCTCACCGGCTGGAACATGAACACCCTCTACCGGAATGTGGAGATTGTCGTCACTACCCGGGGCCCCGAGGGCGTGATCCTCGATCAAAAGGGTGAAAAGCTCCTCATTCCGGCGGCCCCCGTGAGGGAGGTGCTGGATCCCACCGGGGCGGGCGACGCGTTCCGCGCCGGGATCCTCAAGGGGCGCTCCATGGGCCTGGACTGGGACATGTGCTGCCAGCTGGGGACCGTCGCCGCCACTTACGCCGTCGAGAATTACGGGACCCAGGAGCATCGTCTCGACTGGCAAACCTTCTGTCAAAGGTACAACGATAACTACGGTCCCCTGATCTGCTGAGCAAAGCCGCCGGTTCATGGTTCCTGGTTTCTGGTTTCTGGTTTCTGGTTTATGGTTCCTCGTTGAATTACAGGTCGAGGAGAACCGCCGTGGACTTGCGGGAAATCCTAAATAGAGCGAGGGGCTCTCCGCGTCCTCCACGGTGATACTCCGGGCAAAATCCGCAACCGGCTCACGACTCTCCATAATGCTTGCGAATCCACTCCTGGTACTCGCCCGTCTGGATGGAGCTCACCCAATCGGTATTTTCGAGGTACCAGTGGATGGTCTTCCTGAGGCCGGTCTCGAAGGTCTCCTCCGGGCGCCAGCCCAGCTCGGACTGGATCTTGGCGGCATCGATGGCGTAGCGGCGGTCGTGCCCAGGGCGGTCTTTCACGAACGAAACGAGAGACGAGTGGGGCCTATGGGGCGATTCGGGACGGAGCTGGTCGATGAGGCTGCAGACCGAGCGCACCACCTCCATGTTGGTCAGCTCGCACCCGCCGCCGATGTTGTAGGTCTCGCCCGGGCGTCCCCCGAGGAGCACCACCTCAATGGCCGCGCAGTGGTCTTCGACGTAGAGCCAGTCCCGGACGTTCAACCCGTCGCCGTAGACCGGGAGGGGCTTGCCGCTCAGTCCGTTCAGGATCATGAGGGGGATGAGCTTTTCCGGGAACTGTCTTGGGCCGTAGTTGTTGGAGCAGTTGGTCGTCAGGGTGGGTAGGCCATAGGTGTGGTGGTAGGCGCGCACCAAGTGGTCGGCCGCGGCTTTGGATGCCGAGTAGGGGCTGTTGGGAGCGTAGGGAGTGCGCTCGCTGAAGGCAGGATCGTCGGGACCCAGGGAGCCGTAGACCTCGTCCGTGGAAACATGCAGAAAACGGAAAGCGCTCCGAGACGGCTCTTCCAGGCCCTGCCAGTAACGGAGGGACTCCTTGAGCAGGGAGAAAGTCCCCACCACATTGGTCTGGATGAAGGGATCGGGGCCGTCGATGGAGCGGTCCACATGGCTTTCGGCCGCGAAATTGACCACCGTCTCGGGCTGGTGCCGGACCAGGAGGTCTCGTACCATTTCGCGATCCCCAATGTCCCCCCGAACGAAGACGTGGTTGGGATCGCTGTGCGGGGCATCCAGGTTGCGGAGGTTGCCGGCATAGGTCAGGAGATCCAGGTTGACGATGCGGGCCACGCCTCGCGAGCGAATTCTCAGGACGAAGTTCGAGCCGATGAATCCGGCTCCCCCCGTAACCAGCCAGGTCTTCACGCGTCCAATCCTCCTTTGGCTTTCCTCTCCAAGATCCGTGGTGCATTATGCCTTGCAGGGTATTATCGATTTTCGAGGGCGGCAGCACAACCTGGAAATCACCTGCCGTTACGGTATCGCCAGCTGACAGTGGGATTCTAAAAGGAAACCCCGTTCAGCCGGAGGGGGAAAGCTGAACGGGGCCAGGAGGGGTTAGGAGAAGGCGACATACTGTCAACCTTACGGTTTGATATTAACCATGCCCTTCCATGAATTCAATACCCCTTGTCGGATTTCCCGCAACCCGCTCCAGAAGAAGATCATAGGCTGCTTCACCGCAAAGACGCCAGGCGCGCAAAGGAAAACACCAGGAAGCAGGCTGGGTTTCCTTGCGTTCTCCGCGCCTCCGCGGTGAGGTCCAAAAGCGCTGAGGACCCGGTCGAGGAGCATCCCCCCAATCGGTCACACCTTCACGCGGTACACCCATCCGAAGGGGTCTTCCTTCTCTCCGTATTGGATGGCCACGATTTCGTCGTAGAGCTTCTGGGAAAGCTCCCCGACCGCCCCGTTCCCGATGCGGAAGCTCTCGTCCTTGTAGCTGATGGAGCCGACCGGGGAGACGACGGCGGCGGTGCCCGTGCCGAAAATCTCCTTCATGGACCCCGATTCGATGGCGCCGATGACCTCATCGATGTCGATCAGGCGCTCATGGACGGTGATGCCCCAGTGGCTCGCCATCTGAATGACCGAGTCGCGCGTCACGCCGGGCAGGATGGACCCGGTGAGGGGCGGCGTCACGAGCTCGTCGCCGATGCGGAAAAAGATGTTCATGGTGCCCACCTCCTCGATGTAGCGGCGCTCCACCGCATCGAGCCACAGCACCTGCGTGAAGCCCTTCTTCTTGGCCATCTCGGCTGCGTAAAGGCTCGCCGCGTAATTGGCCATGGTCTTGGATTCTCCGACGCCGCCCCGGACAGCCCGCACATATTCGTCGGAAACGTAAATGGCGATGGGATTGAAACCCTCGGGGTAGTAGGCCCCCACGGGCCCGGTGATGACAAAATGGATGTATTCGTTGGCCGGCCGCACACCAAGGGCCGGCTCACTGGCGATCATGGTGGGCCTGATGTACAGGGAGGAGCCGATGCTGCGCGGAATCCAGTCCACATCCAGCTTCAGGAGGGCTTCAATGGCCTTCAGCTGAAAGTCCACATCGATCTCGGGCATGCAGAGGCGCCGGGCCGACCGGTTCATCCGCTCGCAGTTCTTCGCCGGCCGGAAGAGATTGATGTGCCCGTCCCTGCAGCGGTAGGCCTTGAGCCCTTCGAAGATGCCCTGCCCGTAGTGGAGCACCATGGCCGCGGGGTCCATGGCCATGCTCTGGTAGGGGACGACTCGAGGATCAATCCAGCCCTTGCCCGTGACGTAGTTCATCATGAACATGTGATCGCTGAAGGTCTTTCCAAAAATGAGCTTGCTGTCGTCTTCAGGTTTCGGATGCCGCCTGGCGGGATCCGCGGGCTCGATTCTGATCTCCATTTCAACGCCTCCCACGATAAAAGACTGGTTTCGAGTTTTCGGATATAAAGCAATAACTCATCGATCTCCAGAAAAAATCACTGCAGCGTGAACCGCGGGGACCTCAGGAAACGGCTGATCTGCCGGCTGTAGTCCTGGATCAGGAGGCGATCCCCGGTGTCGGCAAAGACTTCCTGGCTTTTCTCCTTGCCCTTGTCCTCCTCGACCTTCTTCTCGATGAGCCCGCGCTCCAGGTAGTAGTTCAAAGCGTTGCCGAACATGATCTTGGAAACGGACTCGGGCCGATCGATCAGCTCGAGCTTCAGCGTTTTCTGGCCCAGGTTGAAAACCTTTTTCATGAAATCCTTTTCGCTGTACGGCTTCTTCTGCAGGTACCTGAAGGCCCGCAAAACCAGCCAGTAGCCCTCGAAGTAGCTCCTGAGAAGACCATGGAACGCATGGGCGGCCCGGTGGCCGCTGTGGGAGAGGATGAAGGGCTGATCATTTTCCCCCAGCCGGTGCAGCCAGTCCCTCTCTTCGAAGATCCGAAGCACTCCCGCGACCAGGTCCTCGTCCTTCAGCTCGTTGTCGTACACGAATTCGTACTTGAAGAAGTTCTTCATGAACGCCACATCTTCCAGGATCTGGGCGATGCTGAACCGGAAAGTCTGCTGGGCCAGGATCGATGTTGCCACGTAGGCGGCCGGAAGCAGGAAGTGAATGATATTGTTCTTGTAGTATTCGAGCGTCAGCCGTTTGCCGTCGTCGATGGTGAAGACCTCCTCCTCCAGGTCGTCGTCTTCATCCTTGAGCTTGCCGATGACCTTGCTGCGCTCGAAATCCGAAAGGGTTTCGGTCACGGCCAGGTCGTAGCTGCGGAGGGTCTTGGAGAGACGAATTTTCTGATCCATCAGGAAATCGTAGAACTGGCGGCAGACCTCCTGGAACTCGGCCATGGACACTCCACCCCGCGAGACCGAGAGCAGGGCCGAAGCCACCAGGGCATGAGGAGTCACGAGGGACGCGTGGTTGATGCTGTTGATGACGCGGTACGCGAAATCCCGGTACATGGCGTGGCGATCGCGGGGTCGCAGCGTCGCGAGATCCAGGTTGCGCCGCTCGATGTAGCGCTGATAGGAGATCGGCTCGGCGAACTGCACGTAAACACGCCCGTAGCGCTTCTTCAGGAAACGCCGGGCCCGAACCAGCTGCCCGATGTTTTCGTCCACCTTGGCCCCTCCCGACACTTCCTTGGCGTAGGCGTCCTCCTCGGGGATCCGGTCGTAGCAGATGGAGGTCGGCACGAACACCAGGTCTTCGCAGAACCCCTCCTCGACGGCCTGCAGCAGAATGGCCAGGAGGCCCAGCTTGGGGAGGACCATCTTGCCGGTGCGGCTTCGCCCCCCTTCGATGAAGAACTCGATGTTGTGCCCGAGCTGCACCATGGTCTTCACATAGAGGGAGAAGACCTCAGCATAGAACTTGAGGCCCTTGAAGCTCCGCCGGATGAAAAAAGCCCCGCCGCGCCTGAAGATGGGCCCCAGGGGCCAGAAGGCCAGGTTCTTGCCGGCCGCGATGAATGGTGTATAGAGGCTGTTGTCGAAAAGAATGAAGGACAGGATCAGGTAGTCGATGTGGCTCTTGTGGCAGGGGATGTAAACGATGGTATTGCGGCGAGAGGCATTCTTGACACGGGCCAGGCTCTCCATGTCCACCTCGACGCCGTCGAAGAGGTTGTTCCACATCCACTTGAGGACGCTCTCGCCCACCCGGATCAGCGTGTAGTTGTAGTCGGCGGCGATCTCCTCCAGGTACTGGTCGGCTTCGGCCCGGATCTTCCACATCTCCTGCTTGGACGATCGGGCCCGGCGCTGCATGAAGGTTTCGAGCCGCGGGTGGTGGAGGATGATCTCCTTGAGCTCGAGCTTGCTCTTGAGGGTGGGCCCCACAATGGCGCGCTTGATCTTGTCGACGGAATCGATGAGCTCCCGGCGCAGCTGAAAAACCTGTTTGCGCCGCTCGGAAAGGTGCGGAGAGAGCTCGGGGACCACTTCCTGGAGGTTCAGGGCCTCGCCGGCTTCGAGCACCGTGAGCGACGGCCCCTGGACAAGCCGCCACCATTTCCTGAGTACACTGGCCCTCTCGCGGGGACCCCGGAAAACCTGCTGCAGGCCCCGCCGCTCCCGGTCGGGACTGCGGCTGTAGAGCAGCACCAGGGGCACCACGAAAATGGGTTTTTCCATCTGGCCCTGGATGTCCACCAGGTGCTCCAGGGGATCGTTTCCGACCCGGATGGCCCGCTCGTAGTAGCCGCGCTTTCCCACCAGGAAGAGAAGCCCGGACTGCCCATCCTGGATCTTTCGCTGATAATAGCCGTCGGCGTAGGGATCCGGGCGCCCCTCCATCCGCAGGGTGCGGTAGAGGTGATAGCCCATGACCTTGGCCGCATAAAGCCGGGGCTGCCAGAAATAGGGATGAAGGTCGAAGAGGAAAGTGGGCTTGGGAAGGCCCAGCTGGTGGAGGCGCAGGTTCAGGTAGATGAAGTCGAACTGGGACCGGTATTCGGCGGCGTAGACCACGGTGCCCTGCTGGGCCAGCGATTCGAGCAGTTTCTGCTGGTCCTCGGGCATGGCGGTTTTGGTGATGAACCGCTCGAAAAGGCTCCGCAGAAAGAAAGCCGGGCGCTCATCCACCGAGTAGCCGTAGGGATCGCTCGCGATGGTGAGGCCCTTGGCTTCCCTGATCCTTTGCCAGATATTCCACATGATCCGTGAGTCCTTTCGCCATTCAGCCTTAAATCAGAATTGTTTAACTTAGCAGATTTGTGATAGAAATCCCAAAAAAAATATCCCTTTCATGCCGACGGTCTTCTGCCGAGAGAGGGTGTGTCCAAGGTCCTTCACGGTGAATCCGGAACAGGAGGAGACGCCAGGTTGCTTCATGAACTGACGGTCCACAACTTTGCCATCATCCGCGATCTCGAGATCACCTTCGATAACGGGCTGAACGTCATCTCCGGGGAGACCGGGGCCGGGAAATCCATCCTCATCGGCGCAGTGAACCTGATCCTCGGCAGCCGAGCCTCCCAGGAAATGATCCGCACGGGAACCCAGGAAGCCTCCGTCGAAGCCACTTTCCTCTTTGCCGACGATTCGGCCGCCGCCGTCCGCAGGCTGGAGACCCTGGGCCTCGAGCCGGCCGAAGCCCTCTCCATCCGCCGCAGCATCAGCCGAAGCAACAAGAACCGCATTTTCGTGAACGACCAGGCCGTAAGCCTGCAGCAGCTCCAGTCCCTGGCGAGGGGGCTCATCTCCATCTCCGGCCAGCACGAGCACCAGCTCCTCCTGGATTCGGTCCTGCACCTGGAGCTTCTCGACAACTACGGACGCCTGGACCCGCTCTGCAGGCGCGTGCGGGAAATCCACTCGGAATGGACGGCCGTTCAGGAGGAGCTGAGGCGGCTCATGAGGAGCCGCAGGGAGCGGGCCGAGAAGCTCGACTACATGCGCTTTCAGCTCCAGGAGCTCGAAGCGGCAAGGCTCGTCCCCGGCGAAGACGTGGACCTCGAGCAGGAAAGGAACCTTCTGCGGCACGCAGCCACCCTGAGAGAGGCGGCCGACCATGCCGACCAGGCCCTTTACGCGGGCCGGGGGGCCGTCCTGGAGCAGCTCTCGGCAGTTGAGAAAGACATGGAAGCCCTGCTGCGGATCGATGGTTCGCTGGAGCCACTCTCGGTGCACCTCCAGCAGGCGAGGATCCACCTCGAGGAACTGGTCCACGGCGTCCAGCAGTATGCGCACCGGATCACCTTCGACCCCCAGAGGCTTTCGGCGGTGGAGGAGCGGCTGACACAGCTCCAGAGGCTGGGGAAGAAATACGGGGGGGGCCTCGATGCCATGCTCGGCCGCCAGGAGGAGCTCAAGCGAGAGCTTTCCGGCGAGGACGACGCGGACCTCCGCGAAGATTTCCTGAATAAATCCCTCGATGAGCTGCGCGGTCGTTATCTCGCGGAAGCGACCGTTCTCTCGGACCGAAGGCGGGAGGCGGCCCGCAGTCTGGAAACCGAAGTGCGCGCCGTGCTGGGCTCCCTCGACATGGCCAGGGCCCGCTTCGAGGTCCGGTTCCATGACACCTCACGGGGCGACGGGGGGCCAGTTGATGCTCCCTTCACCGCCAGCGGCATCGACCGCGTGGAGTTTCTCCTTTCGGCCAACCCGGGAGAGGAGCTCAAGCCCCTCGCGCGCGTGGCCTCGGGCGGCGAGCTCTCCCGAATCCTGCTGGCCTTGAAGAGCCTTCTCGGCCGCCAGGGAGAGGCGGAAACCCTGGTTTTCGACGAAGTGGATGCGGGAATCGGGGGACGCATCGCGGAACTGGTGGGACTCCAGCTCAAGCGGCTCGCCTCCAGGCAGCAGGTCATCTGCATCACGCATCTTCCCCAGATCGCCTGCTACGGTGAGCACCACTACCGCGTGGCGAAGGAGACATTGGACGAGGAGACTTACACCCGGATCCGGCTCCTCGAGCGAGAGGAACGGGTGGACGAGCTTTCCCGCATGCTGGGGGGCATCGCCATCTCGGACACCACCCGGGCCCACGCCGAGGAGATCCTCAGGCGCGGCGAGGCTGGCTCCTGATGGCAACGCCGCACAAGCAGGTGTCCGATTCCGACCTGTCATGCCCGCGCGGAGGCGGGTATCCATGGGATTGTGCAGCCATCAAAACAAAGATTAGATTTATTTTGAAAGCATTTCACCAGGCAGTGGCTTGCAGGCTGCGGCACCCCGCACCCCTTCCATGGATCCCGGGTGAACCGTCATGTCGGTTCGGGTCAATGGGGCGGGGGGGTCCCCAAGACCCTGCATGAAAGATCGAGGAGGTTACCATGATCAGCCAGCGCATCAGAACCCGCGACGATGCCGCGGAGATAGCCGGTCTCATCCTGGACCGGCACATTGAAGACAGCCGGGATTCGAGCCTCGGCAGGCTTGAGGATGGAGGGAGCGCCCTGTTCATACGGAGTACGGAGTCAGGGACTCCCGTCCCCCTCATCACCTCCTGCTCGGGAGCCGAGTGGAGGGACCAGGCCGTAACGACGCTCGCCGACATGCTCTGGCAGAAACGAGAATGCTGGAACGAGAATCATCCCGAGCTTTAATGGCCGGTGGATTGCCTGGACGCGAACCCTGGCCTGCAACCCTTCAGGAGCAGGGAGCGGGACCGCTCCCTGCCCGCGCCGAACCGCCCCACCTCCCGTTTGTCTACTTGATCGAGACCTCGGAGGAGATGCTTCCGCTGCCTCGTTGCATAGGACCGGTTCCTCTGCCCAAATCTTGAAGGAGCGAACGCGTTGCAGATCATCTCAGCTCACAAGAACACCGACTTCGATGCCCTGGCTTCTCTCGTGGCCGCATCCATGCTCTACCCCGGAGCCCAGGCGCTGCTCCCGTCAGGCGTCAACCAGAACGTCCGGAGCTTTCTCTCCATCCACAAGGACATTTTCGATTTTAAGACGGCGAAAGACCTCGATCTGAGCTCCATCTACCGCCTCATCGTGGTGGACGCCAACCGCTGGGTGCGTCTCGAGGGCCTGGACCCGCTGATGAGGAGAACGGATATCGAGGTCCACATCTGGGACCATCATCCCGAAATCGGGGACATCACGCCGACCTGGTCCCGCCAGGATTCCCTGGGGGCCACCACCACCCTCCTGGTGGAGGCCATCAGGGAGCGAGGGATCGATTTCTCGCCCATCTGCGCGACGCTTTTCCTGGCCGGGATCTACGAGGACACGGGTCACCTGACCTTCCCCTCGACCACTCCCCGGGACCTGCGGGCCGCCGCGCTCCTGCTCGAGAGGCACGCCGACCTCAAGGTCATCCAGACCATCCTGCGCCCCACTTACGGGCCCCAGCAGAAGGAGATTCTCTTCAGGATGCTCGCCGACACCCGGCGCATGAAGGTCAACGGCTACCGCATGAGCGTGAGCAAGCTGGAGCTCGACGGGCACACGCCCGGGTTGGCGGAAGTGGTCAGCATGTACAGGAACATCGTCAACGTGGATGTGGCTTTCGGGATCTTTCGCGACACCAGGACCGAGCGGTGCATGGTGATCGGCCGCAGCGGCATCGACAGCTTCGACGTGGGAGCCGTCATGCGCATCCTGGGAGGAGGAGGCCACGCCGGGGCCGGCTCGGCCATCGTGAAAGACGCCACTCCCGACGGCATCGAAGTCTGGCTCTCGGAGGCCATTCAGGACTACCGGCAGCTCCCGGTCCAGATCAGCGACCTCATGTCCTTCCCCGTCGATCATGTGACTCCCGAAACCCCCATGAAGGAGGTGGCGACCGTCCTGAACGAGAAGGGCTACTCCGGGATGCCCGTCATGGAGGAGGACAGGCTGGTGGGCATCATCTCGAGGCGGGATCTCAACAAGGTGAAGAGCAGGCAGTGGCAATCGCCCGTCAAGGCCTTCATGTCGAGGAAGGTGGTCACCGTCACTCCCATGCACACCGTGGCCGAAGCCATGAGGATCCTGATCAAGCACGACATCGGCCGGCTGCCGGTGGTCCAGGACGACCGGGTCATCGGCATCATCTCCCGATCGGACGCCATGATTTACTATTACGATCTCATCCCCGAGTAGCGGCCATGCGCTCATTGTAGAAAATGATGTCCGAGCACACCACCCTTGAGAATCTCGAGAGGGCCTTTCGACGGGTCGAATCGGGACGCGGCATGCCGGGAGTGGACGGAGTCACCCTGGAGACCTGGAGACGTGACCTGCCACGGCGCCTGGAGGAGCTCGGCCAGGACCTGGCCCGCGGGACCTACCGACCACTGCCGCTGATGGCCTGTCTCACGGCCGGGGCGGACGGCGCTCCGAATCCCCTTTTCGTACCCACCGTCCGGGACAGGACGGCCCAGGCGGCCGTGGTCAACGTCATTGAGCCGTCATTGGAGGCCCGCTTCGAGGAGGATCCCTTCCCGCATCGCAAGACCGGCTGCGTCCGACATGCGGCCAGGCGCGCCGGGAAGCTCTGCCGGGAAGGGTTCTCCCGACTCGTCAAGGCCGACATCGCCTCCTTTTTCGGCAGCCTGGACCACGGTGCGATCCTGGAGCGACTGCGGGACCTCGTGGTCGATGCCGCCGTGGTGAGACTCCTGGGACAAATGCTCCGGGCGGAAGTCTACGATGGGGAGAGGCTCCTCGGGCTGGAAAGGGGCATTCCAAGAGGCACGGTGCTGGCTCCGACACTGGGGAAGCTCTTTCTCGACACCCTGGGAGAGACACTGAGCCGGCGCGGGTGGGAGCTCATACGCTACGGGCATGATCTCATCGTCATGGCGCAACGCACCGGGGAGGCCGAGGACAGTCTTGAAATCTCACCCGAGGTCCTCGCCCAGCTGGAGTTTGACGTCGATCCCGAGGACCCCCGAGTCGTGGAATTCTGGTGGGAGATCGAAGCCCTGGGCTTCCTATTCCCGGGGGACGGCCTGCTTTCGCCCTTCGACCGCATGCCTCCCCCTCGAACCCTTCTTTACAGACCGCCCCCCTTCGACCTGGAAGGATACCCGAGCATGCAGGCCCGTTCCGGCAATTCCTCCGATGCCTGACGGCAAAAGGCTGGTCGCTTCGTTCGAGGTCAAATGAGGCCGTCGTCCAGCATCTCCCCGAGGATGGCGTGGAGGTCCAGCCCCGCCTGCCGAAAACCCTCAAGACCGTAGACCATGTTCGCTTCGAGGATGAAGTAGCGATTGTCGTGGCGGCAGATGTCCATGCCGACCTCGTCGAAGGAGCATCTTCGAGCCACCTCGACCGCGAAGTCGAGGCCCTCATTGGGAATGTCATCGAACCGGATCGAAGCCCCCTGGGCCACGTTGTTCCTGAAGTCGCCGGGGCGGCGGACCCTCCAATAGGCGTGGACCACCCTGCCCCCGATGACGACGACGCGCAAGTCCCGGTCGATGGGGAAGTATTCCTGGACGTAGGCCGGTCGGTGGCGATCCAGGTACTGCCGGAGCTCCCGGTCGCTCCCGATGAGAAACACCCCCCTCCCCTGGGAAGAGCCGATGGGGGTCTTGGCCACGAAAGGATAAGCAAAGGACTCCTTGATGCGCTCCAGCCTGTCTCGGCCATGGAAAATCCGGGTTCGAGGGTGAGGGATTTCGAGCAGCTGGAAGAGCTGGGTCTGGAGGATCTTGTTGCCCATGAACCGGTAGTAGCTGCGTGGAAAGGTCTCCTTGCCCAGTGTGCGGCAGATCTCCTCGTAGAGGACGCTGGGATAATAGACACGCGTGGCCCGTCGGAAAGCCTCCCGGACCTCGCCCGGGTAGTCCTCCCAGTTGGGCCGCACCCCCACTGGAGCGACGCTTCGAGAGGCACGGGCACGCCTCCCCAGAGCCATCCTGAATTCGATGATCCCGCTCTGCTTCACGATCCTCCCTGTTGTTGATGCAGCACCCCGTCCGATGACCGCCGATGAAGGGAAAGGTCGGCTTCCACGGCCGAGGGAAGCACCCGCGCCTGGAAGCTTGGTACTGCCGTCAGGGCTCGCGCCGTCCATGGGCCGCCGCAGAGCCTAAAAGGTTTTCCCGTCAGTATGGCAGAAGCCCCCTGAAATGCCAGCCCAATCCGGCGCTCAAGCATCCCGCGGTGCAGGCAGCCACCGCATCCGGACCATTGGCAGATCAATTGCATGCCCCTGCAGCCGGAATGAGTCCGGCGCAGGTTGCAGGGATTTTTTGAACAAGAATGCAGGAGTGATCGACAACAACGTGTCAGGTGTTTTCTGTCAGGCCGGGAGCCGGTCCGCAAAAAACGGCAGCCCGGTGAAGCCCAACGAGCGCATAATTACGGAGGTTTGAGTCGAGCATGAGAAGTCACAGAGTCTTTCTGATATTGATGCTGGTGGCGTGCCTGGCTGCGCAACCGATTCTGGCGGGGTCAGCCACCGCGGCACGTCTTATTCCAACGGAGAGCGCGAGCCTGATCATTGACGGCCAGGAGATGAGCCCCTTCAAGTCCGAAATGGCTCTCCCCGAGGGCAAGCTGATCACTTGCAGGGGGACCTGCCTCGTGCAAGCCCGAAACATGCAGCTTGTCCCCCGGGACCAGTCCATCTTCGCTCTTTCCGAGACATCCGAGCACTACGAGTTGACGGTGCGGTCCGGGCGAATTGACTTCGCCGTTGGACGCGATTCCAAGGGACTGACTTTTCATGTCCCGAATCAGACCATCCAGTCTGAAAAGACCATCCTCTCCGCCGCTGAGAGCGGCCTGGTCAGAGGCTACGTCACCGCCACCGACCAAGGGGCCGAGATCGTCGTCCAGGAGGGGGCACTGCAGGTCGCGACCGCTGAAGGCGCTCGAACGATTGGGCCCAATCAGCCCCTCGTCATGACGACGGACGAGAACGGCAAGACCGTGCTGGCCGGATCGGCTGCAGCGGGAATGGCCGCGGGCGGAGCCGGCCTCGCGGGCGCATCCGGCGGGGGCGCCTCCGCGGGGGCCGCAACCGCCGGCGGAGCCGCAACAGCGGTTGCCGGTGGAGCCGGGGCCGCGGCCGGGGTGGCGGCAGTTGTCGCCGCCGGCTCGGAGGGTGGTGGAAGGAAGGCCGTAAGCCTCACGGACATCAATCCGAGCGATCTCCATACAAAACCCTTCTAGAAGTCATCCGGTATCCTGGACCTCGAATCCTTCATTCCGATTCAGGCGGCGTCCCGGCGGCAAGAAGTCGCAGCCGGGGCGCCGCCTTTCGTTTTTGCGGCCAGATAGCATGCCGAAACAGCCCTGACTTGAGACCGGAAGGCTTTCATGAATAGTCGAATGGCCACGCGCCTGGAAGGTTCGTCCGCCGTCGAGCAGCCAAGATCTTGACACCTGTCAAAACAGGAACGAACCCGGGGCTCCCGCGCGGCCCTGGATGCATTACGGGGTATTGATCAATGCGGCTCGGGACCCGCAGCCAGGGATTCCGTGAATATGAAAACGAGTTGTCCGCGTGAGGATCATTTAGAGGAACGGGTCCGCGCCCGTGAGCCTGGAAGGACGGAAGCCGGGAAGAGCAGTGGGGCTCTTCCCGGCTTTATCACTCGAGTTGGAGGGTGGGTCGGTGCCGAGGAATGTCTAGAACGGGCGGACCGAGAGAGCATTCCGCGCCACGGGGGCCTCCTCTTCCGCGTTGAGGGTCTTCAGACCGTCTTCGAAGATGTTGTTGCAGTTTTCTATGCCGTCGGGCTTTTCGAGCTTATGGTACTTGGTCTTGCCGAAATTCGTGGCGAAGAAGCCATTGTCCCTTATGAAACATCCGCTCATGGGGTCGTCATCGCCCAGCTGATTGAGCATGACGCCGCAGAGATATGGGTCCTGGGTTGTCCTGGACTCCGCCGGCCTCGCCGTCACATCGATGATATTCGAAGTGCTTTGTGTCCCATGGACATCGGGCACCAATAGTAATCCTGGGTTCTGGTTGGCGCCCACATCGGCGATCAGGGCCAGACCCGCGGCGATGAAACGGCCGACGTCAGTCCTTTGGATGCTGATCCTCCCATAGACCTTGTTCTGGACGATCTCGTTCTTGCCAGCTTCGGCGTCCCGGCTTCCGATGACGATACCCAGCCCGCCTCCGCCCTTGGTCATCAGGTCCTTGATGATGTTATCCTGGATGAGCCAGCCGCTCCCGTCCCAAACGGTGATCCCCTGCACCGGCTTGGCGATCTCGCAGTTCTCGATGGTGACTTCACTGGCCCCAGCCCCATAGACGGGCAGTGCCAGGCCCCTGAATTTCAGGTCCTGAATGGTCGTCCCCTCGGAGCCCGGAAGCAGGATGAACCCGGCGGTCAACGGGCCGACGTCCGTTTGCACCGCGGGAACGGGCACTTTCCGGCTGAATCCTATGGTAGCCGATCTGCGGCCGTTTTTCAGAAGCCCTCTGATGGTCAGATTCTTCTTATTCGCGATTGTGGCGCCGGCCTGGATCCCGCTCACCACGATGATCTCATCGCCTTCCTTGGCCAGGTCGACGGCGCCCTGGATGGTCGCAGCCGGGGTCCCCACCGCCCCCCGTGGCAACTTGGGAACATAGAACGTTTCCTTTTCGATGTCCGCGTATGATGCGGAGGCACAACCCAAAACCAGAAGCAAAGCTGCGGCCGAAGCCATACAGGCTGCCCACTTCTTCATGAATTCGCTCCTTCTCATGTCCTTTGTGCATTCAGCGGGCACAACCACGCTGAGATACATCCGAAATCTCCGAGCCAAAACAGCCGCTACTGAAAGGTTCTGGAATGAGCCCTCCTGATGGTGCGGCATTCGGGAAGCCTTGGCCGCCTGATGCGGCCACCGGGCAGATTGCAAGCTTTGTACCCGAACCAGAGAGAGGCGAAATCCTTCTCCGTTCGATTCGCTCGACTGGCGGCCTGAGCTTGTTTCGCCTGGCAAGGTATTTCCCTGGCGTCCCCGCGGCGTTACAGCCCCTGGAGGGGGAAGGCTGCGGAAGGAGCCCATGTGCTTGAATCGATCACTCTCGGATAGAGCGGGCAGCCGTCGAAACCCACGTCCCCCCGCGCCATCGAACAGGGTCGCGGAACCTGGAAATCATTGACTTGCACTCCATTGGGGCGAGGTTGTCATGCGGCCAAGCCCGATGGCAAAAGAAGGATGGAGTATGTGCGGGAGTTTCCTTATAATCCTGATCAAGGCTTACTTTCACGAGGGATGGTATGTACAGCAGGATGCAACCTTTGATCGTATCGTTTGAAGCCGCCGATCCCACTCAGGTCGAGCTCCTGGGGGCCAAGGGAGCCAAGCTGGTGGAGGATCTTCGGAACACGCGGGAGCTTCTTCCCGGCATGGAGGACTTCATCGGCGTCCCCGACGGCTTCATCCTCTCGACGGACGTCTGGAGGGATTACCGCGCCTGTGGGGATCGGTTGACGGATGAGTTGATGCTCCTCATCCTCGACGAGCTTTCAGTCCTCGAGAAGCGCAAGGGACGCCGATTCGGCGATACCAGCGGTCAGATGCCGCTCATCGTTGCCGTTCGTGGAGGGGCCCCCGTGTCGCTGCCCGGAGCCCTGGGCACGGTACTGAACGTGGGGCTGAACGACGATGTGGTAGCAGCCCTCATTGCCGGCGGGGAAGACGAGAGCTTCGTCATGACCACCTATCTGACGGCCATCCGAATGTACGGCGAGGTGGTCCTTGACGTCCCCTACGACCGCTTTTACGATCGTTTGAGACATTATCATGCCGGACCCGAGGGGACTCTTTCCGTTCCCCTGCTGCACATCCTCGTCGCTGATTTCAAGCACTTGCTTGGCGAGGCGACGCACCCCACCCTGGCCCCGCGATTCGAGCCCGATCTCCAGCTGCAGCTGCGCAATGCCATCGAGGCCATACTGGCCTCGTGGATGGATCCCACGGCCATGGAGGCACGGCGGAGCCGAAGGCCCAAGGTGGCCGACGACATGGGGACCGCCGTGGTGATCCAGGAAATGGTCTTCGGCAACCGTGACGACAGGAACTGCCTGAGCGGAGTCCTCTTCACGCGCAACCAGAGAACGGGGGCCAACACCCCCATCATCGAGTGGGCCACCAAGGTTCAGTGCGACAAAATCGTCTCGGGTCGCCTGAGAAGGCCCCTCCTCCACTCTCGGGATCTGGAGGAGCGATTTCCCGACATTTACGAACGGTTGCTCCTCGTTCGGGACAAGTTCGAGGCTCAATCCCGCAGGCCGCTGGATATCGAGTTCACTGTCGAGGATCGCAAGCTCTACCTGCTTCAGCGGCGGCCCATGCGCATGACTTCCATGGCGACGGTGCGGGCCATGTGGGACCTGGTGGATGAAGGAAAGACCAACATCCAGCAGGCATCCATGATCATCAACAAGGCCCTGGAACAGCCCGAGAAGGAGCTCAGGGAAGACCTGAAAGACTACGTCGTCATCGCCCGGGGCGAGCCCATCACCGACAGCGCCGATGCGGGCATCCTGACCCTGGGAACCGAAGCGGCCCTCAAGCTGGCGAAGCTCGGGCAGCAGGTGATCCTTCTGAGGAAGAGGCCGTATGGTGAAAACGACATCGCGGTCAACCACCCCATGGTTCGCGGCATCGTTCGCTGCGACGGCAACGCCACCGGGCACGAGGCCGTGTCGGCCGTCGCCTACAGCAAGCCCTACCTCATCAATCTCGTGGATCCCGACGGACATCCCATCATCATAGCCGGCGAGGACCAGGTGGAGCTGAACCCCGAGAGCGTGGTCAGCCGTTACATCGGCAAGCAGGTGTTCGTGGACGGCGAGCGGGGCATTCTCGGGTACACTGAGGAGACAGACTGTCTCGAGGACCGCACGGGCCGCAAGAAGCTTTACGTCGACTGGGTGTTTCTGCGCAGGCAGTTCGACGCCACCGGATATCAGGAATGCGACTATGATATGCTTCTGGACCTCCACTACCAGTGGGAGCTGGAGCTCGAAAGGTACCAGAGCCTCGAGAGGAAGCTCAGGGATCAAGACCCGGACGTCTCGGAAAGAGACATCCTGCAAGCGTTCAAGACCTACCTGCACTATATCCCCAAACTCGATCGGGACCGGACGCTCCAGTTGAAAGACGTCCAGATTGGGGACTTCCAGTTCAGCCCGACCCTCGTCTACCATGGCCGGAACCTCGGTCTCGAGGTCCTCAAGATCCTCAAGGCTCTCATGCTGTGCACCACCTGGTGCACCCACTGGCTCCACGAGATCATGGTCGAGCAGGCTCGAGGCCGCGGGGAGAACGAGAACGATGTGATCCGGGACATCTTCCTCAAGAACCGCACCATGAGCCTCATGAAGGAATTCGAAGATGAAGGCTTCCACGTCATGCGGGCGCTTGACTGCCACCACCTCATCCTGGCCAGCAATTTCGAGTACGGCCAGGACCTGGACAAGGTGCAGATCGGACCGGAGACCCTCAACTACGCGGAAAAGGAGGCTCTGGCACGCCGGTTCATGACCTATCTGGAGGATGTGGCCCCCTCCTTCTTCCACAAGGTGCGCATGGTCCAGGGTGAGCCTCCGCTGGGACAGGGCCACGCCCGCATCATCAGCATCGGCCTTTCGGTCCCCCACGCGGAGCTCAGCCTGCTCTGCCGCTACCTCCGTGCGTTTCTGGATGAATCGAGGGATGACCGGGAGAGGGATGTCCTGTCGATGGCTCCCCTCGGGGAGTTCCTCGAGCTCTACAAGATCGACCCTTTTTTCGCCCCCTTCCCCGAATTCGAAATATCCCGGGAGAAAGTGGGAATGGAAGCCACCGGCGATGTCCTCATCATCTTCGGCCGCTGCTCCTTCGGGGAATTCGACGGCCTGGTCTACGGAAAGGAGGACTATGAAGGCTTGATGGACGAGGTGCGGGAGCTCGAGACCTTTCTCAGGGAACGAAATCTTCCGGGACTGGTCCGGCCATGGCACTTCGAGGTGGACCCTTACCGGCGTCACTCGGTCATCGCCGCCGGTGGGATCCGTTTTCCTCGCGAGCGCACGGAGCTGGTGATCCACGAGCTGAAGAGCTTCATTCGACACCGAAAGGCCGGTGCACGCTAATTCCCCATGGCCGGGATCTCGATCTCGAAGATCCTGGGCCAAAGCTTGCCCGTTACAAAAAGCCGACCCTTCTCCCGATCATAGGCGATGCCGTTGAGGACCTCCGGGGCGCGTCCCGGTCCAAGGAGGCGGCGGAGGCCGCTCAAATCCACGGAGCCCAGCACCTCCCCGTTGGACGGGGAAATCCGAAGGACGAAATCCTCTCCCCACACGTTGGCGAGGATCTCCCCCTTGACATACTCCAGCTCGTTGAGGCTGTCCACGGGAGCGCCGCGATTGCGCACCTCCACGCGTCCCGTCTGCTCGAAGGTCTCGGGATGCAGGAAGCGCAGCGTGGAGCTTCCATCGCTCATGATGAGGGAGGTCCCGTCGTCGGTGAGCCCCCAGCCTTCCGTGGCATACCTGAAGGTACCCAGCTGCCGGAACGTGCTCAGATCGTAGACAAAACCAATGCGAGAACGCCAGGTGAGCTGTATCAGTCGATCCCCCCAGCGCGCCAGTCCCTCTCCGAAGTGCTGGGCGGGCAAATGGTGAATCTGAACCACCTCGCCGGTTTCGGGAACCACCTTGCGGACCGAGGACCTGCCATGGAGCCCGGTACTCTCGTAGAAAAACCCTTGGTGATACAGGAGCCCCTGGGTGAAGGCCGCGGGATCGTGGGGGTACGCGTTGACGACCCGGAACGGGTCCGAGAAGCGGGGCTGCGAGGATTCTCCCGGGCAGGGAGCCGCCGCGGCCGCGAGGACCCACAGGGCAATCCAGAGCGGCCACGGCTTCAAACAGCGAGGAGAAGCTTTCAAACCGAAAGTCTCCCGACACTGTGATATTGGAACCCGATTTCCTTCATGGCGGTTCGCGCGTAAACGTTCCGGAGGTCCACAAAAACCGGCGACTTGAGCAGGCCATTGATTCTTGCCAGGTCCAGGGCGCGATACTCGTTCCATTCGGTCATCAGAATCACTGCGTCAGCCCCATCGCAGGCTTCGTAGGGGCTCGAGCAGTACTTGACCTCGGGCAGCACCTTGGCTGCTTCTTCCATGGCCTGAGGATCGTGTGCCCTGACGTTGGCGCCGTGCTCGATGAGCGTGGCGATGATGGTCAGCGAGGGAGCGTCGCGGATATCATCGGTTTCCGGCTTGAAGCTGAGGCCCAGAACGGCGATGGTCTTGCCCGCCTCGCTTCCCCCGAGGGCCTTGCGGATCTTTCGGGCCATGCGGGCTTTCTGGGCGGCATTGACCTCCACCACCGCCTCGATGATGCGGCAGGCGACACCGTGCTCCTGGGCGATTCGCAGCAACGCCTGGGTGTCCTTGGGAAAGCATGAGCCGCCGTATCCCGGGCCGGCGTGGAGAAACTTGCGTCCGATGCGGCCGTCGAGACCGATCCCCTTGGCCACGTCCTGGACGTCGGCCCCCACCTCCTCGCACAGGTTGGCCATTTCATTGATGAAGCTGATCTTGGTCGCCAGGAACGCATTGGCCGCGTACTTGATCATCTCCGCCGTCTCGATGTTGGTGATGACGAATGGGGTCTCGATGAGATAGAGGGGACGGTAAATGGCTTTCAGCTGCTCCTCGGCCCGGGGGGAATCCACCCCCAGCACCACCCGGTCCGGCCGCATGAAATCGTTGATGGCGGCCCCCTCGCGCAGGAACTCGGGGTTGCTCGCCACGTCGAACGAGGCATTGGGATTGGTCTCCGAGATGATGCGGGCCACCTGCCGGGCCGTCCCGACGGGCACGGTGCTCTTGTCGACGATGACGGTGTAATCCGTCAGGTGAAGCGCAATCTGCCTGGCGGCCTCATGGACGTAGCTCAGGTTCGCATAGCCGTCGCCCCGGCGCGAAGCCGGCGTTCCAACGGCAATGAAGACCACCTGGGCCTCCGGCACCCCGGGGTGGTAGTCGGTGGAGAAGACGAGGCGCTTCGCCTGGATATTCTTCGCAACCAGGGAGTCCAGGCCCGGCTCGTAGATGGGGATCTCGCCTTTTTTCAGACGATTGATCTTGGATTCGTCCACATCGATACAGGTCACTTCATGACCAAACTCGGCAAAGCATGCGCCGGTCACCAGACCGACGTAGCCCGTTCCAATGATGGCAATCTTCATAGAGCCCTTTCTGTGTTCCATTGATCGAGGAGCGACACGAATTCCGATGGAAGCACCGTCGGCTTGCCGGAGAATTTGACGCAAACCATGTTCAGGTGGAGCTCGGTGCAAAGCACGGAATCCAGAGAGCCTTCATCGCGAAAGATCAGCTGCACGAGTCCGAGGCTCCTGGAGCGTTTCCATGACACTCCCGTCCGGATCTCGATATCGTCGTCGTAGCGCAGTGATTTCCTGTAGCTGCAGTGGGCTTCGACGATGGTGAGGTGCATTTCATGATCCATGAACCTCTTGTAAGGGTAACCCACCTCCCTGAAGAAGCTCTCGCGGCCCAGTTCAAACAGGTGGAAATAGTTCCCGTGATAGACGGCCTGTCCCAGATCAACCTCGAAGAGCGGCACCCGCAGACGGGTGGTGTGCCATGCACGAGGCTCGGACCGCGCTTTGCCGATTTCTTCCATTCCTGGTCCCCACGATGACCGGTGACACATCTTTGCTTGGCAACGAGACGTGGATGATTAATAATATAAACGGATTAGTTTTCAAACAGATTTGAGTGGGGGGTTGATTGAGCTTCTTTCCAAGACGCAGACACCCGAAGGGAAAAGGCTATCGTACCCGGGAAAGCGCTCCAATCATTGATCCGGAACTGGATCGCCCCATACGATTGAGAGTTCACCGCAATGTCCATGCCGCCCTCGACCGCATCCAGGTGCCGGAGCCCAAACCCTTCGTGCCGGATCCCTTCCAGGTCGAAGCCCTCCAAGCCATAACCGAAACCGACGTCCTGGTCACGGCCCCAACCGGCGCCGGAAAGACCTATATCGCCATGAAAGCCATCGAGGACGTCTTTCGGAGCGGGGGCCGAAGCTGGTATGCATCACCGCTCAAGGCCCTCTCAAACGCCAAATATGGTGAATTCAGCGAGGTTTTCGGTGCCGAAAACGTCGGCATCCTGACGGGTGACCGGAAGGAGAACGCCCACGCCCCCATCATCGTGGGCACAACTGAAATTCTTCGCAACCAGCTCTACGACACCATGCACCAGGGGCAGGACCTGGCCGTGCAGCTGGTGGTCCTGGACGAGGCCCACTACCTCGGGGACCAGGACCGTGGCGTGGTCTGGGAGGAAGTTCTCATCTACCTTCCGGCTCGAGTCAAACTGCTGCTGCTCTCGGCCACCATTCAGAACGCCACGGGCATTTGCGAGTGGCTGGAATGGATGCGCAAGGTGCCCTGCCGCTGGATCACAACCAACGAGAGGCCTGTGCCCCTGTTTCCGCTCTTCCTTTTTCCCTCGGGAGAACTGGCGCCCCTCAGCACCCGGCGTGGGATGTTTTCCAAGATCCGCGGCGTCGATCCCAAGTCCTTTCCCAAGCACGAATTCCCCAACGTGCGCCGCATCCTGGATGTCCTGAGGGAGTCGAATCTGCTTCCGGCCATCTTTTTTCTCAAGTCCCGCGCCGACTGCGAGCGAGCCATCGAGATGTGCCGCCCCCCGGCAAATCCCGACGAGACGAAGACGGCCGCCTTTCAGGCCCGGGTCGACGCACTGCTGGAAGCATACCCCTTTTTGCAGCATCACCAGCACCTCAACCAGCTGAGGCGAACCCGCGTGGGCGCCCACCACGGCGGCCAGCTCCCACACTGGAAGCTTTTTCTCGAGCGGCTCATGCAGGAAGGGCACCTGGAGGCCATATTCTCCACCTCCACCGTGGCCGCCGGAGTGAATTTCCCGGCGCGCACCGTGGTGATCCCCCAGAGCGACCGCTTCAACGGCAAGGGATTCGTGGATCTGACCGCGACGGATCTGCTTCAGATGACCGGGCGGGCCGGGCGGCGCGGCATGGACGAAATCGGCTTCGTTCTCGCTCTTCCAGGTCCTCACCTGAACCCTCAGCTCATCCATGATCTGCTGCGATCCTCGGCCGATCCCATTGCGAGCCAGATTCGCGTCAACTTCTCCATGGTGCTGAACCTGCTCCTCTCCCACAGCCCCGAGGAGGTCCGGGAGCTTTTTTCCGACTCACTGGCGACGCATCAGAACCTCGCCCAGGAAATGGCGGTCTACAAACAATTCGAAGCCCTCGAGAAAGAGCTCGATCCCTGGCTCCCCCAGATGGCCTGCGGCTCCATGGAGCGTCTCGCCGAGGTCCGCCCTCAATTCGCGCACCTCAAGGAGCAATTCAGGAAGACCCGTAAGTTCTGGAAGCGCCAGGGAGCCATGAGTCTTTTCAAGGGGCTCCTCGTCCCCGGGCGGATCTTTCGCAGCAACCGGGGCACTCCCTACATGGCCATCGCCGAGCCCGACATGGAGCAGCGGACGGTCGAAGCCGTGAGGCTGGGGTTTCCCCTGCGCTTTCGAAAGGGGCGCATCCGGTCGTTTCGCGTCGGATTCCATCGAATCAGGGGATTCTGCCAGGTGCTCGATATCATGCCGCCCCTCGAAGAGAGGGAGGTCTGGAGGGATCTGGCCATGAGGCTGGCCGCCTCGCGGTCCCGTGCTGAAGGGGACGGTGAGGAAGCCTCATCGGATCTGGGCCGCCCCGTCGATCTCGGAGCCTTGAAGCCAAGGGAGCAGAGCGCCAATGAGCTGAATCGCCTGACATCCCAGATCGACGCGCTCCCTTGTCGACGCTGTGCGCTGTACGGGCCCTGTCAGAAGTCCACATCGCACCCGTTCGCGGAGTCTCTGCAGAGATATTTCGAGCAGCATGCGCGGATCAAGACCATCCGCGACCAGCTCTGGCGGGACTTCCTCAAGCACTATCACTTCCTTCAGGCCGAGGGATACATCGACGAGGAGGGGCATCTGACGGAGGACGGGCTCTGGGCTTCAAAGCTCAGGCTCGACCAGCCGATCCTGATCTCCGAATGCATTCGAAAGGGGATATTCCCCGAAGACGAGCCGGAGGTCCTGGCCGCGCTCATCGCACCTTTCGTCATGGATCGGGACCGGCCTGGAGATCAGCAGCTCTCTTCCTTGATCTGGCGACATCAGGACGTGGCCGCCCCGTTCTTCAAAATGCTTCAGAGCCTGAAGACCCTGCGTGAGCACCTGCAAAACGAGGGATTCGGCACACCGCCCATGCCCTTCTGGACCGTCGTCACCCTGTATTACTGGGCCAGGGGAACGACTTGGGAAGAGCTCCACCAGATTTCCGGCATGGACGAGGGAGACCTGGCCATGGTGATCCTGAGGACGGCGGATCACCTGAGACAAATCGAAGCGCTGTCGGACACCCATCCGCGTCTGTCCGCCTCGGCCCGGAACGCCATCGATCGGATTCTGCGCGAGCCGGTGCTGGTTTGACTGATCTCCGGCCCAAGACTGCATGTGCCGGATCGATCATTCGATTGTGAGTGAAAGCAATCGAATCTGCCGCTCTCAATGTGGATCGATGAAATCCAGTGGAGCTCAGGATGCCCCGGATCGCCATCATTTCCGATATTCACGGCAACCTTGAGGCCCTCGAGGCCGTCTTGAAAGCCATCGAAACGGATGGGGTGCAGTACATCATCCACCTCGGGGATTTGGTGGGCTATAATGCCAATCCCCGCGAATGCCTTCACCTGCTCCAGACCAGGCGCGTCATCTCGATCCTGGGCAATCACGATCACGCGGTGCTCGAGCCGGATTCGGCCGACAACTTCAATGTCCTGGCTTTCCAGGCCCTGGCTTACTCCATTCGCCAGCTATCCCAGCAGGACCGTCAATATCTCCTCGGCATGCCCAGGACCGAAGTGCTCTGGGACCACTACATGATCTGCCACGGGTCTCCGGAAAGCCTGGAGACTTACATCATGAACATCTTTCAGGCCAAGAGGATCTTCAACCTTCTTGGCCGACACTATTCGGGCGTTCGTGTCTGCTTTTTCGGCCATACCCACATGCAGCACGTGTGGGCCAGCGATCCACGCGGAAAGGTGCTTTCACCGTCCTGCTCCGGCGAATCGCTGTCGCTGGAGGCGGAGCACATCTACCTCATCAACCCGGGAAGCGTCGGCCAGCCAAGGCAGAAGGACAATCGCGCCCGCTACCTGCTGTTCGACACAGACCGTGAGCACCTGACGTTTCGAGCCATTTCCTACGACATTCGGAAAGCGCAGGAAAAGATTCGGAACGCCAAGCTTCCCGATTATCTTGCACTCAGGCTCCAGGACGGCATTTGATTTCCCCTCCTCCCGGCTCGCGGAATTCACGGGAAGTCGGCAACCATGTCGTGGTCGGATTCGACAGGCAACCAGAGAAGCACTTCTCAACCCCATTGCACAGGTCGAGGCTTTCATTGGAATCGAAGGAGACCGCCATGTTTGGGAGCAAGCAAAACAAGCTCAAAGACGGAACCATCGTGACCCTGCGTCCCATGGTCAAGGAGGACGAGGAAGGCCTGTTCAGTTTTTTCCAGGAACTGCCGGATGAGCTCACCCTCTTCATCCGCCACAACGTCAAGGACAGGACCGTGATCCGGGACTGGGCGGAACGGCTCAACTATGATCGCGTCTTGCCGCTCCTGGCCCTCAAGGACGAGAAGATCATCGGCGATGCCTCGCTGCACCGTGTCTCCCATGGCTGGAAGCGCCACATCGGTCGCGTCCGAGTGGTGGTGTCGCCCGAGTATCAGAAGCGGGGCCTGGCGACCCTCATGCTCAACGAGCTGGTGACCCTCGGGCATGAGCTGGGTCTCGAGAAGCTCTGGGCGGAGATACCCCTGGACTCACCGGGGGCCATACGCGCCTGCAGAAATGCGGGTTTTGTGTGCAAGGCCGTCATCGAGGGCATGGTGAAGGACCTTCGCGATCAGAACATCGATGTTTTGATCATGGTCTGCGACATTCCGACGTTTTTCGACAGGCGATGGCGCGAGAGCGCCTGCCAGTGAAGGCCCGCCGCACTGCCCACTCAGTGCGGTCAATCACGCCCCGGTGAGGATCTCCCCGCGCCCCATGAGGGGGAGGCGCTCCAGCAGGTCTTCTTTCAATTCCACTGCATTCCGGTAGCGGCGGTTCCAGTCTTTTTCCAGGCACCTCAAAATCACGAGCTCCAGCGCCTCCGAAAGGCCGGGCTCGAGATTCCTGGGCCGCTCCGGCTCAGACTCCAGAATGATATCCATGAGGGTTTTCTCGTTCTCGTCGTAAAAGGGGAGACACCCCGTGGAAAAGGCATAAAGAATTACCCCCAAAGCCCAGACGTCGCTGGCCAGGCGGCTGTTTCCCATGATCTGCTCAGGAGCCATGAAAGGCCTGGAGCCGATGATCGTGTTGCTGATGCTGCGCCGTGTCAGGTCCTTTCCCGTACCGAAATCCAGCAGTTTCAGGATGCCCTGGCGGGTGACGATGATGTTCTCCGGCTTGATGTCCCGATGCATGATCTTGTCGGAATGCGCCCTGGCGACAATCTCGAGCAACTGCAGGAAGGCACTCTCCTTGGCCGCCGGATCCATTCCCTGCCCCAGGAGGTCCTGAAGCGTGCTGCCCTCCACGTACTCCTGGATGAGAATCACCTTCCCGTCCTGCTTGACGACTTCCTTCAAGTGCACGGAATTGGGGTGATCGCCGAGCCTCCTCAGAATGGCCGCCTCGCGCAGGAATCGGGTGTTCATCTTGGGTGAGTGAGGGATCTTGGCAACGGCAAGGTCGGAGCTTTCAGGCTCCTTGACGAGCCATACCTCACCGTAGCTGCCGAAGCCAAGTCGATTCAGCTTCCCCCACTTGCCGCCCACCAGCTCCGAAATGTCCGCCGTGGCTTCAGGTCGTCGGCCCAGCATGCCGGCCAGGCGCTGCAGGAAACCCCGAGCCCTCCCCTTGATTCCCTGAGCGATGGCGAGCCAAAGGCTTCCGTCGCGCCTCCCCGACCACTCCTGGGCCAGGATCGACTGGCCCCACTCGAGCAGCACGTAGAACCGTGATGGAAAAGCCAGGGAGTCCATGGGGAGGATCCAGTATTCGTCGGCCCCGGCCCGCATGGCCTCCTTGACCTTGATGGCGCAGTCCACGGTGACGAGCAGAAGAACGGGGGTCCGGAATTTCACCAGCCGTCGTATGCGCTTGAGATCCTGGTCCGGCCGCTTGCGGTGCTCGTCCACCCGCACAACAATGAGGAGCAGGTTGCCGCGGGCGAGGATCTCTTCCGCTTCCTGAATGCTCTGGACGATCCAGGTCTTGACCTCCGGCTCGCATTGCTGGAGCAGCTCCTTGATCTGCAGGACTTCATCGTCCTGGAGTCTTATGAGCAGAACGCTGGGCGTAGGCATTCCAAACCCCCATCTCCGCAGGCATCTCTCACCAGAGCACGGTATCGCTCCATGATAAGAAAAAAGGGCGGAAAGCATCTTTCCGCCCTTTGCTTTTTACATCCTTCGAGCTGTCAGGGCTCAAAGGGGCTCCCGATTCTCAGTTAGGCCGTCTGGCGGGCCTGCTGAGTCTCCGAGGCCGCAACGGGTCGCTTGACCACGTAGGCCACGATGGTGGACGCCACCAGGATGATCCCCGAGAGGTAGAAGGCATAATCGAGGCTGCCCGTGGCATCCTTGATGTAGCCTGCCACCTGGGGAACGAAGAAGGCGATGCCCCAGCCCATGAACACCAGGCCGTAGTTGAACCCAAGGTTCTTGGGACCGAAGAAGTCAGCGGTGAATGCCGGCATGAGGGAGAGACCGCCGCCGTACTGCCAGAAGGCGATGCCCACGGCCAGGAAGAGCAGGAAGACGTTGCCCGATGCCATGATGTTGGGCATCAGGAACAGGCAGACGGCCGAGATGATGCCGTTGAGCACGTAGGCGTTGGCTCGACCAATCTTATCCGAATAAAGACCGGTGCCGACACGGCCGCTGGCGTTGATCAGACCGCCGAAGGAAGCCAGAAGCCACGCATTGGCCGCGAAGAACGCGATGGTGGCGGCCGTCTTGTTGAGCATCGGGGTGGCGTTGGCGATGACCAGGAGTCCTGACTGCGAGGTACCAATGAACATGAATACCAGTGCGTAGAATTGCACCGTCTTCATCATGTCGCGAGCTTCCCAGTCCACGGCGGTCAGGCTGGTTTTCATCGGTGCACCGGCTGCCACCTTAACCGGAGAGGGGGGAGCCGGCGGCACATAGCCGGGCTCCGGCCACGCCAGCAGCTGACCGGCGATGATGACCACGATGGCAAAGAGAATCCCCAGCCAGATGAAGCTTCCGGAAATACCGTACGCTCCAATGAGCCACTTGGCCAGAGGCGAAATGTAAAGTGCGGCGCCGCCGTAGCCTCCAACCACCAGGCCCACGATGAGACCACGTTTATGGGGTCCAAACCACTTCACGGCCGCCGGTGTGGGAGCCGCGTAGCCGATGCCCATTCCCATGCCGCCGAGGATGCCGAAGCCGACCACCAGGCCGGTGTAGCTCTTCATCAATCCCGCGATGATACAACCGGCGGCCAGCAGGAGTCCGCCCGTCGTGGCGCCGACCTTGGGACCGTACTTGTCCTGAATTCGGCCACCCGGAATCATGAAGCAGGCAAACACGATACCGCAGATGGCGTAAGCCCAGGTGGCCTGGGCATCCGTGAGGTACACCCACCCCTCGTTGATCCCGGTCATAACACTCCCGGCGGGATGGTCGGGCTTATACAAGAGAGCGGCTTTCCAAACACTCCATGCGTAAAGAATGCCAAGGCATAGGTTAACAGCCGTACCGGCGAACGTAACCACCCACGCTTTTGTTGGAACTTTGTCGATCGGACCTGCCATCTTATACTCCTTTTAAAAGCGTCGCCTAGTGTTATAAGTTGATGACTGCTTCAGTCTTTCCCGACTGCCCGGCAAGGTTTTGATATCACCCGATTTGGGCATCAGGAACCCCCATCGACAAATGAATGCACTCGAATGACTTCGCAATAAATTGATGAAATGAGATCTGTTGCAGGAACTTTCAACCAGTGTACTGAGCCACAAGCTGAGAGTGAGCGTTCGGAATGGAGTTGGAGTACAGAATAATTGCCAGCTTTGAATGGAAGATTCGGAATAAAAACAGCTTCAGAGGATCATAATGTGGAGACAAGGACTATTGCGCCTAGATGCAGTCTATATGGTGGGCTCACCTCCTTTCCGGGCTCGCCTGGGCGCTGAAAGCCCAGACTCGGATGCTCGATCATCCCTCTCACACCTCACCTGTGCACAATGCTCGATTTCCTTATGCCACGCCCCCGCTACCGTGTCAAGGCGATTTGTTATTGATTTTATATTGTTACGAAATGCACAAAGCCCTGACCGCCCCGATGCCTCGACCGCGGCTCCATCCGTCGATCCATCACACGCGCTCCGTATTCCTGGGCAAACGCCAGGAGAAAGCCTTGAAGGCCGTCGATCCGCGGCGCTTCCGGCGCACATTTCGATCACCCCAGTCGTTCGGGCGCGTCCAGGTGGATGTGATCGATCCCCGGCTTCAAAAAGAAGCGGCTTTCCTTGACCTTCTTTTCCAGAAGCCCCGTGGTGAAGATGATCTTGTGAATGGCCTCGAAGCTGCCGAGACTCTTCACGGCCGCCAGGGACACCAGGGTCTCGAAGCATATGGCATAAAGAATCCGGCCCTCGGAATTCATGGCAATCAGGTCCACCACTCGATCCTGGACCCTCGGCGGCAGATAGTCGGCTACGACGTCGTAACCGGCCCTGCTGAAGAGCCCAAACAAATGGCACCTCAGGGTATGCCTTACCGAGTGGTCATTCCGGAATCCCCGGGGAATAACGCGCCAGGCGGCTTCCAGCTCATTTTTCCAGGTGCTCGCGATTTCGCCTTCCAGGGCAGTCATGGGCATATCCCTCCTTGCAGTCCGTGCCATCGATCCAACATATGCAATCCCTAGCGAAAAGACGGCCTGGAGTCAAAAGGATTCGGGCGCCCCCTTGACTCCCGGGGGAATGGGCGAGTATTTTCGCTTCCGTGGGACGCCCGATGAATGAATTCCAGGACATTGGAGGTGGTATGGAAGTTGTCTCCATGGATTTACCCGAAGTTCTCCTGATCCGCCCGAGGCTCTTTCACGATCAGCGCGGCCACTTCCTCGAGATCTATCAGCATCAACGCTATGCCGCCTCGGGAGTCTCCCGGGAATTCGTGCAGGACAATGTCTCGTTTTCCAGCCAGGGCGTCCTGCGTGGACTTCACTATCAACTGGGGCAGCCACAGGACAAGTTGATCGTCGTGTTGAGCGGCCGGATTTTCGATGTCGCGGTGGACATACGAAGGGGTTCGCCCCGCTTCGGCCGCTGGACCACGGCAATCCTGTCATCGGAAGATTATGCCCAGCTTTTCATCCCCAAGGGTTTTGCCCACGGCTTTTATGTCCTCAGCGAAACCGCAACCGTGCTCTACAAGTGCTCCGACTACTACTCGCCCGCCCTGGAGCGCGGCATTCGCTGGGATTGCCCCGGCCTCGCCATCGAGTGGCCCGAGGGCACGCCCATTGTCTCCGAAAAGGACCTGGCCCTTCCAGCACTCGACGGCGTCCCACCCGGCGACCTGCCGGCTTTTGATCCATCCACGCCGTGACGAGTCTTCATGACGGCGCCCCATCCATCGGAGCATTCCCCGCCTTCTTTGGACTGGATGGGCTTCCGCGGTTCTGGTATATTCGCACTATTGGAGATAGGGGGGGTTTTGAGAACGAGTCACTCGTCTGGTTCGGAGGTTATGGAAATGCCTTACGGTGCTGTGGTACAGAAGCTCGATACGGTGATGGTGTCCGGGACGGTCAAGGTTGCGGTGCTCCCCGAGGTCATGAAGATGCTGAGTCTTCAGCCCGGCCAAGCGGTCGACGATGAGACCGGCAAGAAGATCATCGAAGAAAACGACCGGCTGACCAGGGTGAAGAATTAGGGCCGTTCCCCTGCAGCACGGCTGCAGTCCGGCGAGCGACCGGTCGTTGTCGCCCGGCCCTCGGCATGTGGAAGACAACCCATGCCTTCGGGCTTTGCATTGATTCTAGGTACTGCCGGGCGCAAGTCCTTATGGTCTGTGGCAGAATTCAGCCGGCCCCCAAGCTCGAGAATGGGAGCCGGCTGATCCGGGCGGTCATTTCCGCTCGAGTGCACCAGTGAAGAGGAGTCGCTGAGGTATCCGGCTGGTTTTGCCGCCGAAAAACGGCCTCACTGCCGGCGTGGAGTGCCGATGAAATCCCCCGAATCCAGCAGGGCGCTCGACCCTGGCTGGAGCCCGAATCTCCAGGGCTCGGGTTCTTTCCTTGCGGCTTACCCTGCAACATCAAAGAGACTTTGCTCCGTCAAGCGCAATTCCCTTCCAACCTTTCTCGCCAGCCTTTTTCGGAGGAGCCCGGATGTTTCCCATGATCTTTGACCATCGGATCCTCACGTCGCTGCCATTGCCCGGCGAGGAGCGCACGGATGTGGTTGCTCAGGTCCTGCGAGAGCTCCTTGTCCACCGCGTACTTCCTCACTTCAGAACCCGGCGGGGAACGGATGCCTACAGGTTGAGCCAGCTCCAGAGCCGCATCTCCATCGCTCGACTTGACGACGAAAAAGCACAGATCAGGATCGTGAGCCTGACCACCTCGGAAAAGGAAGGCTGGAGGATCCTCATCCATGAGCGCATCTTTGATTTCTTCTCCTTCGTCCTGTCGAGCGATCCCGAAGCCGGATGGAGCGAAAGGACACAGGAAGAGCGGAAGATGTTGGCCTTCGCCGAGCTTTTGCTGAGGCATTCCGTGGAGCACATGCTCTATCCTGAGCGCGGTGAGAATGGGGTCATCGGCTCGGATGCCGAGTTCGCCATGGATCGGCGCCAGGCTGATCCCACGTTTTACCGGGCTGTTCGCGACTCACTGTCGGACGAGATGAACGGGATTGCCGGCAGAAATTATCTGGCCCTCCTCGACGCCGCGGAGTCGGGTTTGCCGCTCCAGGGCTGCATTGAGACCATCATCGAGGAAGCCACACACGCACTGGCCGATTTGCCAGCCCCCCTGTTTGCCGAGGTTTTAGTGCTCCTGGATGCCGAGATTCATTCGCGGGTCTTGTCCGAGTGCTACCGGAGACACATGAGCACCGGTTTCACGCTGGTCCAGAGATCCCACTATCTCCAGAAAGTGTTTCGGCTTCTGGCACTGGTTATAGATAGAAGACCAGCCGAGGCCACTGACGTTCTCAATACCTTCAAGGACAAATGGGGGCTCATCGGGTTATTCCATGAGCTGGACATACCGGAATCCGATGCGGACCGGAGATCTCCCCAAGAGCTCATCGAAGCACTCGGCTCTGCCCTCAGGAGTCACTTCGAAGCAGAGACCTCCATGACGGCCGCCCCCGTTCCCGTGCCGGAGCCACTCCAGAAGCGCCAGCCCGCGGCCCCAGCTCAAAAGAGTCTCAAGGATCGCATCGAGGAAGCCCGGGGCAACCCTTTCTTTCCACAGCGGGTGATTGAGCTCATCGACCGCAACAAGCTGAACGTGATTGGTCACAGCGGGTCCAAATACACAGAGCTCATCGAGACCCTGCTCGCCATCCCCTGGGGCAGGATCCAAAGGATTGGCGTGACTCCGCGGGAGTTCGAGGAAGGTCTCGAGAGATCTCACTACGGACTTCAAGGCCCCAAGGAGCTCCTCTGTGACTTTTTCACCAATCTCATCTCCCGCTACGGCGACTTCGATGAAGCCAGGGCGGCGACATGGCGCCGCACCGGGAGTGCTTTTCTCCTGGTAGGCCCTCCGGGGGTGGGTAAAACCTCGCTGGCCATCTCCGTAGCCCAGAACCTCGGCATTCCATACCACAAGCTCTCCCTGGGCGGCATGCGCGATGAGACGGATATTCGAGGACACGGATTCACCTACGAGGGGTCGAAACCGGGCGCCATAGTCCAGGGGCTCATCAAGATGGAGGCCATGAACGGGATGTTCATCCTGGACGAGGCGGACAAGACGGAGAAGTTCGCCATTTCCACCCTCCTCGAAATCCTGGATCCCGAGCAGAATCACCTTTTTCACGACAAGTACACTCAAACCACCGTGGACATAGACCTCTCCAACTGCCACTTCTTTCTCACGGGCAACACCCTGGAGGGGGTGCCTCCCGTGGTGATCAACCGTTGCGAGGTGATTTTCCTGGACCGTTACAGCGTCGAGGAGAAGATCGCCATCGCCCGCCGGCACCTCCTTCAGCGGGTTCGGGAGCAGTACAAGATTCCCGAGGATCTGATTTATTTCCATCCCGACGAGGAAGAGGATATCCTGCGCTTCATGATACGCCACTACACCTGTGAAGCCGGTGTCAGGGAACTGGAGAGAATCCTGCGAACGCTCTTTTTGAGACTCCAGCGCAAGGAGCTCCTCACCGGGAAGGAATCCTCCGTCCGGATCACGCGGGAAAAGGTCAAGACTTACCTCAGGGAGCCGGCGCGCCCCAGACGCATCAACGACTGGGACGGCATCGGCGAAATGCTGGCCCTGGGTGTTGACCTGGAGCGCGGTGTCGGCTCCGTCATACCCATCCAGGCCACCAGGATCGGCCTGGAAAGCGGGCCTGGCGCATCGAGGCGAGGATACCTCAGCATCCTGCACGCCACGGGGAATATCGAAAAGGTCATGGATGAAAGTCGCAAGGTGGCCACAACCGGCGTCTTTTCCCGAGCCGAAGCGCTGGGGATCGACCGGGCCACAGAGGAGAGGCCCGTGCACCTCCATTTCATGGGAGGCTCCACCCGCAAGGACGGCCCTTCGGCGGGTGGCGCCATCGGGCTTGCGCTGGCATCCCTGCTCTCGGAGCGGCGGCTTCGCAGGGACGTGGCCATGACGGGAGAAATCGACACGCGGGGGCGCATCACCTCGGTGGGCGGCCTGGACGTCAAGATCGAGACTGCATGCAACGCGGGCTGCAAAACGGTCGTCATCCCCAGGGAGAACCTCCACGGTGAGGGCGGGATCGAGAGGCTGCCGGATGCCCTGAAGAAGGAGCTTCAGATTCTCACCTTCGAGGAGTGGCAGGGGGAGCATGAGCCGTTCGATTATCAGCGTCACCTGCTGCAGGTGGTGGCGGTGGAGGACATCGTCCAGGCGGCCCGGGTGGCCATGATCGACGAGAAGGAGTTGAATGAGATCGAAAGCCAGTTTGAGGCCTACGCGCGGGAGGTGGCGGAAGCCCTTCGTTCAGCCCCTTCCAGGTCCAGACTCAACTGCCAGGTCTTTCAGGTCAAGATGGTTGAAGAGCTCGAATGCCGGGCTTTAGAGACCCGATCGAGAGAAGATCTCATGCCCGAGCCGTTTCACACCCTCCCCAGCCACCCCCACATGGCCAGGCTGGTTCTGGCATTGCCGGAGATCGAGAGCGGTCTGCGCTCAAGGCTTAAGGAGATCGCGGGCCCGGTCTCGCTGTCACCCTTCATACCCAAGGACCAGCGGTTGATGCCCTGCCTCAAGGAATGGCTGACAACCCTGCGGTTGGGCTCGTCCCGGCCGGTCAGGCTGGCCGTGGTGGCCCCATATTACCTGCTCATGAGGGACGGCATTGTGGACGGGCATGACCTGCTGGACGGGGACGTGGAATCCCTTCGATTCTTTGCCAACAACTACACCGTCCAGGGAATCAAGGTGAAAAGCTGCAAGGCTCTCCTGGACCATGTCTATTCCACCCTGGATCTCCTGGATGACCCATTGTTCAGCGATTGTCCGTTTCTGGGAAGAATCGAGCATGTGAACGTCATCGATCTTTCCTTCATACCCGAAAAGTATCGACTGGATGAAAGCCGCGCGCAGGATTTGCTCATGGCCAGTCTTGCCCGGTGGCTCACGGTCGTGACCCGTGCGCTGAAGGATTAGGCGGGCGCAAATCCTTAACCGCTTGCCGGCTCCCAAGCTCGAGCTTGGAAGCCGGCCGATCTGGATGATCATTTCCACCCGGGTGTACTGGGCCAGGTTCCCGCGATCCGAGCTCCACTGTAACTGAAGAACCCTCTCCCCCGGCAGGGCTTACAGTTACCCACACATGACCCCGTGGATCGCATGGACGCGGAGACACGGGGAGGGAGAGACACGGTGAAATGGCCCAAAACCTATGTCATTTCG
>JALOOX010000075.1 GCA_025454175.1 Syntrophobacteraceae bacterium | reverse complement strand
TCCTCAAAAAAAAAGCTTCCCGCACAGGGGAAGCGTCAAAACAACTCGGATGCGCTGAATCTCGCGCGCCGACCGTTTCCCTACGCTGGTGTTGTCCAGATCAGGTATTAAGGGTGTGATCTCAGCCCAGAAATTGAGCACCCCTAACGGCTACGTTATTCTATTCGATATTAACCGCGCATAATCCCCTTGTCAAACTCGCCTGCTCCAGCCGACGGCAAGCCCCATCCAGGCATCGTGGGCCAAAGCGATTTTCAGGGAAGGATCCTCACGGGGGTACCCACCGGCACGATCTTAAAGAGCTCGTCCATGGCCCGGTCGTAAAGGGCCACGCAACCTTCCGTCCAGTCCTCGTGGGCGCCGCCGCCATGAATGAAAATTGCTCCACCCAGGGACGTGTTCCACGGAGGACGGGTCTTGTGAGTGTTGGCCGTGATGATATGACGGTACTCGTCCAGGTTGATGGCTCCGCTCAGCAGAGCCCTTTCCGCATGCTGCGGCCCGGGGTAACTCAGCCCCAGGGACTTGTAGAACTTACTGTGGGGATTCTTGACGCACACGAAGAACTCGCCCTCGGGGGTCCGCCCATCTCCTTGATAGTGCTTGTCTCCGAAGGTCCGAGGCCCGAGTCCTATGCGGTAGTCCCTCACGAGGACGTCGTTGTCGACGACCAGGAGCCTTCGTTCTCCCTTGATGACGTACAGAGTGGGGTTGACGACGGCCGAAGCCGGAGTGTCCAGATTGACCTCCTTGAAAGGATGGTCGGGTGAAGGTGGCATCTCGACCGGGCAGGGAACGGGCTTCACGATTTTGATTTCCGATTCCGAGCCAAACCAGGACTTCCACAACGCACAGGATGACAGCGTGATGGTCATGGCCAAAGCCAAAATCGGCACCACGATGTATCGTCTAATCAGGACCCGTCGATGCATCTTCATGCTGTGCCTCGCTCCTCCTCAAATAATGTAAAAACTTCGCTGAAAGCCAATTCCCAAGCTATTGCCCCGGTTCCGGTGACTTCATGGACACGACCCCGGGATCGGAGCCACTCGAATCCTTTTCCCAAGCCGCTCTAGCCGCATATAAGAAATATTTCGTCGTCAATTGTCAATAGTGAGTTTTGGCTTAACCGAAAGATTCTAGACACCTGCCACGAAGTTTCACACCGCGCTCGAAATGCCCGCATGAGCAGCCGTCTCGTGCGGATGTCTCGTTGTGTTGTCAGACGGTTACCTTTACAATAACCGCAAGGGTACACCGCCCGGGCGCCCTGAACGATGACAAGGCTCGGGGCGGGACTGCTTTTCAACTTGAAACCTGAAACCCTGGACTTGGAACTTTTCGCGGCAGGAGCTGTCCAATGCGTAACAGACGTTCATGGAAGTCTCCCTTGCTTTTCAGTGCGTTCCTGGTGGTGCTTGCCTCCGGCTGCACCACCGTGGGCCAGCCCAGGCCGGACCCGCCGCCGGTCGCCGTCGCCGGCTCGCTGCAGACGGAGGCCATGGGTTGGTGGTACGCCCGATTCCGTATTCAATGGCCTGAAAATGCCGAGCCCCGCTGGCACATGGACGTCCTCCTGGCAACGGAGCTCCTGGCTCCCATCATCGAGGAGTACCGGGACGAGGTGGCCCTGTGGCGATTTCACCGAAGGGCGGCGCGGGACGCTTCAGGCCACCAGTTCAGTTTCATCTTTTATGCCCCACCGGAGACTGCAGCCCGGATCTACGAATCTATCCGCAAGAGCCCTCTCGTCGGTGAGCTCCAGGCGGAAGGAGAGGTCCTCGATGTCTCATACGATGACGTGGGGGCAGTCCGAAAACCCAACATGGAAGACACGAGCGACCCAACGTGGTCGCCCATGCTGCAGAGGTCCTGGCCGTACTTCATCATGGGAGTGAGCGAGCTGTGGCTGACTCTTGTGACACAGGTGGTCGAGTCGCACACGTCCGGCGCTCCTGAAAGCCCGAGGGCAAAGCTGGACTTCTACGAGCAGGTCGACCGAACGGTCCAGGCTCTCTGGCGGCATGAAGGAGGCCATGCCCTGCTGCACCATCTCAACGCCATTTTCCAGTACGAGCCGCTCATGGTGAATCGGAGGGAAGCCATGCGCTTCTGAAAGCCCGGGTCATGCCAGTGCCTGGCGAATGACGGCCAGGAGCTCGCTGCTGTTGTAGGGCTTGTGGATCACACTCCTGGCACCAATCTCCACCACGTCTTTCACGGGCCCGTCGAACGAGTATCCACTGGCAATGATCACGCGAACATCCGAGTCCATCCGCAGCAGGTTGATGAGGCACTGGCGCCCCCCCATCCCCGGCATGCTGAGGTCCATGATGACCAGATCGATCTCGTCCTTCCCTTCCGCATAGATCTCGAGGGCGCTCTCCCCGTCGGGTGCCGTCAGGACGCGATAACCGTGCTGGCCCAGCATATCGGCGCCCACCTCCCGGATGACCTCTTCGTCGTCGACCAGGAGTATGGTCTCTTGGCCACCGGTCGGCAACGCTCGCTCCATGGTCTCAATGGAGGGTTCCTCGAGGTCCGAGGCCGGCAGGAGGATCTCGAAGCGGGTTCCTTTTCCGGGCTCGCTCCCGCAGGTGATGTAGCCCCCGTGATTCTTCACGATTCCGTAGGCCATCGCCAGGCCGAGGCCGGTGCCCTTCCCGGTTTCCTTGGTGGTGAAAAACGGGTCGAAAACCCTGGAGACCGTGTCCTGGTCCATGCCGTGACCGGTATCCTCCACCACGAAAAGCACATGCCGGCCAGGTCTCACCTCGGGATGACTCTTCTGATATTCCTCATCCACGTCGACGTTCCGGGTCTGAATGGTCAGGGTGCCTCCCTCGGGCATGGCGTCACGGGAATTCAGGGCGATGTTCATGAGCACCTGGTCCACCTGACCCGGGTCGGCATTGACTTTCCACAGGTCGTCCTGAAGCTGCAGCTGCATGGTGATCATTTTGGGAATGGTGCGCTCGAGCATTGTCCTCAGCCGATCGAGGACCTGGTTGAGGTCCACCGATTCCATCTTGGACTCGATTTTTCGACTGAAGGTCAGCAACTGTCGAGTGAGGTCACTTCCACGCCGCGCAGCCCTGGCGATCTGCCGCACGCCCCGCTGAGCGCGCTCGGGGTCATCGGACTTCAGGAGCAGCATGTCCGCATGTCCCAGAATGGCCTGCAGCAGGTTGTTGAAGTCATGAGCGATGCCTCCGGCCAGGGTTCCAACAGCCTGCATCTTCTGAGCATGCAGCAACTGAGACTCCAGCTGCTTCTGCCCGGTGATGTCCCTCAGGAAGCAAAGCGTCGCGGGCCGGTCCTCCCATTGGATGCGGACGGCATTGATCTGAACCCACAACAACCGACCGAGCCGGTCATACACCCGGAAGCTGTAGTTTTGCGGAGCGTCCTCGCCCCGGAGACGATTTTCATGGCTGTCGATCACCATGACCCGATCATCGGGATGGACGTGGTCGGCGAACGGGATCCCGGACAATTCACCCGCGGAGTAACCAAGGAGAGAAAGAGCCCTTGGATTCGGGAATTTGACCACTCCGTCCTGGGCGATGAAAATCGCGTCGTTGGCGCCCTCGACCACCTGCCTGTATTTCTCCTCGGACTCCCGAACCGCTTCCCGGGCCTGCCTCAGCTCCGAGACATCGAAGGTGACGAAGAGAGCGCCGGTTTGCTGCGTCTTCTCATCATAGACGGGATAGACCGAGGTCATGGCCAAGAACTGCTGGCCACTCCTGCGCGCCAGTATGCTCTCGACGCCAACCCCCACGTCATCCTCGCAGAGAATGGGCCTCCTTCCCAGGGGATCGGCCTCGGTTTCCAGCGGGTACAGGACCGATATGGGCCGTCCCAGCATCTCCTTCCGGGTATGGCCAAACATCCTCTCGGCTCCGAGGCTGAATTCGGTGATGCGCCCATGAGGCTCCTGGCTGTCCGTCATGACGAAGGCCACGCGATTGGCGGCCTCGTAGATGGTCCTCAGCCGCTCCTCGCTCTCCACCAGGGCATACCGTGCCCTGCGGAGGCGCGAAAGGCTGCTCAGCAGGTAGACGATGAGGGAGGACTGGACCAGCAGAAAGAAGAATGCAGCCCAGATGATTCCCCGGTGAGCTTCGTAAAACGTCTTCTCGTGGTTGATGACGATGCTGTCCGGAGGCAGGGAGGACATGCGAATGGACCATCGTTTCAACTCTCTGTAATCGAAAACGTACCGATTGGGGATATTCCTCTCGACGGGAATGCCGGAGACGGGCTCGCCGGCCAGGATGCGGGCCACCATCCGCCCCGCGGCCCGCCCCTGGTCGTAGCCGCTGTTCACTTTCCCGCCCACCGCTCCGAGCCCCACATACATCCCCATGTGCACGTAGACCGGGACGGGCGAATGGTCGGAGACCTCGCGGACCATTCTTCGAGGATCCACCGGCTCGCCGCCGCGATCCTGGAAAAAATCCGAGTAATAGACGATGGAATCCAGCGGAGCCGTTTTCAACCGATCCAGCAGCTCGAATGAAGACAGACCGGAGCCCGGATCCAGAAACTCCAGTTCGGCCGGAACCTCCCCTTTTCGACCCAGAGCTTCCAACGTGGTACGATTGAGCCGACCCGTGATCGTGTTGTCCGTCACCACGAGCACACGGCGTGCCCCGGGATGAAGACTCAGCCCCAAAAGGATGGAATCCCTGATGTCGATGAGCTCCACCACACCCGTGACCAATGAACCCTTCTCGACCCTTTCGGCGTGGAAGCTGTTGAGGCCACAGAAAACCACGGGAACCTCCGGAAAGATCTCGGCCCCATGGGTGCGGACGAGCTCGAATGCCTCGTCATCCAGGGTGACCACGGCGTCAAAACGCCGCTCACCGTGCTTCAGCTGGATCTGCTCGAGAAACAGATCCAGAAAGGCCTGGTTGCCGCCCATTCGGGTGGCGTCCAGGTACTCCATGAAGACCTCGACGTCTTCCGGGAGGACCGATTTCAGGCCGGCCACCTCGTCGTCGGAGAAGATGAAGCCGGGATGGTATGAGTTGAGAATCAAAATCCCTTGGGCCGGCGGAGGGGCTTCCGCTCGAGTGCTTCCGCATCGGAGAGCTGGGGACAGCAAGAGCAGCCCCAAACAGATCAGCATGAAAGGGCGAGGGCGAACACCTGTCAGCATGGCTTCCCGCTATCCGTGAAAACCCAGGTGGGCCTGACAGCCAGGCACGAAGAAGCATCCAGCAAAATCCCCGCAAAGCCTCTCGTTTCATTGATCAAGGCTCGACCGATGGGGCCATACGGTGAGCTATCATAATGGAGATGCGAGGATGGATCGAGAGATTTCGTGGCGTCCATGCACGGTTTTTCGCTTTTCCATCCCGCTCGTCTCCAAGCGAGCGAGCCGAGGCGGCTGAATCAACGGGTGTGCCGGCGGCTCGTGACTCCGGGGACAATGGATCTCTCCCGTTCAACGCCGACAGGTGAATCGATACGAATAACGACTTGATAGGATTCCCGGCACCCTGCTAAGGTTCGACCACGACAGAAAGCGAGAAGCTCATTCGTCGCACTCCACGAACAGGGGGATGAAAATCCATGATAGAGCTGGACATACCTGGATACCGGATGGTCGGAATTTCTCACCTGGTCCTGGATTTCAACGGTACCCTGGCCTGCGACGGCCGCCTCATCGAGGGGGTGCGGGAAAGGGTCCGCGCACTGGGTGAGCGCCTGGAGATCCATGTGCTGACGGCGGACACCTTCGGCCAGGTCGGCGCCGAAATCGAAGGGATGCGCTGCACCCTGTCCATCATCCCCGGGAGGCATGAGGCAGAAGCAAAGCTTCAATATATCCAGAAACTTGGCCTTGAGGAAACGGCGTGCGTCGGAAACGGAAGGAACGATCGATTCATGCTCAAGGGAGCAGCCCTCGGCATCGCCGTCATCCAGGGAGAGGGCGCCTCCACCGAAGCCATCCTCTCGGCCGACGTGGTGACATCGAGCATCCTGGATGCATTGGACCTCCTGCTGCGCCCACTCCGTCTCACCGCCACCCTCAGGTCCTGACTCAGGTCCACCTCGGCGCGTAAGGCTTGACTCACCTGGAAATACCGCCGAAACCGCGGGAATGAGCACCCCGGGAACAAACAAGGACCCCCCGGATGCTCCGGGAGGCCCTTTCATGATGATGCTCAGCTCAGGGTCTCATGCCGGACCATGATTGACAAATTCAGGGTGACCGGGAGAGAAGGAACGATGACGCTCGATGCAAGGGCTTCAATGAGCCTCTTTGGGATAGGCAGGCGTTTCCCTGATCGACTCCCTACCCCAGTATGGACTGCAGGGCTGAAAGTACGCCCTCGTAGTCGGGCTCCTGCGTCACCTCCGGGACCACCTGGATGTATTTCACCACACCCTGCCCGTCCAGGATCACGACAGCCCTTGCCAGCACGCCGAGCTCAGCGATGCGGAGCCCCATGCCGAGCCCGAAACTGTGATCGAAATAATCCGATGCGGTGATCAGGTTTTGGACCGAGGCTGCCTGGCACCACCTTTCCTGGGCGGGCGGCAGGTCCATGGAAGCCGTGACGATCACGACCTTGTCGCCGAGCTTTCCGGCTTCGCTGTTGAAACGACGGGTCTGGAGATCACAGATTGGGGTATCCAGGGAAGGCACCACATTGAAGAGCCGGATCTTTCCCGCATCCGAAGCGAGAGTGTAGGCACTGTCTGGAGCCAGTCCTCTCCTCAAGGTGAATGCCGGAGCTTTCTCCCCCACTTTCAGCTCGGGGCCGAGCAAGGTCAGCGGATTTCCCTTGAAATGTGTTGCCCCTTTTCGTTCCGCAATTGTCATGAGCTCCTCCTTCCAGTATCATCGTGGATTCCATTTGAAATGGCTCAGGCCATCCCTTCATATGCCGGTTCCAAAAAACGTTATTAAATTAGGCATTGATTCCTGCCCAGCCTAGATCCTGGATTCGTTTTTTCCTGATCCCGGATCCGGCCGACAGAGCATCGGCGGTCGCCCTTCGGTCTCCCGACGGATTTCATGCAGCGGTCGCGTCATCAACAGCCGGGCGCCCGGGCCGATGCAAATGATGAAGAAACCGCTTGCTGGGCTCAATCGGGCGTGCTAAGAGAGCCGCGAAACATACAGTCGTGCATGTTTGCATCGTCCCCTCGGCCACCATGGCGTGGATCACACCGGAGAATGGCACCATGATGATCATCTACCGCTTGGAAGCGGCGCACACCATGGCCTCCAAAACGCCGGCCAAGGCTCCGTTGGCGGCCCTCCTGCTCATCGCTCTCCTCATGGCGCTCGCGGGATGCGCCTCGGTCGGCCCCAGCTACGAGCCCCCCCGGACCCACGTTCCGGACGGCTGGTCGGCACAGCCGGACCCGGCCATCGTTCCCGACCCGGCCCAGGTTCGAGCCTGGTGGACCGTTTTCGAGGATCCCCTCCTGACCCGGTACATCGAAGCCGCGGCATCCCAGAACCTGGACCTGAAAGCCGCTTGGGCTCGAGTCAAACAGGCGAGGGCGCAGCTCGGAGTGGTGACCGGCGACCGCTATCCCCTCGTGGACGCCGTGGGAGAGGCCACCCGATCTCAGAGCAGCGGGAACGTCGAGCCCGGCACACCCCTGGTGACCACATCACGGCACACCCTGGGCATGGACGCGAGCTGGGAGATCGATCTTTTCGGTCGCGTGAGGCGCTCCATCGAAGCTGCCGCGGCGGATCTCGAGACCTCCGAGGAGGACCGGCTGGATGTGATGACCAGTCTCTACGCCGACGTGGCCCGCACTTACCTCCTGTTGAGAACGGCCCAGGCCCGCCTGGCAGCCACCGAGGGAAACATAGACTCCCAGAGGCAGGTCCTGGATCTCACTCGGAGCCGATTCCGGTTCGGACTGGCGACAGACCTGGATGTGGCTCAGGCCGAGGATGTGCTGGCCAACTCCGAGGCTCAGGTACCGCCGCTTCGTTCCATCATTCGCCAGTCCGCCAACTCCCTGGCCCTGCTCCTGGCTCTTCACCCGGGAAGCCTCGATGAGGAGCTGAGGGAGGTCACGCCCATCCCCGTCCCGCCGGAGCAGGTGGCCGTGGGGGTGCCTTCGGATCTGCTGCGGCAGCGGCCGGACATTCGACGGGCTGAGAGGGCCCTGGCCGGGGAAACGGCCCGCATCGGCGTCGCCACCTCCGAGCTGTATCCCCGGTTCGCCCTCCTCGGCGTCCTCGGTCTCGACGCCACGGACGCCGCAAAGATCTTCGCCAGCGGAAGCACCTTCACCTCCTTCGGCCCCACGCTCCGCTGGAATGTTTTCGATGCGGGGCGCATCCGCGGCCAGATCAGGGTGGCCGATGCTCGAACCGAGGAGGCCCTGCTCCAGTACGAGCAAACGGTGCTTCGGGCCCTGAGCGAGGTGGAGAATGCCATGACGGCCTTCGTGGAGGAGAGAAACAGAATGGAAGCGCTGCAACGCTCCGTTTCCGCCTCGCGTCGGACCCTGAAGCTGGCCGTGGACCTGTACAAGGAAGGTCTCCGGGATTTCCAGAGCGTTCTGGATGCCCAGCGCACCCTTTTCGATGTCGAAAATCAGCTGGCCGTGGCCCGCGGAAACATCGCCGACAACCTGGTCCAGCTTTACAGGGCACTGGGCGGTGGCTGGTCTCTGGAAATCACGGGCCGGACGCCGGAAATCGTGAAAGTGAAAGACTCACCCATCAATGAGGAATGATTGAGCATGATCGCATCAGTCGCTGTCATGAAGGAACGTCGCTGGTTTTGGGCCGGCTGCCTCGCGGCGGCAGTGCTCCTGATCCATGGTTGTCAGAAGCCGCCCGAGCTCGCGTCTCTTCCGCCGCCGCAGGTGGTCGTGAGCAAACCCGTTCAGCAGGCGGTGACGGAATACGCCGAATTCACGGGGCGGACCGAAGCGGTGGAGCTCGTGGAGATCCGGGCCCGGGTCGAGGGATACCTCCAGAGCATCCATTTCCAGCCCGGCGGCAAGGTCAGGGAGGGGGACCTGCTCTTCCAGATCGATCCGAAACCTTACCAGGTCAAGCTGGATGAGGCGAGGGCCGAGATCGAGCGTCGCCAGGCCGAGCTCAAACAGGCCGACGCCGCCCTGAAGAGAAAGGAGATGGCGCTCAAGGCCAATGCCGTGAGCGAGCTCGAGGTGATCCAGGCCAGAGCCGACCGGGATGTGGCCCAGGCCGCCATCCAGGGGGCCCAGGCCGCCATCGAGTCCGCCAAACTGAACCTTATCTATGCGAGAATCACGGCGCCCATCGACGGTCGCATCGGGCGCAACCTGGCCGATGTGGGAAATCTCGTGGGGGCCGCGGAGCGAACGCTCCTCACCACCATCGTGCGTGATGACCCTGTTTACGCATATTTCACCGTGAGTGAGCGCGACCTGCTCGCCTACCAGCAGCACCCCAGCCGGATGTCCGGACCCACCAACGGCAGCGGCCAGGTGCCCGTTTTCCTGGGGTTGTCGAGCCAGGCGGACTATCCTTTCGAAGGCCGCATCGACTTCGTCAACAACCGGCTGGATCCCTCAACCGGCACCATCCAGGTTCGGGGCGTTTTCAAGAACGAGGACGGCCGGCTGTTGCCCGGACTCTTTGCGCGGATTCGCGTCCCCCTGGGCGTCACCGAGCACGCCATGCTGGTGCCGGATCGTGCGGTGGGCAGCGACCAGCGCGGGGAATACCTCCTGGTGGTGGGCTCCCAGAATACCGTCGAGGTCCGCCCCGTCCAGACAGGACCTCTGGTGGCCGACCTGCGCGTCATCCGCGGTGGCATCACCGCCGAAGACCATGTCATCATCGACGGAGTACAGAAGGCCCTGCCCGGCTTCCCCGTTGTCCCGACACCCGCGGCCCCGGCTGCCGGCGCCCCCGACGCCGCCCAGGCCCGTGCTCAATGAGGTGAGATCCCATGTTCAGCCTGTTTTTCATCAATCGGCCCATCTTCGCCAGCGTCATTTCCATGATCATCGTGCTGGCCGGGCTCGTGACGTTCCGGACCCTCCCCATCTCCCAGTATCCCGACATCCTGCCGCCCACGGTGGTGGTGACGGCCAGCTACCCCGGCGCCAATGCGCGGGTGCTGGCCGATACCGTCGCCCAGCCCATCGAGGAGCAGGTGAACGGAGTCGAGGGGATGCTTTACATGTCGAGCACCTCCTCCAACAATGGCCAGTACCAGCTCACCATCACCTTCGAGACCGGAACGGACCTCGACATGGCGGCGGTGCGGGTACAGAACCGCGTGGCCATCGCCGAGCCGCTCCTTCCAGAGGAAGTGAAAAGGCTTGGAGTCACAACCCAGAAACAGTCCTCCAATATCGTTCTCATCGCGACCCTCACGTCGACCGACGGCGCCTATGACGAGCTCTTCCTGAGCAACTACGCCACGCTGCGTATCAAGGACGAGCTTTCGCGCCTCGACGGAGTGGGAAACGTCCTCGTCTTCGGGGCCGGCAATTACAGCATGCGGGTCTGGCTGGATCCAGGAAAGCTCAAGGCGAGGGATTTGACCACCCAGGATGTCGTGGCGGCCATCCAGGAACAGAACGTCCAGGTGGCGGCCGGCCAGATCGGCCAGCCCCCGGTGCCCGAGGACCAGACGTTTCAATATCCCATCAACACGCTGGGGCGCCTGTCGGACGTGGACCAGTTCGAGGACATCATCGTCAAGACCGGCCCCGACGGCAGCATGATCCGCGTGAAAGACATCGCCCGCGTGGAGCTGGGAGCCGTCAACTACGACACGAGCGGCCTCCTTGACAACAAGCCCATCGCGGCCCTGGCCGTGTTCCAGCTGCCCGGCTCCAATGCCCTTCAGGTCACCCAGCGCGTGAACGCCAAGATGGCCGAGCTCGCCAAGGCTTTCCCGCCGGGAATCGAATACCAGCTGCCCTTCGACACCACCCGCTTCGTCAGCTCCGCCATCAGGGAGGTCTTCATGACCCTCCTCATCGCCTCCATCCTGGTCTTCCTCGTCATTTACGTGTTCCTGGAGGACTGGCGGGCGGCGGTCATCCCCGGCGTGGCCATCCCGGTCTCTCTCATCGGCACCTTCACGGTCATGGGATTTCTCGGGATCAGCATCAACATGATCTCCCTTTTCGGAATTGTGCTGGCCATCGGGGTCGTGGTGGACGACGCCATCGTGGTCGTCGAAAACGCCGTCCGCAACATGCAGGACCACGGGCTTCCAGCCAGGGAGGCGACCATACGGGCGATGCAGGAGGTGACCGGCCCCATCATTGCGACCACCCTCGTTCTGCTGGCGGTTTTCATGCCGACGGCTTTTCTGGCCGGCGTCAGCGGACAGCTTTACAGGCAGTTCGCCCTGACCATCGCCACGGCCACCTTTTTCAGCTCCGTCAACGCCCTCACCATGAGCCCGGCGCTGTGCGCCCTTCTGCTTCGTCCGGCCCCGGAGCGGCGCGGAGCTTTCTTTCGGGTGTTCAACCGTTTTTACGAAGGGAGCCGGACGCTCTACCAGCACACGGTGGCCCTGGTGGTGCGCCGGGCCGTCATCTTTCTTCCCCTTTACGCCGTGCTGGCGGGAGCCTCCTACCTGGGCTTCACCAGTCTTCCCACGGGCTTTCTGCCGATGGAAGACCAGGGATATGCCATGCTCAGCGTGCAGCTGCCCGACGCCGCATCCAAGGTGCGCACCGATGAAGTGGTGGGGAAGATCAACCAGCGGCTGGCGACCCTCCCCGGAATCGACAACGCTGTCGGCGTCTCGGGGTTCTCGCTCCTGGACGGCTCCAACGCCCCCAATGCCGCGGCCTTCTGGATCATCCTCAAGCCGTGGGAGGAGCGCACAACCCCCGACCTGAGTCTCGAGGCCATCGTCGGAAGCCTCTGGGGCATGGCCTACACCATGCCGGAAGCCAACATCTTTGCGTTTCCGCCGCCGGCCATCATCGGGCTCGGCGAGGCGGGGGGCTTCCAGATGGAGCTTCAGGACCGTGGAGGCGCCGGCCTTCCGGTCCTTCAGCAGATGGTGCGGCAGATCGTCCAGGATGCCAACGCCCAGCCCGGCCTGACCAAGGTGTTTTCCATGTTCCGGGCCAACGTCCCGCAGCTCTACGCCGACGTGAACCGCACCCAGGCCAAGACCCTCGATATCCCCCTCACCAACATCTTCAGCACGCTCCAGTCCTACCTGGGCTCCCTCTATGTGAACGATTTCAATAAATTCGGCCGAACGTACCAGGTCAATGTCCAGGCCGATGCGGCCTTCCGACGCTCCCCCGAGGACATTCGCCGGCTCGAGGTCCGCAACACCCGGGGGGAGATGGTCCCCCTGGGAGCCGTCGTGAACGTGGAAAAGACCGTGGGCCCCCAGACCATCTCCCGCTACAACCTCTATCCGTCGGCCTCGATCAGCGGCTCCGCGGCTCCGGGAACCAGCTCGGGCGATGCCCTCGGGATCATGGAGGCCCTGGCCGCAGCCAAGCTGCCGCCCTCCATGGGGATCGAGTGGACGGGCATGTCCTTCCAGGAGAAGCGGGTCGCCGGGCAGGCCACGGGGATTTTCATCCTGGCCATCGTGTTCGTCTACCTGGTGCTTTGCGCCCAGTACGAAAGCTGGTCCATTTCCCTGTCCATCATCCTGGTGGTGCCGCTGGCCCTGGCGGGGACCGTGCTGGCCCTGTTCATCCGGCAGATGGACGTCAACATGTACACCCAGATCGGCATCGTGCTCCTCATCGGAATGGCGGCCAAGACGGCCATCCTCATGGTGGAGTTCGCCAAGATCCTCCGCGAGGGCGGCCTGTCCATCCGGGAGGCCGCCACCGAGGCCGCGAGGCTGCGCTACCGACCGGTCCTCATGACGGGCTTCACCTTCATTGCCGGGACTTTTCCCCTGGTCATCGCAACGGGTCCGGGAGCCGCCAGCAGGCAGGCGCTGGGCACGGCGGTCTGCGGCGGAATGCTCTCGGCCATCCTGCTCATGCTGCTTTTCGTGCCTTCCTTTTACGTGGTGGTCCAGCGCCTGAGCGAGCGGATCAGGCGCGTCGGAACCGAATGAAATGGCGCGGGGCTGCCGCTCCGGCAACCCCGCAAGCCTGCATTTTGACCGAAAAGAATGAGGGTTTCGATCTCGAACCTCGCCCTTCGAAGCGGGGCGTTGGAGCGGAATATGGCACGTAAGACCAGAGGGGAGGCCGAAAAGACCCGTTCCAGGATCCTCGATGCGGCCTTTGAGGTGTTTACCCGAAAGGGGTTCGTGCGCACGACCCTGAACGACATCGCGCAAGCCGCCGGCGTGACGCGCGGCGCCATCTACTGGCATTTCAGGGACAAGGTCGAGCTGTTCAACACCCTGTCGGACGAGATGGACAGGGAGGCGGCCGTCGGTCCGGAGGACCTGCCCGTTGAGGAGGTCACGTCCCTGCAGCGCATCAGGGAAATGTCCCTGGAATACCTGAGCCATTTCGAGAACAACAGCCGTTATGCGATCTTCTACGAAATGCTGCTCTACAAGACCGAGCACACCCATGACCTCGAGCCCATTCTGAATCACGAAAGGCAAAAGCATCGCGCCATCCGGGATAAACTGGGAATCGTCTTCACAAGACTCAAGGAACAGGGGAAGCTCCGATCGGATCTCGACCCCTCCCAGGCCGCCCTCTCTCTCGTCGCCTTCATCGTGGGACTCATCGAAGTCTGGCTCTTCGACCGCACGTCATTTTCCCTCATCCAAAGCGCCCCGCCCCTCCTCTCACGTTTTCTTTCCTCCATGGAACCGGAGGATTGACTCTCGCGCACATCTCGTTCAGATTGAGGGAACTGATCTTGGGCGCTCCTGGAGCTCTTCGGCCTGGTCACCATCCGCCAGGCCCCGTTCGAGCCCGGCAGGGGCTGGACCATCGAGCACATCCAGCGGACACCGCTTGGCGATGCCCTGCTGGTGCTCCTGGAGGGCTCCTTTTTCAGTCGCTTCAGTGCCTTGCTGGACCCGGAAGCGGAAGAGCTCCCGAGGCGGGTCGGCGCCATGCAGCCCGTGCTGCAAGCATACTTCTCCGCCTGGCGGAACAACATCGTCGTTCCCCAAACCGTCTTTCGCCCGGGGGTGCACGTTTTCAGGGGCTCACTGGGCCGATTCCGGTTCCGCGTCGCCCTGCGGGCCGAGGATACGCTGGAGGACCAAAGTGCAGCCTTCCATGATCGCTCCGGGCTTGCAGCCGGATCAGGGGACGGCTTGGTGAAGGATCCGCAGGTCTCACCGGTCCCCGTGGAGTGTGAGATCTCGTCCATATGGGGTGGTTCTGGCAATCGGCATGCCTCTACATCCCCAGGTCGGTACTTTCCCTCGAATGGGGACGGCTCAACGGCAAGTCCGGAAACCCCGTCAGAAAGATCGCCTCACGGACATGATTCACATACGCCTCGAAAATGTACTCGTTCCAATAATGCCGGCTCAGACCGTATTTCATGAGATGCTCGTAGGCGGCGATCCTGTCCGATTTGCCGGTCTTGCCAAGTGTTCTCTCGAAAAAGGCCAGCCATCCTTTCCTGTCGCCTTCCTCGTACAATGAGTCACCCTTGAGCCTCCAAATGACGTAAGGGGTCGTGAATACAACTGAATAACCGAAAGGAAGCTCCTCAAAAGGGTCCGGCATGATTCTCGCCAGCCAGATTTCTCCCGGCTGCCCCTTGTGCCCACTCGGAACCGCTGCCGTCAGGCTTCTTTCCGTCACCAGCTCCCGCAGCCGAACGTGCTGACCGAAAAACCCCTCATGGACATAGAAGCCCATCCGGGATGCCTGCATCTTTTCCAAGAGCCTGATGAGGCCTGGGTCAGCCTTGAGGGCCCTGAAGACCTCGATGGTGATCGTGCCGAACGATTCCTTCCTCGCCCCGAGGCACAGATCGAAAAAGGACCAGCATGTGAAATAAGAGAGGGTCAGGGGGCTCATGGGCGGCCCCTCGGGCATGTATTCCCGGTCAGCATCGACACAGATCTCTACGAGCTTTCTGACCGCCGGCACGGAGCTCAACTGTGCAACGAAGATATCCATCTTGTCTTGCGCGTACACATAGACTGCATGCACGGGGTCGAGCCGGGAAAGCTCCTCTTCCGATGCAATGACCGCATCGAGCTCCTCCGCCCTGATTCTTGCGTTTCTCACTGCCTTGAGGTCGACAACCTTTTGCTTCCTGACGTTCATCAGATCGGCAATGAGCTTTCCGGCAATGGAAGGGCCGGATGAATCGGTCTTTTTCCTTTTTGTAGTCATTCAAGGATTTCCTTTCGGAGCGAGCACGAAACCAGTCCTTGTTTGCCAAGGGTTTCCTTCACGGGGGGCTGCCGCGGAAGAGCCCGGGATGGCGATCAGCGCTCCTCGTCCAAATCCCGCAGCCGACCAAGGATGTCGGTCTTGTTGGTCACATTGGCGCTCAAGCCCATCTCCAGAATCTGTTTCGCCCGTTCGAGGTCCCGAGCCCCTCCCGCCTTTATCGGCCAGGCATACATGTCTCCCCAGCCGATATAGCCCCAGGCGTTATTGGGAAACTGATCGATCAAGGCTTGAAAGAGCCGGTCACCCTCCCCTTCCCGTCCGAGGGCGAAGTGCGCTTCCGCTTCCGTCCTTTTCATGTTGTGCAGGAGAAGCTCATCGGAATCGGGAAAATAACTGCAGAATTCACGGCAATACGCGATCGCCTTTTCAAAAAAGACAGGATCTTCAAGACCCGCGTTGTAAAGCTCCCGCTCGAGATCCTGACACCAATTGAAGAGGGATTGAAGACCGCGGAAGCCCCTTTCCGCCGCTTTGCCGGATCGCATCTCGGGTTGAAACCTTGTCTTCAAATGCTCCCAGACTTCAAGCCAGATTCGGCAGGCCTCGAACCTGTTTCCGCGACGGTCACCCTCATTGTCTTCGAGTAGCCGGTAGCCCTGCTGCATCAGTCTGTCCAGCCGCTCCGAGCTCATGACGCCGGGAGCGAGTCTCTCCCAGAGGACGATGGCGGCCATCCAGATGAAGTCCCGATCAAAGCCCCTGGCCGTAATGGCATGCACCTGCTTCCAATGATCGGCCAATTCCTCTCCCGAATGGAACCGCTGCACGTCTTCCAGGAATTGGGCTGTTTCGAAGGGCACTCCGAAATATCTCAGTTTCGATACGATCTCGTCGGTCGAAAATGCATCGATTTCCTCGAGGCTCCAATGCCATCGCCTCTCAGCCAAAAGTTGGACGGGCTGTGTCTTGGGCTTGTCCATGCAGCATTTCTTGTACTTCTTCCCGCTGCCACACGGGCAGGGAGCATTGCGGCCGATCTTCATTTCGGTTCCATCCTCATGGGGCCTGTCCTGGGTGCTCTTCGGATGTGAGGCTTCCCGCTCCGCCGACCGTTAGAAAACCACATTCAGCATGATGAATCAAGGATGTCCCCGGTTGAAAATGCGGGCAGGGAAGCGATCTCGAACGCGAGGGGTGCGTGGTGATGGAAACTCTATGAGCCGATGATCCGGCGAATGTCCTTGATGAGACAGTAGAGGTGATGAGGGTCGGTCGGGCTTGCCTTGAAATCGAAGTGCTCGTGGAAGCGCTTCGCTTCGTCGTCCTTGGCATGAACAAAGAACGCCCAAATTCCGGCGATATCCGCGGCACGATTCGTCCTCAGCATGGCGTCCTTGAGAAGGGCCGCACCCAGCCCCCTGCCCTGCTCCGAGAGGTCCACGGCCAGGCGGGCAAGAATCATGGGGGGTACCGGGTGACGCGCAAGTCCCTTGACAATCCGCTCCGGCGCCTCCTGATACGCCGCACTCCCTACCGTGAGGCTGTAATAACCGACAACCGTTTTCCCGCGACACACCACGTAGGTCTGAGCCGTATTGGCTTTCTGGTTGACCAGAGCGAAGCGCTTGAGGAAACGGTTGAGCTCGGACCGTCCGCAGTCGAAGGGATCCGTATCATGATCGAGCTCAATCTTCCGGACAGACGAGTAACCCTGCGGCGTCTCATGGGGCATTGGGATCGCCCTGACGCTCCAAAATACTCGGCTCCCGCAAGAGTCTTTCCAGTCTCGGCATGGGCGAGGGCGGCGCATCGAGTGCGGCCATGAATTCCTGCCACTGTTTCTCGTCGAGAAAGAAGACACGACGGTCAGCAAGGACTTCAGCCGCCTCGGTCAGAGCGTTGTCGATGAGGAATTCGGTCACCGTCTTGTTGGCTGTTGCCGCCGCTTGCTGCAGTGCACGTTTCACGGCCGGCGTGGTGCGGACATCGATCCGCTCGGATTTCTGGTTCGCCCCTCCCTGCTCCGGATATCGTTCCTGATCCCGAAGATCCCGAGCGCTGAAAGAGGCAGCACCGTCAGATCATATGCGTTATGCTGTCGGTGCCCGTCGACGCTTTCCGGCAAGTTCCCTTGAAACTCGCCTCAGGAACTGCGGAAGGATTTTTCAGACCCAGTTGTCGGCACGCAATCCCGGGACCCGTTCGAATTCTCGGAGATTATTCGTTATGAGCGTCAGGGAGAGACTTCTGGCGTGAGCCGCGATGAGCAGATCCATGGAGCCAATGACGTTCCCCATCTTCTCAAGAGTGCTTCTGATGTCCCCATAATGGTATGACGCTTTCTCATCAAAGGGGAGAGCTTCCAGGGGCAAAAGGAGCTCGGCGAGGGCTTCCCGATTCCCGTCCGGCTGATTGCTCTTGGAGACCCCGTGGTGAAGCTCAGCCACCGTGATCGACGAGACGGCCACCTTTCCAGGGTCAAATGCTCTCAGCTTATCCACGACATGCATGGGCTTTCTCTTGATCAAATGGATGCAGATGCTCGTATCGAGCATGCACGACATCAAAGTGCCTCCCTCGATTCCAGAGAGGCTGGAATACGCTTCTGCGCCTCTATGGCCCGCTACAACCCTGGTTCGACAAGACGTGGCGGCCAGGTGAGATCGAGACGGTGGAGTAACGTTGAAGCTGTCGCTTCGGACCAGCTGACCCGCAAGGATTGAGACAACTCCAGGTTTCATCGGGGTCGTCTCAATCCTTGGTTCAAAAAACCCCTGCGCGGCAATACCCTGCAGTGTTTACGCCGAAGTCCTCTCCTGAACCCGGAGAATCCCGGCGCTGAAAAAGGCAACCTGTCCGGACCATACTCGTTGTGCTCGCTTTGGTGATCGAGAGCCCACCTCCTGGCAAGCTCTTGATAGGCTGAACTCGCTTTCCCGGGGAGGAGCTTTGGCCTTTGTTAGGTACAGTCGCAAGCTCCGAAATTTCGAGGGTGTCCAGCCTCAGGTCATATTCCACTCTGGGAAATGGACAAAAACACGAGCACTCTGTGGGAAATCCCACCCCCAGATCTTATAAAACAAAGGGGGAAGTCAGGAGTTGAGGGATGGTTGCCTGCATCACCCGACAGCAGGTCGCCTCTCGCCTGCTATGTTCCCACTTGTCATCGCATCCCACTTTCTGGGAATGTAACAAGACTTCCCAACCTATGTGCCGACAGAGAATGATTCTTTGGAGGAAGAACGATGCGCCCAAGAGTGCTCATATTCGATGACGATCCTCTTATACGCCAACTCCTGTGGGCTGTGTGTGACCGGCGCGGCTACGAGGTGTTCACTTTCCCCGACCCCGGGCTCTGTCCGCTTCATACCACCGATTCCTGTCCTTGCGAAACCGGCCGATCATGTTCCGATATCATCATCTCCGATCTTAAGATGCCAAATGTGATGGGATTGGATTTTGTAGAGGAACTGATAGGCAAGGGATGCCGCTGCCGTAACGTTGCCCTCATGTCTGGCTCTTGGTCCGACGATGAATTCCATCGCGCTCAACGCCTCGGCTGCAAAGTTTTCGCAAAACCTTTTCACGTCAGTCAAATCATCGAGTGGCTTGATGCCGTCGAAGGGAGGCTGGTCCCAAATCGAAAGCTCGACGATTGGCATCTGAAAGGAGACGCTGCCGAACCCTGATTGCTAGAGGAAGTGTGAATGGACGATCGGTTCTGATCACGCTGGGCCAATGACCGGCATCATTTGACGTTCGGGAAATCATTGGGATCGATGCCGGCCTCCCTGAGGATTACCCTGAGTGTTCCTTCCGGCATGTCGCCGGGGTGGTTGGGGATTTCTGTCGTGTCAGTGGACTGCGCACCAATGATTTCAACGGCATTGCCTGAGCACAATTGCCGTGGTAGTGTCATTTCACGACAGCCCCATGCAGGAGACCGACACGAGCTTGACCACACAGCAGATCATTGATTCCTTCGAGGACTTGCCGGAGTCAGAGAAGCAGAAGGTTGCGTATGAAATCCTTCGGAGCACCGTTCATCTTGAGGTCCCTTCTCTTACGGATGAAGAATCAGTCGTTGCAGCGGAAGATCTTTTTCTGACCCTTGATGCGAGGGAAGCGGAGAGTGGCGCAGCCGAACCGGGGAGAGGTCTGGTTCGTAGATCTTGGGCTGGCGGCGAAGGTACGTCCTTGCCCTGTGCTCAGCGTCCCGTATGAAGAAGAGGACAGGTCACTCGTGACCTCCATCGCCCACACAACGAGCCCTCGACTCTCTCGCTTTGAGGTGAGCGTTAAGACCAGGTTCTTACGTTCTGGTGCCTTCGACGCCCAGAACATGGTGACAATACCAAGAGCAAAACTGCTCAGAAAGGCACGGCTTTATGGGCACCGTCGGGAATGAACCGCCAGGCGTGGCGGATAATGGTCGTTCGAGGCCCTCGGCGAGACAGGCTGCTGGAAATAATCTCACGGTCCCAGGAGCACATGATCGAGCACCTGCGGGGAGTTTTCTCCGAAAAGATCATCAAGATCTCATTGCAGGTGTTCAAAAACCTCGGCGGCGCTCCTGCTGTCATTCTGATCTATATCCCACGAGAGCCCGTAACCCACGCATCCGATGATGACGGCCGCGCACGCTACCATGGCGAATTCAAGAGATACAATCAACTTCTCAGCGCGTCGGCGCTCATTCAGAACCTGCTTCTCGCAGCCCACGCAAGGGGCCTCGGCACATGCTGGATGACCGGCCCAAAGTACATGGAAAGAGAAATCAACGAACTTCTCGACATCACGGATCAAGAGCTTGTTTCGGTCATCCCCATCGGCTTTCCCGACCAGTCACCCCCCGCTCCCCCCAGAAAAGAGGATGTCGTTCGATGGATTGGCTTCTGAGCGGAACAGGCTTCAGGCTCCATCCGTGCTAATTCTCCGTGCATCGCCGTTGCGCCCGATCTGAGTGGCGCATGGAACGCCATGCGCCGCCAGTCCAACCACTGGAGAACGATCATGGCTTCGGGATGTCTTTGTAGAGAGCTTGCGGGAGAGGCATTGGCGCTTTCCTCCAATTGCATCGGGAATCTTTGGGTCTTCAAGAACCTTCAGCCCGAAGAGCTGGGGGCCCTCGCCGAGCGCGCCCTGCGAAAAATACACGAGCGCGGCGAGCCGATCTTCCTCCAGGGAGACAGGGCCGACGCCATGTTTCTCATAAAAGCCGGGAGGGTCAAGCTGAGCAAGACGCTTGAAGACGGGATCGAAATCACCCTCGATATCCGGAAAGCCGGGGACTTCCTCGGCGAAAACATGCTGAGCGAGGAAATAGAGTATCCGGTCACGGCCTGGTGCTTGGAAAGAACCCTCATTTGCGGCTTCAGCAAGGCTTCCTTTGAGAAGATTGTCCTGGATTACCCGAACATCGGGCTGCAGGTCATACGGAATTTGAGCACGACGATCGCATCCCTCACGGACCGGGTGGGGAGCATGTCACTATCGAACCTCGAAGACCGCCTCCACAGCGTGCTCTTGAATGTCTCGCGCGAACACGGGGTGAGGGGAACAAACGGCTATACGATCCAGTTCCCACTCACTCACGAAGACCTGAGCTTCCTCACCGGAGCGCACCGGGTCAGCATTACCCGTGCGATGAAGAGTCTCAAGGAAGCCGGGAAAATCATCCAGCAGGGAAGAACGCTCACTCTCCCCCTTGAGACGGACTTCATATGACGGGGTAGCCCGGCCCCCCATGCGGCCCTGGGGGACCAGTGTTTTTTTGCGCCTGATTTTTCTACCGTGTAGCATCGGCTACAGAAACGATTCCCTCCCTCGGGTACAACCGTCATTAACACAAGCACGGACAACCGAAAGGAGGTGAACCAGGATGCCAAAGTGTGGAATCTGCGGCGGTGAAGCCCCGAAGCAACCCTGCATCACGGAAGAAGGAAAATGTGACCTCTGCGGCAAGAAGGTTGTGCTCGCCGAAAAGCAAGAGGAAAAGAAGAAGTAACAGCTGAAACGGGACGGCCCCTCCCCCATCGCGCACCTTATGAATTGCCCCTCCAGGCGTCGCGGGCGGATGGGTCGCCCCCGGAAGGATTTGAAAATGATTTTGGTGATAAACGGAAGCCCCAAGCCACGCGGGAACCTGCACCGCATGGTCGAAAAGATCGCCGGGGACACCGGCAAGGAATATGAAATGGTTCGCCTTTCAAAGCTCAGCATCAACCCCTGCGTGGGATGTGTGAAATGTGCGGACACCAACCGCTGCATCCAGAAGGACGACATGGCGCCTCTCTACGACAAGATCGTCAACGCGGACGCCCTGATCATAGGGACGGCCGTCTACTTTGGCCACCCAAACGCATTCACGCACACTTTCCTCGAGCGCCTTTTTCCACTTCGGCATGTTCGCATGCTAACGAAGGGAAAGCCGGTCGCAACAGTGGTGGTCGGCGGGCACCAAGCTGAAAAGGTCGCGGAAGATCTCACATATCGTTTCAGCAGCTACTTTGAATGCAACGTAGTCGGCTCGATTGTTTTCAACAGCGCTACGCCGCCCTGTTTCGTCTGCGGCTTCGGGACGACCTGCCGCTACGGCGGACCGGCGAGGTGGCTCGCTCCCGAGCGGTTCGAAAATTTCCAGATAACGCCCGATATGTTCAAACAGTTCGAAGACGAACCCGAAGTGGTCGCGGCATGCGACACCCTTTCGAACGGGTTGAAAGCCGCCATGGAGGCTTAGACCCAGTCCGATCGGTGACATCAGGAGCAAAGCGCACCCACGAAGTAGATCATAGCGGCGGCGATGTTCCTGGCAGTCGCCGGCTTGATTTTCTGCTCACAATGTCAGGCGAAGGAACCCAAAATGAATGACGAAGACCATCTCTACATACTGTGGACCAACGGCGATCCGGTCACGGCGGACAAAATGGTGTTCATGTATGCTCTGAACGGCCTCAAGCATGGTTGGTGGAAGGAAGTCACGGTGATCATCTGGGGATCGCCCGCCAAGCTTGTGGGGGAAGACGCCGATATCCAGTCCAAAATAAAGGAGCTCCTGGCGGCAGGTGTGGAGTTCTCAGCTTGCAAGGCATGCGCCGACCAACTGGGCGTAACAAATAAGCTGGAGAGTCTGGGGATCGAGGTGAAATACTGGGGCCAGCCTCTGACCGAGCTGATAAGGTCGGAGAAATTCCTGCTGACTATCTAGGCTTGACCATTTGGCCAGGATCTCGAAGTAAAGGCAGGGATGGAGGCATGAAAGCAGGACGTATGCGAACACTTTGCTGCTGACACTTCAGCGAGATGCTGTCGAGGGTGCGAACTTCGTGCGCGCATGAGGGGACATTTTCCCGCTGAGCTCACAGGATGCAACATAGCTCTCCTTGTCCTTGAAAATCGGACCCGCAAAATTTTCAAGGGTTCCGAATCATACCTTCTATGCGGGGCCCCTCCGGTCAGATTCCACCTTCCGGCAAGTTCTGTTGAATTCTGTTCTGCGATCCAGAAAACGCGATCAAGGAACGCTTGTCTCCATCTTCCGGGGAGCATCACTAAAACATTGCTCACCGCATCGGTGAGTGCTATCATTTTGATAGCACATATTAGGAGAAAGGGAGGGCACAGGATATGGCGCAAATTCTCATTCGTAATCTTGATGAGACCACCCTCGAGAGGTTGAAGCTTCGTGCGACACAGAGCGGACGCTCACTGCAGGCTGAGGTTAAGATGATTCTCGATCAGGCTGCGCACGTGGATCTACAAACCGCGCGCCTTACTGCTGCTCGAATCCGTGAGAAGCTAAAAGGCCGTCCTGCAAGCGACAGCGTCGATCTTCTGCGCGAGGAGCGGTACGGATGAGCGTCTACGTCGTTGATGCAAGTGTTGCCGCAAAGTGGTTCTTCGATGAGCCTCTCTCGGATGATGCCACCCGCTTGCTCGACGCATCCCACACATTGCACGTCCCTGACTTCTTCTTGCTCGAAATTGATAATGTTCTTTGCAAGAAGGTGAGGCGGGGGGAGATCTCCGGAGGAGAGGCACAGGAAATCCGTTCTGCGATGGGCATTTTTCCCTTACAAAAGCACCCCTTTCAACTACTGATGGATCCTGCCTTTGAGCTTGCAGCTCAAACCCAAAGCAGCCCCTATGATTGCCTGTATCTGATCATTGCGATTGTTCTCGGGTCACAGATGGTCACAGCCGACCGGCGATTCTATGACAACATTTGCAAGAGCCACCTCACTGCCGAAAACCTTTGTTGGGTTGAAGACCTGCCCCCAATTGGTGGCAAGACGTAAAGGGAGCATTACCACTTTCTTAGAGCTTGATGCCATTTGATAATATCAAGCGAGTTTTTGTAAAATCAAACCCCTGGACATCGCCTCATTTTCGCTGTAATTGAAGCTGGAATCATGGGACATTAACGAGGGGGTCGCATGGAGCCAGCACGTGTACTCGATTTTTCGGTGAAGAGATGCCACGAGACAACATCTGAGGGTCCTGAACGATTTCGAGATGCCATGCACGAAGAGCTCGACAAGTTTTTGGACAAATTGATGGTCGTGTTTGAGAAAGATGAGAGGCCACGCGTGGCCGAGCTCAGCGATTTTATGACCCAGAGCAGACAGGATTTCCTTGGCTCGTGCCTTCAGCACATGATCGAGGAGCGGTATTCGGCTGAGCTGAGCATGGAGGAGAGCCCGTGTCCTCGCTGCGGTAATTTCCAATTTTATGCGAATGTACCGGGTCTCCCGACCTCGATTAGCCGACGCCGGGGCGGGCGCATGAAGGGCTTGGACGAGAACTGACGAGTGTCCAGTTCCTACGGTCTTCCACCTTGCCGAGCCAAACGGTCAATCTGCACGTCTGTTAAGGGATTGGGCTCAGGTCCAGGTTCGTTCTGCCCTTCACCAGCATTGAACGCAATCATGTCGTCAGTTGGGTGGGCACGGCATGCGGCCCAATGTACGTTTCCCATGTTGGGCTTCAGAATGCTTGACAGTTTGCGAGGAGTCGCCGTGAGAGCCATCCACGTTCCACCGAGCTGCTCGGCGGGGGCGGTGTGGCCTATTCCCGAAGGATCGAGTTCACCGATCCTGTGATCCTGTATCACCGCACCGGGCCCTGCTATTTCTTGGACTTTGGGCCTCTGATGCCTGCCCCACACTTCCGGCACCGCGATCGCACGAACATCCACGTTTCGGAGAAATGCCTGATCTGGAGTATAGAACACGACGGTCGTGCCATCCGGTATCGTGGTCTGGTTGCCGGGTCCGAGCGTTGTTTCGCCGTGACCCAAAAGGACTATTTCATGGTCTGCGCGACGGGACGCGCTCTTCATCCGGGTAATCACGCGCTCATCAATCACGGTTGTCGTCTGCAGGATCAAAGGTTTGCGCGGCGCCGGCGCGACCAATGGATGCAAACCACGATAATCTGCAATGATTTCTTCAAGTTTCTTCCTCGTCGAAGTTTTCGACGCCCCGCCTCTAAAGACGCTCCACGAGTGTCGGTTTACCCAATATCTCGATGCACTGTCAGGCGGGTTCTTCCCCGTGGGTTCAGGTTCTGATACTGCTGTTTCCAACAGTCGAATCATTGCCTCGATGTCAAGACCCTGTATCTGTAATATTTCAGTTCTTAACCTGGGAAGTCCGACATTTTTCTTCCTTTGGGACTTTGTCTCGATAATACATTGATTGATGACTGCAATTATTTTTTGTCGCGTGATCATGGTCCAGTTCTCCTTTCTGCATAATGGAAAATCGCTTCACCTGTTTGGGGCCTCTTCATACCCCTTGAACAATAGCGTTATGGGGTGCCGGCCGTGAGGAAAGATTCCTTTGCGCTTTGACCTCCGTGGAATGCAATATTGGTGCTATAGCAGCTGGTGAAAAGCGTGGTGATGCGGACTGGCGACTCACATTCCGCACCCATTGAGTCATAAGAAATCGAATTTCTGGGTGCACTTTCCGCCGGACGGTCGAATTCGGGTGTGGTATCCGAGGCTGGATGAGT
>JALOOX010000074.1 GCA_025454175.1 Syntrophobacteraceae bacterium | reverse complement strand
TCGATTCAGGCCATCGTCCTGCAGCGCTGAATTTTGCTTCTGCAACGCATCCCGGCGGCGGATTTCTGAATGGGGCTCGCGCCCAGGAAGAATACCTCGCAAGATCCTCCGGTCTTTACGCCTGTCTTCGGGACAATCCCATGTATGCCTATCACCGTGCACTGCGGGACCCTCTTTACACCAACTACGTGATCTACTCGCCCGATGTACCTGTGTTTCGCGCAGACGATGGCTCCCTCCTCGAGGAGCCATACACTGTCAGTATCATCACATCACCGGCCGTCAATGCGATTGCCCTTCCATCGGCCAGGCATGAGGAGATCCCTGAAGCCATGTGGGAAAGAATCCTCAAAGTTCTCTCCGCCGGTGCAGTGCAGGGCCATGACAGCATCGTGCTCGGAGCATGGGGGTGTGGAGCATTCGGAAACGACGGCTGGGAGATCGCCCGACTCTTTCAACGAGCGCTTAGAGAGAATTTCGATCGTGCTTACGCGCAGATTGTTTTCGCAGTTACGGATTGGTCAGCTGAGAAGAGATTCATCGGACCCTTCGAGCATGTCTTTCAGGTCCGGGTAGTGGGGCAATAGCTCGCTTGCGATCAACTCCTCGCGAAAGGGCTTGGATAGCCGGAGTGAAAGTGGGGAATGATCTTCGCTCATCTGCTTACCCCATGCTTACCCCTGATTACGAATCAGCTGCTCTACCCCTGAGCTACGCCGGCCCAATTGGTGACCGCGCTTATATCACGCGGGTTTGCGGGCGGTCAAGACCAAAGCCGGAATGGTCAAAATGTGCCCAAATCAACCCAACTGGAGCGGATAATCCGCTCCAGCTCCGCTCCGTTCTTTCGGCAGAATGGCTTGCATACGACCAAACTTCTGCGGTTTGACTCCGGTGCGATTTCCAGCCTCCGGATTTCTAAACAAGATCTCAAAAACTTGAACCCAGGCATCGCGAGTGAGAAAACGCCAGAAAGGAGAGATAAGGAAACGTGCCACACGGAAAAGAGGGTGAGGGTTCTCTGCTGACAACCCCACCCTCTAATGAGCTGAGTAGAATCCGAACACTACTTCAGCATTTAAATCCTGCTTCTTATGCTAGATGGACGCACCGAAAACCGGGACCCTGCCGGCTGCATGGGGATGATCATCAGGGATACGAGGGCCGGGAGAGATCCTGGCTTTTTTGTTTCCAGGGACCGAAAACTGATGTGCTTGTGGGGAATAGTGTGGGGAATGAAAATACGAAAGGACTCAGATTCACTCTAAGTCCTTGAGTTTACTGGAGGGCGATCCGGGGATCGAACCCGGGACCTTTGGTTCCGGAGACCAACGCTCTATCCACTGAGCTAATCGCCCTCTTGGGTGGGGCCGTGCGGCATGCCGGAATGCCGGGAGGAGTTTTGACTAGCACAGCCGACGGTTGTTGTCAACGCGGCAGATCTGTGACCGGGGGTCCACATCGGGCTTTGGGCTTTCGCCTATGCACCCCGGGGAGACTGACCGCCCGAGGCCGGATTGCTCAGGCCTCCCGGGCGATCACCCCGGCCTCAGGGAATCCCGAGCACAAATCACGGCCACGACGCCTTCGACGGCGCAGTGGCGAACGTTGCGCGGCAAGTCTTTCCGATGGCAAGTGGCTTCCCGCCCCGCCCCCCGTCGGGATTGCCCGTGCAGTGTCCTGAAGGCACGGGCACGAGACGCGCAACGTCTGATACAGGGCAGCAACATCGAGAACATGCCCGGTTCAGCAGCACTGGCCGGAGAGATCACTCGGGATGCGGGCGCACGAAGGGAGCATCTCCGACTTGGTGGCTTCTCGAACCTCCTTGATGAGGATGTCGAACTCGGCCGCCGTGCCGGCCCGTGGATCATTGAAATCCGCCACCACGACCTCGTCGCGCAGCTCTCTCACCATGAACTGCACCAGGCACTTCTTCTTCATCTCGCGGTACATCCTGCCTTCCTTGAGGCGTGCTTCCTTGTAATCGCCCCGGGGAAGCTCACGAACCAGGGATTCGTCGAAATGCCCGTAAAGCTCCTCGGGGGGCACGTAAACCGTCACGCGGTCCCCGGGCGCGAGACTCTGAATGGCACTCTCAACGGAAGGCAGCTGAACATCCACACCATAGACGAAGCTGCAGGTCTGCCCGGGCAGGGTTGACTCCTCCCCGTTGGGACTTCTGGTCCTGATATTGTACTCCATCGTGACCATCGCGCATTCCTTGACTCGCTCCATGTAACGCTCCTCTTTCAGATCCGATCCGCATTATCGCGAGACTCACCGGCTCCGTCTCAACCATCCATTTGGTGAAAATTCCGGCCGGTACACTACCCCAACCGTAAGCGTTCAGCCATGAGCTGTTAGCTCTTAGCTAATCAGGGACTTGAGGCGGATAATGCAGGTTCCCAGTCCAATTCCTTCCCATGCAACTTATTGATTACACTGGTCTTGCTAATGGCTAAAGGCTAACCGCTCAACGCTTACCCCCAACCTGCCGCACCCATATAAACCTGACACTCAAGCATACACCACTCCATGGACACGACTCCGCCAAAGCATCCTAAAGCTAACATCCGCCGGGGCGATGTCAATAAAGCTTGCCCAAACCGGATTTTGAAGATAAGCAAAAATCCGATGCCGGTTTGATTTTTGCCAGGATTGAATAGTGTCGGAGATTTCATGACTCCACTCATCGCCCATAGATTCCGCCTCCTGGAGCAGGTTCCGGGGCTCGTTCACGGCGTCTACACCCGCCACGGGGGCGTGAGCCTCCCGCCCTACGCGACTCTCAATGTGGCCTGGAACAACGGAGACGACCCCGCCGCCGTCGGGGAGAACCTCTTCCGCGTGCGCGAGTCCCTCGGAACCCGTTTCCTGGCCTCTTCCCTCCAGGTTCACGGGGACGACATCCATGTCTTGAACGGCAATCCGCCCGAGGAAGACGACCCGGCCGGATTCCTCATGCGTGCCCCCAGCGGAGACGGACTGGTGACGAACCGCCGGGATGTGGGGCTCATGATCAAGATTGCCGACTGCCAGGCCGTGCTCCTGGTGGATCCCGAGCACCGGGTCATCGCCAGCGTTCACTGCGGCTGGCGAGGCAGCGTCCGGAACATCGCGGGCAAGGCGGTGGCGTTGATGCGTGAGCGATTCGGCTCCCGGCCCCAGGGCCTGCTGGCGGCCGTGAGCCCTTCGCTCGGCCCCTGCTGCGCGGAATTCAGGAGATTTCGGGACGAGCTTCCGCCGGCCTTCTGGCCGTACCAGGCGAGGCCGACCTATTTCGACTTCTGGGAGATCACGCGCCGCCAGCTCATGGAAGCGGGCCTCCCAGGGGACCACATCGAAATCGCCGGCCGCTGCACCGTGTGTCACCAGCAGGACTATTTTTCGTACAGGGGCGAGAAGACGACGGGCCGCATGGCTGCGGTCATCGGCTGGAAATCGAGCCCGAAGCATTGAGCGCGGCGGGTTGGGGGAGGCGACACGCTATGGCGAAGCACCAGGAGACGGCGCGGCTCATGGAGCAGGAAGCGGTGGCCCACCAGACCTATCGCATGCTCCTGCACAGCCCCACCATTGCCGGCGAGGCCCGGCCCGGGCAGTTCATGATGCTCCAGGTGCGGGACGGAAACGATCCGCTGCTGCGGAGGCCCTTTTCCTTCCACCGCATCCTGAGCGAAGCCGGCGCCGTGGAGATTCTCTACCGGGTCGTGGGGCGCGGCACCTGGCTCATGTCCCGCATGGAGCCGGGCGCGGCCCTGGGCCTCATCGGTCCGCTGGGCAACGGCTTCGATCTGCCGGCCTCCGAGGACGGCCCCGTCTTCCTGGTGGCCGGAGGCATCGGCATCGCACCCATCGAGGAGCTGGCGGCGCGGCTTCTGGAGGCTGCGGACGGGAGCCCGGGCGGATCGATTCATCTCTTTTACGGCGCCAGGACTGCCGCGGAGCTCCTGGGGGCCAACCGGGTTTCCCGACCCGGGCTTCGAATTCACTGGTCCACCGACGACGGCTCCAGGGGGCTCCGCGGCAACGTGATCCAGTGCATCGAACGGGTGGTGGCGGAGGACGACATTCGCCCGGCTCGAGTGTACGGCTGCGGCCCCCTCGCCATGCAGGTTCGGCTGGCGCTCTGGGCACTGCGCCGGGGCGTCGAGGCGCAGCTCTCGCTGGAGTCGCTCATGGCCTGCGGTTTCGGGGCATGCCTCGGATGCGCGCTTCCGGCCCCAAACCCCGACGATCCCACGTCGGACCGGTATCTTCATGTGTGCAAGGACGGACCCATCTTCCCGGCAGGATCCATTCAATGGGAGAAAATTCGACAGCAGCAGATCGCCCCCCCGATCTTTCGGTGCATCTAGGTCCCCTGACCCTGAAAAACCCCGTGATGGTGGCTTCGGGGACCTTCGGCTACGGGCGGGAATACGAGGACTTCCTGGACCTGGAAACGCTCGGGGCCATTGTAGTGAAGGGCATTTCGCTGGCCCCGCGGCCCGGGAACCCGCCACCACGCATCGTGGAGACGGCGGCAGGGATGATCAATGCCATCGGGCTCGAAAACGTCGGGCTCGAGGTCTTCCTCGAATCCAGGCTCCCCTATCTGCGCCAGAGAGGGATCCCCGCCATCGTGAACATCTTCGGGAACACCCTCGACGAATACGGCGAGCTGGCTCGAAGGCTGGACGGGCAGCCCGGAGTGGCCGCCCTCGAGATCAACATCAGCTGCCCCAACGTCAAGCAGGGCGGCATGGTCTTCGGCACCGATCCGGCCATGGCCGCGGAAGTCGTCGGAAAGGTGCGGGAGGCGACGGGTCTGCCCCTCATCACCAAGCTCACCCCCAACGTGACCCGCATCGCGGAGATCGCCCGGGCGGCCGTCGACGCCGGCAGCGACATGCTCTCCTGCATCAACACCGTGGCAGCCATGGCCGTCGACATCTTTTCACGCAGGCCCAAGCTGGCCAATGTGATCGGAGGCCTATCGGGGCCGGCCGTCAAGCCCATCGCCCTGCGATGCACCTACGAGGTCCTGCAGTCCGTCAAGTGCCCGGTGATCGGCATCGGAGGCATCGCGTCGGCCATGGACGCCCTGGAGTTTCTGCTGCTGGGGGCGAGGGCGGTGCAGATCGGCACCGCCAATTTCGTCGACCCGGCGGTGGCGGCACGCGTGGTGGACGGCATCGAGCGGTTTCTACAGGGGGAGGGGATTCCGAGCGTCGAGGCGTTCATCGGCTCCCTGGACCTGCAGTGCACATTCCCCTTCGCCGAGGAATCCTGCCGGAGCCTGGACCTCGATTGACGCGACGCCGCTCTCACGCCGCCGGCGGCAGAACGAACTCGCGACCCGCCCGTCGGCAGTCGTCCAGGGCCAGCGGCTGGAGCAGAATGGCGCCCTTTTCGTCCAGCTCCCGCAGGCAAAGATCGCCGACATAATTGTAGTTCAAGGCATCGAAGAAGTAGCGCACCGAAAGCACGGTGCACTCGAAGAGGCGCTTGCCGCGCGTGGCGCCGGCGGCAAGGAGGTAGCCGCTTCCCGACGTTCCCTCTCCGGGGTTCCTGCCCTGCTTTTTCTCCAGCTCCCATCTCATGAAGCAGGCCTGGGACCGGTCGATGAGCAGCTTCAGCTGCCCCGTCACCCCGTAGAAGTAAACGGGTGAAGCCACCACGATGTGGGTCGCCTGGTCCATCAAGGAATACACCCGGTTCATGTCGTCCTTCTGGATGCATCTCCCCTTCTTGTCGCAATGGCCGCAGGCCAGGCATCCATGGATGTCGAGGTCCCGCACGTAAATCCGCTCGATATCCTTGACCGTCTCCGACGCCCCTTCGAGAAAGGCATCCAGCATGAGGTCAGTATTTCCGCCCTTGCGGGGTGAACCGTATATGCCCAGGACCATCATCGCGTCAGGCTCCTTTCGTGTGATCATGCCATGGGGGACCAACCTTTACAGCCTCGGCCGTCTCTGCTAGTTTAGTCCCCAAACGAGCTTCACCGCAACCCATTGTTTTGCCGTTGGACGCATTGCATGAGGCGGTGCCGTTGGAGGGGGGCGGAGCAAGTGGAGGAGAATCCCAGGCTGAGGAGGGGAGCCCATGCCGGAGTGCATTTTCTGCAAGATCGTCAAAGGCGAGATACCTTGCGCGAAGATTTTGGAAGACGACCGGGTCCTGAGCTTCGTGGACATCAATCCCATCAACCCGGGGCACGCCCTGGTGATTCCCAAGAAGCACTACCACACGCTTTTCGACATGGACCCCGACGACCTGCAGGCGTGCATCCTGGCCGCCCAGAAAGTGGGAAAGGCGGTCCATCGGAGCGTGGCCGCCGAGGGCGTCAACCTGGTGCAGAACAACTACCGGGCGGCTGGGCAGCTCATCGACCACGCCCACTTTCACCTGATCCCGAGGCACGAAGGGGACGGATTTCTCTCGTCCTGGCCCGGCAAACCCTACGCCCCGGGGGGGCTGGACGCCCATCTCAAGAGAATCGTAGAGGCCTTGAGCCAGGGATGAAAGGGAGCGGAGGAGGCGTCAGTACCCGTAATCGCCAACCTGGATGTCGATGAGCCGGTTGTTCTCGAACCTCAGGATCCGCATGAACCGCGAGGGGCCCCGGTTGTAAACCCACTCCTCGATCAGGACGTGGACGTTGACCAGGATCGGGTCCCGGGATGCGTAAAAGGGACTCCCGTCGAAGTACGGGACGCCGCCGACACGCTCGAGGCGCTCCTCCTGCCAGGCGTCCCTCCAGCTGGGCTCACCGCATTTGCGCAGGACCTCGAACCGGGAGTCCCCCACGGCCACCAGCCGGGAACCGCACTCGAACCGGCTCACGGACCGCGTCCACCTGGACGATCCGTCCGCGGTGGAAAGACCGGCGGTCAGGAACAAGATGAGCGCCAGGGTTACGAAAAATGCACGTTTCACGAGGTCCTCCACAATCGTCGGAACTGGCTTTCTTCCCGCTCTCCCAATACCTTCATAGTAGTTTCCCCGAGCATCCCTGTAAAGTCGCCGCCCATGAGCACCGGTCGTCCAGGGGCACTCGGAAGGCTCTGTCATCGCGAAAGCAGGAATGGTGCCAGTTGGAGGCAATGGACTGGAAGGGTCGGGAGATCCCGTGTGGGGCTGGCTTCTGGTTCCTGGTTCCTGGTTTCTGGTTCCCGGCAGCGTTGGTTTTTCTACTCGTTGAAGACCTATACTGAATGAGCTTGAGAAATTACATTTCTCACCGCAGAGACGCAGAGCCCGCAGAGGTTACGAAGATAGCTTAGTGCAGTCTTTCTCTGCGAGCTCTGCGTCTCTGCGGTGAATTCAAAAACGAAGGTTTTCAGCCTCAACGAGTATAAATCTTCATTTTCATGGATCGCAGGGGTGAAGGATTTTTCGTTACTTCTCAATAACGGTAGGCACCCGAAACCATGAAAAGGCCTACCGGGACTTGTTTTTAACTTTAGACTTGAAACCTTAAACTTGAAACTTTTCAGAGCAGCCTGGCCTCAGCCCGCCTCTCTGACGTCCCCGCGAAGGAGCAGCCTTCGGCCGCCCCTGAGCTTGTGCCAGTCGACCTGCATGTGCCGGGGAAGGACGAGAACGCTTCGGGCCATCTTCCGCGACACGTTGAGGGTGGCTGTCACGGGGCCGTCCTCCGTCGCGATTTCAAGGGAGTCTCCTTCCGCGAATCCCATCTCGGCCGCATCGGCCGCGTGCATCCACAAGACGGGCTTCGGCTCCGTTTTTCGCAGGAAAGGTGAATAGCCGGAGAGCTCCTCGGTCCCGAAGGTCCAATCCACCAGGAGCAGGAGGAACTGATCGGCCGCCGGCGCCGGAATGTCCGAGGTCGCCTCCCCCGCCCCCGGCAGGTCCATTGCCTCTGCAGCCTCCGGGGAGTCGAAAGCCACCTGCCAGCCGTCGGCATGGGCGTCATGCTCCAGGGACGAGGGCAGGCCCGGAAACTCGGTTTGGAGGACCTTCCAAGGGTTCATGAGGGGCGCGCCTTCGGGGCTCACGGCATCATGGAGGTCCCCGAGCAGCCTCCAGGCCGGCGCGGGGTCGCCCCCGGGGATCTCCGCCCGAAACTCGCGAACCGGATGGCCCCCGCCCGTTTCCTGCCGGATGGGCATTCCCGGAGCATGGACCGCGAAGGTTTTCTGGATGCGTCCCTCCTGGTTGGCGAAGGCCGCATCGCACTCGAAAACGGTCGTCGTGGGCACAAAGGCGTGGGATCTCCAGACCGTTTCCGTGGGAAGATAGTCCAGGACCATGAGCAGCTGCAGCTTTTGCAGCGCGCGGTCCAGACGGGGCCTGTCGGGGAAGTCCCTGAAAAGATCGGCTTCGGCCACCATCAGGGCCTTGACCGACCCTTCCTCGATGGCTCCGAGCGTTTCGGCGAACGACGACGCCATGCCCCGACCGAGCCACGCAGCCCCGAAGCTGTTGGGGCCGGGGAGAACGAAAAACAGGCCCGCACCCTTTCCGGCGCCCGCAAGCTTGAGGGCGGCCTCGGCGGCCGAATCCGGAATCCCGCGAGGCGCGACCGAGGTTGAGCACACCACGACGGGCCGCCGGCTGTTGCCGAGCCGCTCCCTGAGGAATGCCATATCCTCCCTCCAGGCCGAGGGTGGAGAGTCCGGCCCCTCGGACTGGGGGCCGGCACCATCTGAATCCAGCAGGGCGTTGAGGACCGCTTCCATCCGCCATGGCGGAGCCGGGATGTGCCGGAAGGCAAAGGGAAGCGAGACGGGGCGGGGATCCAGGACCCCGACGGCGGCGCCCTTGCGGCACGCCTGACGCATGGCCAGGGCCAGCATGGGAGCCTCCTGCACGGGATCGACACCGACGGCCAGCACGACATCCGCCGACTCGATGTCCTTCATGGAGACCGCCAGCCGCCGGTCCAGCCGGGAAACCGCCCGCCGAGTCGCCTCAGCCTGCGTGTCATCCGCGAAAAAGACGGGAGCCTTCCAGCCCAGAGCCCGGGAGAGGGTCTTCAGGGTAGCCAGCGTCTCGAGGGATGCCCTGGCCGATCCCACGGCCGCCACGGCCTGAGGCCCGGAATCGTGCATGATGGTTTTCAGCTGTCCCGCGGCCCACTCCAGCACCTTCCCCACGGGAAGCCCCTTGCCCGCTGCCCTCGCCTGCCGCGGCCGGCTGGGGTGGCTCGAGTACCCGTAGCCAAAACGACCCCGATCGCAGATGAAATAACCGTTCACGGCGCGATTCAGCCCGGCCTCCACGCGGAGCACCTCCCGATAGCGGGCGTTGGCCACCGTCGAGCACCCCAGGCTGCAATGGATGCAGACCGAAGGCGCCCGCTCCAGGTCCCAGTGCCGCACCCGGTATCGCGCGGCCTTGTCGGTGTAAACCCCCGTCGGGCAAAGATCCACCAGGTTTCCGGCGAAGGGGCTCTCCAGGGCGCCGTCGCCGTGGCGTCCAAAGAAAACCCGGCTCCCGATCTGCATGACCCCGAGGTCGCGATAGCCCGCAAACTCCTGGTAGAACCGGGCGCAGCGGTAACAATGGATGCAGCGGTTCATTTCGTGGGCGATGAAGGGCCCGAGGAACTGGTCGCGGTAGGTGCGCTTCTTTCCGAGGTATTTCCGCATCCCATGCCCACCCGAGACGGTTTCGTCCTGGAGGAGGCACTGCCCGCCCTCGTCGCAGACGGGGCAGTCGTGGGGATGGTTCAGCATCAGGCACTCGATGACGAACCTGCGGAAGGCGACGGCCTCCTCGTCCGTCGTCGAGACCACCATGCCGTCCAGGGCGTCCACCATGCAGCTCATCTGGATCCCCTTGACGGGGCCATCGAGGAGCTTGACCGCGCACATGCGGCAGGCCCCCACGGAGCCGAGGGCCTCGTGGAAGCAGAACCGAGGGATCATGATCCCCAGCATCTCGGCGGCGTCAATCACCTTGGTTCCCGCGGGAACGTCGATCTCCAGGTCGTCAATGATCAATCGGGGCATGGGATTCCCTTGACAATGCTCGGATCATGGCTCGTTGTGGCTTATCCACGAAACGGGCACTGCTTCCGGCTGATGTGCTCGCGCACTTCGTCCTCGAAAAAGGTGAGGAGGCTCTCCACGGGCGATGCGGCCCCCGGAGCGAAGGCGCAGTAAGCGTTCCACAGGTGGCGGCACATTTCACGGAGCCGCGGAATGTACTCCTCGCGGCCTTCGCCGTGCTCGATGCGCCACAGCAGGTCCCGAACGTAGGGAACCCCCTCGCGGCAGGGCGTGCACCACCCGCAGGACTCCCGGGCGAAGAACTCCATGAGATTCAGGGTCACGCCCACCAGGCAGGTCCGGTCGTCGAACACCATGATGGCGGCCGTTCCCAGTCGGTGGCCCACGGCGGCCAGCGGGTCGAAATCCATCTCGATGTGATAATGCTCGGCCCCCATGAAGCGCGTCGAGGCGCCTCCGGGAAGACAGGCCTTGAACCGCCGCCCCTCGGGCAGGCCGCCGGCGTGCTCTTCAATGATCTCGCTCAGCGGAGTGCCCATGGGAAGCTCGAAGCATCCCGGGCGATTCACCCGCCCGCTCACGCAGTAGAGCTTGGTTCCGGAGCCCGAGGGCGTGCGGGCGAGCCCCTTGAACCATTCGGGGCCGTTTCGAACGATGAGGGGCACGTTGGCCAGGGTCTCGACGTTGTTGACCAGGGTGGGCCGGTCCCAAAGCCCCTTGTCCGTCGGGAACGGAGGTGCTTTCACGGGGTTCGGCCGCCTGCCCATGAGGGCCTTGAGGAGCGCCGAGGCCTCCCCGCAGATGTAGCGCCCGCCGCTCCGGTGGACGATGACGTCGAAGGAAAAGCCCGACCCCAGGATGTTCCTGCCGAGAAGCCCGGCCTCCCGGGCCCGCTCCACCTCCCTTTCGAGGATGCGCGCGCAGTTCTCGTACGAGGGGCGTACGAAAATGTAGCCCTTTTCGGCCGATATGGCGAAGCCCGCTATGGCCAGGCCTTCCAGGACGGCATGGGGGTCCGCGTGGATGAGCACGCGGTCCTTGAACGTCCCGGGCTCCATCTCGTCGGCATTGACGGCCACGTAGCGCGGGAAGCTTCCGTCCTCGGGAACGGCCATCCATTTCCTCGCGCAAGGGAATCCAGCGCCGCCCCTGCCCCTGAGGCCCGATGCGTCGATGATCCCGGGGATTCGGCGCGGTGTGCTCTCCCTGAGCACCCGGGCCAGGGCCTCGTAGCCTCCCGACTCCCGATATTCCTCGAGGGTGGCGATGCGGTCCGCCCTGCGGTTCCGAAAAAGCACCTGCTCAACCATGTGGGCTCATCTTTCCGTTTCGTCCATGTCATCGGGCCGCCGGCCGTTTCGGCATTTCTCCAGGATGCGGTCGATCTTTTCAGGAGTCAGGCCGCCGTAGACCCTGCGATCCACCATCATGGCGGGAGACCGGTCGCAGTAGCCGATGCAGCAGGCGGGAAGCAGCGTGAAGAGGCCGTCGGGGGTGGTCTCCCCGAACCGGATGCCGAGGCGCGCCGTGAGGTGATCCAGCACCGAGCCATACCCGTTCATCCAGCAGATGGCGCTGTCGCAGACGTGGATCACGTGCTTTCCGACGGGCTCCCGGTAAATGAAATCGTAGAACGTGGCCAACTCGTCGATTTCCAGAGGCGTCATGTCGAAGAGACCGCAGGCCGCCTCCATGGCTTCGTCGTTGACGTAGCCGCAATGGCCCTGCAGCTCGAGCAGCACGTCGATCAGCAGCTCGCGCGGATGCTCCGATTCGGCCACCCTTTTTCGAAGGGATTCCAGCAGATCTTCAGGCAGCATGGGACGCCGTTTCCGTTCCGATTGGTCGGATTCGTTGCAGCTTGGATGTCAAACCACGCTCCGCAAAGGCGCCAAGGTCGCAAAGAGGCTTCTTGCCCCATTTCCCAGGCATCCTTCGCGGTGAATGGAAGCTCACCCTTGATCATTCAAACGATATTTTGTGCACCCGTTTGCAGACGGGCTCCAGCCCCTCCGCGTCCTCACTGGAGAGGCTCACCCGTTCCCTCACGGCCTCGGCGAACTTCTGGAGCTCCTCACCCTCCATGACTTCCTGCTCCAGAAGCGTTTTGGCCAGGCACTCCAGCGACTCCCTGTGCTCCTGAAGGATGAGGATCACCCTTTCATGGGCCTGGGTCACGATCCGGCTGACCTCCTCGTCGATCTTCTGGGCCGTGAGCTCACTGTACTCCCGCTCGGAAGACCGGGACCCGATGTCCAGATAATGGGACCGCGGGGGGCTGGTGTACGTCATGGGTCCCAGCTCCTCGCTCATCCCGTACTCCATCACCATGCTGCGCGCGATGTCCGTCGCCCGCTGGAGATCGTTCTGGGCCCCCGTCGAAACGTCCCGGAATATCATCTCCTCCGCCACCCGGCCCCCCAGCAGAACCTGGAGGCGGTTCACCAGCTCCTGGCGGGTCATGAGATACCGGTCTTCGGTGGGCAGCTGCTGGGTGTATCCCAGGGCTCCGATCCCCCGGGGTATGATGGAGATCTTGTGGACCGGATCCACGTGGGGAACGATCATGGCCACCAGGGCGTGCCCCGACTCGTGGTAGGCCACGACCTCCTTTTCGTGGGGATTCATGGCCCGGTTCTTCTTTTCGAGCCCCCCGATGATCCTGTCCGCGGCTTCCTGGAAGTCCGCCATGGTGACATGCTCGCGATTGTGCCTGGCGGCGCAGAGGGCCGCCTCGTTCACCAGGTTGGCCAGGTCCGCGCCCACGAACCCCGGGGTCATGGTGGCGATCTTGGTGATGTCCACGTCCGGACCCAGCTTGACGCCCTTGGTGTGAATCCTGAGAATGGCCTCCCGCCCCCGTATGTCCGGCTTGTCGATGGCCACGTGCCGGTCGAATCGCCCGGGACGCAGGAGGGCGGGGTCCAGGATCTCCGGCCGGTTGGTGGCCGCCATGATGATGACACCCGCGTTGGAATCGAACCCATCCATTTCCACCAGGAGCTGGTTGAGGGTCTGCTCCCGCTCGTCGTGGCTTCCCATGGGGTTCAGGCCCCGGGCCTTGCCCAGGGCATCGAGCTCATCCACGAAGATGATGCACGGGGCATGCTCCTTGGCCTGCCCAAAGAGGTCCCGGACCCGGGCGGCGCCGACTCCCACGAACATCTCGACGAACTCGGAGCCGCTCATGCTGAAAAAGGGGACTCCCGCCTCACCGGCCACGGCCTTGGCCAGAAGCGTCTTGCCGGTCCCCGGCGCCCCCACCAGCAGCACCCCCTTGGGAATCTTGCCACCGAGACGTTGATACTTCTCGGGAGTCTTGAGGAAGGACACGATTTCCTGCAGCTCCCCCTTGGCCTCGTCAATCCCGGCCACGTCATCGAAGGAGATTCCCACGTCCTTTTCAGCCATGATCTTGACCCTGGCCTTTCCCACCGAAAGGACGCCCTGGGGCCCGCCGCTCATGCGGCGCATGAGGACGGTCCAGAACAGGATGAGCAGCCCCATGGGGACGAGCCACGAAAGGAGAAGGCCGATCCACTTGTTCTCGGCGTGCCCCCGGTACTGGATGCCCTTCTCATCCAGGAGCTTCACCAGCCCCGGATCCTCGACGCGGATGGTCACGAAGGGCTTCCCCGGAACCCTCTCGTCCTTCATCTCCCCACGGATGCGCTCGGAGCCGAGCACAAGGTTGTAGACCCGGTCATCCTGCACCAGCTGCTTGAACTGTGAATAGGGGATGGGGTCCCGCTGAGGCTCGGCCAGGTAGCTCTGGAAGAGCATCAGCATGATGACCGCGGCCAGGAAGTACCAGAGGGAGAAATGAATGCGCTTCTGCGACGGGTCATTCGGCTGAGGATTTCCATCGCCCTGCTTTCCCTTGAAACGGCCCAGCAGCTTGTCCACCGGATTCTGATCTTCGTTGGTCTTCCTGGGGGGCATCGGATCTCCTTTGAGGCGCTGTCCACGCTGACTTGCCCAGGCCCCGGGCGTCATGGGGCCGTGTGGAGGAGCAACGCACTGCGTCAAGTAACCTGAGTGTATACAATAATATCGAGTGGAATGAAAGCAGAGTACGGACAAGCCAGGGGACCCGGGCCCACTCCGAACGATGAACAGGCTCATGGCGTGAATGGTTCTCCACTCGAAGCTCGAAACAGCCTCGAGCAGTTTCTCATGGCCCGTCGGGCCAATCTGAACCATGAAAAGGAGATAGAGCCAGGAACCAGAAACGAGGAGCCAGGAGACCCTCGGAGCTTCACCATTGCTTGACCCTGCCTTCACCCTCATCTATTTTAAATCATGGCGGGAATGATGTGGAGGTTCATCGCTGTCATCCACCAATATCGCAGCCCTTCGACCCCGTCAGGCAACCGGAAGAGAAGGAGCGACCCAAAAGGAGTGCAACCATGGTCGAGTGCCAGTTCCCCGAGAAGAACGCCGAAGATCCCGAAGTGCTGAGCCTGCTCAAGGAGTCCAAAACCATCGCCGTCATCGGGATTTCCCACAAGGAGGAGAGGGACAGCCACAAGGTCGCCAAATACCTCAAGGAGCACGGCTACAAGATGATACCGGTGAACCCGAAATACAAGGAGGTCCTCGGAGAGACCTGCTATCCGGACCTGCGGTCCGTTCCGGAGCACATCGACGTGGTGGATATCTTTCGCAACATCGAGGCGATTCCCGGCATCGTGGACGAGGCTATCGACGTGAAAGCGGGGGCGGTCTGGATGCAGCTGGGCCTCGCCCAGAACGAAGCCGCGGAGAAAGCCCGGGCGGCGGGCCTTTCGGTGGTGATGAACAAGTGCATCAAGATCGAGCACCATCGCCTGTGCCAGTGAGGCTCCCCATGGCAGTTCCTCATGGCCCTCCGGGACTCCCGAAACCATGAAAAAGCCCGCTGCCGGCCTGGTTTTCAACTTGAAACTTGAAACCTGAGACTTGAAACTTATTGGAGCAGTATGGGAGAAGATGGATGGACTTTTTGCGCCCGGAGGCGTTCTTCGATCTGAGCTCTTATGAGCATGCCGGTCTTTTTGAGGGCTCCAACCCCGTCTGGGAAGCGCTGACACGCATTTCCTCCTACCTCCAGGGACAGCTGCGGCCCAACGTGGCCGGTGTCCGGTGCTTCAGGAAGCCGCTCCCGGAAACCGTCATCCTGTGGAAGGGTGCGGTCTGGAGGAAAGGGTTCGAGGTCCTCGGAGGCGACCCCATCAAGGGAGCCCTCCGGGTGCGGGTGGAGGGGAGCGAGGTCGCCGACGCGAGCGTTCTTTACGCCGGGAGCGTCCTGTGGGACGAGGATATCTTCATCGGGCCGGGCGTGGTGCTGGAGCCGGGAGCCCTCGTGAAGGGGCCGACGCTCATCAGCGGCGGCACCGACCTCCGCCAGGGAGCCTACATCCGCGGGAAATGCATTGTCGGCAGGGGTTGCGTGGTGGGCCACACCACCGAGATGAAATCCAGCATCATGCTGGACGGCGCCAAGGCGGGTCACTTCGCCTACATCGGGGACAGCATCCTCGGGAATTCCACCAACCTGGGAGCGGGCACCAAGCTGGCCAATCTCAAGATCGGGGGCACCCCCGTCATCATCAAGGTGGGCGGTGAGAAGATCGACACGGGGCTGCGCAAGTTCGGAGCCATCATCGGTGACGGCGTCGAGATCGGGTGCAACGCCGTGACCAACCCGGGAACCCTCCTCGGCAAAGCCGCCATGGTTCTGCCCGTGAGCTCCGTGAGGGCCGGCTACTACCCGCCAGAAAGCATGGTCCGCTGAGTGCCCCGCGAGCTCCTTGAGAGAGCCCGAAGGCTCGTCGGGATACTCCGCCACTACCGCCGCCTGCACGAGGCTCTCGAGCGAAGCGGTCCGGGAGCTTACCGGATCACTTCGCGGGGCGCCTGGGCCACCTCCAGGCCCGCCCACGTCTACTACTTCATGAAACGTCTGGGAATCGAGAACGATCGTTTCTTCGTGGACCTCGGGAGCGGCGACGGACTCGTGGCCTGTGTGGCGGGGCTCTTCACCCGGTCGGTGGGCATCGAGGCCGACCCGGATCTTTGCAGGACGGCGACCGATGCGGTGGCTGACCTGGAGCTGTGCCACCGGGTCGAGATCGTCCGCGGTGACTACCTGACCATGAACCTGCGACGGGCCGACTGCCTGTACCTCTATCCCGACAAGCCCTTCCATGCCCTGGAGGAGCTCCTCGGCTCCTGGCCTGGAAGACTGCTGGTCTACGGCCCCCATTTTCCGCCCGGCGGGCTGATCCCCGGACGGCAGCTGCGCTGCGGGCGCGAGCGCATCCAGGAATATCGAGCGCGCCTCGGCCCGGATCCCCCCGCTGCGCTCGGGCGGAAATGACTGCCCGGGGCAGCCGGCTCCCGGGCTCGACATTCCGCTCCGTCGTCACCCCGGCGAAAGCCGGGATCCAGGACTTTGAAAGACACTGGATTCCGGCTCCCGGCTTGAAGCATGCCGGGACAAGCTTCGCCGGAATGACGGTGGGTGGCCATTGGGAAATTTTGAGATAGTCTCTTATGGTGTGGCGCTGTACTTGCGCCCGGCAGGCCGGACCACCGGATCGTCAGAGGGCGCCGGCTCATGAAGCACAGAATCCCCCCTCTCCTCTTTGCCGTGCTGATGCTGGGGGTGGTCTCCCAGATCGGCCAGGTGCTCCTGCTGCGCGATCTCCTCATGGTCTTCCACGGAAACGAGCTCGCCATCGGGATCATCCTGTCGGCCTGGCTGGCGTGGGTGGGAGCGGGCAGCCGGCTGGGAGCTTTCGCGATCGAGCGGCTCGAGCGCCCCCTGCTGCTGCTCGTCCTCAGCGCCCTGGCCATGCTGCCGGCCCTGCCGGGTACCCTTCTCCTCATTCGGTCCCTGCGCGGCTTCTTCGATGTGCTCCCCGGCGCACACCTGTCCCTCCTCGAAATGGTCCTTTCGAGCTTCCTGGTCGTGGCCCCGGTCTGCCTGCTGCTGGGGGCCCAGTTCGTCTTCCTTTCGCGAGCCTGGCGCGAGGAAGATCATGCCGAGGACGCCTCCGGCGCGGGCAAGACGTACGTGGGGGAAGCCCTGGGCAGCATGATGGGCGGCATCCTGTTCACTTTCCTGCTGGTCCACCAGCTCAACCCCTTTCAGACGGGGGTGCTCGTGGCCATGGTCATGCTGATCATGGTGGGGTTCATGGCCCATCGGCGTGAAAAGGGACGGGACAGAACCTCCCGAAGCTGGATTCCGGCCACGCTGGCCCTGGCCGCGGTCGTTTTGAGCTTCCACGGCTTTCCCTTCCTGGACCGACTGGACCGCAGCGCCCATGAAACCCTGTGGCGGTATATGACCCCGCACCATGAGCTCGCGGGAATTTACCAGTCCAAGCACGGGAGTATCGCCGTGCTCCGGCGGGAGGACCAGTTCAGCTTCTTTCAAAGCGGTCACCTGGTCTTCACCTCCGCCGGTCCGGACACCGCGATTCCCGCGCTGGAAGAACAGGATGCCGTGACTTTTGCCCATCTTGCCATGGTCCAGCATCCCGACCCGAAGCAGGTCCTGCTCATCGGGGGCGGCCTGCGGGGCATGCTTGGAGAAATCGCGATCCACCCCGTCGACAGGATCGACACCATCGAGCTGGACGAAGTCCTGACCGAAGCGGCCCGCGCGTTTGTCCCGCCCCAAACCTTCGAGGTCCTGCAGGACCCAAGGGTCCGCCTGATCCACGGCGATGCCCGGCTGTTCGTGAAAGGCACTGACGAAGAATACGACCTGATCATCATCGACGCGCCCGATCCGACCACCGCCGTTCTGAACCGATACTACACCCGCGAATTCTTTCAGGAGTCCCGTAAGCTCCTCAAACCCGGCGGAGTGCTGGTCACGGGCGTCACCTCGACCCCCGACCTGCGAGGCGCCGCGGTGGCCAACCGCAATGCCGCCGTCTACCATACCCTGGCCGGCGTCTTTTCCCACGTCCTCCTGGCGGGCGAAAGGTTTCTGTTCTTCTTCGCCAGCGACGCTCCGGGCCAGGTTTCCGTGGACATACCCACGCTCCGGCATCGCTTTCGGGAGCGTCGCATCGAGGCCGAGGGCTTTTCGGATCTCCACTTCGTCCTGTTGCTCCAGGAGCAGCAGGTGAGGCGAGTGAACTGGGTGGTCCGCAATCATGGGCGCGGTCCCCGGGCCCACCTGGAGGGCCCCCCGCCCGCCCCTCTGTTTCCCGATCCCGTCGAGGATCAAGTCCAGGCCGAGGCACTCCTTCCGCCCGTCCAGAGCAGAGCTTTCATCAATTCGGATTTCAAGCCCGTCGTCACTTTTTATACCCTCATGTTCTGGGACGAGCTGACCCGCGGCGACCACAGGGGCGCCCTCAAACACCTCCTGCAGGTCCAATCCTGGTGGATCGCTCCCCTGGTGCTGTTCCCCGTGCTGACGGTCCTCGTTCTGCGATCTCCCTGGCCCGGCACCTCCCGGCACGCTGACGCGTCATTCGCCGTCCTTTTCGCGGTCTTCACCACGGGCCTCTCCACCATGGCCATGCAGGTGGCCCTGCTCTTCTCCTTTCAGAGCATTTATGGCTTCATTTACGAAACCGTGGGCCTGATTGTGGCGATCTTCATGCTGGGGCTGGCGGCCGGGGCCTGGTTGACCCTCAAGATCGTGAAAGTTAAAACCAGCATGCGCACGCTGGCCCTGGTCCAGGGGATCATGGCCCTTCTGGCCTGCCTCATGGCCCTGATGCTCCCCAGGACGGCAAGCCTGACTTCATCGCCGGCCATCCTTGGCCTGTTCACGGTCCTCACCGTCGGAGCCGGCCTCATCAACGGCATGGATTTCCCCCTGGCCACCGCCTGCTCCATGGCCCACACGGGGAGGGCGGAAAAATCAGCCGGGCTTATTTATGGACTGGAGCTTCTGGGCGCCTGCGCGGGGGCCGCCCTGGCCAGCGCCGTGGTGGCCCCGATCCTGGGTCTCGGGGCCTGCTTCCATCTTGCGG
>JALOOX010000020.1 GCA_025454175.1 Syntrophobacteraceae bacterium | reverse complement strand
CGTGGGAGAGTAGGTCGCTGCCGCCCCTTTCCATAGCAAGAGCCGGCTCCCTTTCCAGGGGGCCGGCTCTTGCCGTTTGCGAACTCGATTGTCAGAGGTTGACCTGCAGGCCCTTGCTCCGCAGGTATTCCTTGACCTGACCGATGCTCAGGATGCGGTAATGGAAGACCGAGGCCGCAAGCAGGACCCGCGCCCCGCCCCTGACCACCCCATCGTAAAAATGCTCGAGGGTTCCCGCTCCACCCGAGGCGACGACGGGCAGGGTCACGGCGTCCGAGATGGCCCTGGTTAATTCCAGGTCGTAACCCGCCTGGGTGCCGTCACCATCCATGCTGGTGGGCAGCAGTGTTCCCGCGCCGAGCTCCTGGCATTCCAGGGCCCAGGCCACGGCGTCCTTTCCCACGGGCTTCGTGCCGCCCGCGATGACGAGCTCGAATCTCGAGGGCATCGAGCCGTTTCTTTTGCCGTCGATGGCTATGGTGACCCTGTCCGAACCGAATGCCCCGGCAGCCTGCCGGATCAGGTCGGGATTCTTGACAGCGGCGCTGTTCATGGAGACCTTATCGGCTCCGGCATCGAGGACTTTCTCGATGTCCTCCAGTGTGGCGATGCCTCCGCCGACGGTGAGGGGGATCTTGATGACCGACGAGACGTTTTTCACCCACTCGAGCATGGTCTTTCGTTCCTCCACCGTGGCGGCGATGTCGAGCATGGCCAGCTCGTCGGCCCCCTCCCGTTCGTAGAAGGCGGCATTGTCGACGGGGTCCCCCGCATCCTTCAAATTGACGAAATTGATGCCTTTGACCACCCGGCCATGCTTCATGTCCAGGCATGGCATGATCTTGATCACGTCCATAAGACCTCCTGTGAAATCCATTTCCTGATGGGTGTGAGCGATGAGACTGCCTTCATTGGAGTCTGCGCTGCATGACCTCTTTCAGAAGGCGGGGATTGGCTTTGCCTCCGGACGCCTGCATGGCCTGTCCCATGAGAAAGCCCATGGCCTTGGATGCGCCTTTTCGATAATTTTCCACGGCGGACATGTTTGCAGCCAGCACCCGGTCCACCAGTGTCTCGATCTCGTCAGTTTCAGATACCTGGCGGAGACCAAGGCCGGCAACGATTTCTTCAGGGGATGCTTCTTTCCCATGGATCGCTTTCAAAACTTCCTTGGCGGCCTTCGCATTGATCTCCTCGCGTTGGAGCATGAGCAGAAGCCCCGCAAAGCGTTCCGGGTTCACGGCGTTCTCTGAAAAATCCTGATTCTTCGATTTGAACAGGGGAATGAGCTGAGCGATGATCCACTGGGAGGCGAGCCTTGGCGCAACTCCGTGCTCGACCACTGCTTCGAGGTAGTCGGACCACTCCCGCTCGGAGCTCATCATGGCGGCTTCCTCGCGGCTGAGTCCGTAATCTCTGGAAAAACGGTCGGCCCTTTTGTCTGGCATTTCCGGCAGCGCGCGCCGCAGCTCTTCCAGCCATCCGTCGTCGATGACAATCCGCGGCACGGAAGGGTCGGGGATGCACGGTCCTTCAAACTTTCCTCTCATGGCCGTGGTCACCCGGTTGTCGGGATCCCAGAGCCGCGTGTGGAGGACGATGGGTTCGCCGGACTGGAGACAGTTGGCCTGCCGGCTGATCTCGTAGGCGATGGCATCTCCCATATGGCGGATGGAATTCATGTTCTTGATCTCGACCTTGGTGCTCATCTGATCGGTTCCCCGCGCACGGAGGGAGACATTGGCGTCCACGCGCATCGTCCCCTGCTCCATGCTGCAGTCGGAGCACCCGGAGGTGCGCAGCTGCGCCCTGAGGCAACGCAGGAATTCCATGGCCTGGTGAGGACTGCGCAGGTCAGGCTGAGTCACGATTTCCACCAGGGGGGCTCCCGCGCGGTTGAAATCCACCAGGCTGACCGAGGTCCTCCCTTCCTTCTCGTGGACCAGCCTCGCGACGTCTTCCTCCATGTGAATCTTCTGGATACGGACCGTCCTGGTGACGCCGTCCTGGTCGGTGATGTCCAGCCAACCGTTCCTGGCGAGGGGGTGGTGAAACTGGGAGAGCTGATACCCCTTGGGGAGGTCGGGGTAATAATAGACCTTCTGGTCGAAGGCGCTTTCGCGCTGTATTTCACAATTGAGGGCAAGCCCGGCGAGAATCGCTTTTTCCAGTGCCTCCCGGCTGAACCTGGGCAGGTTGCCGGGGAGCCAGAGGCATATGGGGCAGGTGTTGAGGTTGGGTTCGTCTCCCGCCCTGTTGGGGCACTGGCAGAACATCTTGGTCGGACAGTTGAGTTGAACATGAACTTCGAGGCCTATTACGGCTTCATAATCCAGGGTCATTGGGCCGTCTCCTGGTTCTCCATGTGTCTGCACAATCTTCCGGCAGCCGACAGGAGGAGCTCCTCGCCCCCCATGGGGCCCATCAGCTGCAGACCGAGATCCCCCCCCGACCCGACGCTCCGCACGAGGCCGGGCAATGTGAGGGCAGGGTTGCCGGTGACATTTGCCGGAAGGGTGGTGATACCGGCATCATAGACCCGCTCCACCGTCTGGGGTCGGTTGTCCCTGGCGTTGTCCTGGAATACCCCTCGTTTCGTCGGCAGGAGGAGAAAATCCAGGCTTCGGAAGATTCCGCTGCTCTCCTCCACCAGTTTCGCCCGAAGTCTGCAGGCGTGCTCAAAAGCCTTGTAGTTTTCAAACTGGAAGTAGGCGCCCTGGAAGAGGTATGTTTTCAGAAGAAGCCCAAAGGATTCGCTTCGCGACTGGAGATACATGTCGTTCCAGTTCCTGGAGCCGGCCGCACAATGACCATAGCGCACTCCGTCATATTTGCCGCAGCTGGACGACGCCTCGACGGAGCCGATGACGTTGTGCACCGCCCGCAGAAGATCGAAATCCCCCCACTGAATTTCAAGGACTTCGATGCCGGCCCCTGCAACCTTGCCGAGGGCTTCACTGAAGGCTGCACGGGCATCCGCATCCAGGCCTGCAAGGGATTGAAGGACAATGCCCGCCGTCAGCCTGGAGCCCTCTTCCAAGTCCTTTCGCCGGGGTTTCTCCCTTGCGCCATCGCCCATGGACGGGTCCCGGTCGTCGGCGCCCTCAATGGCTTTGAAAGCAGTGCCAACGTCTTCGAGGCTCTTGCCGAGGATGCCGCAGGAGTCCATCGAGGGTACCAGTCCCACGAGGCCGAACCGGGAGACCCTGCCATAGCTCGGTTTCAAACCGAAAACGCCGGCGGAGGCCGCGGCCAGGCGTGCCTCCCCCATGGTGTCTGTCATGAGCAGCAGGTCGACGGGGCCATCCTTGAATGCCGTGGCCATCCCATCCGGGGCAGGACCTAAACCCAATTCAGGGGTGTGCATGCTGCCCAGAAGGGTTGCACCCGCCGACTTCAGACGCTCGACAACGGTTGCATCCTCGAGGGCGACGAATCCCCGCAGGGCCCTGGAGCCCGCTTCGGTGGGCCAACCTTTGACCGAAATGGTGCATTGAACCGCGGCACGTTTGCCCCAAAGCGGCCCCGCGTCGATACAGGGGCCGGGAGAGGGCTCCGTGTGGCAAAACAACTTACGTTTCACGTTGGTTCACTCCCTTGCGAACAGGATACTCCCGGAGACCTCGCTCACGGGCCTCCTCTAGTCCAGAATGCCGGCCACCTTGAAGTAGCTGCCTTTCACCGCGGGGGCGTTCTTCAGCAGTTGTCCGTCAGCTGCCAGGGGTGAGACGCAGGCCGGCCCCTTCTCCTTCATGCGATGGGTCACCTGAATGGGAGCAAAGAGCGGTTCCTGGTCACACTCCCTGCTGTCAACGATTTGGGCCAGCTGCATGGCGTCGGACAGCGCTGAAACAATGGCAGCCCTTTCGGCTGGACCCACTCCAATGCGCGAAACCCACGACAGACTGTCGACGAGGTCCTTTTGCTCCTCCACACCTGGATTGGGCCTGGTTTCCCCCGGCTGCAGGAGCCCCAGCTCCTCGAGCTGGTCGAGACTCACTTCCGAAGGGGCCTGAGTCAGGGGGCAATGGGCGCTTCGGTTCTTGGGAAAGGCCGTGACCTCGCGGATGGAGGATGTGCCAAGAATCATGGAGGTCACACGGTCGATTCCCAGCGCCAGACCTCCGTGGGGTGGGGCTCCGTAGTCCAGGGCCCGTATGAAAAATCCGAACTTTTCCTCGATCTCCCCGTCAGTCAGCCCCAGGATGTGGAAGACCTTCTGCTGGAGCACTTTGCTGCTGATGCGAATGCTTCCGCCGCCGAGCTCTTCCCCGTTCACGACCAGATCGTATGCGCGCGAGCGGAGCTGGAGCAGCCCCTCTCGGTCGGATGGATCGAAATCGTCTCGGTGGGGTGCCGTGAAGGGGTGATGGTTCGAGGTCACGCCGTCACCGCTGGCTTCGAAAAGCGGAAATTCCGTGACCCAGAGAGGACAATACACGTCGTGCGGCACGAGCCCCAGTCTTTCGGCAAGGTGCAGCCTCAGCTGCCCGAGGGCCGAAAGCACCAGCTCATGGGAGGCGTCGGCGATCATGAGGATGACATCGCCGTCCCTGGCCTCGAATCGGTTCAGCACGGCCTGTTTTTCCCCCTCGCTGAAGAACTGCACGATGTTGGATTCCAGACCTCCGCCCATGACCCGCATCCACGTCATTCCCCGGGCCCCGAATGACGGCACGATCTCCTTGGCGTACTCGTTCTGGAGCACGTTCTTGCTCAGTCTCTCCGACTGGCCGCGCACATTGATTCCCTTGATGCGCCCCCCCCGCCGACAGATCTGGCTGAAGATGCTGTATTGCGTGCCCTGGAAGATGTCGGTGGCTTCGACAAATTGAAGATCGAAGCGCGTGTCGGGCCGATCCGTCCCGTAGAGCTCCATGGCGTCCCGGTGGGTCATTCGGGGAAACGGACGCGGCAGAGTGATGTCCCCGACGGCGAACATACTCGCCGCCAGCTCTTCGACCAGGTCGAAAATGAGCTCTTCGTCGATGAAGGACGCCTCGAGGTCCAGTTGCGTGAATTCGGGCTGTCGGTTCGGGCGGAGGTCTTCGTCACGGAAACAGCGGACCACCTGGAAGTACCGCTCGAACCCTGCAACCATCAGAAGCTGCTTGAACAGTTGCGGGGACTGCGGGAGAGCATAAAAGTGCCTCGGGTGGTGGCGGCTGGGCACCAGGAAGTCCCGGGCCCCTTCCGGTGTGCTCTTGGTGAGCAGCGGCGTTTCGATCTCGACAAACCCTCTCTCGTCCAGCACATCGCGAGCGGTTTTGATGATGCGGTAACGTTTGAGGAGGTTCTGCTGCATGCTGGGTCGGCGCAGATCCAGGTAGCGGAATTGGAGCCTCAGGTCTTCGGATACGGTGTCAGGGGCCGCCGTGCTCCCGCCGGCGACCATGGCCTTTTCGGAAATGGCGAAGGGGAGAGCGGCGGCGCGACTCAATATGGAAAGATCACGAACCATGAGCTCGATGGCGCCGGTCTCGATATGAGGGTTTTCGGTTCCTTCGGCGCGCTCCTCAACACGACCGCTCACGGTCACGCAGAACTCGCTCTTCAGGGTTCCCGCAAGCTCACACACTTCGGAAGGCGTCAGTTCAGGGCTGAAAACGACCTGCACCACCCCCGTGAGGTCCCGAAGGTGCATGAAAAGCACTTCACCGTGGTCCCTCAGTGCATCCACCCAACCTGCCAGCCGGACCTCCCGGCCCGCATCGGCAAGGGTCAGTCTGCCGCAATAGGATCTACCGTTCTCCTGCATGGTCTGCCTGCCCTTTCTCGAAATCATGGCCAATAGTTGCACTGAGACTGAAGTGGAAAAATAAGTGAAACTAACACAAAATGAAAGGATGAACTCATTGATGGTGCGTCAAGCCGCTGGTGAGGGATTCCGCCGCATGAATAGAGGAGAAGGGAATTGAAACAAGGAGGACCGGAGCCCCGACGGGGGACGGTGCGGTTTCTATTGAGCTTAGCCCCTTGGATCGGTAATTATGGATCTCGAAGCCGAAGAGAAAGGGAAATCGGTACGCTGCAACAAGCTTGCGAGGACGGGGATTAGGGGGATTGGTGGGATTCGACGATCATCGATGGAGACGAGGTGTGCGCCATGTTCTTCAAGACTGACTCGTGCCGTCTTCTGGCGGACCCCGAGGGGCCTGCCGCCGAGCGTTACGCTCACTACGACGCTTTTCTGAACCACAACCACGACGCGCTCCGCATTCTTTCGGAGCTGGAGCTCGTGGACCGGGGGGCCGGGCTGGCGACGCTTGCTTCCATTCAGCGTCGGACCGAGAATCTTCTGGAGGAGGTTCGGGGCCTGGTTGCATCTCTCAGCGGGCTGGCGGGGGACCGCTACGGGGAGCTGCTTCAGGTCCACGACGCCGTGGCCCGAAACCTTGCACCGCTTCTCGAACGTCGGCGACCGACCATAGAGGGACCTCTGACGCTCCCGTTTTCGGAGCTTGGGCCCCAGCACCTTCATCTTGCCGGCGCCAAATCGGTGAACCTCGCCACAGTGCGAAACCGGCTGGGGCTGCCCACTCCCGACGGGTTTGTGGTGACCACCGCCACCTTCGACCTCTTTTTGCGGGAGAACCGGCTCCTCGATTCCATCGATGCCATGCTGGCGGAGCTGGACCCGGAAGCGACGGAAAGCTGGGAGGCCTGTCTCAGAATCCAGGAAATGATTCGGGAAGCCCCGCTGCCCGAGAGCCTGGCCCAGGCCCTTGAAAGGGAGTATCGGGAACTGGCGTCCCGCCACGGGGGCATGCCGCTGGTGGCGGTGCGCAGCAGCGCCGTCGGGGAGGATACGGAAGCTTCATTTGCCGGCCAGTACACCAGCGTGCTCGAGGTGGACCGGGACCGGATCGCCACGGCCTATCGGACAGTCCTCGCGAGCAAGTACACTCCCCGGGCCATTATATACCGGCTGCGCTACGGGCTCGCCGATGCGGCCACCCCCATGGCCGCGGCCGCGGTGGTCATGGTGCGGGCCAGGGCGAGCGGCGTCCTCTACACGCGGGATCCGTCCCGTCCCGGTTCCGGGCAGGCCCGCCTCGATGCCGCCTCGGGCCTGGGCGAAAAGGTTGTCGGCGGTTCCGCCTCCCCCGATGTTTTCCATGTCGACCGCGGGTCGCTCCAAATCGTCCAACGCCGCGTTGAAGGCCGGGAGGATGGTCCCGACGCGCCGGGTGCCGGACAGGCCATATCCGATGGGGCCGTCCTGACGCTGGTCGAATACGGGATGAAGATGGAAAAACATTTCGGCTCCCCCCAGGACATCGAATGGGCCGAGGATCAAGAGGGGAATCTGCTCATTCTTCAGGCCCGGCCCCTGGGGATGGCCGTGGGTGACGAACAGGAGCAGGAGGCGGATCTTTCAGGCCTGAAGCTCCTCCTTGAGGCCGGCCAGACGGCCTCGCCCGGACGGGTTTCGGGAAGGGCTCTCCTGGCCAGGACAGACCTCAAGCCTGAGGAAGCCGAGGATGTCATTCTCGTCTCGCGGACCGCCGCGCCGGACCTCGCACCCTTCATGGGGCGGGTGCGCGGGCTGATCACGGACCTCGGCGGGGCGGCGAGCCACCTCGCCTCGGTGGCCCGTGAGACCAACGTTCCGGCTCTCATGGATGTGCGGGAAGCTACAAATCTCATCACCGACGGTCAGGAGATCACCCTGCTGGCGGACGAGGGCAGGGTTTACCTTGGTCTAGCTCCCGAACTGGCGAGGAAGCTCCCGGACCGCGGCGCGGACGATGAGCGCGGGCCCATCGGCAGACATCTCCGCGAGATACTGGACCAGATATCGCCGCTGAACCTGACCGATCCCAAGGCTCCCGAGTTTGCGCCGAGCGGCTGTCGAACGCTTCACGACCTGATCCGGTTCGCCCACGAGAAAGCCATGACGGAGATGTTCAGCCTCTCCCAGCTTGCGGACTCGTCGGTGGTATCGCGTAAGTTGAGCGCCAACATCCCGCTGTCGCTGTATTTCATCGACCTGGGCGGCGGGCTCGCGCCGGGGCTGACCTCGTGCGACGAGATCCGGCCGGAGCATATCCGGTCCAGGCCCATGGCCGCCCTGTGGCGCGGTCTCACTCACCCCGGTGTCACCTGGTCCGGGGCCGTGGATATCAGTGCACGCAACTTCATGGCGCTCATGGCCGGCAGCATCGGGCCGGAGAACGCGACTCCCCCCGAAGTGGACTCTTATGCGCTGATTTCCAGTGACTACCTCAACCTCAGCGTCAAGTTCGGCTACCACTATTCGAATCTCGACGCCCTCTGTTCGGATGACCCCAACGCCAACACCATCTCCCTCCAGTTCTCCGGGGGAGCCGGGACCGGAATGGGAAAGGCCCTGCGCATCGAGCTCCTGTCGCGCGTGCTGAGCCGGCTGAGCTATGACGTGGAGGTGCGGGGGGACCTGCTGCAGGCGGCGCTCAAAGGGCTGGACTGCGAGGCCATGGAGGTGATCCTGGACCAGACGGGGCGGCTTCTCGGCTGCAGCCGACTTCTGGACCTGGCCATTCCCAGCCATGCGGAGGTGGAAACGCTGACCGAGCTTTTCTTCAAGGAGGACTATGATTTCCTGGGGCGCTCGGAAAAGCGTCTTCCGGGCTTCTACGCCTCGGTGGGCGAGTGGTCGCACTCCGAATTCGAAGGGGGGGAAGTGATCGTGCAGGATGGCTCGAGCATGGGCGGCACCGTGTCCTGCTCGCTCCACTCCGTGCTGGGCACCGTGCTCCGGGGCCGGTACCGGAGATTCCTCGAAAACAGGCACGCCCTGCATTATTACCCGGTGGCGGTGGCCCGGGAAAGTCGACGTGGAGACGGTCGCATGCGCGCCGATGTCCGCATTCGGGCCGGGTGCGTGGACCTTGCGGCCGGCCTCGCCTTTGGCCTGACCAACGTGGGCAACGGCCTGGTTCTGGCGGCGGATGCCAGCGCCCGAGAGCTGCAGCTGCTGGAGTTCGTCAACAACACTCGCCATTTTCTGGAGCGGGCGGCAGTGGATATCCCGATGGACCGCTGGCTGCAGCTGGAAGTGACGGTAGCGGGGCGAGAGATCACGGGGATCCTCGACGGCCGGCCCTGCCTGAGATTCACCGCTCCCCAGCCCGTCGAAGGCTACGTGGGCCTCTGGAGCAAGGGCGACACCACGGCTTTCTTTCGGGGGCTGAGGATGAACGGGAACGCCCGGGAATGAGGGTTTAATGAAGGCTTACAGGGCCGATCAGTAGAGCCATTTCCCTTTGGAATATCGGAAGATCTCGCTGATCACGACCTCTTTTTCACAGGCGAAGGGGCCGAGCCTGGCCAGTTCAGGCGTGTCAGCAGTGCTCACGAAAGTCTGCTCTTCGTATTTGAGCACACCGACATAGGGAGAGTTCTTGTCTCCGGTGGCTTTCACCTCATACTGCCTGTCCCTGGCAATGGCGCGATACGATGCCCGATAGCGCCCCTGCGGATCCCTTTCCACCTTGATCTTGTCTTCACCGACCTCACCATGCTGATTCAGCTTGGCGATCCAGTCGTTCTGAAAGACATCAAATGCTTTTTTCACCTCCTCGTCGTCGGCTGCAACGCCGAGACACGGAGTCATGGCCAGAATGCCAAGCAAAACGAAACAAAGGACGAAACGGCTGGAACAGAGAGGCTTGACAAAAAGGGATGCGCACAGCATGGGTGTTCACTCCTCGATCACACAGGAGGCCTGATGCGTCATGCGCACCAGGCCCCGGAAAACCTGCCGTGGGGGGGGGCCACTCCAACGCATTTGCCGCTGTGACTCCCCCCCGCTCTCAACTGACCAAGGAACGGTTACCTGACGACTTTGAGCTCCACGCGCCGGTTGATGGCGCGGCCTTCGGGATTGTCGGAGCCATCGGGCTTCGTGTTGGCGGCCTTGGGTCTTTCCTTGCCGTAGCCGACGGAATCCAGCCGTGACGACTTGATGCCCTTCTGGACGAAGTAGTCGAATACGGCGCCGGCGCGACGCTCGGACAGCTTCTGGTTGTAGGCCGCGCTGCCGATGGAGTCGGTATGACCTTCGATGACGACCTTGATTTCGGGGCGCTTCTTCAGGGCGTCGACGGCCTCATCCAGGATCACCCTGTACTCCGGCTTGATATCATACTTGTCGAAGTCGAACTGGATGCCGCGGAGGATGAACACTTCTTCCTTGGGCATTTCCTTCCTCGGAGCGCAGAAGACGTCGCGGACGAACTTTTCGAGGGCGCCCTTGTCGGCGAGAAGAGTCAGGCCTTCGGCCATGATGCTGCAGTTGTTCAGCTTCTTGATCTCGGCAAGGATCTCCATGCCCCTCTTGTCGGTCTTGTCAGCCAATGAAATGATGTGAATGCAGGTGCTCGGATACTTGCTGTAGATCGCCCTGGCCTCGCCCACCGGATCCGGACCCAGGTTGGCCATGCCGTCGCTGAGCAGAACCACGGCCGTATTGCCCCTCATCTGTCCCAGCACCGGATCCAGGGCCATGATTCCCGGTCCCATCGGAGTCAACCGGTCGAAAATCGGCTGACTGTCCTTGATGCTCTCCACGGCCTTGGCCATCCTGGCGCGGTCGTAGGCCCCGGCTGCATAGGGATCATTCACGGGAGCAAACAACTGGAGGGCCGCGGTCCATGGCGCCGCTTTGTAATTTGCCTGAGGAATCATGGAGTTGATGTCCATGGCCAGTTGCTTGGCAGCAGTCATTTTCTTCAGGGGATCGGGTCCAAACTGCGGACGCTCGGCAAAATGCATATACATGGAGCCGGATTGGTCAATGAGGAAGACGAAATTGTCGGGACAATATTCAGCCGCCTCTGAATACCCCAACCCAAGGGTGAAAGACATTGCCAACGCCAAAACCAAAGCCCGCAGAACTTTCCTCTCTTTCATGGTTCCCTCCTCAAACTTGTTTTGAGAAAAACGAAAAATAATTTCATGGGAATGAACCACTCACACCGAGAACCATTCCCTCTTCCAAGGAAGATGATCCACCGCACCACTAAGCCCCTGTCTCAAAACTCTCCTCGATGGTCAATCCAATCCCCATTCTGCTTGAATACACACTTACACATGTATTTTGTTAGATCAAGTGAAAGAATATGCTTTAAACAAAAAACCATGCCGTTCATCAAGGAATTTCCGATGAGCTTGTGGGTTCGGCCCCTGAAGGACCCGGACTGGAGGACTTACGCCGGGTCCTTCAGGTGATCCTCGGTCCGCAAGCCTGCCGCGGAATCATTCAAACGTCACTCGATCCGTGTCTCGAATGGTCTGTCCCTGGATCACCACGCTGATGACGGAGGTTCCGGGATTGGTGGAGCTGATCCGCCCCCTGGTCCGGCCCTGCTGATCCGTCTTGGGCGGCTGAGCGACGCTGTCGATCTGCCGGCTGGAGACCAGGGTTGCCTGAACGTCGGGCACCGGGTTGTTGTGGTGATCCCGGATTTCCAGGATGATCTCCGAGAAGGCCTGTCCGTCGCCCGGAAGAACGGGGTGGGTCACCCTAATTCTCGAGTTGGCGGGATCGGGCCTGCCGGGGACGACGTTGACGTAGACCTCGGCGGAGAGGCCGCCCAAACCGGCCGTCACTTTGCCCCTGCCCATACGGGTGCCCCGAAAGACTCCCGGTTCCTCGAACACCCCGATGTCGCCCACCTGATTCCAGGAGAGGGCCGACACCGCCACTGCAACCGCATTGTCCTTGATATCGAATCCCTTGATCTTGAAGGTCTGGGTCATGTTGCTCTGAACATCGACGGGGTTGGGCTCGATGAAAAAGCGGTGGAGCACCCCGGGCTTCACCTCCAGGACCTTTTCGGCCGTGAGACCATGACCGTAGGCCACGACCATGCCCGTTCCCGTCCTTGTGGCGTGGAAGACTCCCGAGGTCAGATCGATCCTGCCGATTCCCTCCGTCACGGCCCACTGAACCTGGACGGGAACTTCATTTCCTCCCTTGTCGTAACCCGTGGCTCGGAGCTCATAGCTCTTGCCCGCCACGATATCCTCCCCGGGCAGCTCAAGGGCAAGGGTGCTCACCGGGCCAGGGGTGATCTCCACCGGCGCCGTTGCCTGGACTCCCTCCGCCCTGACGGTCAATCGCCCCGTGCCGGGCTGCCGCGCGGTGAATAGACCTTGGACGGTGACGGAGCCCAGCTCCCCGGGACTCACGGAAAAGTCCGGCGAAAGAGAGACAGGGTTGCCGTGGGCGTCCCCACCACTGACAGCAATCCTTACCTCTTCACCGGCTGCGAGGTTGATGCTCTCCGGAGTCAGACTGATGGCGGCCACCGAGGCGGGCTCCACGTGGACCCGCGCCATGCCCTGGACGCCGCCGGCGGCGGCGATGACCCGGCTCTCGCCCGCTTTGAGCATCTGGAAAGCGCCTGTCGGGGTCGTCATTCGTCCGTTCACTTCAGGGCTCATGGACCAGATAACCACATCAGGCGTGACATTGCCCTGTGCATCCAGTGGCGTCGCATTGAACCGGGTGGTCTCCCCGGCTTTAATCCGGCCTTCCGGCGGCGTTATATCGATACGGGCGATGGGGCCGACGCCCACACGGACGAGGGCCAGACCCATGACGCCGTCCATCTGCAGGGACACGTGGCCGCTGCCTGCCTTGATCGCCTGAAAAACCCCATCCTCGCCGACGGTCCCGATGGTGCCGCCGACAGCCCAGGCGTGCTGGCCGGGGACGTCATTGCCCTCGATATCATAGGCCCTTGCCGTGAAGCTCACCCGGTCGCCGGCGGTCACATCGGCCTCCAGCGGTGTGATCTCGATGCGATGCACCCTCCCGGCATTGATGGTCACCGGCACCTGGACGGTCACATGGCCCGCCGTGAGCCGGATGATTTCCTGGCCCGTTTTCCTGGCATGGAACTGGTCAGGCTCCACAAGAGCCCCGAGACCCTTCTCCAGCTCCCATCGAAGCTCCGGCGCCCGAATGGGGTTGCCGACGGCGTCGACCACCTCGACGGCGAGGGTCTCGCGATTTCCGGCGGCCATGGTGAGGGCTTCGGGCGCGACGTTGATGGATGCCGGTGGGCCGGGCAGAACCTTGATGCGGGCGGTACCCCGTGTGCCCTCGAAGGCGGCCGCAACCTCACCCGCGCCGGCTTTCCTGGCTGAAAACAAGCCGTTCTGCTCGAGGATCCCCAATTGCTCCTCCCCGGTCCACTGGGGGCTGATCTCCAAAGGGTTTCCCGCCACATCGAGGCCGGTGGCCGCGAAGGTGATGGCTTCTCCCGCCTGAATGACCACCTCGCCGGGCTCGATGCGGATGGCGTGGAGGGGGCCGGCAGTCACTTCCAGGGGAGCCATGTCCACGATGTTTCGGGATGCGGCGATCACATGACCCTTGCCCTGTTTCCGGGCGGTGAGGACCCTGTCCGGAGCAACGGAACCCATGGCCGGATCCGAAAGGCTCCACACCACCCGGGCATCCACAGCATTCCCAAACCTGTCCTCGCCGAGGGCCTTCAGCTCCACTTTCTCGCCGGCTTTAAGGGAAAGGGCTTCAGGGATGATTTTGAGGAACGCGATCTCCGCCGGCGCCACCAGAACCTTCGCCTCCCCGGTGACATTGCCGTGACGCGCCAGAACCTTGGCGGGGCCTGCCTTGACGGCGCCGAAAAGGCCGGCTTCCGACATGGAGCCCATTGCGAGGTCGCTCAGACTCCAGGAGACGTCGATGGCGGCTTCGTTTCCGAACTGGTCGTAGCCGGTGGCCGAGAAATACGCGTCCCTGCCGGCCGTCAGCTGGATTTCAGCAGGTTGAACGTCGATCCGGGTCGCTTCGCCCGGGACCACGCTGACCAGGGCTCTCCCTTCCATCATCTTCCCGGTGCGGGTTTGAGTCAGGGAAGCGATGATTTCTCCTCGGCCCGCCTTTTTGGGGAGAAATACCCCTCCGTCGTCCTGGGAGCCCAGGTCGGGATGGACACTCCAGCGCACCGAGGACTCCACGGTATTTCCGAATGCATCGAAACCGAAGGCCTTGAATTCCTGGACCCTGCCGGCCACGAGCTCCAGGGGACCTTGGGGCTCCATGAACACTTTGGCGACCTCGGTGGCCGTTACGGCCAGGGTGCTTTCGGCGGTGAAGCCCTTCACGCGTGCGCGCACCAGGGTGCTCCCGGACTTGGTCGCCTTGAGCTTCCCCTCGGGACTCAGCTCGCCGAGGGCCTCCTCCATGGAAAACTCCGGCGACACTTCGACGCGGTTTCCGAATCGATCTGACCCATGCACCTCGAACCTGACCTCCTCGCCGGCCACGACGTCCAGGTTTTGAGGAGCCATCTGCAGCCGCGCCAGCTCAGCCGGAAAGACCTCCACCGAAGCGCTCTTGAGAATGTTCCCAACCGATGCCCTGATTTCCCCAGTGCCCGCATGCAGGGGCGTGAATGTCGACTCCTGCTGATTGATGGTGCCGATGGACCGGCTCAGGGACCACTGGGGGCTGATGGAAAAACGATTGCCGTAGACGTCGGCTCCCTGGGCCCTGAGCGTTGTCGTTTCACCCGCCGTCAGCTCCTGCTTGTCGATTTCGATAACGATCTCGGACAGGGGACCGTGCTGGACCTCGACGGGGACCTGGGCGGTGACACTGTCACTGGACGCCTTCACGGCTCCCTTTCCGGCGATTCGAGCGAGAAAAGCTCCGTCCCGCGCGATCGTTCCCACCTCCCCCTCCACCGACCACTGGACCTGGACGGGGACCGGGCGGCCGTGGGCATTGGCGCCTTTCGCGCTGAAGCTTGCGGTCTGCCCCGCCTGGAGTGCGGCGCCGGTCGGCTCGATTTCAAGGCGGGCGAGCCTTCCCGGGACTATCGTGAAAGGCCGTCCCTGTGTGACCTGCTTATACCTCGCCAGCAGGATGCCCTTTCCCGGCTCCCGCATGAGGACGGTAAAGCCTTCCCTGATTTCGGCCGCGTCACCGCTGACGGACCAGTCGGCGGCAACGGTGGTCCGGTTTCCATGCTCGTCGAAACCGATGGCCTCAAACGATACCTCCTGTCCCGCTTCGAACTGGTCGTCCCGGGGAAGGATCTCGAGGCGGACGATCTCCGTGGCTTCCAGCCGAATCTCATGGGTCGCCCGACCGCTCTGGACCTTGAGCACATTGACCCCGGGCTGGGGAGAAAGGGTGAAGGTGCACTGCCCCTCGCCTTCGGGATTCAGGGCAACGGCCTGCGGGGAAATGGAGGCGCCTTCGGTGGGAGAGGACAAGGTCACCTCGTTGTATCCGGCGGGCTCGTTTTCAGCCGTGAGAGCCCTGAGCCTGACGGTGATCGCCGAGCCCGGCAGTGCGGCCGTCTTGTCTGGATGGACTTCCAGTCTGGCGGGCGCAAGGGGATTCACCAGGACTTTGGCCTTTCCCGTGACTCCATTCGCCGCGGCCATTACCCACACCTCACCGGGCTTCCGGGCTGTGAGCAGACCCGACGGATCCACGGAGCCCGCATCCCCCTCGACACTCCACCGAAGTGCGACCCCCGGAACCTCCTCACCCTTGCCCGTCAGGGGTTTGGCGTTGAATTCGGCCGTCTGCCCCACGGACAACGTAATGGGATCGGGCGTCACCTGGATGCGCTCCACCCTCGGCTCGCCGCAGCCTGAAAAGATCACCATGGAGAGTACGATCAGGAAATGAATGGCGACAGGTATTCTTGCGCTTTGCTTACCCTTCATGGTATCCCTCCTGATCATCTGAATTGACAATGTGAGAGGCCATGGGAATGATAAAATCGTCGGAACTTCATCACATTCAAGTATATTAATGCATCTTTTCCATAATTGTCGTGTGAAGGGTCTTAATTTCGAGCACGATAGATTATTTTTCTCCCAGGAGAGCATTTAGGGATCCAACCCGCGTCCCTTGTTCTTCTCGGTATTTTCCGTCGCAACCCTGCCGGGGCTGCGGAGGCATGGCGTCGTGCATCATCTCGCCAGGGAAGGAGGCCGCAATGCAGCAGCAAGGTCTACACGCAAGCAGGTACGGATTGGAGAACCACGGCATCGCGAACCCAAGGACAGTCTGGTGGAACATGTCCACACCCGGCCTTTACGAACAGGCGCTGGGGCGCTACGAAGGCATGCTGGCCCACCTGGGACCGCTGGTGGTGCGCACCGGGCAATACACCGGGCGCTCCCCCAAGGACCGGTTCATCGTGCGGGAGCCTTCAAGCCAGGACAAGATCGCCTGGGGCGAGGTGAATCGCCCCTTTGACCCGGAGCGCTACGACGCGCTGCGGAAGCGGCTGCTGGCTTACCTCGAAGGCAAGGACCTTTTCGTTCAGGACTGCTACGTCGGGGCCGACCCGGCCTACCAGCTGCCGCTCCGGGTGGTCACCGAGAAAGCCTGGCATGCCCTCTTTGCCCGCAACATGTTCATCCGGGAGCTGGACCCGGCGAAGCTGGCAGTCCACCAGCCCCAGTTCACGGTGATCAACGCCTGCGGCTTCAATGCCGACCCCGAGGTCCACGGCACCCACTCGGAGGCCTTCATTCTCCTGAATTTCGGACGCCGGGAGGCCTTGATCGGTGGCACCCAGTACGGCGGCGAAATGAAGAAGAGCCTGCTCACGGTGATGTCCTACCTCCTCCCCGGGAAGGAGGTGCTGCCCATGCACTGCTCCGCCAATTACGGCCGGGACAGGGACGATGTGGCGCTCTTCTTCGGCCTCTCGGGCACCGGCAAAACCACGCTGTCGGCGGACCCGGAGCGGACTCTCATCGGCGACGACGAGCACGGGTGGAGCGAAAGAGGCGTCTTCAACTTCGAGGGCGGCTGCTATGCCAAGGTGATTCGCCTGTCCAGGGAGGGGGAGCCTGAAATCTATGAAACCACCCGGCGCTTCGGCACCATCCTGGAGAATGTGTCCATCAACTCGGAAAACAGGCGCCTGGACCTGGACAGCGACGTCTTCACCGAGAACACCCGGGCGGCCTATCCCATCTCCCACATCCCCAACGCCACCCGCGAGGGTCTGGGAGGGCATCCGAAGGAGGTGATCTTCCTCACCGCCGACGCTTTCGGAGTATTGCCGCCCATCGCCCGGCTGACGCCGCAGCAGGCCATGTACCACTTTTTGTCGGGCTACACGGCCAAGGTGGCGGGTACGGAGCGTGGCATCAAGGAGCCCCAGCCCAATTTCAGCGCCTGCTTCGGAGCGCCCTTCATGGCCCTGGACCCGGTGGTTTACGCCCGGCTCCTGGGGGACAAAATCGCCCGGCATCAGTCCCCGGTCTGGCTCATCAACACGGGCTGGACCGGCGGTCCTCACGGAGAGGGGCGTCGCATGGACCTGGGACACACCCGGGCCATGGTGCGGGCGGCTCTCACCGGCACCCTGGACAACGTGGCCATGACCCCCGACCCGGTGTTCGGCGTGATGGTCCCCCAGGCGGTGCCGGACGTGCCGCCCGAGGTCCTCGACCCCCGCACCACCTGGAAAGACCAGGCGGCGTATGACGCCCAGGCCGGCAAGCTGGCGGGGATGTTCAGAAAGAATTTCGAGCAGTTCAAGGGCACCGTCACGCCGGAGATCAGCCAGGCCGGCCCCGGAGAGCCCTGAGCAGCGTGCATGGCTCGAGGGGTTTTTTCCCTTTGCCCAACGGAGGATAGCCCATGGCGGAATTGTTCAACCTGGACGAATTGAAGCATTTGATCGAGCCCCGGACGGGGCCGTGCGTCTCCCTGTACCTTCCCACCCACCGCGTGCCCTCGGAGGTCCAGCAGGACCGCATACGCCTGAAGAACCTGCTCAAGCAGGCGGAGGAGTCGCTCCTGGCTTTGGGCCTGCGCGGTCGGGAGGTCAGGGATTTTCTCGACCCGGCGGAGCGACTCCTGCCGGAGACGCCCTTCTGGAAAGGTCAGAAGGATGGTTTGGCCCTTTTTCTGGCCCGGGACTCTTTCCATTCGTACATCCTGCCCATGGAAGTCCCCGAGGTGGCCGTGGTGAGCGACCGCTTTCATTTGAAGCCCCTGCTCTCGCTCCTGACCGAAGGCGAGTTCTACATCCTGGCCCTTAGCCAGAACGCGGTGAGGCTCATCCAGGCCACCCGGTTCGGCGCCAGCGAGGTTCATCTGGAAGACCTTCCCCTGAGTTTGGCGGATGCGCTCAAGTACGACGAGCCGGAAAAACAGCTTCAGTTCCACACGGGTGCGCAACGGTTCTCAGGGGAGCGCGCCGCCATGTTCCACGGCCACGGGACGGGCAAGGACGACACCCGGAGCAACCTGCTGCGCTTCTGCCAGGAGGTGAACCGGGCGCTTCAGCCGTTTCTCCGCAATGAGCGGGCTCCTCTCGTCCTGGCGGGAGTGGATTCCCTCCTGCCCATCTACCGGGAGGCGACCTCATACCCCCATCTTCTCCCGGATGGCGTGACAGGGAATCCCGAGGGATTGAGCCCGGAGGAGCTGGGGCGGGCGGCGTGGCAGCTGGTGGAGCCTCACTTCCTCAGAGCGTTTGACGAAGCGGCGGACAAGTATCGAAAAATGGTTGGAACAGGCCTGGCGTCCCATGAAGTAGGGGAAATCGTGCCAGCGGCTCTGCACGGCCGGGTCGAGAGCCTCATCGTGGCCGTGGGCCTGCAGGTGTGGGGCAGCCACGACCCGGATACGGATAGGCTGACTGTTCTTGCGGAGCGCGCACCGGGCGCCTGGGATCTCCTGGATTATGCCGCCATTCACACGCTCATGCAGGGAGGCGCGGTGTTCTCGGTGGCTCCCGACGCGGTGCCCGACGGTCCACCCGCCGCCGCCGTGTATCGTTATTGAAAACACTTTGCCCCGGCGGGTTGAGGACCGGGAAGCAAAGGATCAAACACCCTTCCATGAACCCTGAGAATCGCGATGACATGCGATTGTGGCGCTTCGTTGCCCTGTCTGAATACGAAAGGCCGCCCGAGCCAGCCGGCGAGAAGGTGCGCCGTGGAGTTCGGGGATTTTGGGATCGGCTTTTCGGAAAGGATGGGCCGAGAGGCAGGGGAGAGAGCTGTCTCGAAAGTGGAACGGGGGATCTGCCGGGCTCGGCCGCCACGGCCCCGGACTGGCGGGAGGCGGTGCCGGCGCTGCAGGACGTTCTGAAGGAGTGGTGCGAGTCCGGCGAGGAAAGGGATCCCCTGAGGGTCGTTCTCAATGCGCCCCACGGCGGGACTCGCCGGGTCGTCTCTCTCTGGGCAGGTCAGGGGAACTGGCGGGTGATCGAGCCGCCCGAAGCGAGGCAGCTCCTGGCGGGAGGGCGGGACCGGCTCCGGGAGCTCGATCTTCGCGACGAGACCCCCTGGCTCATCCCCGGTTTGGAGAAATGGTACCTGCGTCACCACGACGCGCTGGACCCGGTGCGCGAGCTGTTGGACATTCTGGCTTCACGGCGCCGGCCCACCCTGATCTGCTGCGACAGCTGGGCCTGGGCTTACCTGTGCGGGACCGTGCAGGCGGACCTCGTCTTGCCCCAGCCCCTGATCATGGCCGCTTTCGACCGGGAGCGCCTGGGTTGGTGGCTCAGGAGCCTCTGCGGCCTTGAAGGGGGCTGCTCTGCCCTGTTCCGGCAGACGAACAGCGAGAAGTTCATTTTGCCTCCGGCGGAGCTCCCGGGAGAAAGAGAGGAGCTGGAAATCTCGGACTTTCTGGGTCGCCTTGCGGCCTTCAGCCGGGGCAATCCCGGCGTGGCCTGGGCTCTGTGGCACAAAAGCCTGGGTGGTGCCGGAGCCGAGGACCATGTGGGTGCGGCTGGCACGCGGGTACGCACCATCTGGATGAGACCCTGGCGGGATCTCGATATGCCCGCCGTCCCGCAGCGCAACCGAAGCCGACTTGCCATGGTTCTGCATACGCTGCTCCTGCACAATGGAGTGGCGACGGGGATCCTGCCCGAGCTTCTGCCCAACCTGGCTCGCGTGGTTCGGCAGGATCTCCACGATCTTCGTGCAGCGGGCCTTGTCGACCGGGAGCATGACCTTTGGCGGGTAACCGCCATTGCCTACCCCGTGGTCCGCGCAACCCTCGAGGGCGAGGATTTCCTGGTGGATGGATTGTAGGGGGACGCCATGGAAGAGCAGACGACGGTTGTGCGGGTTTTCAGGGATTTCCATCAGATCAGCTACGGGCGGGTCATCCTCATCGTCGTTGGGGCCTGGCTGCTCATCCACCTGGAAACGCGTCTGGGGCAATGGCTGAGCCGGCGCCTGGGTGGGAAGTTCCGGATGATGATCCTGCCCTCGGTGCCCGTTTTGCGCCTCCTCATCCTGATCGTTGCACTGGTCCTCCTGGTGCCACTGGTCATCGAGCCGACCCGGGAGAATTTCGTGGCCATTATGGGGGCTTCGGCCCTCGCCCTGGCTTTTGCGGTCAAGGACTATGTGGGCAGCCTCATCGGCGGCATGGCGGCGATCTACGAGCGGCCGTACCGCCCTGGGGACTGGGTGCGGATCGGCGACGCCTACGGCGAGGTGCAATCCGTGGGTTTGAGGGCCATGCGCCTGGTCACGCCGGACGACACGGTGGTGATCATCCCGCACCTCAATTACTGGACGACCAGGATCTACAACGCCAACGACGGCAAGCGCGACCTGCAGTGCGTCGCCCATTTTTACCTGGACCCCCATCACGACGGCGTCAGGGTTCGGCAAAAGCTGCATGACGTGGCCCTGACGAGTCCTTATCTCAACCTGGCCCGTCCTGTCGTGGTGGTGGCGGAGGAAGAGGAGTGGGGCACCCATTATCGCATCCGGGCTTATCCCATCGACAGCCGGGACCAGTTCCAGTTCGTCAGTGACCTGACGGTGCGGGGGAAGGCGGCGCTGCTGGCCATGGGAGTTACCCTTGGATGGCGATCAACCATTGTCGACAAGGCGCCCCCTGGATGGGAAGGCTGAGAGATGTAACATCAGCTCCACAGAATTGGATGACCATTTCGTCACTCGTCATGCCGGCGAGATTTCTGAGCCGGCATCCAGTTTCTTCCTGTGGATTCCGGTAAAAGACCGCTGAAATGACGGTGTTGCGCCATGTTCGGAGTCAAGTTCCCGGCCGTTCGCGGTATACAGGCCGCTTCCGGCATTCGCATGGGACAGGAGAGAAGGGTTATGGATTGGTACCGACGGGACATGGAGGCGGCGCTTTCCGAGCTGGGCGCGTCGGAGCACGGGCTGACGGAAGACGAGGCCCGGGAGCGTTTGAGCCAGGCAGGTCCCAACCGGCTGGCCGAGGGGGAAAGGATCGGTCTGCTGAAGATCGTCTTGAACCAGTTCAGAAGCCCCTTGATCTATATTCTCCTCATTGCCGCGGTGGTGACCTTTTTCCTGGAGGAATACAAGGACACCGGGGTCATCGCCGCCGTGCTGGTTCTCAACGCCGTCATCGGCTTCATCCAGGAGCTCAAGGCTGAAAAACAGGTTCAGGCCCTGAAGAAGATGGTGGTGGCGAGAGCCCGGGTCCTCAGGGACGGAAAGGAAGTCGAGATCAACGGGGAAACGGTGGTCCCCGGAGACATCGTGCTCCTGGCCTCCGGCGGCCGGGTGCCGGCGGATGTTCGCCTGTTCAGGACCATCGAGCTCAAGGCCGATGAATCCATGCTCACCGGTGAATCCATGCCGGCGGAAAAAACGAGCGAGGTCATTTCCGAGGAAAACCTCACACCGGGCGATCAGCTCAACATGGCCTTCATGGGCACGGTGGTGGTCAACGGCCGGGGCAGGGGGGTCGTGGTCGCCACCGGCTCCCGGACGGTCCTGGGCCACATCGCCAAGGATGTCCAGGAAGTCCGGGTGGCGCGCTCGCCGCTGCAGGAAAGGATCGACCGCTTCGCCCATGCCATCGGCATCATCGTCCTGGTGGCGGCGACGCTCCTCTTCCTGGTCGGCATCCTGGTGGGCGTGAATGCCACCGACATGTTCATGACGGCGGTGGCGGCCACGGTGGCCACCATCCCCGAGGGGCTCCCCATCGTGGTGACCATCGCCCTGGCCATCGGAGTGGCACGCATGGCCCAGCGCAACGCCATCATCCGAAAACTGCCCGCGGTCGAAACCCTGGGCAGCACGACGGTGATCTGCTCCGACAAGACCGGCACCCTCACCAGGAATGAAATGACGGTGAAGCGGGTCTTCGATGGGGAGAAGATCTACGAAGTGACGGGCACCGGCTACGACCCCAGTGGGGAGATCCAGGCGGAAGGCGAGGCCGTCGACGTGGCCGGTGAGGAAAAGCTCGCGATGATCTTCAGAATCGGCCTGCTCTGCAACGAGACCCACGTCTACGAGGAGGAAGGGGAATATCATGTGGACGGGGACCCCACCGAAGGGGCCCTCATCGTCTCCGCCATGAAGGCCGGATTCAACCGCGAGGATGAAAGGGATGCGTCCCCGCAGCTCGCCATCATCCCCTTTGAATCGGACCGGGGATACATGGCCACCCTGCACCGGAGTGGAGACCGCAACATGGTCTTCGTCAAGGGGGCGCCCGAGAAGCTCATGGAGCTCTGCTCCGAGTGCCGGGCGGACTCATGGAGGGAAGTCACGCGGGTGGCCGAGGAATTCGCCCGCGACGGACTCCGGGTGCTGGGCATGGCTTACAGGGAGATTCCCGTCGACCAGGCGGAGATCAAGGTGGCCGACCTGCAATCCGGGCTTCAGTTTGCCGGGCTGCAGGGGATGATCGACCCGCCCCGGCCGGAGGCCATCGAGGCCGTGGCGGACTGCCGGGAGGCCGGCATCCGCGTGGTGATGATCACCGGAGATCACGCCGTCACGGCCCTGGCCATTGCCAGGAAACTGGGCATCGCCCCCGAGGAGGAGGTGGTGGAGGACCTTGCGTCCAGGCCGGCGGACTCCCTGAACGACGACGATCTCCTGTCCCTGTTCCAGGAGGTGGTGGGTGCCCTGGCGGTGCGCTCGGAGCTGGTCCGGCGCGAGCCCGAAACCGTCACCGGCAGGCATGTGCAGGCCATGAACAATCCGGAATTCATGGGACTGCTCAAGGGGGTCCTGGCCGCACTCGTCAAGAGGGCCGGGCCCGAGGGGACGGTGCGGAGCGTCCTTTCAGGCAGGGAAATCGAGACCATGAGCGACGCCGATCTCTACCAGCTGGTGCAGAGGGTATCGGTGTACGCCCGTGTCTCTCCGCAGCACAAGCTGCGCATCACCCAGCAGCTGATCAAGCGCGGCGAGATCGTGGCCATGACGGGAGACGGCGTCAACGACGCTCCCGCCCTCAAGGCCGCCCACATCGGGGTGGCCATGGGCAAGACCGGCACCGATGTCGCCAAGGAAGCCTCGGACATGGTCATCGCCGACGACAATTTCGCCAGCATCTACCGGGCCGTGGAGCTGGGGAGGGTCGTCTTCGACAATATCCGCAAGGTCACCTTCTTCCTCATCCCCACCGGGATTGCCGCCATCATCACGATCCTCGCCACCGTGATGCTCGGATTGCCGCTTCCCTACCTGCCGGCCCAGCTTCTCTGGATCAACATCGTCACCAACGGCCTCCAGGACATGGCCCTGGCCTTCGAGCCGGGAGAAAAAGACGTCCTCAAGCGACCACCACGTCCCCCTCGATCCGGCATCTTCAACCGCCTCATGGTGGAGCGCACCATCATCGTGGCCCTGCTCATCTCGGCGGGGGTCATCTACGAATTCATCCACGACCTGAACCAGGGAGCATCCCTCGAGAAGGCCCGGACCATGGCCGTGACCGTCATGGTCTTCTTCCAGTTCTTCCAGGCTTTCAACAGCCGCTCAGAGCTGCAGTCGCTTTTCAGGATGAATCCCCTCGGCAACCCGTTCCTCTTCTTCGGCACCCTCGCCGCCTTCGGCGCCCACCTGGCGGCCATTTATCTCCCGGCCCTGCAGTGGGTCTTCGGCATGGTGCCCATCACGCCCGAGGAATGGCTGAGGATCGCCCTGCTCTCCTTCACCGTCGTCGTGGTGGTGGAAATCGACAAGCTGGTCCGCAGAATCATCGCCGCGCAGAGGTGATGCCTTGAATTGGTGTGGGGGCGACTCCCTCCATACAGCGCCACATAAACAAGTGACCAGTTCTCAAGGCATCATTCCCGCGTGCTCCTGGCGGGAATCCAGAGGTTTTCACAGCCCTGGTTCAACAACACTGCGGGCGGATGTGCTCCGTCATGGGCACCGGCATGTGGGTCCCCGTGACCACCGGCCGGCCCCAGAGGCTCGCCTTGTGGATCAGGTCTTTCAAAGTCCCTTTTTCTCCAGCCACCAGAACAGCAGCAGAGCGCCGGCGATAAACAGGGGAATGATGACCCAATGGCTGATCCCCAGGGCCTGGGGCAAGGTGATGCGGCCCAGATTGCCCCAAGTGTACACGGTTGTTTCAAGAGCCGGAAAGGCCTCCGCGAAAAGGCCGGCCCCGACGATCATGCCCAGAATGCCCCACAGGGCGTCCCATCGCCCTTCGCCGAGGGCGCCCATGGACGTGCCCGGGCAATATCCCAAAAGGCCCCAGCCAAGACCGAAAATCAGGGCGCCGAGAATAACGGGACCCAGGATGGTGGCCTTGATGGAAAGACTGGCCAGACCCAGGTCATTGAGCAGATAGATTCCCACCATGCCGACGATGACACTGGAAAGCATGAACTTGACGATGGTCATGTCCTTCAGGCGCAAGGCACCAAGCTGCTTGTCGTAGCGCAGCACGCGCCCCTTTTGCAGCAGGAAGCCGAACAGCAGGCCGGTCACCAGTCCATAGACAAGCTGTTTCATCGGTCACCTCCCCCGTACACCAGTCGGGCAACGATGATTCCGCCAAGAAAGAAGAAAACCAGGGCGATGAAGCCACTGACAGCCAGTTGGAGCGAACCGCTCAACCCGTGTCCACTGGGTCACCCATCGGCCAGCCGGGCCCCGAACATGGCGACGATGCCGCCGATAAAGGCGGTAGCCGCGCGCAGGGAGACACTCCGCCTGCCGAAGCGGGCGGCCCACATGTCGGGCACGGCCTGCACTTTGAACGAGCCCGATGTGACCGCCGCGATCATGGCCCCCAGAAATATCCCCACCATGAACATCCATTGCCAGTCGATGCGGGGGGCGACCTTGATGAAATAGTCCATCCGCGCTACGCGCTCCGGCCCGAAAAACTGCTCGATCATGCCGGCGGTGCGCACGAAGGAGGTGGACGCCCCGAAATACTGCCCGGCGAACCAGACCGAAAGAACCCCCACCAGTCCGCTGAGGGCCCCTGCCAGATAGGGGCTCCAGCCGCCATTGTCCTGTTTCATGCTCTCCTCCTTTTGTCATCCGTCCAGAACCAATCACGACTCAAGTTCACAACCTTGCTTCGACCAATCCTGTTTGTTCATGTTGACCAGGTCCTTGCCGGTCCTTTGCAGCCCATGGCCGCCATCGGGTCATGCGACCAGGGGTTTGAGCATGTAGATGATGTCGCTTTCGCGGGAAGGATAGGGCGTCATGACGCACTGGTGGACCAGTTTGTCCACCGGGATATGGTTGCGCATGGCCAGGGTGAACATGCTGATCAGGCCCGTGGCGTTGTCTGACAGAATGTGAGCCCCCAGCACGGTCCCGTCGTTAGCCGCCAGGATTTTGTAGGCGGCCGATTTCAGGCCCACCCGCCGATAGGTCGGCCAGCTCAGCTCCCTGCCGAAGCTCTTTTCATAGGCCACCCCGTCTCCTGCGAGCGCCTGCTCCGTCGCTCCCACCATCCCGTACTGGGGGTAGGTGAAGAGAACGGAGGGCACGGCCGAGTAATCCATGGTGGCATGGGTGTCACGGTTACCCTGTCGGCTGAGGATGTTTGCGGCTGCAACCTGTGCTTCGGCATCGGCTACCCGGGCCAGCTGCACCGTGGCGGCGCAGTCGCCGACGGCGTAGACGTCCGCGCTGGTGGTCCGCATGGTCTCGTTGACGATGATGCCGCGCCGTTCATACTGAATGCCGGCTTTCTCCAGGTCCAGCTCCTCGATATCCGGTGCCCGGCCGGCGCCATGGACTACCAGGTCGCATTCAAAGCGGCTTCCCGCCTCGGTCCTGACGATGAAGGTCCCGTCGTGCTTCTCGATGGCGGTGATGGCCACCCGACTTTGAATGTCGATCCCCTCCGCCGCCGAAGCCTCGGTCAGCAGCGCGACCATCTCCTCATCAAAAGGCCCCAGCGGACGGGAGCCGGCCTCCAGGATGGTGCAGCGGGTGTCCGCCGGTCCCAGCCGAACGGCAAAGTGGGCCAGTTCAAAGGAGATGAACCCCCCGCCGATGAAGACGATCCGGCGCGGCAGCCGGTCCAGCTCCAGGAATTCCGTACTGGTGATCATCCATTGGGCCCCCTCCAACGGCAATGCCATGGGAATGGCGCCGGTGGCGATGACGATGAAACGCGCCGACAGCCGCCGGTGGTCGACGGCGATGGTGCCGTGGTCCGTGAATCGGGCGCGCCCCATGATGAAGTCGATGCCGGCCTGCTCCAGGCCGCTGACCGTGTTGGCCGGCACCTGGGCCGTAAACCGGTTTTTGGCCTCCCGCAGGTCGAGCCAGTCGGCGGATGCGGGTGTGGTGATGCCGATGCCGGAGAGGTGACGGGAACGGGCGACGGTTTCAGCGGCTTCGTAAAACCATTTTTTGGCCTGGCACCCGCTGAGGGCACAGGTCCCGCCCGGCCGGTCACTGTGCTCCACCATTCCAACCCTGAGACCGTTGCGGTTCAATTCGTGGGCGGCGGTTTGTCCGGCGGTGCCGGAACCGATCACCAGTGCGTCATATTGGCTGAACATACTTGCCTCCAGATTGCCGGTTCAAGACCGGTTGATGGGGTTCAGGCTCACCCCCGCGGGTCCGGTGGATGCTCTTGCTCGCAGGTCAAGAGTCAGCGTTTCGCCGGGCGCCAGGGGATGGATCGTGCCCCGGAGCGAGACCTTCGTGGTCTCGAGCTCGCACTGGTCGCAGGTCACGGTCAGGGATTCCGAGGAGACGGCGATTCCGAGCCACCTGCCCCGGTACTTGATTCTCATGCGCAGCTCCGGCAAGTCCTCGGGGATGCGGGGGTTGAGAAAGAGAATGTCGTCATGAAACTCCAGCCCCGTGTAGCAGCGCTGCAGAATGTCCACCGTTCCGGCCATGGCTCCGAGATGAATGCCTTCATGGGTGGTGCCGCCCTGGATGTCGGAAATGTCGCTCTCCAGGCCCTTGCAGAACAGCTCCAGCGAGTGTGGGCGGTCTGCTCGGGACAGCACCCAGGAGTGCACGATGTTGCTCAGGGTGGAGCCGTTGGAGCTGCGCTTCACGTAGTAGTCGATGTGGGCGGGGATGCTTTTGGGGTCGAAGTCGTAGCCCATCAGCCCGAACAGCTCCTGAATCTTCTCGGCCGAGAAAAGGTAGAAGAGCATGAGCACATCGGCCTGCTTGGAGACCTTGTACCGGTTGGGAGTGTCCCCCTCGGCTTCGAGGATCCGGTCCAGCCGTTGGATATCGCCATATTTCCCGCGGTACCCTTCCCAGTCAAACTCCAGGAGCTGCTCGTATCCCTCGAACTGGCTGATGATTCCACCTTCGTGGAACACCACGCGCATCCTGGCGACGATCTCCTCCCAGCGGGAGAGCTCCTCCCGCCCCAGGCTCAAGGTTTCGAGCAGGTCCTTCCTTCTGCCGGGGGTCAGCGCTTCGATGGCTTTCAGCGCCGTCCGCAGCACGTAAACCGTCATCACGTTGGTGTAGGCATTGTTGTTCAGCCCGGGAGCTTCCGAATCCGGATAGGCGTCGTGATATTCATCGGGCCCCATGACCCCGAGGACCTCGTAGCGGTCCAGGGCCCCATTGAAGCTCGTGAGCGCGGCCAGAAAACGGGCGATTTCCAGGATCATCTCCGCACCGCAGGTGGACAGAAACGCCCGGTCACCGGTGGCCTTGTAATATTGCCACACATTGTACGCAATGGCGGCATTGACGTGCCGCTGCAAGTGCGTGTGGTCCGGCAGCCACCGGCCCGATTTCGGGTTCAGGTGCAGATGCTGGGTTTCCTCTCGCCCGTTGCTGCCGCTCTGCCAGGGATAAAGGGCGCCGCCGAACCCTTCCGCCCGTGCCGCGAGGCGAGCCTGGCCGAGCCGCCTGTACCGGTACAGAAGCAAAGCCCGGGTGAGATTCGGGATCCTCAGGTTGAGATAAGGGAAGATGAAAAGCTCATCCCAGAAGATGTGCCCCCGGTAGGCCTCGCCGTGCCAGCCCCGCGCGGGCACGCCGACGTCCATGTCGATGGAGTTTCGCGAGATCGTCTGAAGCAGGTGGAAGATGTGCAGCCTCAGGATCATCTGAGTGCGGTCGCTGTCTTCAATCCGGATGTCGCATCGTTGCCAGAGGTGGTCCCACTGCAGCACGTGGCTTTGAAGGAGCTCGTCAAACCCGCCCGCATGCCCCACGGCCTCCACCGCGTCCAGGGTGGGCTCGGAGATGGCGAAATCCCTCGAGGTGAAAAAGGACACGATCCTTTCGATCCTTACGGCCTGCTTCTCTACGACCTCCACCCAGAATTCCTGCCCGATGTATCCGGGATGCTCGACGAGCTCGCGCCGGGCTTCAACCTGATACTCTCCGGAATAGACGCGGGTCCTGGCCGCTTCGGCCACCCGCAGCCGGGACTGGCTGGTTTCCACGAGCAGGCAGATGGTTTCCTCGTCGACGGCTTCGCTCGACACGGGGGAGAGGTGCCTGCTGTTGAGCTGCCCATAACGCTTCACCCCGGCATTGATCACCGTTCCGTCGAGGGCGGAGTGGACCCGGAGCCGCCCGCTCCAGTTCTCCGGGACGATGGTGGTCTCCAGCCCGGCCAGGTGCATGTGCTCCATGTGGATGAAACGGTTTTGAATCAGCGTGGTCTCCCGGCCGTTTTTGTCTCTGAACCGGACCGTTCTGGAAAGGACACCCCGCTTCAGGTCCAGCTCCTGGCGACAGGCGAGGACATCGACGGACAGTGGATCGAGCCAGTCGCCCTCCTCGGGCCGGAACCGGGTCACCAGCCAGTTGGGCATATTGACCAGGTCTTCGTTCTCGATGATACGACCGGCGATCTCCGTATTCAGCCGGTTGTAGCCTCCGGCAAGGTAGGTGCCCGGGTAATGAACGTCCCCGGCCCTGGCCTCCGGCACGGCGCCGCGGGTGGCGAAAAAACCGTTTCCCAGGGTGCAGAGCGCCTCGCGAAGGCTCTCCCTTTCGGGATCGAACCCTTCATAAACCAGTTTCCAGGAATTCATGAGGTCCTCCCGCAAAGTGGGATCAGTTGAAGGAGAAACCCGCGGACCTCGCCGGGATCCCTCAGGCTGTATGCGGCGGCGGTCTCGTAGGGGAGGTCCCGGACCACGATTCCGATTCCCCGTCCCTCGAGGGCCCGGAAGGCGTCCTCGTCGGTCACGTCATCTCCGATGTAGAACGGCAGCACATCCGGTCGGTCCAGCTTCAGGGCGCCCAGCAGGGAGAGGAGCGCTTTTCCCTTGTGCCAGTCCATCCGGGGCTGGAGCTCGAATATCTTCTTCCCGTAGGACTTGCGCAGCTCGGGGTGGCTTGCCGCAACCTCGTCCACAACCGCTTCGACCCGCTCCACCCCGGCGGGATCCACGCGCCGGTAGTGGATGGCGATGGCGAATTTCTTCCGTTCCACGATCAATCCCTCGATGGAGCCCAGGGAACGGAACAGGCTTTGCTCCGCCCTGTCGAGGGCGGGAAGAAACTCTTCACCCACCGTATGCTCGACCTGCAGGCCCTTGGGCCCCGTGATGTCGAAGCCGTGGCTTCCCGCGTAAACGATGGACCGGATGCCCACTTTATCCTGAACGTCCTCGAGGTCCCGTCCGCTGATGATCCCCACCGGGCAGTGGCTGGAAAGCTCCATCACCGCCTCGCGCATGTCCTCGGCCATCACCGCCTGGTCCGGAGTCTCGACGATGGGGGTGAGGGTGCCGTCATAGTCCAGAAATACCGCGATCCTTTTCCCCCCGGCCCGGCGGGAGAGGGCTTCGAGCTCGTCCAGGGCGGAGGGCAGGGGCTCGGCGGTTTCAGCATCACCCGCGACACACACCTCCGAGAGGTCCTTGACAACCCAATGAGCCCCGTTTTCCAGGAGGGCTTCCTTCCGGCCCGTTCGGGCGATCCCGATGACCCGTCCGAAGTTGCCCGCCCTGCCGGCCTGGACCCCCGATATGGCGTCCTCGATCACCACCGTCCGCTCGGGCTCGACCCGCAACTGCCGGGCCGCCTCGAGGAAGATATCGGGAGCCGGCTTGCCTGTTATTCCGAGGAGCTCCAGGTCCACGCCGTCCACCCGCACGTCGAAGAGGTCCGACAGATTCACGGAATCCAGAATCATGGCGCAGCTCCTGCTCGACGAAATGACGGCGGTTTTCAGGCCGTGCTTCTTGGCGCCGTGGATCAAGTCCACGGTCGAGGCATAAACCTTGGCCCCCTCTTCCTGGATCCGCTCCAGAAAATAGGCGTTCTTGCTCTTGCCCAGGCCGTGGAGGGTCTCCTCGCCCGGGGGGGCATCGGGCGTGCCTTCGGGCAGATGGATTCCCCGCGATTCCAAAAAGCTCCTCAGCCCGTCGAGGCGCGGTTTCCCATCCACATAAGCAAGGTAATCCGTCTCGATATCGAAGGGCCGGAATGAGACCCCTTCCCGGGCGGCGCGCCCTTCGAGAAAGCCGTCGAACATCCGCTTCCAGGCCGCCGCATGCACGGATGCCGTGTTGGTGACCACGCCATCCAGATCGAAAATGACCGCATCAAAATCGGTCGCTTGAATCGAACAGGCTGTTCTTCCATGAGCCATATCTTGCCTCCGTTTCTGCGAGTGCCGAAGTGACGGACGGTCGGCCCACCGCTACGGGGAGTTTCAAGTTTAAGGTTTCAAGTTTCAAGTCAAAAGCAGACCGTCGCTGGTCGTTTTCATGGGTTCGGGTGGCCCAGGGGGCATGGGGAACAGTTCTGAAAAGTTTCCAGTTTCTGGTTTCTGGTTTATACTTGTTGAAGTTGAGAGCTTGAGATTTTACGGGTCCCTGGCCTTCTGTGGGAGCGGCGGGATGCCGCTCCCACAGAAATGAAGCTTTCCATTTTTAATACGTACATCTTCACAAACGGCTGAGCAACCCGAATCGACCGAATCGGCTGTGACCATCCCCAAGAGAAGCACAGAGAGAGTGCCCATGGAAAAGATGAAAGTCCGTGAGCTCATGCGGCCCGTTGAGGAGTTTCCGAGGCTTTCCAGCCGGACGACTTTCATGGAGGCGGTGGAGGCGCTGGCGGAAGCGGAAAAGGAATTCCTTGCCGGGCGGGCCAAACAGAGAATTCTGCTGGTTTACGACGAGGATGGGAAAATCACGGGAAAGATCTCGCCCATGGACGTCGTCCAGGGGCTCGAGCCCAGCTACGAGGGCATTAAATCCCTCAAGACCTTGCCCCACTATCGGCTGGCGCCAAGCCTGGTGGAATCCCCGATGGATGAGCTGAGGGTGTGGGAGCGTCCGCTGTCCGAGCTTTGCAGAAAAGCCATCGCCGTGAAGATCGAGAGCTTCATCAAGCTGCCGACCCCCGATCACATGGTCCGCGCCGACGACAGCATGGACAAGGCTTTTCACCTTTTCGTCCTGGGACGGCACGACTCCCTGTTTGTGACGGACGGCGGGGCCATCGTGGGAGTGATCCGATTCTCGGATGTCTACCGGGAGATCGTGCACAGCATGCGCGAATGCTCACTGGCTCAATAGAACGCTTTAAATCCTCTCGACATCGGCCCCGTGGGCTCGTCTTGCCGCCGACGACATCCGCTTCTTCGATGCTCAAGACCCTTGCCTTTTGAATGTTTCCGCGGCGAGGTGCGGGGCAGGAACGGAGGCAGGGGTCACTGGACAGCAGCATCCGCTTTTGAAAGGGTTTCCATGAGCAGTCTCTTTCGCAATCCTTTGCAGACCTTCCTGGCGGGGCTCCTGGCCCTGCTTCCTTTGGCCCTGACCGTGGCGGCCGTGATCTGGGTGGGAAGCCTGGTGCACACCCTGGTCGGGCCGGGCAGCTCCATGGGCCAGCTGCTGGTCTCCATCGGCCTGGCTTTCGCCATGGACGAGGCCGGCGCCTATTTTCTCGGCTTCCTGGTCGTGATCCTGTGCATCTTCGTCTTTGGCGTGCTGGTGCAGTCAGGCATGAAGAGCAGGCTCCAGGCCATGGGAGACCGGGTTTTTCGCAAGGTGCCGTTCATTGGGAGTCTTTACGACCTGTCCCACCGCTTCATTTCCATTTTTGACAGGCAGGAGGGTAAGGACATCAAGAACATGAGCCCGGTCTGGTGCTTCTTTGGCGGACACGGAGGCACCGCCGTGCTGGCGCTGATGCCCTCTGACGAGCTGGTGGAGCTCAACGGACGATCGTATCGCGCCATCCTGGTGCCGACTGCTCCCATCCCCTTTGGAGGCGGGCTCCTTTTTGTTCCAGCGGAATGGGTCCTGCCCGCCGCGTTTGGGGTTGAGGCCTTCACCAGCGTTTATGTCTCCATGGGAGTGACCGCCCCTCATTTTGCTCGAACGCGTCGGGATGCGGAATCCCCGGAGGCCTTCCAGGGCAGGGTGGGAGGCGATCATTGAGGCGAAGCGGAGCCCGACGTGATTGGTGGGTCGGAGAACTCTTTCAAACAGCCGCGACTGCGGCGTCCTCGATGACGATTTCGAGCTCGGCCAGCGTGATCTCCTTCACTCCCAGGGCATGCACCTCGGGAGTGACGGCCAGGACCAGGGACGGGTCCTGGTCAATGCCGAGGCCGATTTTTCTGCAGGTCTGGTTGGCGATGCGAAGGGCAAGCAGCAGGGTGTTGGCGGAATCGAGCGTCTCGGAATGGTGGTCCCGCGCCACCTGGATATAGGTCTCGGGAAGGTTCCATTGCGTGAGCAATCGAGAGCCGTATTCCGCGTGGAGGCTGGCCAGGATCTCCCGAATCAGCGCTCCGGAGAGGTCCGTGTGGAGCTTTCCCTCTCGATGCAGGTGATCCAGGACATTGAGCAGAAAAAGCTTGCCGATGTCGTGGAGCAGACCGGCAAGGAATCCTTCCTGGCTCAGTTCCCGATACCCGATCCTCTCGGTCAGCCACCTGGTTCCCACGGCACAGCCGAGGGCATGCTGCCAGAGTACGGCCAGCTGACGGCTGATCTCGTCGTTGCTCGACTGGTAGAGATTCTTCTGGGTGACGACCATCACGCAATTCAGGATCTGCCTGGCTCCCATGCGAACGATGGCGTCGCGGATGGTGCCGACTTTCTTGAGTCCTGAAAAGAAGGTGGAGTTGGCCACCCTGAGGATTTGGCCGGACAATGTCTGATCCCTGAGGATCAATCCGGCCACCTGCTCGATGCTGAAGCCGGGATTTTGCAACAACTGCTGGATTTCAAGAGCGATGCCCGGGTTGACCCACAGCTGGGTCTTGGTCGTGGCCAGGTGCTCCTTGATGAGGTCGATGAGGGATCTTGGGTCGTCACTCATGGTCAAATTCCCAATGAACGTCTGATTTCGTTGATGGGCCGAGGGGCGCCGGTGCGGGGAACATGCCTCAGAACCTCGTTGATGGTGGTCTCGCCCATGGCGGCCTTGGCGATTCCATCCTCGAGGAGGGTGACCATCCCCGAGGTCTCGACGCTGAGCTTTCGGATTTCGTAGGAGGTCTTCTTGTTGAGAAGCCCGTCCTTGACGATCTCGTTGAGGACGAGGAGCTCGAAGATGCCCACGCGTCCCTTGTAGCCCGTGTAGCTGCATTGGGAGCATCCCCGTCCCGCCATGAGCGAAGCGCCGTTGAGGTCGTGCACGCCGTATCCGATGCGGAGCAGCTCCGCGGGCCTCGGAAGGTAGGGCTCGGCACATTGTGGGCACACGCGTCGCACGAGCCGCTGGGCCAGGACGCAGACCACCGTCGACGAGATCATGAAGGCCTCGATATCCATGTTGAGGAGGCGGATGAGCCCCCCGATGCTGTCTTCGGTGTGGAAGGTCGTCATGACCTTGTGGCCGGTGAGGGCGGCCTGGATGCAGGTGTCTGCCGAAAAGCGGTCCCGGATTTCTCCCACCACGATGATGTCCGGGTCCTGCCGGACCATGTGGCGCAGGGTTTCCTCGTAGGTGAGGCCGATCTTCGGGTCGAGGGAGCACTGGGAGATGCCGTCGATGAGGTACTCCGCCGGGTCTTCAGCCGTCAGGATGCTGGTGTCGAGGGTGTTCAAATAACTGACGCAGCCGTAGAGTGTCGTGGTCTTTCCGGAGCCTGTGGGGCCGGTGATCAGGATCACGCCGCTCGGGATGTCCAGGGCTTCCTCGCGAAAGCGCTCCAGGACCTTCGGGAGCATCCCGATCTCCTCGAGATTGAGTACGTGACTCTTCTTGTTCAGAAGCCTCAGAACCGTTTTCTCCCCCCACACGGTCACGTAGAAGGAAGCTCGAAGATCCAGGGTCGATCCGCTCCATCGGTCCTCGAAGAATAAGCGGCCTCCCTGGTGCCGTCGCTTGTCGGCGATGTCGGCCTTGGCCAGGATCTTGATCCGGCTCGTCAAGGCGGCGGTGAGGTCGGAGCCGAGATCCTTGTGGTGCAGGAGCACCCCGTCGGACCGGAATCGAACGCGAAGTCTGTCCCGCATGGGCTCGATGTGGATGTCGCTGGCGCCCGTTTTCATCGCCTCTTCGATGATGGAATTCACGATGCCCGTGACGGTCTGCTCATCGGGCCCTTCGGCCCCGATCCTCGCCTGCATGCGGCCGAAGGCGGAGATCAGCTCATTGATGGCTCCCTGGGAGCAGATGCCGGCCAGGACGCCTTCGCCGAATACCTTGGCGGCGGCATCGCGGTTTTCAGTATTGAGCGGATCCGCGAAAGCCACCAGGATGCCTTCCGTCGATCTTTTGACGGGGACGAACCTGTGCTGGACGTACCAGTGGGGGGGAGCCTTGTGAAAGAGCTCGCGATCGATGTCGGCGGGCGAGGGATCGAAGAGCTCGAACCCCAGCTGATAGGAGAGCACCTCGAGGAGCTTCTGCTCCGTGATGAACTGGCTCTCCACCAGCACTTCACCCAGTTTCTTGGCCCCCTGGGATTCCTTCTGGATGCGGATGGCCGTGGCGAGATCGTCGAGACCGATGTGTCCGAGCTCCACCAGCAAATCGCCGATCCGCACCTCCAGGCGATTGGCAATGAGAACTTCCCGGAGCTGTTTGGCGCTGATGATGCCAAGCTCCTTGAGAACGGAGGTCAGGGTCTTCGGCGTCGGCAGCTTGGATTGAACCCGCCTGGCATAACGGATCTGGTCCTCGGTGACGTGTCCGCCCTGAACAAGGACGCGGGCGATGGCCGCTCCCGTATCTGCCACCGGTTTCTGTGCCGACGGCTCCGCCGGGGATCGAGATGTCTCGTGGACCAATTCCTGTGAATGAAGGGGCAACGGTGCCGTCATGCTCAGCTTTCTCCGAGGTTATCCGTATGGATGGACCACGAGCAGCACCATCGGTCGGCCAACCCCTGAAGCCCGTTGAAGCCGACCGATGTGGACCGGTTTTGCAGCAGTCTGCCGCCAGCCTGATCGTTGCCGAGGCAAGATATGTGCCGTTAGAAATCAGGTTTGTGCCGATAAGGGGTGAATGACTCGATTTTGATTGATCATACGGGGTACGGGCCAGAATCAAGAAGGCCCGTACTCCGGCATGCGATGAGTTTCAGAGATGGATGCCAATGATATCTCGATAACCTGGAATCTTACCAGTTCACGAGCCCCTGCGGAATTTTCAACCATCAGTCGCCGCCGAAAAGCTTGCGGTATTCGCCGTATCCCTCCTGCTCGAGGGACTCCTTGGGAATGAACCGAAGGGACGCGGAGTTGATGCAGTAGCGCAGGCCCGTGGGTGGAGGGCCGTCGGGGAAGACATGCCCGAGGTGCGACTCTCCGTGCCGGCTGCGGACCTCCGTCCGGGTCATGAAGAGCCTTCGGTCTTCGCGCTGGACGATGTGGTCGGGCTCAAGCGGTCGAGTGAAGCTGGGCCAGCCGGTCCCGGAGTCGAACTTGTCGCGGGAGCTGAAAAGAGGCTCGCCCGACACAATGTCCACGTAAATGCCCTCCCTCTTGTTGTCCCAGAATTCATTCCGGAACGGAGGCTCGGTGCCTTCGCGCTGGGTGACCTCATATTGCAGGGGGGTCAGTGTGCTGAGCAGCGTCCCGTCGTCCGGCCTGACATATTTCCTGTTCTCGTCGCCGGCGGCGGGCCGGCCTCGGGAGGCAGGCCAGGTCTTCTGGAGGAACTGATCGCGACCGGAGTTGCGCCGATACTGATTATACCGGTCGGGACTCTTCTTATGGAAGTCCTGGTGGTAGTCCTCGGCGGGATAAAATGTCGTCAATTTCACGATCTGGGCCATGATGGGCCTGCTGAACCGCCCCGACCGCTCCAGGGCCAGCTTCGACTCTTCCGCCATCCGCTTCTGCTCTTCGTCGTGGTAGAAAATGGCCGGCCGATAATGGGTGCCCCGATCCACGAACTGGCCGCCGCCATCCGTCGGGTCCACGTGCCTCCAGAAGAAATCGAGCAATTGACCGTAAGAAACCCTGGCCGGGTCGAAAACCACCTGCACTGCTTCGGCATGCTCCGTCCTGCCGGCGGAGACCTGCTCATAGGTGGGATTTTCGGAGTGCCCCCCCGTGTAGCCGGAGATCACCTCCACGACCCCGTCGAGCTTCTCGAAGTCGGCTTCAATACACCAGAAGCACCCGCCCGCAAAAGTCGCCTTGCGAAGACCGCTGTCCGTTTGCGCCATTCTGATATCCTTCTCATGCTGGTTGCCATGGGAATGGTTGAACATCGTCCAAAGACCCAGACTCGCGATGGAGAAAAGGAGCACCATCCAAATTCTGTTCATCCCGGATTCTCCTTCGTTCACTGCCCGGAGGCGGGCGATCCTCGATCACATGCGGATCGCCTCACAAACCAAAATAAGCTTGAAGTTCTCTTTTGCACGCGGAATCAGCGAAGAATCAGATGCGGGGTCGAGCTGCGGGGATTCAAGGCCTGGGGGTTATGTGAGCGAAAAGCCCTGGACCCGTTGCCGGTCAAAGCGGCGAACAAGGGTGCGTCCATCTGCATGCCCCCATCCTCATCTGAATTCATGAGCCCCGTGGGATTGACTTCAGTGGTGGCGCCGCAGGCGCGGCAAACGTTGCCCGGGCTTGAACAGCTTCAGCAGCAGGATTCCTCCGACGAAGCCACCGATATGCGCCCACCAGGCGATTCCCGCCACCTGCCTTGCGTCACCCAGGAGCGACAAGGTCCCGCTGAAGAACTGGAGCAGGAACCAGAACCCGAGAAAAACATAAGCGGGAATCTCCACGAGCGTGAAGAAGAAGAAAATGGGCACGAAGGCAAGAATCCGCGCACGGGGGTAGAGCACGAAATAGGCCCCCATGACCCCCGCCACGGCACCGCTGGCCCCGATGGTCGGGATGGTTGAGCTCAGGTTCGTCATCAGCTGAATCATGGCCGCGGCAACACCACTGGCCAGGTAGAACAGGGCGTAGCGGAAATGCCCCAGCTCGCTTTCGATATTGTCCCCGAAAATGTACAAGGTCCACATGTTCCCGATGAGATGCAGCCAGCCACCGTGCAGGAACATGTAGCTGAAAAACGGAATGATCTGCTCCACCCAATCGAAGTGGGCGGCGATCTCCCATCGCGTGTACCGGGCCGGAACCAGCCCGTAGGAGAAGACGAATCGGTCGACCAGCCTCCCCAGGGCAAGCTCATAAAGAAAGACCGATATGCAGAGGCCAATCACGATGTAATTGACGATGGGGGCTTGGGAGGACGGATTGGCGTCGCGTATCGGGATCATGGCTCATCTCGTGTGGGCGTCGACGGTGCCGGATTCATTTCTTCACCAGCATCACCGGGCAGTGAGAAAGGATGCCGACCTTGTAGCTGATGGTCCCCCACCCCTGTGTGGAGCCTTCCGCGCTCACGGCATGGGAGGTCAGGATGATGAGGTCGATCTCCCGGTCATGGGCGAAATGAACGATTTCCCTGACCCGCTTTCCAAAGGTGATCTCCGTCAGTATCGTGAAAGTCTCGGACCTGAACTGCTGGGACATCCGATCCATGATGCGCTCGGCGCGCCGCTCGAGCTTCCGGTAGAAATCCTCGAACTGCTCACTTTCAGAATCCTCGATGGTTTCGATGACATGCAGAAGAGTGACCCGGCATTCACCCAGCGATGCAATGCCGACGGCCACTTCCAGCGCGTGGGTGCTGCGGTCGGTGAGGTCCGTGGGAACCAGTATATGCTTGAACATGCTCGGTCATGCCCTCCAGTCGTTGGCTGTCATCCGGCCATTGAATACCAACGCCAGTGCTTCGTTCATATGGATATCACAAGAAAAATCAACCGCCCATCCAACCATGCATCCAGGCACAAGAAAACTAACCACTCACGGCGGGTTGTCCATGGAAGGAGCCATCCCCGCGGCAGGGGGCTCTCAGGTCCTCTCGGCCACCAGGGCCATCCAGGTGTAGCTGCCGCTGGGCGGCTCGGCGGCGAAGGAAAGGTCGCCGGAAAGACTCTCCAGGATCACCATACCCGCCTCCTCCAACCTGCTCGCCAGAGGATGCCAGTCGATGTCGTGAAAGCCCGAGAGGAGAAGCCTTCCCCTCGTCGTCACCGTTCGCAGCAGGTCGTCCATCAAATCCTGGAGGACGGGAAAGGGCAGATTAGCCAGGACCCAGCCGAAACGCCCCCGGATGGATTCCGCGGAACCCTGGACCCAGTGCGTCCGCAGTTGCAGGCCGTTGCGCTCCGCATTGCGCCATGCCGTCAGCACCGACCGCCGGCAGATGTCGAGGCCGGTGCAGGAAACCGCTCCCATGCGGGCGGCGGCGAGAGCGAGAATGCCGGTGCCGCAGCCGACGTCCAGGACGGGCTCATTTTCGAAGCGATCTCGATGACGGTCCATCAGCCGAAGGCAGAGCCTCGTGGTCACATGGCTCGGGCCGAAGGCCCCCCGGCAATGGATCATGAGATCCCGATCACCAGTCTCCCACGGAAGCACGGGGTCCACGACAATTCGAAAACCCGAGGGCAAAGTGATCGTCATAAGCCGGCTTCAGGTGCCTCGATCCGTCCCTTTCATCTCGGGTCCGGCCGGGGCAGTCGAGATGGAGGATGATCGGAGAGGGGACTGGATGAAGTACCCTTTCTCCCTGAGCTTGTCCGCGATTTCGCCGATGTGCTCGGGACCCCGCGTTTCGATTTCGAGCTCCACACGACTCAGCTGAATCGGGAGATCTCCGCTGCCGCGGTCGTGGTGGATGTGCAGCACGTTGGCCTTAAGATCCGCAATGAGCCCCAGCAGCCGGCTGAGGGTCCCCGGCACGTCGTCCAGGCAGATAATGAAGCGCATGATCCGCCCCTTCCTGAACAGGCCCTGTTTGATGATGCGGTCCAAAAGGGGGATGTCCACGTTTCCACCGCTGATCACCACGGCGATTCGGGCGGCCGAAGGAATGCAGAGCCTGGATTGGAGCAGCGCGGCCACGCCGACCGCCGCCGCGCCCTCGGCAAGGATCCTCTTGCGCTCGAGCAGCATCAGGAGGGCGTCCGCGATTTCGTCTTCATTCACGAGCCGCACGTCGTCAACAAGCCGATTCAGGATCGGGAAGTTGAGCCCGCCCACCTGTTTCACCACAATCCCATCCGCAATGGACCGGCGGGCCTCGACGTTGAGCGCCGCGCCGGCATTTCGGGCCGCGAACGCCGAAGGGCATGCCTCAGCCTGGACTCCGATGACCTGCGTGCGGGGGCTCAATGACTTGACTGCCACGGCGATTCCGGAAATGAGTCCTCCTCCGCCGATGGGGACCACGACGGCATCGGGCTCCGGAAGATCCTCGAGGATCTCCAGTCCGATGGTCCCCTGCCCGCTGATGATGTCGGGGTCGTCGAAGGGATGGATGAAAGACCTGCCCTCCGAGGCCAGTTGTCGGGCTTTCTCGATGCTTTCCCCGATGGAGTGGCCCTCCAGGAGGACCTGCCCCCCATAGCCCTCCGTCGCTTTCTGCTTGGTGATGGAAGCCCACTCCGGCATGACGATGACGGCGGGAAGGCCGGCCCTCCGCGCAGCCAGGGCCACTCCCTGGGCGTGGTTGCCGGCCGATGCCGCGACGACCCCCGCGGGGCCGATTTCCGACCGACGGACCGCCAGCTTGTAGGAAGCTCCACGAAGCTTGAAGGAGCCGGTCTTCTGAAGGTTCTCCAGCTTGAGAAAAACCTGTGCCCCCGACAATCTACTGAAGGTCGGCGAATGCACCAGCGGAGTGCGGATCACCTTGTCCTGGAGCACTCCGGCCGCTTCACGGATGCGCTCGAGACTGATGCCCTGGGTCTCCGCGGCCTTTAGAGCTTCGTTGATGCCACCGTCCTGTGAGACTGCCGCCATTGGAGCACCCTCTCCCGCATATGGAGCAAGCTACTCGGAAAGTGCCAGGGATTCGCCGTCGCGCTTGATCCGCTCGGCACTCTCCTCGGTGATCGGCAGAGCCTCGAGGAGCTGAGCCGTCTGGGCCTCGTTCGGGTGGCCGTACCGCAGGGAAAGGATGATGCGGTTGGCCCGCTCCTCGACCTCGGGCACCACTTCCGCCAGCGCCTTGAAGGAACGAAACGCCTTGGCATACTGATGCTTGTGGCGCAGCTGCATTTCAGGGTGATTGAGCAGCCGGATGAGGTCAGCCAGAAGGGGGGCCTGATCCCCCGTGAAATGAGAGTAAACCAGGCGCGGCCACTGCTCCCTGATTTCCTCCGGTATATCGGTCAGCCTTGCGATGAGCTCCTTGTTCATGCCGAGGCGAATCGCCTGGAACGAACGCTCGATCAGCGACTCGATCTCCATTCGATCCTGCTCCCACAGGGGACAATCGCCCATGAGCCGGCGCCATTTGGGCTGGATCTTATTGCGGATCCATTGCTCGGCCTGGCCGGGAAGGATGGAAACGGCGGCCAGCTCTTCCTGGTCCGCCATGAGCGCCCTGGCCGTGGCCTGGCAGCCGCTGCTGAGATCAGGCGCGGCCATTCTGCCCCGCAGGAGCAGATTGAGCCTTCCCAGGATGGCGTCCTTCCACTCCAGGTCGGGAACGGCTTCGCGAATCCGTGCCTCCCACTCCTCCCTCAGGACCCCGACCAGGGCATTGACGGCGGAAAAGATGAACCCGAACTTGATGAAGGCATTTCTCAGCTCATGAGCCAGGATTTCGCAACTGTGAAGTCGCTGGCGCGCAAAATCCTTCTGGGCGCGATAGAGATGCTCGCGAAAATGGAGGGTGAGAAGCTCGGTGCCCAGGCTTCTCGACAGCTCTCGAATGACCAGGGTCGATCGGTCATCCCGCTTGATGGTGTGCGGAAGGAAGTGGATCTTGATGACTGCCGCCACGACGTAGTCCGTATCCTGCCAAATGGAATGCCCCTGCCAGTCGTGGGGATAATCGATGGAGCTCGCGCTTTCTCCGTAGAGATCCGTCTTGCGCACCAGGACGGGCTCCATGTGGTGGAAATCCTCGATTTCGCCCCGCAGCTGCTTTCCTACACTGCGAACGTCCTCGTAGGGATTGTCAGCGGTCCAGCTCTTCTGCTTCTCGACGCACCAGCCCATGGCCTCCAGCACGCGCCCCGGCTTGTCCTTGTACTGCTCCCAGCTCTTGCCCGGATAATTGTAGTCCGAATTGGAAGGCAGACCCCATCGAATCTCGTCCGTTCCTTCCACCCGGATTCCGGATGTGACGCGAATGGCCAGAAGATCCGGAGAAGGACCGATTCTATAGATGGTGCCCTTGGTGGTGCCCTCGAGGCAAAACAAAATGGTCTTGATCATGTTCTTGCACGTCTTCACCAGGAGCTCATCAGTGACGACCATTCGACTCCCCCGTGGCTGAACGTGGACCCAGAAGAGACCAGAGAAGGTGAGGGCGGGACGGCGGTTCCACAGGAGGCCCGCCCCAGCGTGACCAGTCCGCTCATATTATTGCAAAACGGGTTCAGGATCAATACGGCGAGTTGTCCCACCGGACGATTGAAGACCGCCAGGGAGGGATACCATCGTGCTCGATGCCCTATCGGGGTGTCGGAGACGAGTCAAGAGGATGGGGGGATGCGGGATTGCGATGGTGGAGGAAAGGGGGGAGGGAGCGCGAGACAGCAAAAGAGCCAGAGGATCACCCTGGCTCCGAGTCAGCTCTCAGCGGTTTTGCCCCGCCAAGGGTTAGGATGTCCCCGGGTCACACTTTTTTGACCTTGACAGCTTGAGGGCCTTTAGGTCCACGCTCGACTTCGAAGCTCACCTGTTCTCCTTCGCTCAGTGACCGGAAGCCCCCTCCCTCACTGACGATGGCGCTGTAGTGGACGAATACATCACCTTGGTCCTTGGTTTCGATGAAACCATAGCCTTTCTTGTCGTTGAACCACTTGACTCGGCCCTCGGGCATTTCCCAATTCCTTTCTTCCCTGCTGTTACTAATGCGTTCTCCCCGGCGCGCCATTTTGAGAATACCCTTGATCATCGCTCCGCAAAGTCGTAAAAGCGACCTGCAAAGGTGTCGGAAGCTCAAAACAACGAGCCTAACCCCTGATGAAACTCCTTGCCCACCTTTAGCGCAAGCCGGCAACGCTGTCAAGCAATGATTCCATGTACTTGCATGAATGCCGTCGAAGCTCCGGGCACAACTTCATTTGCTGACCCAGAGGACCGCCTTGTCCAGAGTCTCCAGCAGCTTCATGCTCACCGATCCCATGAGCCATTTATCAAGAATACCTCGAGATTCCGAGCCTCCCCGCCCCACGGCCACGACCGCGTAACGCCCGCTCTCCAGTTCGTCCAGGATGACATTCACCACGCGACTGCTGGGGATCACCAGTCGACGTATGCGGCGGTCCTCGATGCCATTGGCTTTCAAATGCTGCTCAGCCTTCTGGATGGCGGCATCCGCCTCATCCCGCCTGCCCGCCGAGGCGTGCATCAGCGTTATGGGATGCTGCTCCTCCTTTTGCAGCATGAAGCCGACATGGTCCGCGATTCTCATGCTGGGCTCCGAATCGTCCACGCAGACCAGCACGCCCTTTCGATTCTCCTCGGGCATCCTGCAGATCCAGATGGGGAAATTGATCCGGTGCTCCATCATCTCCCTGCTGACGCTGGTCGCGAGGGTCTTCTCGAAGAGGATGTACCCCCTGCGCCCGAAGACCACGGCATCATAGAGTCCCGCCTTGGCCTCCCGGGCGATGTCCCTGACGGTGCCGAAGCGCTTGTTCAGCAATTTCGTTCGAATGCTCTCCTCCCCGAACCCCTTGTCGAGCAGAAGATGCCGGGCTGTGTCCAGCGCGGCCTGGCCCCTGGCGCACTGATTTTCGGAGAGACCCGATTCCGCGTCGGCGGGCAGGGGGCAGGTGGCCGACTTCGATCCCTCGGGACCCTGAGCGACGTAAAGCAGCGTGATCTCCATCATGTCCTTGTTTTGAACAAAAGAGGCTGTGAAGCGAACCCCATACAGAGCACTCAGATCTTCGCTCACGGTCAGCAGCACATGTCTTTTCATGCATTCTCCTTCGAGCCGGAGCTCCCGCTTGCGGGTGGCTCAACGGCCATCTAACGACGGTGAGGCTTGGCTGGCCTCCGGCGCAGGTGTTTCGGAAACAGCACTCGATCCCGGGAGGGCCACGGCTTCCGGGGCGCGGCGCTTCATTGTCATGCGGAATGTTCTTCACCTTAACAGAAGCGTGGCCGTGAATGAAGCCCATTGAAGGCCAAGCCGGTTCAGGGAGGGAAGCCCGTCGGATCGATGCCCCGGCTTTTGATGTGCAGGACTTTATGATAGATTGCGCGTCAGGTCTTCACCTCGAGCATCAAGACCATGGGAGGGCGATGCTCTTGACAGCCGGGGGCTACAGGCTGCTTCCTCCGCGGACGGACGTGCCCATGAAAGGGGGATCCGCAGGGGGTATTCTCGGCCTGGCCCATGGGGGCCACCTTCACGAAGAACGACGAGCCTGATTCGACAGAATTGCCCGGCGGGCAATCCTTTCCGCGGCAGGAGAGCCGGAGCATGCGGCCAAATCCATGAAGGACTTTGTCTGGTGTAAAAGAGCGGAGCGCCGCATTCCACTGTCCGGGTGCCTGGTCTGTCATGACGGCTGTTACCCCGAGCTTCAGCGGGAGGCCCGATCATCTCCCCTCGTCAAGAAACTGAAAAGGACAGGACGATTCAAGGAGCGCTATGTCATGAAACGAAAAGAGGCTGCGGCACGATTCTCCGAGGAAAAACCCCGCATGAGCGAGATGGAAAAACCTTTTGATGAGGGCGAACTGGCGGGCGAAGGGACAGCCCAAAGGATATTCCTGCTGGAAGACGGAAGGCTGAAACCCTTCTCCATGTCGGAGTATACCCGGTCTGTCCTGTATGACGTGGTCGAATCCTTCTCCGTCGAATGTCGACTGGTGAAGCCCGAAGATTCGGATCAGCCCATTTACGAAGGGAAGAAGCCTTCCCGGAAGACCGTGCCGATCCTGGTCACCAGGAGCGGCGAGACCGTGCTCATGCCTTCCTGGGAGGAGCTGGAGGCACACCCGGAGAAGCTGGCGGACGTCGATGAAGTGATCGGGGCGTTGCCGGTCAAGCAGGTCTTCGTCCTTAAACGAAAACCCTGATCCGGCTACCCGGGCAAACAGGCTCTGCCGGGAGGTGTCGACCATTCCTCCGTGAAACGTGATCCGAGGAGGAGATCATAGACCCCGCTGCGCAGACAGCGCTCCAGCTTATCGCACACCAGCCGATCCGTCGGGAAGGCCATTGGCTCCGGCAGTCGGCCGAGGGGAAAGAACCGGACCTCGCTCGCATCCGTTCCCGCCTTGAGGTGCCCGTCCAATCGCTTTCCCAGGAACCAGACCCCAACCGTCTGGTGCTCGGGATCGTGAAAGTTGGAGTGCACGGCGAAAACGGGACCCAGCCTGGCCAGGAGCCCGGTTTCCTCCTTGAGCTCCCGCTGAGCGGCCTCCCGGACTTCCTCGTCCCATTCCAGATGGCCACAGGGGATGCACCACTGACCCTCGTGGGAGCCGAGCCGCCGGACGAGGAGCAGCTCGTCGCTTTCCACGATGATGACCGCCACGCCGACCGTGGGATTTCGATAGAAGACCTTGCTGCATCTGGGGCAGTAGGGACGGGTGATGGATGAGCCCGGCCTGATGACCAGGGCGTCTCCACAATGCGGACAGAACCGGTAGCCCACGTTACTCCCCCTGGAATCTCTCCCCGAGCGGAAATCGAGATCTGTCCGTCGGTTCCGGGCAGTCCCGGCGGTCAATGTTGTTGAATTAGCGGTTACAGGAGGGATTCCGGGCGGGCATGAAGCCCGCCCGATCTCACGGCTTAATTCAACAGCATTGGCCCCGGCGGTGCATTCCCCTGGGGCTTCTCTTTTGGCGCCGGGATTGGAAAGATCAGGCTGAATCGTCCAGCTGGATAGCCCAGAAAGGGTTTCTGATCTTTTCGTTTTCCAGCTTGAGACAGGCATACAAGGCCTGGTTCAGAGGCGTTTCGACGCCATGCTGTCTGCCGAGCTTCACCACCATGCCGTTCAGGGCCTCGATCTCCATGGGTCTGCGCCACTCCAGATCCCTGAGCATGGAGCACTTGAAGCTCTTGTTGTAGGATTCCGCCAACTGCATTGCATCGGGAACCACTCGATCGGGCAGGTTGACCCCCCGGGCCCTCGCCAGGATTTCGATCTCCTGCATCACTCCGATAACCAGGTCTCTGGTTTCGGGGCACGAGAGAACCAGGCCAAGGGACGCGCGAGACAGCGTGCTCACACCGTGGACTCCGCAGATGAACAGGAACTTGGACCAGAGCACCTGGTGCACGTCGTCGCTGAGCTCCGCCTCGATCCCGGCGCGCGTGAGCACGTCGAGAATCGCTTCCGCCCTCGCGGTTCTCTTCCCCGAAAGCTCGCCGAAGACCATCCTTCCGGCCTTGCCGCTGTGGGCGACGACGCCCGGAGCGGCAATGGAGGCTTCGACGAATGCCGTGCCCGCCATGATCCGCTCCTCGCCGTACTCCCGGGTCAGTTTTTCGGCATTGTCGATGCCGTTCTGGAGCGTCAGCACAACCGTGTTTTGCTCGATCATGGGGGCTGCGAAACGAGCCACGCTTTCCGTGTCGTAGGACTTGACGCAGAAGAGGAGCAGGTCGACGGGGCCGATCTCGTGAGGCTCCGAGGTCACATGGATCATGACTTGAAAACTGCCCTGGCTGGAGACGATCTGGAGTCCGTCCTCCAGAATGGCCTGGCGGTGCTTGCCCCGCGCCACGAAATGAATGTCAAATCCCCCCCGAGCCAGCAGACCGCCGAAATAGCCTCCGATTCCTCCAGTACCCATGATTCCAATCTTCACGAGATCTCCCTCCCTTGCGCCAGGCTGCTGCTTTCCTCACGGGGAAAAAAGCCCGAGAACGGCTGGTCCAATCGGTTCCAACGGGCGGTGAGCTCGGGCGAAATGGGTTGAAAGGCGACTCCATTGGCCTGTCAGATTCGACGGCTTCAAAGGAAGCCAGGGAAAAGCTTATACCCCCTGGGGATTGAACCGTCAAATCAAAGCTGAGAAATCATTCATGAAACACTTTGACAAAGGTAAAAGAGACTCTCTATAGTGACTATTCGGGTTTTCCGTCTCGTATGGCTCAATGGGCGGGAAATGCCGGACTCAGGAGCTTCAACCCGGGGGACACCCCCTGGGAGACCATTCTCACAGGCGGGAAATCCCCTCATCATGAAGAATGTCTTCTCTAATATCCTGGAGTGCATCGGAAATACCCCCCTCATCCAGATCAACCGGCTCAACAAGAACCCCAATGTGACGCTTTACGCCAAATGGGAAGCCAGGAATCCGGGAGGCTCCATCAAGGACCGGCCGGCCCTGTTCATGATCGAAAGGGCGGAGCGCGATGGATCGCTCACGCATGGACGGATCATTATCGAGGCCACGAGCGGAAACACTGGGATCGGCCTGGCCGTGGTGGCGGCCGTCAAGGGTTACCGGCTCATGCTGGCCATGCCCGAGACCGCCAGTCTCGAGCGTCAGAAGATATTGAAAGCTCTCGGAGCCGAACTGCTCCTCACGCCGGGGAGCCTCGGAACCGACGGGGCCATTGAAGAGGTGTACCGCCTGGTGCGGGAGGACCCCGATCGGTACTTCATGCCCGACCAGTTCAACAACCCGGCCAACCCGGCGGCCCATCAGTTCGGCACGGGTCCCGAGATCTTCGAGCAAACCGATGGAAAGGTGAATGCCATCGTGGTGACGCTGGGCACCTCCGGCACCGCCATGGGCATTCTCCGGGCCATGAAGGAACGGAGCCCGGCCATTCAGGTCATTGCGGTCGAGCCCTATTCGGGCCACAAAATCCAGGGGCTCAAGAACATGAAGGAGTCCTACGTGCCGGGTATTTTCGATCGCTATGCCCTGGATCGAGTGGTTCACGTGCGTGACGAGGATGCCTTCGAGATGGCTCGCCGACTGGCCCGAGAGGAGGGCATCTTTGCGGGCATGAGCTCCGGAGCCGCCATGGCCGCGGCGGTCCAGGTGGCCGCCGAGCTGAGGGATGGGATCGTGGTGACCGTTCTGCCCGATGGGGGCGATCGCTACCTGAGCACCAACCTGTTCACAACGATGCTGGAGCCGGACTTCAGCTTCTTCGACATGCTCCGGCGATCGAAAGTGGAGCTCAAGCCGATCCAGGAAGGAAAGGTCCGCGTTTTCGTGACCGGGCCTCCCCTGGATCAATCCCTCACGATCCAGGAGTGCAGGCGTTTCCTGCTGGCGGATCTCCTCTCGCGGTTCATGGAGTACAAGGGGTTTTCCGTGAGCCAGGTGGTGCTGGTGGCCGACATGGAGAGCCGAACCATTCAGGGGGCCCTGGCCGCCGGTCTGGACCTGCAGGCGTACACTCAGAGGCAGATGGATCTGATCCTCGAGGAGCTGGATCGGCTGGGGCTGCGGCGGGCCTACCGTTATCCGCGCATCACCGAGCATCTCGATATCATTGAAAACAACACGAGGGTCCTCATCAACAAGGGCGTGGCCTACGAAAAACTGCGCTCGGTTTACTGCGATCTCTCAAAGAGCAAGACCTACGGCAGTCTCTCCCACGTGGATCTCAAAAAGATCCGTCTGGGGACGACCGTTGACCTCGATGCATATGAAAAGCTGAACCCAAGGGACTTCACTCTTCTCAAGCGCGCCACCCTGGCCGAGCTCAAGCACGGGATGTGCCTGAAGACCGATTGGGGAAACGTCATTCCCACCCGGCACATTGCCGCTGCGTCCGTTGCCATCCACCATCTGGGGTCGCCCTTTGACATTCACGTGAGCAGCGTCGATTTCCTCTTCCCTCATCTGGAGAACATGAAGGAGATCGGAGAGCACCTGACGGGGAAGCCCCTGGCCAACATCTGGATGCTCTGCGAACGGGTCTGGTCCGGAAAGGAGGAGAAGGCGTCCAACGATCTGGATGAAATGACACCGGTTCGCGACCTGGTCGGAGCCGGTTTCTCGTATCGGGAGATTCGGTTCTGGCTGCTCTTCACTCATTATCGCAAGCCGATTCACATCCGCCGCAAGGACATTCAGAATGGTGCTCGAGGTTATCGCCGTCTCGTGGAATTCGTTGGCCGAGTGCTGCACACGCGCTGCTCCGGTATTGAGAACAAGTCGATTCCCGAGATGATCTTCGCCCTCGAGCAGAGCTTCTTCGATGCTCTGGCAGACGACCTGAACATGCCCAGAGCCCTGGCGGCACTCTATCGATTCATTCGCCAGGTGCATCCCGTCCTGGACGGCGCACGATTCGACGAGTCCCAAAGATCTCAAATCCTGGAGTCCCTGGAGAAGCTCAACCTGATTCTCGGGGTCTTCGACCTGGATCTCAAAGGCCTCACTGAGGAAGAACAGTCGCTCGTGGAAAAACGCGAGGCGGCCAGGGCCGCAAAAGACTGGGAACTGGCGGACCGATTGCGGGAAGATCTTCGGCAGCGGGGGATTCGCCTTCTGGACACGCCATGCGGCAGCCGGTGGGAAAGGACTTCCTGACACCCAAATCGAGCGACTAGCTTTTAGCTGTTAGCCATTAGCTCAATAAAACCGCCAGAATATCGCTTCATCTGCCATGACTTGACGGGTGAAAAGCTCTAGTGCGCCCAGGCGGAAATGATCATCCGGATCGGCCGGCTCCCAAGCTCGAGCTTGGGAGCCAGCAAGCGGTTAAGGACTTGCGCCCGGCAGTACTGATATGGATGACATAGGCATCCATTATGGCTAGGAACAACCGCCTCCTCATGTGGACCAATTCCAC
>JALOOX010000073.1 GCA_025454175.1 Syntrophobacteraceae bacterium | reverse complement strand
GCGGAGATATCCCCATCGCGGCGGCAAGACGCGAGGCGCCCCGCACGAGCATCTCGGCTCCTGCAATGAGGAGCCCAACCCCAGCCAGGAAGAAGACGATCGTCTCCGAGCTCACGATCCCACCCATTTGCAGTCATTGATTGAAGGCGCGCGCTGAAGGACAGGTTACGAACGAAGCGAGCGCCGCGATTCCTCCTGGCGCGCGAAGCGCTTCCAGGGGAATGAAAAGCTCGGCGGCCGGCACGTCTTGTGGGTCCGCTGAGCGACGGGGTGGATTCGAGCAACCAGGTCCACGGAAGCTCGCGCAGACCAGGGGCTCTCCACAACCGCCCAGGGCGCAAATTCGATCTCAGCAATCTACAGGAGCCAAAACCTCCTGTAAATCAGAAGATGCAGCGCTCCATCAGATCGGCAGACGCTTCAGGATGAGGGCGGCTCCGCATCCGTCCCTGGCCGAAGCGGGGATCGCCATCCGATATCACGATGTGGTCCGCCGCCTACAGCCCTGGGTTCGCCGGCCTATGCCGAGGAGTCCACTCTTTTTGTGTTTGTCTTGCTTCCAGATTTCGGCAAATTCCTAAGCTGTATCACCAAACGGAGAGCTTCATTAACGGCTTGGTCCGTCGGAAACGCTTGGGCTATATCCTCGTCTAGTAAAACCAGATTGGTGCCCTCGTTAAACCTGTCTGCGTATTTACCCTGGGTCCCAGTTTTGAGGAGTTCTCCAAGGTCGTATTCTGCCCGAAGGTCATCAGCTTTTTCGTCTCTGGATTTCCTCTTCATATGCTATTCTCTCTCGACGGGTAAGCTCCCGTGCACTGATGATGCGGATTCGGTCTCCGCGGTCAGTATGCGCGACCATCAAAATTTTCCTATTATAATGACGCCGTTCCAATTCCGGGGGGCTCGTCCAACCACAGGATAAGATCGTGGATCGCTTCGCTCTCACGATCTATCCTTATTCGTTCGGCATCAACCGCGAGACGAGGGGATACTTCTCGGGATGCCGGACAGATTCGACGGTCAAATCAATGTCGAGATCTGGCCAATACAGATGTTCTGGGCCGAGCATCTCCAGGTGGAGTATGGCAGAGACCGGCGAGGTTTCAAACCATGGAAAATCTCGAAAAGGCAGGAAGATCTCTTCCTCTCCAAGAAGAATCCAAAAGCCATGTTTTGAGATGTTGGTCACCTCAACTTCCAAAATGTGCGTACCAGGCACTTTTGATTTCATCAATGCGATCCTCAATGACACTGCGCAAAAGTCGCAGTTCTGATTCCGTCAAGCCAAAGCTTCTCGCCACCGTGATGTCCGGTTCGATCCTGAACTTGGCTTCTCCATGCCCACAGTGGGCATGAATGTGCATTCGCGGCTCCTCACGAGAGAAGAAATGAAACCGGAAATTCTTGTATCGAAAGGCCGTTGGACTCATATTCGTTCCTACGCCGGTGAATTGCGATGCCGACCCCTAAATCAGCATTGATTCTCTAAAGTTAACACGGGCATCAACTGTATTTTTTCGAAAACCGATAACCTTATCAATTGACATGTATTCGAGGCCATTAGGCAATAGTGTTGAAATAACCAAAGGGGAGGTAACTTCAGTTCACTCTTCGTTGTATATCCACTCATCAAAGTTGGCATCATTTGCGAAGTAGTGCATAATTGCAAACATATCACCGTTGTCAGTAAGTTTGCTAATACCCCCTTCGCTTTGAAACCAGATCCGCGAGAAAAAGCATATAAAAATTTGCGACCTCTTCACTTATGCTCAAAAAACCATCAGGATCAAATTTCTTGGCCATTCCCTCAAGTATCGGTAAAATTCGAGCATCGACTTTTTCAGGATGCAATCTTACATTAATATTCTCCCAACCCTCAACTGCAGCTGGGACTATTTCAGCATTCTCAAGATAAGATTAAAATAGTTCCGCAATATTCTACAAAGCATCTTTATTTAAAAATAATATTCTTGACCAACCCATTATCAATTGCAGTTTTGACTTCATCTGAATCTTTAGGCTTATACGAGTCTGGAACTATTCTATATATCTTATCCCAAAGACATAATGAGGTCTTAAGCCATACCTCATCATAAAACTCTATGGTCGGGTAATATAAAACATCCTTGCTCATTCTTACCTCCAAAGCCAACGATTTAATTACATGGCAAATCTTTCGCAATATCCAGTATGGGCAATAAATACGGAAAATCTTCCGTAATTCGCCTTTCCGCTTTTCCCGATATTACGACCAATTACGGAATGAGCGTCGCTCCTGCAGGGCCCGAATGTGGTTCGTCGCCGTCTGGTTTTCATGGCTTGGGCCAGCTCCTTAGCGGGAAGGGGCAAAACATGGACGCTCACCGGCGGAGAAACCGTGCATTCAAGGAGCGGGGATTCACTTCAGCGATGTCCGACGAGCGTCCATCATTGAGCGGGAGTATGGAAATGGAGTAACCGGATGTCAACGAAAAAGACGGCGCCACCGGAGGCCCCCAAGAGGCGGGAAGACCCGTCAAGCTCCTGGATCGGGCGCGGGAGAGATCCTCCAGCTCAGGCACTACAGCATCCGTACGGAACAGGCATATCTCGCATGGATGAAGCGATACATCCTCTTTCACAACAAGCGTCATCCGAAGGAGATGGGGCCGGCCGAAATCGAGAGCTTTCTCTCTCCTCCGGCGATGGCGGGGAACGTCTCCGCCGCGACTCAGAACCAGGCTTCCAATGCCATCCTCTTCCTCACTCGCCATGTGCTGGAGATTTCGTTGGAAGGGCAGCGCATCGACGCCGTCCGGGCACAGAAGAAGAGGTTCATCGAAGATCAGCGTGAAGATTGTTCCTTCTCCCTCAGGGAAGATGCCAGGGTGAGGGGGAGATCTTGATTCTGCCCCCCCCTCACCCCAACCCTCCGAAGGGTGGAGAGGGAGTCACCCTCACGCTAATCAACGATGATCCGAAAAAGAACGTCCCCGTGGTTCTCACGAAAGACGAGGTCAGGCGGATCATCAGCTTCATGAGCGGGCAGTGGCAGCTCATGGCAAAGCTTCTTTACGGCAGCGGGCTGCGTCTCATGGAATGCATCCGGCTCCGCGTCCATGACCTCGATTTCGACATGAAGGAGCTCACGGTTCGGGACGGCAAAGGGCAGAAGGATCGAATCACGCTTCTTCCCGATCTCGCCGTGCCGGCATTGAAAGAACACCTGGTGCGCGTCAAGGCGCTCCACGAGCAGGACCTTGCCGCTGGGCACGCTGGCGTCTACCTCCCCCATGCGTTGGAGCGCAAGTATGTGAACGCCGCGTGCGAATGGGGCTGGCAGTATGTATTTCCCGCCGACGCGCTCTCCGTGGACCCCAGATCGGGCACCAGGCGTCGGCATCACGTCCATGAGAGCTCCCTCCAGAAGGCCGTGAGGCAGGCCGTCAAACGCTCGGGAATCGTCAAGAAGGCGGGATGCCACACGTTTCGCCACTATGCCGAGCTCGGCATAACCGCCACAGTTTTGCTACCCATCTGCTCATGGACGGGGCCGACATCCGATCGATCCAGGATCTCCTGGGGCACCAGGACGTTTCCACCACCATGATCTACACCCACGTGCTCAGGGAGATGGGCCACCAGCGCATCAAGAGCCCGCTCAGCTTCCGAGGCCCAGGCAGGCTCGCCGCCTCGGCGGGTTCCTTGTGTGCACCTCAACACAATAGAGTGTCCAAGATTTGAGTCGTCATTCCGGCAGTTTTCAAGCCGGAATCCACGGAAAAGAACTGGATGCCGGCTGAGAGACCGCCGGCGTGACGAGTGGCGAAACGGGAATCTATTTCCGTGGAGCTGTACTTTGTGTACGACGTGTGGCTCCCGCGAATCCCGAGACCTCACGGCATCCGGCTCTCAAGCCTCGTATTCACGCTCAACGACCCAGGCCGCAATCAGTGCGGTGTAGGCTCATCGAAGTCATCCAGGCGTCTTTTGAAGATTCCAAACACAACCTCGTCGTCCACCCTTTCATAGCGATACATCAGCATGTTGCGAAACGACGCCATGTTCTGAAAGGTGGCCAAACGCTCCCGCAGGATGACTCCCTGCTCCGAGAGGATCAGGAAGAGATCCCGATACCCGGTGGGCTCGCGCCACCGCTCGAAGGAGACGAGATGGTTGCAGATGTCGAGGACCTCCTCGATGGCAAGGTGCAGGTAGCGCTCGACGAAGGCCCTGGCTCGGATATCGGAGCGGTATTTCCCCCGGTCGATATCTTCGGCGGCTCTCAGGGCATCGACATATTCCTGCAGTCATGACAGCTTCCTGGAAAGAAGGTCTCTATCCACCATGGAACGGCCTCCTTTTCAGCTTGCGGTAGAGGAAAGCGCCGTCGAGATAGTCCCTCCTCGCAAGGACCTCCTGCCGAACGCGCTCCGCGCGGTCAGCCTCGTGGATCAAACGTCCACGCTTCAAGACCTGGTGCCGCAGCAACGAAGAGGCCTGATGGAATATGACCAGGTCAACATCCCCGTGGACGAGATTGGAAAGCTCAGTCTCCATTGCCACCCGCTCCGCCGGGGACAACGGGCCTTGAACCATGATGGCCAGGTCCACATCACTTCGCTGACGGTTCCTTCCCGCCGCAACGGACCCGAAGACGTAAACAGCCACAAGGCCCTTCCGATGCGCGGCGTAATCGCCTATCCTGGCGACGGCGTCTTCACTCAGCATCGATCTCCTCCTCAAGTCGCTCGACAGGCCTTCAGCATTCCCGGATGCCGAAGACTCCCCAGTGCCGGCCCGTTACCCATCCCCTGGCACGCTCCAGGCCTGAGCCCCATGAGCTTGATTCGGCAGCGCTGAGAGCCTGTTTGGGAATGGCAGGCCGACGCGGAGGAGCCGGATCGAGCGGGGGACGCAACCACTTATCGGCCGGGACGCAACCCGGCCCTACCAGCTGATTCAATCTTCAACGGGTACAGGGGTGATACCTTCCAGCAGGGTCCGATGGAGAGCCGGCCCGTGAAGTGGAAAAAGCCGGGCTCGCTGGCGTGCAGCGGCCCGGCTTTCAATCTTTAGCGGTCCAGGATGGGATTCGTCACTTCCCCCTGAAGCGCAAGCATTCGGTATGGGGCGTCGCCGATTCCCGAATACTCTTATTCAAGCATGGATGCGCAACCCCCCCGAAGCGCAATCATCCCGTGGGGGCGACGACGTCTGTCCGCCGGCTCACTACACCTGCGGCCTCGGGTAAAGGCCCGCGCGCTCGACGATCTCGGGGACCTTTTCCTCCCACTCGATGGCCATGACGTGGAAGCCCTTGACTCCCTTGACGGTCTTGAGCTCCTCGATCTGCTCCAGGAGAATCTTGACGCCTTCCTCGGCCTGGTTTTCCTTGGGGACCCCCTGGAGACGCTTGATGATCTCGTCGGGAACGTCCATGCCGGGAACGCGGTTTTTCATGTACTTGGCCATGCCGACGCCCTTCATGGGGGTCAGGCCGGCCAGGATGGCGACCTTCTCATCGAGACCGCGGTCGCAGATGCCCTGCATCCACAGCTTGAACTTGGGCATGTTGTAGATGCACTGGGTCTGGATGAACTGGGCCCCGGCGGCCACCTTCTTGGCCAGCCTCGGGACGCGGATCTCGAACGGGTCGGCGAAGGGGTTTTCGGCGGCCCCCACGAACAAGCTGGGCTTGACCTTCATTTCATGGCCACTGAGGAGCTTCCCCTCGTCGCACATGAGCCTCACCGTCTGGAGGAGCTGGGTGGAGTCCAGGTCGAAGACGTTCGCGGCGTTGGGATGGTCCCCGAAGCTCTGATGGTCGCCCGTTAAGCACAGCATGGTGTTGATGCCGAAGGACGCGGCGCCGAGAATGTCCGCCTGGGCCGCAATGCGGTTCCGGTCGCGGGTCACCATCTGGAGCACGGGCTCATATCCCATCTGCTTGATGCGGATGCACGAGGCCAGGCTGCACATGCGCACCACGGCGGTCTGGTTGTCGGTCACGTTGATGGCATCCACGTGGTTGCCGATGAGCCTGGCCTTCTCTTCCACCACATGGGCGTTGCAGTCCCGGGGGGGGCCGCATTCGGACGTGACGGCCAGGTGTCCCGCCTTGAGTACTTTTTCCAGTCGACTCATGGTTCCGTTGGCGCTCATATCTGCGAAACCTCCTTGACGATCTTGCGGGGTCCACCGTCACGGCTCTTGGCCCAGTCCTTGGGATCCACGGGTTTTTCGAAGCGGTCGAGCTGGCCGAGCTCTTTCAGACGCTCGTAAATGAGGTGCCAGCCGCAGTCGGTTTCCTTGCTCACTTCACATTTGCCGCTGGCCGATCCGCCGCAGGGCCCGTTGATCATGCGCTTGGAGCAGCGGGCGATGGGGCAGATGCCGCCCGTGGAGGCGAGCAGGCAGTCGCCGCAGGCCTGGCATCGCTCGGTCCACTCGCCCTTGGCCTCGGTGACCCCGATGAAGCAGGTGTTGACGCCCGGCAGGATGGGCTTGCCCCGATAGGTCTCGGCCAGGAACTGGATCCCGGCGCCGCAGGCCATGGACACCACGGCGTCGTAATTGGCCACGGTGTCGGCGACGGCATCCACGTAGGGATGATCGCACTGGCGCGTCATGCTGATTTCGTCCACCACCGCGTCCTGGCCCGCCTGCCTGAAGTACATGCGAAGGGCCGAGGCCAGGATCTGCGCCTCCTTCATGCCGCCCGCCTCGCAGACGGTCACGCAGCCGTCGCAGCCCGCCACCAGGACCTTCTTGTGGTCCTTGACTTCGTCGATGATCTCTTCGATCGGTTTCATTTTGGCGATGATCATGCAATTTCCTCCGTGAGCCGCTAGGCGGCCTTCTTCTTGGCTGTCCTCAGGGGACTGGGCCCCAGCTTGCGAATGATTTCGGTGAATTCCCGGGCGATCTCGGCGAACCTGGGCCCCTGGCCGGCGGAAAGATTGTACATGGCCACCCGGTCACTTCCCACACCGATTTTGTCCAGTATTTCCTTCACGTAGGCCACCCGCTTCTTCGCCTTCAGATTTCCAACCTGGTAATGGCAGTCGCCCTCCAGGCATCCCGCTACGTAAACGCCATCCGCTCCGTTCTCCAGGGCCTTCATCATGTGAATGATGTCCACACGGCCGCTGCAGGGGAGCTTCACAATCCGCACATTGGTCGGGTAACTCAACCTCATGGAACCTGCCAGGTCCGCCGCGGAATACGCTCAGTAGCTGCAGCAAAACGCAACAATGATCGGTTCGAAATCTTCCATCACATGACTCCTTCCAATAAGGCCTCGACATTCTCCAATATCTGGTCGTCTTCGTAGTGGGACAGCTGGATCACCTTGGCCGGACATTCCGAAACGCACACGCCGCACCCCTGACAGAGGGCCTCGTTGATTTCGGAAACATTATTCTCGTTGATCTGGGGAATCCCGTACGGACAGCTCATAACGCAGACCAGGCAGGCCGCGCACTTGGACTGGTCCACGTGGGCCACGGCGCCGCCCACGCTCAGGAACTTCCCGGCCAGGAACGAGGTGGCCCGGGATGCGGCCGCCAGCGCCTGGGTTATGGTCTCGCTGATGAGCTTGGGGGCGTGGGCCGTACCGCAGAGGTAGATGCCCTCGGAGGAGAAATCCACCGGCCGCAGCTTGGCGTGGGCCTCGATGAAATAGCCGAAGGCGTTGCGCGGAACCTTCAGCTGGGTCGCCAGCTCGTCGGTCTCGGCGGCCAGCGTGGCGGCGCTCAGCACCACCGCATCGGCCTTCATCTTCACGGGGCGCTGGAGCACGTGGTCGACGAAAGTCACCTCGAGCCCGCCACCATTGCGGCTCACCTCGGGCGGCTGATCGAGGTCAAACCTCGAGAACACGATCCCCTTGCGCCGGGCCTCGGTGTAATAATCCTCGAGCATGCCGTACATCCTCATGTCGCGGTATAGGATGTAGACATCGGCTTCGGGGTTGATCTCCTTGATCTGGAGGGCATGCTTCACGGCGCTCTGGCAGCAGATGCGGCTGCAGTTGGGGTTCTCCTCGTTTCGGGAGCCCACGCACTGGATCATGACCACCCGCTCCCACTTGGACGGGTCGTTGCCGTTCGCCTTGTGGTGCAGAAGATGATCCAGCTCGAGCTGGGTCATGACGCCTTCCTGCCCGTAGCCGAGCTCCTTGGGCTTGTATTCCTGTGCACCCGTGGCCACGATGGCCACACCGTGCTGAATGGTGTGCTCCTTCATGTCGGCCAGGGTCAGAACCTTGGTGGTGAAGTTGCCCTTGTAGCCCTTGAAGAGAGCCACCTTGGCGTTGGTGAAGACCTTGATGCGCTCGTTGGAATTGACGTCGGCGATGAGCTTTTCGATGTACGGCTGAACCTCGAGGCCCTCGATGGTACGGGACACCAGGCGGGCGAGGCCGCCGAGCTCCACGCCCTTCTCGACGATGGCCACGTCGTAGCCCTGCTGGGCCAGGTTCAGGGCAGCATTCATGCCGGCAATGCCGCCGCCGACCACGAGCCCGCTCTGCTTGATCTCGACCTTCTTCTCCTGGAGCGGCTTCAGAAGGGCCGAGCGGGCCACCGCCATGCGCACCAGGTCCTTGGCCTTGTCGGTGGCCTTGTCCTTGTCGTTCATGTGCACCCAGGAATCCTGGTTGCGGATGTTGGCCATGTCGAAAAGGTACTTGTTGAGGCCGATATCGAGGAGTGTCTCGCGGAACAGGGCCTCGTGGGTGAGAGGCGTGCAGGCCGCCACCACCATGCGGTTGATGCCCTTCTCCTTGATGACCTCGCCCATGCGCACCTGGGTGTCCTGGGAGCAGGTGAAGAGGTTGTCCTCCACATGGACCACGTGGGGCAGGGTCCGGGCATACTCGCGCACCGCCGGGACGTCCACGAACCCGCCGATGTTGATGCCGCAGTTGCAGACGAAGACGCCGATCCTGGGCTCCTCCCCGGTCACGTCGCGCTCGGCGGGGAGCTCCCGGGTGCGGGTCAGGGTGTATCGGGATTCGCTGAGCAGCGCGCTGGTGCCGGCCGCCGCTCCCGAAGCTTCCATGACCGACTGGGGAATGTCCTTGGGGGCCTGAAGCGTACCGCACACGTAGATTCCAGGCCGGCTGGTGGCCACGGGCATGAACCCGTCCGTCACCGCGAAGTTGTGCTTATTGAGGTCGATTCCCAGCTTCCGGGCCATCTCGATGGTCTGCTGACCCACCTCGAAGCCCACCGAGAGCACCACCATGTCGAACACTTCCTCATGCTGATTGCCCTTCTCGTCGGTGTAGCTCAACCGGAGATCGCAGTCGCCCTCGGGCTCGATGGAGTGCACCCTCGAACGAATGAAACGGACCCCATGCTCCTGGGCCCGGTTGTAATATTGCTCGAATTCCTTCCCGTAAGTCCGCATGTCCATGAAGAAAATCGCCGTGTCGAGGCCGTGGTGCGCGTGCTCCTTGGCGATGACGGCTTCCTTGATGGCGTACATGCAGCAGACGGCCGAGCAGTAGGAGTTGTCGCAGGCGTTGATGTTTCGGGAGCCGACGCACTGGAGCCAGGCGATCTTCTTGGGCTCCTCGCGGTCGTAGGGGCGCATGAGGTGACCGCGGTAGGGGCCGGAGGCGCTCAGGATGCGCTCGAACTCGAGGCTCGTCACCACGTTGGGGAAATTGATGTAGTTGTAGGTGTCGAACCGGCCCGGGTCGAACACGTCGTTTCCGGCAGCCAGGATGACGGAGCCCACCTCGACCTGCTGGGTCTTGGGCTGGTCGTCGTAGTGTATGGCCTCGGCCAGGCAGACCTTTTCACAGAGCCCGCAGCCGATGCACACGCTCCGGTCGATGGCGAAGCCGCGCGGGATGGCCTGTGGATAGCGCATGTAGGTGGCTTCCCGCAGGTCCAGCCGCTCGTTGAATTCGTTCACCGCCGTGGCGGGGCAGACGGAACGGCACTGGCCGCAGGCCGTGCAGGCCGCCAGGTCGATGTAGCGCGGCTGAGACTTGAGGGTCACCGTGAAGTTCCCGGCCTCGCCCTCGATGGCGTCGATCTCGCTGTTGGTGATGATGTCGATGTTGAGGTGACGGCCAACCTCCACCAGCTTGGGCGAGATGATGCACATGGCGCAGTCATTGGTGGGAAAAGTCTTGTCCAGCTGAGCCATGATGCCGCCGATGGTGGGCGACTTGTCCACCAGGTAGACCAGGTAGCCGGAGTTGGCCAGGTCCAGAGACGCCTGCATTCCGGCGACTCCAGCACCGACGACCATGGCGGCCCCCTTTTTCTTGTTTGCCTGTTGTGCTGCCATATGGTTTCCTCTTTTGATAACAGCTGAAAGCTAACCGCTGACGACCTGCCTTGAATCGGTTGGAGCCCCGGAATGAAGGCGTCCACCGCGAGACCGGTTAAGCCGCCAGTCTCACAAACTTGGCCGTCGTGCCCTCGAAGCCCTTGAGCTCGGCCTCTCCCCGCCGCTCCAGGTCGTTCAGCTTCAGAGACACCGTGTAAACCGGGATCCCCGTCCTGGCCGCCATTTCGCGAACCGAAAGGGCACCTTCCTTCAGGGATTCGAGGATCAACGCCTTGTGATATTCATCCTGCATGGCCTGCTCGGCGATCCGGCGATACTCGCCCGGGTCGATCTTGTCGCCGTACACATTGACCTTTTCAGTGACATGGAGGTCCACGCCCGTGAGCCACCGCATGCGCGGAGCGCGGATGACATGCTCAATGGCGGCCAGCTGCATGCCGTGCCGGGCGGCGTCGAAGGGACCGAGGGCTTTGGTGGCCTCGGTCAGCTCGCTCACGGTGTTGGCGAAGAGCTGACCCTCGGCGGCGCTCACCCAGCGCAGGGCCATGCGCTCGCGCCCGATTCCCGAGAAATCCAGAAGCCGCTCGACCAACTCCATCCTCTTGGAGGCGTATACATTACCATCCAGGTAATGGCAGTCTCCGATGTGTCACCCAAAGACCGAAACCTGGTCAAAGCCGCTCTTCAGGCCCTCGATGACATAAGTGGGGTCCACGCGACCCGAGCACATGGTCCGAATGACCCGGATGCTGGAAGGATACTGGAACCGGGACACACCCGCCAGGTCCGCCCCCGCATAGGCACACCAGTTACACAAGAACGCCAGAATCTTCGGTTCAAACGCTTCACTCATCGGCAATCTCTCCCTGTGAAATGTAAGAGGCTCAGGTGCGGGGGCCGGAAGGCTCCAGTCGCCCGCGCGGCCGCCGCACCCGATGGTCTGGCTTCATGCCCTGCGAGAGGCTACTTCTGGCCTCCGGCGTGAATGGCCGCAACGATCTGTTTGTCGCGGAAATGCTTCATGTCGATGGTCTGCTGCGGGCAGGCCGCCGCACAGATGCCGCACCCCTTGCACGACGCCGAGATATTCTCGGCGCGGTATCCCTTGCCATGGATCTTGACCAGGCGAATGGCGCTGAAGGGGCAGGACGCCTCGCACAGGCCGCAGCCGATGCAGCCCTCCTGATCCACCACCGAAACGATGGGCTCCACCTCGACCTTGGCCTGGGTCAGCACGCTGGCCGCGCGGGATGCCGCTGCCTGGGCCTGGGCGATGGACTCCTCAATGGGCTTTGGATAGTGAGCGAGACCGGCCACGAACACGCCGTCGGTGGCAAAATCCACCGGGCGCAGCTTCATGTGAGCCTCGAGGAAGAAGCCGTCGGCGTTCAGAGGCACCTTGAAGAACTTGGCGAGCCCCTCCTGGTCCTTGGAGATCAGCGCCGTGGCCAGGTTGAGGTAATCGACGTCGAGGGCCACGGGACGCCCGAGGATATGGTCGGTGACGGTGATCCGGATCTTCTCCTTGCCGTTGACCGTCGCCTTCTCCACCACCGGTTTGTTCTCCAGGGAGTACCGCACGAAAATGACGCCGAGCCCGCGGGCCTTGCGGTAGAGCTCCTCGCGCTGCCCGAAAGCCCTCATGTCCCTGTAAAGGATGAAAACATCCAGGTTTTCGTTCTTGGTCTTGCACTCAATGGCCTGCTGGAGGGACGCCGTGCAGCAGATCTTCGAGCAGTAAGGCCGCTGGGGCTCCCGGGAGCCGACGCACTGGATGAAAGCCACCGCCTCGGCCGCCTGGAGCTTCTCGGGCTCCTTGTCGAACATGGCTTCCAGGTCGTGCCACTTGGTCACCCGGTCGCTCTGACCGAACAGGTATTCCTCGGGGGTGAGGGAGTGGGCGCCCGTGGCGAGCACCACGACGCCGTGAGGCAATTCCTGCTCGGAGCCGTTGGTCCTGACGGTGGTGAAGAAGTTGCCGACGAAGCCCGAGACCGCCGTGACACTCGAATTGAGCAGCACTTCGATCTTCTCGTGCTTCTGGACGCGCTCGGCGAGGTCCTTCACATAGGCCCCGATGTCCTCGCCCTTCCAGGAGTGCTTGACCTTCAGCGCGTGTCCGCCGAGGATATCCTTCTTCTCGACGATGGTGGTCTTGAATCCCTGGTCGGCCAGGTTGAGGGCCGCATTCATGCCGGCCACGCCGCCGCCGATGACGAGAGCGTCGTGGTTGAGCTCGACCTCGAGCTTCTCGATGGGCTCGAGGAGCGCCACCTTGGCCACGGCCATGCGAACGAGATCCTTGGCCTTTTCCGTGGCCTTCTCGGGCTCGGCCTGGTGCACCCAGGAATCCTGGTCACGGATGTTGGCCAGCTCGAAGAGATACTTGTTGAGGCCCGCCTCGCGGATGGTCTCCTGGAAGAGGGGCTCGTGGGTCCGCGGCGTGCACGCAGCCACCACCACGCGGTTGAGCCGGTGCTCCTTGATGGCCTCCCGGATCATCAGCTGGGTGTCGGCGCTGCAGGTGAACAGGTTGTTGGCCACATAGACCACGTTGGGCAGCGTTGCCGCATACTCGCGAACCGCGGGGACATCCACGACGCTCGCGATGTTGATGCCGCAGTGGCAGACGAAGATGCCGATGCGGGGATCGTCCCCGCTCACGGGGATTTCATCGGGGTAGGTCTTCTTCTGGGTGAGGGTGTCCCGGGCCGAGGCCAGGGCAGCCGCCGAAGCCGCCGAAGCCGCCGAAGCCTCCATGACCGAATACGGAATGTCCTTGGGACCCGTCGCCGCGCCGCAGGCGAAGACGCCGGGCCGTGAAGTGGCCACGGGCGAAAAACAGCTGGCCGAAACGAAGCCGTCGTCGTCCACCGCGATGCCGAGGCGCGCGGCGGTCTCCTTCACGTCGCCGGCCACCTCGAGCCCGATGGAGAGCACAACCATGTCGAACACTTCGCTCTTCATCTCGCCGCTGTCGTCCACGTAGCTGATCTCGAGGTCCTCGGAGCCGGGGCCCGCCGCATCGATGCTGTGGACACGGGAGCGGATGAACCGAACCCCAGTCTCATTCTTGGCGCGATCGTAGTACCGCTCGAACTCCTTGCCGTAAGTTCTCATGTCCATGAAGAAAATGGCCGTGTCCAGCCCGCCGTGGGCATGCTCCTTGGCGATGACCGCTTCCTTGATGGCGTACATGCAGCAGACGCCGGAGCAATATGGGTGAGCCCCGTGCTGGGTGTCCCGGGAGCCGACGCACTGGAGCCAGGCGATCTTCTTGGGCGCTTCCTTGTCGGACGGTCGCACCAGGTGGCCTTCATACGGGCCCGAGGCGCTCAGGATCCGCTCGAACTCCATGCTGGTCACGACGTTCTTGAGCTTGCCGTAGCCGTAGTCGTAGACGGCGGGGTTGAAGGGCTTGAAGCCGGGAGACAGGATGACCGAGCCCACTTCGATCTTGTGGAGCTGGCTGGTCTGGTTGAAGTCGACGGCTCCGGCCGGGCAGAATTTTTCACAGGCCTTGCACTTGCCCTTGTCGAAATAGATGCAGCTTTCCTCGTCGATGGCATATTTCAGGGGGACGGCCTGGGGATACTTGACGTAGGCCGATTTACGCTTCCCGATGCCCTCGTTGAATTCATCGTCGACCTTCTTCGGGCATTTCTCGGCGCAGATCCCGCAGGCGATGCACTTGTCCATGTCGATGTAGCGCGGATGCTGGCGGACCGTTGCCAGGAATTTTCCCGCCTCGCCCTTGAGCTCCTCGATCTCCGAGAGGGTCATGAGCTCGATGTTCAAGTGGCGTCCGGCCTCCACCAGCTTGGGGGAGAGGATGCACATGGAGCAGTCATTGGTGGGGAAGGTCTTATCCAGCTGAGCCATGACGCCGCCGATGGCCGCGGACTTCTCGACCACGTAGACGTAGTAGCCCGTATTGGCCAGGTCGAGGGCGGCCTGAATCCCCGCCACTCCGCCTCCCACCACCATGACGGAGCCAATGGTGCTCCCGTTGGTCCCTGCCTTAGGGATCTTTTGCTGTTTCACGTCCTTTTTTGTGTCCATCATTCTCATCCTGTATGGGATTCAAAAGGTGAAACGTTTCACTCCTGTCCAAAGCCTTTGGCTGGCAGCCTTGCAGAAGAAATGAGGCCGGCGTATCGAGAAGAAAGCACCGGGGAGTATACCACCGGATGGATCTCCGTTCAAGGAGTAAACACCAGTTTGCACAAGACGTTATTTCATCCTGCCCCTATTTACACAAGGGACGGCGGCGTGCTTCGGTGAATGGCGACCCCGTTTCCAAAAGGGGAGTCTGGACGACGTTGAAGAGTCGGATTCAGCAGCATGGAATGGGTGCCCCGCGGAAATCGCCGAGCCATGAGCTATTTTGCACAATGTCCTTATAGTCAAATCCGGCCTTCAGATCAAGAGATGACGGGCATGCCGACCATGGGGCGTCAGGGGAGGTGGGCACCGTAAACCTGTCCGTTGAATCCTTACACCTTTCCCCGGGTTCCTGGCTGGCATATGTTAAGAGCCGATGTCGCGCACCGATGGAACCGAACAGCCCCCTCAACCCGGAGGTCATCAATCATGGACGAATTCGATCGCGATACCTTTGCGAGCTTTGACGGCAGCGACGGCAAGCCGGTTTACATCGCCTACGAAGGCAGGGTCTACGACGTGACCCGAAGCATGAAGTGGGCCGGAGGGGCTCACATGAAGCGCCACCGCGCCGGCGAGGACCTGACCGCGGACATGGAGGACGCACCGCACGATCCCGAGGTGCTCAAACGGTTTCGCCAGGTGGGCGTGCTCAAGTAACAGGCCGGACCGTGACCGGTCCCCTTGCGTGAAGGCTGTTTCATCACTTCAACGGTCGCACGCCGCGACTTCCGCGGGTGGAGGTCCATCATTTCCGAGTCGGCCCGTCGACCTGAATCTGGCGGGGTGCCGTTCCCGTCAGATTCCGCTGATGGGCGCCCCTGCCTCCCTGCTGATCCTGACGGCGCAGAGCTTTCCGCACATGCTGCAGGCGTCCCGGTCCCGGGTGACCTCGAGCCTGCGTCGCACCAGGGCCGGGTCGATGGCCTCGGCGATCATCCCGTCCCAATCCAGGTTCAGGCGGCACGTCGACATGCGCCGGTCCCAATCCACGGCCCCCGGAAGTCCCTTGGCGATGTCCGAAACGTGGGCGGCTATGCGGGTGGCCATGACTCCCTGAAACACGTCGTCGACGTTGGGAAGCCCAAGGTGCTCGGCCGGCGTCACGTAGCAGAGGAAATCGGCTCCCGCCGCCCCGGCGATGGCGCCGCCGATGGCGGCCGTGATGTGGTCGTAGCCGGGAGCGATGTCCGTGGGCAGAGGTCCCAGGACGTAGAAGGGTGCCCCGTCGCACAGGCGCTTCTGAAGGATGATGTTGGCCTGGATATCGGGAAGGGGGACATGTCCCGGACCTTCGATCATGACCTGCACGCCCCGCGACCGGGCTCGCCTGGCCAGCTCGCCCAGGATGACGAGCTCCTCGATCTGGGCTCCGTCGGTGGCATCCACGATGGTGCCAGGCCTGAACCCGTCGCCCAGGCTGAGGGTGACGTCGTGGGAATGCGCGATGGCGAGCAGGTCGTCGAAGTACTCGAAGAGGGGGTTTTCCCTGTCGTTTTTGCGCATCCAGTGCATGAGGATGGAGCCCCCGCGGCTGACGCAGGGCATGATCCGCTCGTAGAGCTCCAGGCGCCGGACCGAAGCCCTCGTGACGCCGCAGTGCACGGTGATGTAGTCAACCCCCTCGCCACACTGCTTCTCGATGCTTCTCAGAAGCTCCTCCCCGTCCATCTCCCGCAGCTCACGGTCCCGCAGGATTAGCTCGGTGGCCAGGGTGTAGATGGGGACGGCTCCCACCATGACGGGCGAATTCTCAAGAAAATAACGGCGCAGCCCGTGAAGGTCCCCTCCAGTGGAGAGATCCATGATGGAGTGGGTCCCCGCATCCAGGGCGGCCCGCAGTTTGGAAGCCTCCAGCTCCTCGCTGAAACATTCGCCGCTGCTTCCCAGGTTGGCGTTGACCTTGGTCTTCAGGCCCTGCCCGATGGCGAGGATGTTTGTGAATTCACGGTGCCGATTTCTCGGCAGGACCGCGTGGCCCAATGCAATGCGCTCGCGCAGGGCTTCGGCGCTCATGGGCTCGTCGGCGACGGCCCGGGTCATCTCGTCCGTGACGATGCCGGCCCTGGCGTATTCGAGTTGAGTGTTCATCCTGTCCCTCCGTCAATGCGGTGTGGCGAGCCAGGACTGCCGGGAATCGGAGGGCGATCGGAACAGCAGGAAGCGTTGAGGGTTGCGATCAAGGATGGAAAGGAATGATTCTCGTCGCATTCGCCGATTCCTCCGCCAGCATGACCTGGATCAGGTTCAAAGGGTGTAATCTCAGCCCTCGCGAGGAGAGCACCCCTTCGGCACTTGAGCCCAAAGGCTGTTTCCGCTAACTTAACCACAAACCGGCGAAAATGGGAAGATCCGGCTTCGTGCGTGACCCGGCTCTTCGTGCCGCGGGCAGGCCGCGGCGTGCGTATCGCCATGGTGGCGTCGAGTGAATCGTGGAGAGGGATGCTGAGCTCATGGGGGAAAGGAGCCGCCACATGAATCGTCCCATCGGGGTGTTCGATTCCGGGGTTGGAGGCTTGACCGTGGTGCGGGCCCTCATGGAGCGGCTCCCTTTCGAGAACATCGTATACTTCGGCGACACGGCCCGGGTGCCTTACGGGGTCAAATCGGTGGAAACCATCGCCCATTACGCCAGGCAGATCACCGAGTTTCTGCTTCAGCAGCAGGTGAAGCTCCTCATCATCGCCTGCAACACCATGGCCGCCGTGGCGCACCAGGTGGTGGACGACCTCTCCCCCGTGCCGGTCCTCGACGTGATCGACGCCGGGGCGCGGGGAGCCGTCGAGGTGACCCGGGCCCGGTACGTGGGGGTCATCGGCACGCCGGCCACCATCAACAGCAACGCTTATGCCCGGGCCATCCACCGCTACGACCCGAACATTCGCATCTTCTCCCAGGCCTGCGCCCTGTTCGTCCCGCTGGTGGAGGAAGGATGGCTGGATCACCCCGTAACCAGGCTCACGGCCCAGGAATACGTCAAATCCGTCATGTGCCACCCCATCGATACCCTGGTGCTCGGATGCACGCACTACCCCCTGCTGAAGCCGCTCCTCCAGGGCGTCGTCGGCCATGCGGTGCAGCTCGTGGATTCGGCGGAGGCGATGGCCGAGAGGACAGCGTATGTGCTTGACCGCCGTGAGATGGCCAACCCCAGCCGGAAGCCTCCCGACTATGTCTTCTATGTGACGGACGTGCCGCTTCGCTTTCAAACCATCGGGGAGCGTTTTCTCGGCAGAGCCCTCCCCAATGTGCGGGTGGTCAAGTGGTGAGCACACCGGGCAGGAGCATGATCTCCAAGACTGGAGCTTGACAAATCGCTGTCGATCGAGAAAGTTAATTCCGGCGAGGCTGACTTGAGGGGGCTCTCGAGGGTGACATGCTCATGACAGGCGTTGGAAGGAAAGGGGAGTCGAAACCGATGAGGGAATTCGATCCGGAGGAGCTTGCCGCGTTCGATGGAAAAGGAGGGCGGCCTGTATACGTCGCCCACGCCGGGAAGGTTTATGACGTCTCCGGGAGCAAGCTGTGGAAAGAGGGCGTCCACATGCGGCGCCACAAAGCGGGCGGAGACCTGACCACCGACATCCAGGCCGCGCCTCACGGCCCCGAAATGCTGGATCGTTACCCTCAGGTGGGCGTCATCAGGGAGGCGGTTGCTCCCCGTGCTCAGACGCCCGAATTCCTGGAGCGCCTGTTCAAGCGGGTCCCCATGCTCAGGCGGCACCCGCACCCCATGACGGTGCACTTTCCCATCGTTTTCATGCTGTTCACGACCATCTTCAACCTGCTCTACCTGGTGACCGGCCACAGGCCTTTTGAAATCACGGCCCTCCATTGCCTTGGAGCCGGCCTTCTCTTTCTTCCCGTGGTCATCGTGACCGGCCTGCTCACGTGGTGGATCAACTACATGGCGACGCCCATGAGAGCGGTCAACATCAAGTTGTCGGCATCCCTGGCACTTTTTGTGATCAGCCTTATCCTGTTCATGTGGCGCATGGCTCGCCCCGAAGTACTGGACCGCCTGTCCGGTCCCGGGCTTTGCTATATCCTGCTCGTGCTGTCGCTGGCTCCACTGGTCGTCGTGATCGGCTGGTTCGGGGCTCAGCTCACCTTTCCCTTCGAAAAGGAGTAGGGGGAGGGAAGGGGCGTGTGCAGAATCTGACGCGCCGTGTGCAGAAATGGTCCCCTTTTGGGGGACCCTGGAGGCGGACCGGCATCATTCGGTTGTATTTTCAAAGACTTGTTTATGGTATAATAATTGCTAAATTGAATGTGCTTGCGGCCGATCACTGAGATATCTCGGCCGGCGTTGACTCGAACGGTTCACTGGCATTCGGTCTTGAACGGGGTGGATCACGGGAGGGGCGGCCCCGAGGTGCCAGCGTTCACAGGCAAGGACGACAGGGGA
>JALOOX010000163.1 GCA_025454175.1 Syntrophobacteraceae bacterium | reverse complement strand
CCGAAATCCCGAGGAATGAGACGTACATTCCGGTACGTCGCAGTGACGAGGGATGAGGGTAACGCCGCAGATGGGCGTTTTTCAGCAGCCTGCTAGACCGTCAGTTATTTCATTGCAAAACAGAGGAGCCTTCAATGAACAACAGAGTTCGAATGTGGATTCCCCTCTTTTTGGGAGTTTTCATACTGCTTTGCAGCGCGGCGAATTCGGACGCCAAACACCTTCAAAAGATTCGATACCACTACATCGATTTGGGAACCCTCGGTGGGACATTTAGCTGGAGCACAGGTATCAACAACTGGGGGCAGGTTGTGGGCCTCTCCGAAACCGAGACCGGCGAGGTCCGGGCCTTTGTGTGGATCTGGGGTAAAATGAAAGACCTCGGAGTTCTCGATGGGGATTCTTACAGCGGGGCCTGGAGCATCAATGACAAGGGACGAGTGGTAGGATGCTCAGGCTTCGGCAATGAGCGGCGTCCCGTGCTTTGGGACCGTTCCGGGCTGCATGAGCTTGAGACCTTAGGCGGGACTTACGCTGACGCTTTTGGGATCAACCGGCATGGGGAAATAGTCGGGTGGGGCTCCTATCCCGGTGAGACGTATTATCAATCCAGTCACGCCGTTTCATGGAATCAGGAGGGTATTGCGGACATGACTCCGTTCCAGAGCGATTTCAGCGTGGCATCAAGCATCAACAAGAAGGGCGAAAAGGTTGGTGGCTATGTCAATGCCAATTCCGATGGGTTCTTCCGCGCGGTTCTTTGGGGCAAGCAGGGCGTCCGCGAGTTGGGAACCCTTGGAGGTGACGAAAGCGAAGCCTATTGGATCAATGATAAAGGTGAAGCAGTGGGGTGGTGCGATCTGCCCGAAGGCGGCTGGCATGCGTGCCTGTGGACTCCCCATGGCGAAACCGTGGACCTGGGCGCCTTGGACGGATCAGACTCGGCAGCCTTTTCCATTAATGATCACGGTGACGTGGTCGGCACTTCCTATTTCTATGTGGACGACAACGCCCTGGAACGGTCTCGGGCGTTTATTTGGACCAAGAAAAATGGAATGCAAGACTTGAACACCCTGGTCGATCTTCCAAGTGGAGTTATTGTGGCCGAAGGCAATAGCATCAACGATTTCGGCTGGATCGCGGGGACCGCAGTGGCCGAAGGGAACAGCGACCTTTTTACAGCCTGTCTCCTTATTCCTTACAAAAACACTAAGGAGAGAGAAGCCCTTAGGCATTTTTTCAAGCGGAATTTCACCGGCAGCCGATCCGAGGCGCCGAAACGCTTGTTGGCATCGACGAGACACTCGCTGCTGCAGGCCTCCTCTTCGCCGAAGGAAATCACCAAATCCCCGCCTAAAAGGAAATCGCGGCCCAGCATCCGCGCCTGCACAGAGCCGCCCTGCAAGCCGGCTTTGTCCGCGGGGCTGCCCTTGGCCACCCGCTCGATGAGCAACCCGCCCTTCAGATCGCGATTCAGCAGCCGGGCCACCCCTTCTTCGTTCAGATAGATCCCCTCGATGCCGAGCCAGAATCGATCTTTGAAAGAAAGGAGCGCCTTGGCCGTGTTGATGGGCACAACGAAGCCAATGCCCTGAAAACCGCCGCTCACCGAAAGGATCCGGGAAGCGATGCCCACCACTTGACCCTTGGAGTTCAGCAGGGGTCCCCCGCTGTTCCCCACGTTGATCGCCGCGTCGGTCTGGATGAAGGTGGCCGGGATGGTGCCGTCGTAGAAGCGACCGAAGTCGCGAAACCCGCTGATGTGCCCCACGGAAAAAGAATTCTCAAGGCCGTAGGGGCTCCCGATGGCATACGCCGCCTGCCCGACGACCAGCTGATCGGAATCCCCGAGTTCCGCATGGGGCAGCCCGGGCACCGGCTGGATGAACCGGATCAGGGCGATGTCCGCGCCGGCCTCGCTGAAGAGAAATTCGGCCGGATGCAGCTTTTCGTCCTGAGTCTTCACCAGGATCTCGTCTGCACCGCTGACCACGTGCGCCGCCGTGAGGACATGGCACTGAGGGGAGATCACCACCCCGCTCCCCACGGCTTTCTGCTGTACCTCCCGGCCATCCTGAAAGGCTTTTTGAGAGGTCAAGATCGTCACCACGGCAGGCAGGATTTTGCGATACACCCGGGCGGATTGAGACTCCTCACTGGTGAGGTAATCCGGGAGCGCCCGTTCCTTGGAGCCCGCAGCCACTTCGGTCGAACAGGACGCGGTCACAAGGACACACAGCACCCCGGCCAGGAGCAGAAGCAGATGGTTCACGGTCCTCGAAGGTTTCCGCAGCCTCACGATGATCACGGCATTCCTCGGCATTCCACGTTCTCCTTTTCTGGATGAATCTCCTTCATTTCTTCTTGAGCTCATACTCCTTCATCTTGGCGTCCAGCGTGGGTCGGCTGATCTCCAGCATTTTCGCCGCCTGCGTGAGGTTGCCTCCTGTGCGTTCGAGGGCTTTCTGAATGAGATCTCTTTCCAGCCAGGAGGACGCCTTGCGGATGGAGAGACTGTCTTCCGGAATCGGGCCCGGAGGAGAAGCATGCTCGGAAGGGAGGTGGGCCGTGATCTGGCTCGGAAGATCTTCGGGGCTGATCCACCGCCCCTTTGCAAGCAGCACCGCCCGTTCGATCACGTTCTCGAGCTCCCGGATGTTCCCGGGCCACGGGTATCCCATGAGAATCGGCGTCGCTTCAGAGGAGAGGCCCTCGATGTCCTTCTGGAGCTTCTTGTTGAAGAGCTCGATGAAATGTCCCGCCAGGAGCGTGATGTCCCCTCGCCTCTCCCTGAGAGGAGGCAGATGGATCGTCATGACATTGATGCGGTAGAACAGATCTTCCC
>JALOOX010000126.1 GCA_025454175.1 Syntrophobacteraceae bacterium | reverse complement strand
CCTTGCCCGTTTCGAGGACATATCCCCGGTCCGCGATCTGCAGCGCGGCCCGGGCGTTTTGCTCGATGAGAAGGATGGTGCGCCCCTCTCGATGCAGCTCATCGATGATATTGAAGATTTCCTTTGTCACCAGGGGTGCCAGCCCCATGGACGGCTCGTCCAGGACCAGGAGCCTCGGGCGCGACATGAGGGCCCGGCTGATGGCCAGCATCTGCTGCTCCCCTCCGCTCAGGGTCCCGGCCAGCTGATGGCTCCGCTGCCTCAGGATGGGAAAACGCTCCAGCATGCGCTCCATGTCCTCCCGGACCTGCCGGCCGTTCCGGCGATGGAGGAAGGCGCCCATCTCGAGATTGGCCTGAACCGTGAGGGTCGAGAAAATCTGCCTGCCTTCGGGCACGAGGGCAATGCCCCGGCGCACGATGTCCTCGGTGGCATGGGCATGGATGGCCTCTCCCTCGAGCTCGATGATGCCTTTCGCCGGCTTGACCAGTCCGCAGACCGTGCTCACCAGTGTGCTCTTGCCCGCCCCGTTGGCGCCGATGAGGGTCACCACCTCTCCCTCCCCCACGTGCAGGGAGACCCCCTTGAGGGCATGAATGTTTCCGTAGTAAGTATGGATGCTTTTGACCGTCAGCATGGTGAATGCAACGTCCTCACTCGGATCCTCCCAGGTAGGCCTCGACCACCTCCGCGTGATCCTTGATTTCGGATGGCGAGCCGCTGGCCAGGTACTCCCCGAAATGCAGAACCAGCACCCGGTCCGAAATGTCCATGATCAGATTCATGTCATGCTCCACGAGCATGACGGTGATCCCTTCCCCGCGGATGCGCTGGATCAGCTCGCCCAGCTCTTCGGTTTCCCGCATGTTGAGACCCCCGGCGGGTTCATCCAGCAGCAGCAGCCGGGGCTCGGTGGCCAATGCCCTTGCGATCTCGAGGATCTTCTGTCGTCCCAGGGGGAGCGACCCGGCCGGCTGGTGGGCGGAGTCGGACAATCCCACGAAATCCAGGTATTCCGAAGCCGCTTCAACGATCCGTCGCTCCTCGCGCCGCATGGTCGGCAGCCTGAAGCCCGTCGAGAAAAAACCGCTCCGGGTCCTCGGATGACGCCCCAGCATGACGTTTTCCAGGACTGACATGTGCTGGAAAAGGGCCACGTGCTGAAAAGTCCTCGAAATCCTTCGGCGGGCAATCTGGTGCGGGGGCAGCCCCTCGATGGACTCGCCATCGAAGATCACGGCCCCGGCCGTGGGCTTCAGCATTCCGCTGATGCAGTGGAAGAGCGTCGTCTTGCCGGCGCCGTTGGGACCGATGACGGCCTGGATGATGCCGGCGGGCACCCGGTAGTTGATGCCCCTCAGGGCCGTCACCCCGCCGAACTGCATGAGCAGGTCCCGAATCTCCAGAACCGCCTCGCCGGCCGAGGACGGAGAAGGCTCTGCCACGGTCGACAGCCGTGCTTCACTCATGGCCCGAGCCTTTCGGTGAAGCCGGCCCGGAAGAGCGCTTGAGCAGTCCGGGCAGGGAAATGAGCCCGCTCGGCAGGAACAGCGCCACAATGAGCAGGATGGCGCCGTAAACCACGATTTCGAGCTCGGCAAAATGATGCAGCCATTCGTTTCCGACGAACGTCATCAGGACGGTGCCGATGATGGCTCCCCAGAGACTCTGCATCCCGCCCATCATGACCATTAGCACGAAGCGAATGGACCACATGAGATTGAAGGAGGCGGGATTCAGGAAGGTCACGTAGTGGGTGTAGAAACTTCCGGCCAGGGCGGCGAACGCCGCTCCCAGGATGAAAACCTGGACCTTGTAGCGGGCCGTGGGGACCCCCATGGCCTCGGCCGCCCGCTCCTCCTCGTGGATGGCCCGGAGGGCCCGCCCCATCCGTGAGCCGAGGATGTTGAAGCAGAAGATCATGAGCAGGACCACGACACCCCAGATCAGGTAATACCAGCCCATATCCGAGGTGAGCTTCCAGCTCCCGATCTGGAGTCCCGGGATGTCCACCATCCCCGAGGGGCCGCCCGTCCAGTCCACCTCCTCGGACAGGATGATGTGCACGATGACCCCGAAACCGAGGGTAGCCATGGCCAGGTAGTGCCCCTTGAGGCGCAGGGCGGGAATCCCCACCAGCCACGCCACCCCGCCCGAGAGCAGAATACCGAAGGGCATGGCCGCCAGCGGACTCCACCCGAAGCGCGAGGTCAGAATGCCGGAGGTGTAAGCCCCGATGCCGAAAAACGCCGCCTGCGCCAGGGAAATCTGCCCCGCATATCCCATGAGCATGCTCAGCCCGAGGGTCACCATGCTGAAGATGCCCGCGAACACCATGATATCCAGGTAGTGAGAGACCGCCTTGAAGGGGGTCACAACCCACGGAAACGCGATGAGGAACGCACAGAGGATCAGCAAGGGGACGAGGTGTTTTCTGTCCATGTCCAGGCCCGCCCTCAAAACCGCTTCAGCCGGGCCGCTTCGCCACTTCCGAACAGGCCTTCGGGCTTGAAGAAGAGGGCCATCAGCAAAAGAACGAGCGCCACCGCATCCTTGTACCCCGACGACAGGTATCCGGCGCAGAAGGATTCGGCCAGGCCCAGGAGCAGACCCGCCACCAGCGCCCCCAAAAACTGCCCAAGCCCACCCAGGATGGCGGCCCCGAAGCCCTTGAGCCCGAGCAGCGCCCCGCGCTCATACTCCATGAGGGAGATGGGCGTGATGATCACCCCGGCCGCGGCCCCGATGGCGGCGCTCAAAACGAAGGCGAGAAGCACCATCTGGCGAACGGGAATGCCCACCATGCGCGCGGCGTTGGGATTGTCGGCGCACGCCAGCATGGCCTTGCCGTAGGTGGAGCGGTGGAAGAAAAAAGTGAGACAGATGACCACCACGGCGCTGACCCCGATCACCCAGAAGGCCTGGGGCTGAATGGCCGCGCCGGCCACCATGATGGGCCCGCCCGAGCTGAAGCTCGGCAGGGCGTAGGGGTCCTTGCCCCAGCCCAGCATGGCCGATCCCTTGAGCAGGATCGAGAGGGCGATGGTGATGATGATGAGGGAGAGAACGCTCGCCTGCCGCGCCCGACGAATGACAAAGCGCTCCATGGCGAACCCGATGCAGACCGTGCAGAGGATCGCCGCGAAGAACGCGACGGCTATGGGAAAGTGAAGGGTCCCTGCGAAAAAGACGGCGAAAAGTCCACCCAGGACGACGAATTCACCCTGGGCAAAGTTGATGATCTCCGTCACGTTGTAGATGATGTTGTACCCAATGGCCACGAGAGCGTAAATGGCCCCCACCGTGAGGCCGCTGATGATGTACTGAAGGAGATCGGTCGCCCACGCCATTTCCGTCACTGATCCTGCAAGCTCCTTTCTGAAGACAGGTTGAAAGCGGGGCCGATTTTAGGGGAGCTCGGAAGATCAAGTCAACCAACTTCGAAAACCGATCCGAGCAATCAGCCTTCAGCGGTCAGCTTTTGGCCAAGGCATCCAGCAGATTGCACTCCAGAGCCCCGCCACCACCGAATTTTCACAGGCTCCCGCACGCCCCCCAATTCCGCCCCAACGCTTCACGGAAACAACGATATCGATCCTCGGCGAGTGTATCCGAACACGTTCTCATCCCCACCGGGCCACCCGAGCCAATGAAAAGGGGCTGCAACCAGAAACCAGAAACCTTTCTGTACATCCCCTCATGCCCCGCCGGCCCACCTCAAACCATCGGCGAGCTCACGGCGGGGCTGGTTTTCACCTTGAAACCTGAAACCTTAAACTTGAAACTTTCCTTCACTGCCTACTGCGCCAAGGCCCAGTCCCCGTCCTTGACGACCACCATCATTAGGTCGTCCTTGCTCAGGCCGTTGTGATCCTGGGCCGAGAAGTTGAAAATCCCGTGCTGGCCCACAAAGCCCCGGGTATTCTCGATGAAGTCGCGGATCTTGGCCGCATCGGAGCCAACGGACTGCAGCGCCGCCATGGCCAGGTGCATGGCATCCCACGCATGGCCGCCAAATGAGGAAATAGGCTCCTTGAAGCGCTCTTCGTAGGCCTTGGTGTAATCCATGATCACCTTCTTCTGGGCGTCGGTTTCGGGAAGGAGCGGGCCGACGTTCACCCGGGCAAGGGCCAGCAGCACTCCCTCGGAAGCCGGGCCCGCCAGCTGGATGTTCTTGCGGCTGCCAAATCCATGGCTCTGGTAAAGAGGAATCGACTCCATGCCCAGGTCTCGCCAGTTCTTGACCGCCAGAATCTGGGTCGGCCCCGTGGACCAGTTGATGATGGCCTGGGGCTGAGCGCTCCGAATCTTGGTGAGCTGCGCCGAAAGGTCCGTATCCTGCGGCCCGTAGCGCTCATCCGCCACCACCGTCATCCCGTGCTCGGGCGCCAGGCGAACGATCTCCTCGCGACCGCTGGCTCCGAAACCGTCCGATGCGGACATGACGGCGATCTTCTGAATGGACTTCTTCTTCATGTGCTCAAAGAGCTTTTCCACCACATGACTGTCCGAGCCGGCCACCTTGAAAACCCACTTGCGGCTCTCGATGGGGGTCACGATCTTGTGGCTCGCCGCACAGGCGATGAGGGGAACCTTGGCCTCTTCGGCCACGCTCACCACGGCCATGCTGTTGCCGCTCGTGGACGGTCCGATGATGACCGGAACTTCATCCTTCTTGATGAGCTTCTTGACGGCCAGGTTGCACTTGGTGGCGTCGCTTTCGTCATCGTAGACGACGAGCTGGAGCGGATGGCCGTTGATGCCCCCCTTCTTGTTGATTTCCTCGACGATCATCTCGGCGGTCTTCTTCTCGGGCTCGCCAAGAAACGATGCGGGACCGGTTATGGAGAAGACGGCCCCGATCTTGTACGCTTCCGCGGCCCCTGCCACGGGGGTCGAAGCTCCCGCGTGCAAAGCCAGCAAACCCACCACCAATGCCAAGCCGATGGTCCACCCTTTCCACCTCATCATCGCCCGTCCTCCTTGCTCTCTGTTGGATCACATTCAGGCCCAAAAAAAGCCGTGGGGAAAAACCACGGCTTCCAACGAAACGGCCGTGGGCAGTAACTTCGATGCGGCCTGCCCACGCTGTTTTTCAGCTTTGTGATTCACTTCGGGCAGACCGCCTGAGATAGCCGTAATAAAAGAGGCCCCAGCTCCCGCCCAGTCCGATCATGATTCCGCTCCCAATGAAAATTCACGCCAGTCAGAGCATGCCACCGAAGGATGCGCTCCCGTGCCTTCCTGAAGCCTTCGGTTCCAGGAAGGCCTCCAGCCATTGAAGACCTCATGCATTCCGGCTCAAAGCCTGCTGGAACGACTTCGGAATTCGCCGCTCACATTGATCATGCCGGCGAAAACCGCCCCGGTATGCTTCAAGCCGAAGACCCGCCGTCCAGGTGCGCTCCCAAGAACGCCGCTTCTCAACCTCAGCTGTCTGCTGCTTCGTGTATTACACAAGCTTATACTGAAGCGGCGATTCACCTGTCAAGCGGTGCTTTGCCCGCCGGGACGGAGTCGCCCGGAAAAAGAGGCTTGTCAAAAGAGGGCACTTTGATTAGATATGACGCGTCATGCCGCTTTAAGAGGGGAAGCGCCAAGCTCACTGGTGGGGCTCCCGGACTTCAAATCCGGTGTGAGGCTGTGAAGGCAGTCTCAGGTGGGTTCGATTCCCATGCGCTTCCGCCAAGTTACGAAGGTGATGTTCTCGTTAGGGTGGTCAGGTGGGAAAAGTCGTAAGCAAGTTGTAAGCGCTCGTCGGGTGAAGCCGCAAAACAAAAAAGGCGGAAGCCGAAGCCCTCGCCCTCATGTTCACGCCCATGTGCTCCATGCCGCCGATTTCTCCAGCTTGGTCAGCACGTCTGTCAGTCTTGCGAAATGCAGAAATTGCTGGACAGGTCAATGTCTAGAAGATCGAGACGACAACTATATTACTAATGAAGAAATATTACCACTTCATTCCATAAGAATTCTTTGGTCTCACAATTCCACAGAATATAAATTAAGACGACATATACCTGTTCAAGATACCAATGAAAGTACAAAGAGAGACGAATTTGAAGTACTCTATAGTTAAGACTTTTTTCTGTCCTAAAATAATATGGTTCATCGAAGATCAGCGTGAAGATTGTTCCCTCTCCCTCAGGGAAGATGCCAGGGTGAGGGGGAGATCTTGATTCTGTAAGCCCCCCTCACCCCAA
>JALOOX010000125.1 GCA_025454175.1 Syntrophobacteraceae bacterium | reverse complement strand
GGGCCGAGAAGGGCTGCAATGGGGTGCACGCGGAAGGCGCTTTCGATGTTTTTGACCGCTTCTTGTCGAGCTATCATGCCTCTATAATATACTTGAAAATCGTGATGTCAAGTCCTGATTTTCAAGTATATTAGCGGACGTGTTTTGATCAGCTCTCCACTCGGTCGGGCCGTTAGAGTCTTAAAGTGTAACTTCTGTTTCTTCACGGTGGTAAAGCGGCGCCGAAAAGTCAGTGGGTTATGGTAAAAGCCCTTGGGTACGGACCCTCCGATAGGCTTGAAGGTCTGCGCCGCATCTGGGGAAGGTTCGAAGGCAAGGGGGCGATGGCCGGGAAGGGTCCATTTCCGGTTGCGAGCTCGGCAGAGACCACACCCTCCGTCCTGGGCTCAAACAATATGTGGTTGCGGCCAAAGGCCTGCATTAGGGGACGACCGGCAGAACAAGATGCGAGGGATGTTCGGCGTCGTGGAACACGGTCTGGTCCGCCGTGATGAAACGCGCCTCCTGCTCATTGTCTCCCCCGGTATTCAAGTTCCTGTCGAAGCGCGGGAAATTGCTGCTCGACACGGCCACTCCAATTCTGTGCCCCGGTTGGAACTCGTTGCTGGTGAACCACAGGTCGATCTCATAACGATAGACCTTTCCCGGCTCAATGGCCTTCGGCAGATCCAGGCCATGGCGGAACCGGGCGCGGACGACGCCGTCTGACAAGAGCCTGGCATTCCCGTCAGGAGCCACATCCAAAAGCTTTGCCGTGAAATCCGTGTCTACAGACGAGCTTCCGGCATAGAGGATCAGCTTGAGCATGCCCGTGACTTCGAGGGGCTCGTCCAGCGGATCACTATAATAGGTTAAGACGTCGCGGCGATAGAGCGTCATCCGCTGATCCCGGGGACCGCGTTTCATGGGCAGCACCACGGCGGGTGCGCTGTTTGCGCCTCCCCAGGTCGGGACCGGATCGCTCGGATCATAGGTGAAATGGTCCGGCCGTTCATCGCCCGGGATATCCCGGGAGAGCCGGCCGCGAAGCCAGGCTCCTCGCACGTTTCCGTTGCTGTGGAGATAAAACTTAGCCTCTCTTGCTCGGGAAAGAGGCCATTCCTTCTCATCTCTCCACACATTCCTCCCCATTACAAAAAGCTTCACCGGCGGCAGAGGCGCCGGAAGAGGGGTCTTGTGAAGATGGTGCGCAAAAAAAGACGCCTCGATCGACTGATGGTCGAGGTTTGCCTGCAACCCAAAATCGTATTCACCGGCCGCATCTCCATCGACCCCATGGTCCCAGGGCCCGACGATAAGATGCGTGTTTCGTTTTTGCTCTTCCGAGGCATACTGCATCGTCTGCATGAAAAAATCGATCGGGCCGGTGGCGCAATGGTCATACCACCCTGTGACCATCAGATTCGCCGCCTTGAGGCCTTTGAACTGGTCGGGCCGCATCGTGCTCCACCCATAAATGGTACGGGGATCGATGACAGCGGCCCGGTACATGTCCACCGGCCCGCCGAGGTCGTCCAAGACGCTCGTCACCGGCAATTTGACTCTGGGCCCAATAAAGCCACTGAGCGATCTGGCTGAACATGAACGCACCTCCAAGACGACTCCCCATGCCATAAGGCAGAACCTGCGGGGCCATGGCCCGGTGTGCCGGATGGAACAGGAATGCTGTCGATACTTGGGCGCGCGCAACGGCAGACCGTCCGAAGGTCCCGATCCGTCCGTTGCACCAGGGCTGGGCCACCATCCACTCCATGGTGTCATAGCCGTCCTCCGCATAGTCCCCGCCGCCGCTAGGCCCCCCTTCGGAGCCGTGGCGGCCGCGCACATTCTGAAGCACGACAACGTATCCCTTTTCCGTCCAGGCCCTCGCTTGCTCTTGCAGCCGTTCCGCACCGTACATGCATCGGGCCATGAGGCAAGGAAAAGGGCCTTTCCCGCGAGGCAAGAAAAGAAAGGTTTGAAGGTGCACGTTGTCGCGCATGGTGACCTTGATTTCTTCAGTTTTCACGATTTCCTCCCTGAACGGTTTCCCTCTGTGTTCTCTCATAAGGGTGCGCAAGGAAACACCGCACCCAGTGGCCCGGTTCGGTCTCCACAAGTACCGGCTTCTTGCGGCTGCAGAGATCCATCGCTTCCGGACACCGAGAGCGGAAATAGCAGCCGAGGGGCGGGTCCACCGGGCTGGGCACATCGCCCTGAAGGATGATTCTTTCCCTGCCTAGATGAGGGTCTGGAATGGGACAGGCGGAGACCAGAGCCCTGGTGTAGGGATGCTGTGCTTTCGAATGGAGGACTTCACTCTCGGCGAGTTCAACGATCTGGCCCAGATACATAACCGCCACGCGATCGCTGATATGCTCGACCACGCTCAGATCATGAGCGATAAAGAGGTAGGTCAACTGGTATTCCTCCTGGAGGTCCTCAAGCAGGTTGATCACCTGGGCCTGAACGGAGACATCCAGGGCCGAAACAGGTTCATCGCAGATGATCAGCTTCGGGTTGAGGATGAGTGCGCGGGCGATCCCGATCCTCTGGCGCTGGCCGCCGCTGAATTCGTGGGGATAGCGGCCGACGCAATCCGAGGGGATTCCAACTTGATCGAGCAACTCGTGCACCCTCTCGATCATCTTTTGTCTGCTGCCCATTTTGTGAATTTGGAAAGGCTTGCCGATGATGGCTCCGATGGTCTGACGAGGGTTCAGAGAGGAATAGGGGTCCTGGAAAACGACCTGCATCTCTCGACGCAACCTGAGGAGCTCACGCTTCGGCAGGCTGCTCAGCTTTCTTCCCTCAAAGATGACCTCCCCTGAGGTGGGTTCCTCCAACCGCAAGATCAGCCTGCCCAGGGTGCTTTTCCCGCATCCGCTTTCTCCCACCAAGCCCAGGGTCTCTCCTTTCCGGATGGTGAGATCAATGCCGTCCACCGCCTTGACGTGAGCAAAGGTTCTCGCAAAGACTCCCGCCTTCAGCGGGTAGTGCTTTTCAAGACCCTGGCACATGACGAGGGGAGCGTCCATCTCAGGCATACCTCCAGCAGCGAACCACGTGATCCGGGTGCGGGGTGCTCAGGTCCGGCTCTTCGGCCCGGCAACGTTCTTCGGTTTGCGGACACCGTTCGGCGAATTTGCATCCGGCCGGGAGACTGAGCAGGTTGGGCACAGCGCCGGGAATCATCTTCAAGCGGCCTCCGCTCTGTCTGCCCTTGTCCAATCTCGGCACAGAGGCCATCAGGCCCTGCGTGTAGGGATGCAGGGGCTGGTCAAAGAGGCTTTTCGTGTCTGCCCGCTCTATCAGCTTTCCTGCGTACATCACCGCCACCTGCTGGGCATTCTCGGCAATGACGCCCAGGTTGTGCGTCACGAGCGCAATAGAGGTTCCCAGTTCTTCTTTGATCTGATTGAGAAGGTTCAGAATCTGAGCCTGAATGGTCACGTCCAACGCCGTGGTGGGCTCATCGGCTATAATGAGGGTGGGGTTGCAGGAGATCGCCAGGGCAATCATGACGCGCTGCCGCATCCCTCCGCTCATTTGATGGGGGAAGTCCTTGGCGCGGATCGCCGGGGATGGGATTCGAACCCTGTCCAAGGCTTCGATCGCTTTGTCCCACGCGTCCTTGCGGGACAATTTGAGATGGAGGGCGATGACTTCCGAGATCACATCTCCCACGCGGCGAACCGGATTGAGGGACGTCATGGGCTCCTGAAAGATCATGGAGATTCTGTTTCCCCGGATGCCGCGCATTTCCCTGCGGCTGAGGCGGAGCAGGTCTTTGCCTTCAAAGAGGATCCGGCCTGAGGAGATTCTTCCGGGCGGGTCGGGGATGAGCCGCATGATGGAGAGGCCGATGGTGCTTTTTCCGCAGCCCGACTCCCCTACGATCCCAAGGGTCTCACCGCGAGGAATAGGAAGGGTCAACCCGTCCACGGCTCGCACCACCCCCAAATCCGTCCGGAACTCGGTGGTGAGGTTCTGAACCTGCAACAGCGGCTCCTGTATGGACAACGCTTCGTTTCTCATCAGCTCAATTTCGGGTCAAGGGCATCCCTGAGTCCGTCTCCGACAAAATTGATCGAAATGGTCGCGATAAAGATCATCAGCCCGGGAGGAACCCACATCCAGGGCATGGATTCAAGGATGGAAAGAGATTGGGCGTCGTTGAGCATGTTGCCCCAACTCGCCGTGGGCGGCTGCACCCCCATCCCCAGGAAACTCAGCCCCGCCTCGACGAGAATGGCCCTGGCAATGCCGAAGGTGGCATCTACGATGATAGGGCTCAGGATGTTGGGCAGGATCTCTTCTAGAATGATGCGCCTTGGCCGCGCCCCTGCGGCTTCGCTGGCGAGCACATAGGTCTCCTCCCGGGCGGCCAGGGTCTGGCCCCGGGCGATGCGAGCGACTTCCGGCCAGCTCAGCACGGCAATGGCGATGATGATGTTGAAGGTGCTCGGCCCCAGCAACCCGACAATCACGAGGATGAGCATCAGCGCAGGGAAGGAGAGCATCGCGTCGATGAGGCGGCTGATGGCCATATCGATTCGCCCTCCGAAGAAACCGGCCACACATCCGAGCAGGGTGCCGAGAACCATGTAGATCGACACGGAGAAAAGGCCTACGGACAGGGACACCCTGGAACCATAGATCAGCCGGCTGAGCACGTCTCGTCCCACCACGTCCGAACCGAGGAGGTGGGTCGCCGAGGGCCCTTCCCGCGCGAGCATGAGGTCCACGCGATTCGGATCCATGGGGGCAATCCAGGGCGCAAACAAAGCCATGACCGTCATGGCCACCAGAACCGCGGCCCCGAACAAAGCCAGACGGTGTCGAAGAAAGCGACGCCAGGCCAGCCTGCGAAAGGACTGGGACGGTGGTGCAGACAGGGATAGGGATCGCGTCGGTGTCGTCATCGTTTTCCGGAGAGCCGAATCCGCGGATCGGCCATGGCATAAAGAACATCGGCCAGCAGGTTCCCGACCAGTACGGCCACGGCCGAGCTGAGGGTCAGGCCCATGAGGACCGGATAATCGCGGCTCAAAATCGCCTCGATGGCCAGGCGCCCCATGCCGGGCCATTGAAAAATCTGCTCGATGATCACCACCCCTGCAAAGAGCCTCGGAATCATGAGCCCCAGCATGGTGATCAACGGCAGGAGCGCATTGCGCAGGGCATGTCGAAAGGTGACGGACCATTCCGACAGCCCGGCCGCCCTTGCCGTGCGAACATAGTCCTGCCGAATCACGTCCAGCATGCTCGATCGTGTGTAACGAACCAAGACCCCCATCTCGCGGAAGGCCAGGACCATACCGGGCAGCAGGAGGTGGTAGAGCCGGTCAGCCACGGAAAATCCTGCTCCCATGGTTTCCAGCCCTCCGGTGGGCAGCCACCCCAGAGACAGGGAAAAGACGTAGATCGCCACCAAGCCTGCGAAGAAGTTCGGAAAGGACACACCGAAAAAAGCAATGCCCGTGGCGAGATAATCGAGCCAGGAGTACTGGCGAACAGCTGACAGCACGCCAATGGGCAAGGCCACGACATGGGACAGAAGGATGACGAAGATCATCAAGGACAAGGTGGGCACCAGACGCTCGGCCAGCCGATGAATGACCGGCTGATTGTCCAGGTACGAGTAGCCGAGGTTGCCCTCAAAGAGTTGTCCCAGCCACTTCACGTAGCGGACATACACAGGTTCATTCAGCCCCAGGTCGGCGCGGAGTCTTTCGATCTCGTCAGGCTTGAGGCCCTGTTGGCCCACAAACATGTCGATGGGGTCGCCGGGCGCCAGATTGATGATCACGAACATGATGAGGGTGATCAGCAAGGTCACGGGAAGGGCGATCAGCAGCCGGCGGATGATGAATGCTTGCATGACGATGACTCAAGTCGTACTGGTCAGGTTCAGTCTAACGAATCTCCCACTCTTGAATGTTTCTGGTCAGCGGCAGCACTGTGTTGTGAACCCCCTTGATTCGTTTGTTGACGGCAATCGTCGATGTCGGGCATGCGATGGGGATGACGGGAAGTTCTTCATAGAGGATTTCCTGGATCCGATTGAAGAGCTTGGCCCTTTCCTCCTGATTGACGGTGCGGGCACTGGCTTCGATCAGCTTGTCCATATCCGGATTGGAGTAGTAGCAGGGATTGCCGCCTGGAATGCTCGCCGAATGAAAGCGCCGATGAAAATAGGTGTAGGGGTCCATGTAATTGATGTACCCGACAAAAAACCCGTCGATCTCCTCCGCACCCGCCGTGAGATTCTTCATCAGGGTCGGCATGTCCATCTGCTGGAGACTCGCGTTCATCCCGATCTCCGTCAGATTCTGCTGGACCACGGTCGCCCACTGCGTGCGCTCCTTGTTGCCTGTGGGGACCACAAGGCGCAGGGGAGTGTCTTTGTTCCAGCCTGCTTCTTTGAGCAGGTTCTTGGCCTTGTCCGCATTAAATTCATAGGGCTTGAGTTTCTCATTGTAAAACGGGTAGCCTGCCGCTCTCGGGATAGCCGTGATGGTTCCGCCTCCCACAAGAACCTTGTTCACGATCCCCGGCGTGTTGATTGCATGGGCCATGGCCTTCCGTACCGAAAGATTCTTCAGCTTCTCCTGCTTGCAGATCAGCATGAGGCCTTGCGTAAACGGGCCTGCAGTCGCCTGCACCTCCAGGGTGGGCACCTTCTTTACACGCTCGATTTCGATGTTCGGAATGTCGCCCAGACCCTGACCAAGGACAAGATCCAGTTCACCCCTTTCCAGCTGGGCAATGGCCGCATCCGGGCTCACAATGCGGATGAAGGCTCTTTCGATCTTGGGGGCCCCGAGGAAGTATTTGTCGAAACGAGCGAATTCGATGTATTGATCCGTCGCATACTTGACGAAGCGGTACGGACCGCACCCGACCGTGGGATTGGCGGCGAACTCACTCTTCGCCATGTCTTTGACAGGAATATCCTTGAGAACATGGTGAGGAATGATGTGCAATTCCGTAAAACCGTCGAGCAGGGGCGCAAACACGCCATCCGTGGTCACCTCGAAGGTCTTATCGTCCAGAGCCTTGAACCCGGCCAGGTCCTGAGTGTCTCCTTTTTTCCTGGCCTTCGCGCCGGCGATACCGTCTACGAGGCTGAAATCCATAAAGGCATAGCCGGGGTCTGTGAGGCATTTGATCGTGAACTCCACGTCCTTGGACGTGACCGGTTTGCGAGCTCGTAGGATTGAGCCATCTTGGGGACAATGTTCATTTTTTCGTCCCACTCCAGCAGGCTGGAAAAGGCCAACCGATACACAGCCCGGGCATACCCAAGCTGGTAGAAATGCGGGAGCATGGAGTTGCCGGGCGAACTCCACATGCCCATGGACACAATGTCTTTGGACGCCGCCACGGCCTGGCTGGAAAACGGGCCAAAGATCGTCATTGCCGTGAGTCCAAAAAGAATCGCCGCAATCACACACCACCTTCTGTCGTTTTGTAACTTAAAGGATCTCATAAGAACCTCCTTTCGGACACATGAGACTGCTGTAACAGTTTAGCTCTTTGAATATGGATAGCTCCGACCATGGGAGTCCCTCTAAAAACAGAAAACGAAGAGTGTGCAGGAAAGACTCTGCAGATCAGGGGCAGCGAAGGCGGGCGGCGAGGTTTCACCGGCACCTGCCAGCTGGGTAGGACGTGGCGAGTTCCCCGGCAGCCCTCCGCCCGCCTCACCCATGGCCTAGAGCTTGCCATGGAGGTGTGGCGTCTTCGTTGTTCTGTTTTTAGAGGGACCCCCATGGTCTTA
>JALOOX010000124.1 GCA_025454175.1 Syntrophobacteraceae bacterium | reverse complement strand
CTTGGTGGTGAGATTTGGAAGCAATATTGCCACTCTTAATCAGTATATCTTTTTGTTTTCGCCGGAAGGGCCGCCTTGAGATTCCATTCTCCGGGGCACCACCAATGAGGGACTGCTGGCTCTTTCGAAGCGGCTGTGCCCCGAGGCCCAGGTGATCGTCACCGCCAACACCCTCCAGATGGCCTTGAATCTCCATCGACAGGGGGCGGACTTCGTTTTCATCCCAAGCATCCACTCGGCCCGGCTTCCGGCCGGGATCATCTCCGAGTCCCTGAGCGAAAAGCCGGCTCGCTATCGTGAAGAGGAGATGGCGCAGCTCATGGAGCGACGGGAGGTCCTGGGCTGGGAACCGGCACTGTCCAATCTGAAGCTTGCTCTCAGAAGGGGGCCTCCATGGGAAGGGGAGGGCGCAGGAAGGCTCGCGGATGGCCCGGCAACAGGCGAAGTCGACCAGCCTGCTGCCCGGGATCGACTCGCCCTGGGCTCGCTTCTGCCTGCTGTTCACACTGCTGTCCGTTGCCATCCACGCTCTCATCAGCTGGACGCCGGAATCCCGGCTGGTCTTCGCCAATGATGCCACGGCCTGGTCTCTGGCGGCAGCCCTCAGGCTGGTGGGGCTGGATTCGGCCGTCCAGGGGGTCGTCGTGAGCGCCGGGGGCTTTGCCGTTTCCATCATCCCCGAGTGTACCGTTCTTTTCGCCGGCGGACTCTTCGCGGCCTTTGTGGCGTCGTATCCCGCGAGGCCGAGGGACAGGCTCCTGGGTATCCTGATCGGCATTCCGGCCCTCTTCGTCGTGAACACGGCCCGTCTGCAGGCGATCTTTGTGGCTGGATGGATGAAACGGGAATGGTTCGACTTCATCCACGTCTACCTCGGCCAGGTCATGACGGTGGCCTTCGTTTTCCTCGCGTGCCGGGTCTGGCTCCGCTTCGTGAGAGGGAGGGAGGCTGGAAGCGAGCAGCTCCGGGAGATGGGATGGTTTTGGCTCAGGTTCCTGGGCGTCTCGGCCGTCCTGTTCATCGCCTGGATGATGCTGAACCGGCATTATGTGGGGGTCATCGACCAGGTCCTCCTGTGGGCATTCCACATGGCGGGACGAGACCTCCAGATCACGCGGCAGCTCGACCTTTACTACCCGACCTTCAGCGTCGTCACCTTTGTCGCCCTCGTTGCGTCGCCCCGCTTCCTGGAAGCCCGAGACAAATGGAAGAGTCTCGCCCTCGGCCTGGGAATCCTCTTCCTGCTCCATCTCGCCCATCGGGCCTGCAATGTCTTCCTCATCGCCTACCGGATGCCGGCCTTCGACCACTGGGCCGTGATCATCAGGACCTTTGCCCAGTACCTCCTCCCCATCCTCTTCTGGCTTTACTGGACAAGGCCCCAGGCAGACCTCGGGACTCAAGCGGTTGCTCTTCGAGACGAAGCCCGCGCGCCGCTCGCAGACCGTCGTTTCTGACCTTGAGAAAGAGCAGCGGGAGCGCCATGGCGAGGGATGCGCCATTGGCGAGGATGAGCGCCGTATCGCCGATCTTCAGACCATGGACGAGCCAGAGGGTCATGCCTGTGGACACGCACACGAGCATGCCCAGGGAGATGTCACGGGTGCGCCCGGTGCGCACGGCCTGAATCAGCTGCGGGGCGAAGGCGGCCGTGGTCAGGGCGCCTGCGAGGAATCCGATCATTCCTACCTCCGGCGATGTTCACGAAAACCCCATGGCTCTGAGGAGGGCCCTGCACGCCAGGGCATCCTCGATCCAGCTCTCGGGGCAGCGGGCGATGGAGCGGTACGCGCGGCATTCGCCGCAGGTGAACCCGTCCCATCGTCTCTCAACGGCCTGGTCCAGGCAGTCCCCGTAATGAAGACACAATACCCTGCGGCGGACTCTCGCGGGCTCCTGGACCGCTTCGACGGGGAGAGGATTGGGGGTCATGGGGCCTCCTCGACGTTCCAATCGTTGAAGCTCAATTCTGCACGGTTGCCTTTGAAGCCTTACGGTGTGTCCTTATGGACTATCGCCAAGGCACGTTAAGACGGGGTGACACGCCGGTGAACTTTTCATGACATGGCGAGGGTCCCCTCGAGGGGAAGAGGGGGCACGGAGCATTTCCGGAAGGAGAGTGAAGATCGTCTTCGCCTTTCAAGCCGGAACAGCGGCTCGAGAGACCTGTCTCGCGCCGGCAAGGAGAATCAGCAGCGCGGCCACGGAGAGAGTCACACGGTCCAGTGCCGGGACTTCGGGGGCTGGGGGAGTCGAGAAGGGGTCCAGGGGATTCGAGCCGGCGTTGTATTCCATGCCGTCGTTGAAGCCGTCGCCGTCGCTGTCGGGATTCCTGGGTTCGGTGCCCAGAAGGTGTTCGATGCGGTTGACGAGACCGTCGCCGTCGTCGTCATGATCGGCATCCTCCGGGTTCTTGTGATCCAGCCCGTAATAGACCTCCCAGTCGTCGGGCAGCGAGTCGCCGTCGGTGTCCGGCGGGGTTGAAATGCGCCAGGCCAGACCGTAGTCCCACTGAAACGGCGGCTGGCCCTCCCCGGGAACAACCCGGAGCCTGTAGCTGCGGCCGGGGGCCAGGGGCAGCCAAAGGTTCTCCGTGTTGTCCAGGGAGCCTTGGGATGCCCCCACCAGCCGCGGGTGGTCGGGGTCGGTGATGTCGTGGAGCAGAAGATCCAGGTTGTGGAGGGTCGCTCCGCTGTTGAAAACGTTCCAGGTGCCGCCGTCAATGTCGATGTTCCAGGCAACGGCGGCGTAAAGCATTCGATGCTCCTGGTCCGCCGGGTCGATGGTGAAGAAATAGGACGCCTGGGCGTTGCTCCCGAGGCCACCGAAGAAAGGGTCATGGTCGAATCCTTCCCAGCCGATCTCGCCGCCGGCCGTGGGATCGTCCTCCGCGCTGTTCTGCTCGCCCGCCGCCAGCATGTGGCGGCTGTTTCGGATGTTCAGCTGCCCGCCGCCATAGCGGACATCGAGCCCGTTGGGGCTCCGGTTTTCCGGCTCGCGTCGATAATCCGTGATCTGATAGGAGGTGCTGTTTCTCGTGACGCGCTCGGCTCCGGCCATGAGGACAGCCTTGACGACTTCGCTGCGCTCGCCGTTGTAAATCATGACCCCGTCACGATTGGTCGTGTAGGTGCGGACCGGGTCCGTGGCCAGTGACGGGCTCTTTCCCACCTCCAGGAGCAGGCCCACGGCGGAGGCTGCAATGGGAGTCGCATAACTCGTCACGCTGAATGGCGCAACGAGGTCCGGCCTGGTTCGGCCGGCTCCGTACCGGCTGTCGAGGGCGACGGTTCCCCTCGGGTGGTTGCCGTCGGTCCGGCCCACCACGATGGCGTTGAAGGAGCCCCCCAGAAGAGGCCTGCTCGTCGTTCCGTTGTTCAGGGCCACCACCTGGAGGAATTCATCGGTCTCCACGAGGTAGTCCAGGCGGCGCAGGATTGCCGAATCATCGGCAACTGAAGCGGTGGCTCCCACCCAGCTGTGATTGGCCACGCGGCTGGGTGAGGACTTGTCCAACGCGGAAAGAGTGTAACCGGGCTGGGTAGTGCGTCCGTGGTGCAGAAGACCGTCTCCGATAAAATGATTGACCTCGTAACAATCGATGGAGACGATGCCTGGAGCAAGGGATGATGTGAGGCCGTAGAAGTATTTCCCCACCGTCGTTGCATGACTCGAGGTTTCCGAGATGCCCGAGCTGGTCTTGTCGACCAGGGTCTTGCCGTTGAATTGAGGGTCGGTCGGGTCGGGCATATAAGGGTAGGGGGACGCGGTGCTTCTGGCCTCCACCTGGGTGGCGATGATCCCCGTTCCGAGGGGTGTGCTCGCTCCAAGCTCAGCCTGGAGGGCCGTGTAGCCGACGTCTTCCTTATACCCGGCATGTCCCTGGAGCGGAACGAGGACCATCAGAAGCATCACGAAAAGGACAGCCTTCAAAAGAGCAGCCTCTTGAGTCTCGGGGTTTCGTGCGGCGGTTGCGCGTCATTAAAAAAAGCCCGAGCCGCACGCCGCGGGGGCGTCGAGCTCGGGCTTTCCGGTACCCATTTGATGGGTCGGCAAAGTCCCCGGTTCAATCTGGGGACAGTATGGGCCCCGAATGTTGAGGGGAGGTTACCCTGACGTTAAGAATCCGTTACGACCTTGTGTGTTTCCTGCGATGGACTCGATAGACAATCCGGCACGGCATAAGGGAATACCATACCGCAGTTCCTCATGCCCCTCTGTGGCACCCTAAACGATGAAAAGGGGCCTACGGGGGCTGATCTTCAGCTAGGAGGCTGTCCGAGAAGACTTCGCTGTCATTTCGAACGAAGCGTAGCGAAGAGAGAAATCTCGAAAAGTCGAGGTGTTACTGCGAGCGAGATTTCTCGCTGTCGCTCGAAATGACAGCATGCAAAGCACCGCCAATCCAATGATCCTCAGGGTGAACCGCCGGATCGATTCGAAGATTCTTGAGAGGCCATCGGAGGATCGGGTGAATCGTCCTGTTCTCGGGAGGGCGTAGGCTCATACCCTGGCGGGTATTTGCGCCAGGGCTGTCCGCAACAGGCCATTTGGAAACCCTTTTGGAAGAGCTCGTTCATGTAAGCCGTATCGAATGATGAGGTGGGCCTCTGAGTGAAGTCCGGTTGGATGTAGACCAGGTTATAGTCAAACTGATCCCGCTGGGCAAAAACAAACAGGCGGAAGAGGTCGCCGACTCCCTGGGATTTAAGAAGGGTATCAATCGTCCGGATAGCGATGTGTTTCAACTGTGGCTTGACTTTCAGCCATTCCGGGTGGACTTGCTCGTTGCGGATTATAAAAAGCCTGCGGGGACGCCCGGAAGGCACGGCAACGAACCTGATGGAAGACTCATACAACATCACCTGTACCCTGGTGCCGCCATCCACATGCATTTCTTGAAAATGGCTGCCTGCTGCCTCGACTTCGAAGTGCTGCGGAGGAAACATGGCAGGAATGGAGGCCGATGCCACCATGATTTTGCGGAATAGCTCAAGGGCTTGGGGATGGCCGCTGGCGGCGATGGCCCCCATGTTCCAGATGGCCAGCCGCTGAGCCTCCAATTGGGTCGTGCCGATGAGCAAACGCCGTCCTTTCAAATGCTCTTGGGCGACTTTCCGCAGCAATTCGGCGTCGACCATCCGAGCGGCCAGTCGGGTCAGGGGACGGGTATCCGCCATTGACGGCAAAGCCTTGAGGTTAATCAGCGAGAGCAAGATCGCCACCGGGTTGTGAGGTTCATAGATGTCCTGACTGGATATGGTCGTGTAGACTTCTTCGAGCGTCTTGTCATAATCGGAGCCGAGAAAAGCGAACGGCGCCATCAGGGCCCCTGTACTGATACCGGTGACCAGCTTGAATTGAGGCCGGGTGCCGGCCTTGGTCCAGCCGCACAGTATCCCCGCCCCGAAGGCCCCCTGGGCTCCGCCGCCAGACAGTGCGAGCACGTTCAGCACCGGCTCCAGCTCGCCATTGTTGGCCGCCTTCTCCTGCTCGATGGATTCCGCCGCACTCTGCTCAAAGCTTTCGCTGTATTGATCTCCCCATGCCCTCACTCCGGGCATGCCCGGCATCTGCACCCGCTCTTCGAGCTCGGCGGGCAACGGATTATAGGGCATCAACAGGGCGCAGCCGGGCAAGCTCAGCGCTAAGGTGGCGAGGCAGGCCATCAATGCCGACCTGGAGAGAAAGGAAGCCCGACACACCTTGTCGGCTGCACCTTGTCCACCTCTCCGCGAAGTTGAATTTTGGCGGAGTGATAAACGATTCTGACTCAAGGGGTGGTCCTGATTTGTCACATTGACCTCGGATTGTCATTACAGTTTTCAAGTGGGAATCCATTCAAGAGCTCAGAATGGATTCCCGTCAGAAGCGTGCTGAAATCACTCTCTTTTTCAGCGGGCATGGTCGGCGATGGCCCTCGATGAAAGCCGGGCGGTCTACTACCGTCTTTGTCGACCCGCCTGGTAGCCTTGCTGGAATGCCCTCTGATTGCTCTCCACATGTCTGCCGTAGAGGAACCCGCCGGTTCCACCTGCCGCACCGCCAATGGCGGCCCCCAGAGCGGCATTGCCGGCAAGGGCCCCGATAGCCGCCCCACCGGCGGCACCCATGGCACCTCCTGTGAGCGTGCGCTGCTGCGTGTCCGAAAGGCCCGCACAACCCACCGTGGCCAGGATGATAACCAAAAGAGATACGAGTAGGGTCTTCCTCATGGTATGCTCTCCTCTTCTTTCCGTTCGTTATTTCTTGCAGGGCCACTTTT
>JALOOX010000019.1 GCA_025454175.1 Syntrophobacteraceae bacterium | reverse complement strand
GCGAGAGGCTCCCGGCATCAGCTTTCAGTAACCGGGGGGGGACTCCGGCGCGTTTTGATCCCGAGATCTTTTTGGAAATGGTCACCACCCCGATAAGCTTGCCGGCAATATCCCTCAGAGGGAATATCCGATCGAGGAAATGAAATATTTCGCCCTTCCATCCCACTTCGCTCGTTTCGGTGAGGTCCCTACCACTGACCCTAACCCTCTCCACATGCTCAACCATCTTACAGGCCACGTTCGGCTCGAAAAAATCGAAAGGGGTTTTGCCGTGGACCTCGACATCAATCAGATTACCCGACTCAATGGCCCTGAAGAACATGTACTTTCCCGTGGGATCCTGGATACGAACCAGATGGTCCACTCTTCTTATAAGCGATCGGATGCACTGTCTCGCCTGGAGTTCTACGGGAATATCTCCTGAAGGATTCCCTACATAGATGCAACCTTTAACGATTCCTTGGCCTTCCCGAAGGGGTATCACCCTGATGGACTCACACCCGAGATGGTCATCAGTTATCTCGATTAGTGAACCCTTGTGGATCGCTGCCTGCACATTCGGTTTCCTTGCCTGGTAGACAGGGCAAAAAGCGGGCGGTTTGCTGAGACCATGGAGCAGCTTGTAGCAGGTCATCCCAACCGCTCTCCTGACGGTAACCTTTAACCGGCTTGCCATTGCCGCGTTGATCCGTTCGATATGGTAGTTGTTGTCGACCACCGCCAGGAGGTACGGAATACTGTCCAAAATCCTGAGCCACTCTTGCTTTGAGCGCAAGATGAGCTCTTCGCGCTCCCTGCGTTTGGTGATGTCATGAGCGGTGCAGAGGTGGGCGATCACTTTGCCGTTACTCTGTTTTAGGGGGCAGAAGTTAAACAGAAAACATATGAAAATGCCGCTGCATGGGAATTCGTACTCGAAGGAAAGTGATTCACTTGCTAGAATGATTTTCTCGAAATACCGCGCGAGCTCGTCGGAGTGCGCGGGCAAGACATCGGCGATATCTTTTCCGATGAAATCCCGCGGACAAATGGCAAGGCACGCCGCAGCGTATTCGTTCAGATACTGAACTCGCCCCTCCCGGTCCAAGAGCATGTACCAGCCGTCTGCATGCTGAGCAAGGCGATGTATATTTTCAAGAAAGCCCTGAAAAGCCTTGAGCTCGTCCTCGTGTTGGTTCATGCTATCCTCGAAGCCAGATAGTAAAATCTCATTATGTTACGGTGATCATTCCCTCTACACTCGGCTCAATTCGCTCGATTACAACCGTTGACAGGCGATACATCGTTCATTGGGGGGAGGCGATTTCTGCGCCGCAATGGTTCACGGCACCAAGGTGGGCGGCTCTGCCGAGCCTCGTGCCTTCAACTTGAAGCGATCCCGTTGACAACCCGTATGAATCCAAGGAAACCACTGGAAAAGCACCCTCCAATCCCGTCAAGGAAAGCGTCAGAGACGCGGCTCTCTCCGTCGCTCGTTCACGTCGTGGATCTTGGCTTCAGATTAATCATTTTATTATAATAGGAAACATATTATTTTATTGTTAGATTTTCTGTGCAGGCTAAGGAGCATCCTTCGAGGTGTCAGTAGAAAAATGAGCTGAAATGACTCCCCCATTGACAATTGTCTCAGGTCTGGTGCGGTAGTCTTTGAATATCAATCGAAAGGAGGCGACATCATGTTCTTTTTGCGTGGAGCGTCGATAACGCTCGTGGCGATGGTTGCGCCCTGCTGGATTTGCATCCCCCTTGACACCGCGGAGGCCGGTGACACGCTGCTCCGCGTGAAGGCGCGGGGTAAGGTGCGCTGCGGGGTGAGTGACGGCCACCCGGGGTTTTCCTGGAAAGATGCCGATGGGCGCTGGACGGGCATGGATGTCGATTTCCGCCGGGCCCTTTCCGCCGCCGTGCTTGGGGATCCCGAAAAGTTGCAGTTCGTACCCCTGACCGCCGCAGCGCCGGTTTCCGGCGCTCAAGGGCGGAGATTTGGATGTGCTCGCCCGCAACACGACCTGGACCCTGGAGCGGGAAGCCGTGCTCGGAGTCCTCTTTGCCGGGGTTCTCTACCATGACGGTCAGGGGTCTCTCGTTCAGAAGTCCAGCGGCGTCCGGGAGCTCTCCCAGCTGAATGGAGCCACGGTCTGCGTGGTCAAGGGAACCACCCGCGAAGGACATCTGACCTACCGATTCGGCCTGGAGAACTGGACCTACCGGCCGCTCCAGGTGGAGAACAGCTCGCAGGGAGCGGCCGCCCTCTATGAGGGGAGATGTACGGCCTTCACCTCGGAGAGGGCCCAGCTCAGGGCTGCACAGGTGCGGCCGGCCGGTGGGTCCGACCCATACGATATCCTGAAGGAGGTGATCTCCGATGAGCCCATGGGACCCGTGGTCACGCGAGGCGACGAGGAGTGGTTCACCATCGTGCGCTGGGTTCTTTTCAGCCTCATCTATGCGGAGGAGGGCGGCTACACCCAGGCCAACGTCCGGTCCCGCCTGGAGAACCTCGAAGACTACCGGGCGCGGCATTGGAATGAGCTGAGTGGCCTCATTGCCAAATCCCCGGGCATGGCGCCCGGATGGGGAATGCGGGCGATCGAAAGTGTTGGGAATTACGGGGAAATGTTTGAGCGCAACCTGGGGGCTCAGAGCGTTTTGAAGCTGGATCGGGGGCTCAACAAGCTATCGAGGAATGGTGGCGTCATGTATGCTCCGCCATTCCGTTGAGCATCCGGGCCGCCGAAGGCATGTTTCACCCCTGCCGCAAGTCAGCCATGCGCCCGCCCGGGAACTGTCATTTCGAGCGATAGCGAGAAAGCCCGGTCACCGTGACGCATCGACTTTTCGAGATTTCTCTCTCCGCCGCGCTCCGTCCGAAATAACAAGGAGGCGTTTTCGGACAGAATCCCGGGCGCCTGTCGATCACCGCTGAAACCGTCAACTTCCTCCCGTAGAGAGGATCACCATGAGTGATCTTCAGGTCGTCCTCGTCCTCATCGTCTTTGCCTCGGTCATCCTCGCCATTGACTTCAACTGGCTCGACATGGCCCTGGCAGCCATGTTGGGCGTCAGCATCATGCTCCTGTTCGGCGCTTTCACGCGCAACGAATTCCTGCAGGCGGCGCAGAATGCCGGGGGTTCCATCGCGCTCCTGTTCGGCGGTATGGTGGTGGCCCGAACCCTGGTGCCCACTGGCATTTTCGATCAGCTGGGAGCCCGCTACCTGCGTGCGACGCGCGGAAGCGGCAAACGGTTCCTCCTGGATTTGATCATCCTGACGGCTCCTCTTTGTGCCGTCCTTCCCAACGCCACCACGGTGATCCTGCTGGCTCCCATCGTCATCCGCGTGGCCATGGCCCTGGAGGTCGACTTCGTGGCTCCTGTCGTCCTCACGGCCATCATCAGCAATTCCGCGGGCCTATTGACACGGGTCGGCGACCCCGCTACCTTCCTCGTGTGAAGCTCCATCGGCATGAGCTTCGGCGAATATCTCCAGAAGGTGAGCCTGGGAGGCCTCCTATCTGTTCTGGTCCTGATCCCCATCCTCCCCTGGATGCTGAAAGACATCTGGAGAGTCAGGAGATCCCTGCCCGACAACCTTTCCGTGCCGCCCATCGAGCGTCCATCCTTCTGTTTGCTGGCGCTCCTGGTGCTGGTTCTGATGATTGTGCTCTTTCTCGTCGGCGAGACCCTGCCTGTTCCCGTTGTCCCGCCTTCCGTGGCCATTATAGGAGCGTCTCTGGCCCTCCTGGTGGTCTACGGGCTGAAAGTCGAGTCGGTGGACCGGGTCCTGACCGATCTGGACTGGAAGACACTCCTCTTCCTCACATGCATGTACCTCATGGTGGAGGCCTTCACGAGGACCGGCATCCTTCAGGGCCTGTCCATATACATGACGGAGTGGTTTAGCACGGATCTTCTCCTGGTGGCCATGGTCATGCTTGCAGGCGTCAGTGTCTCCTCCAGCATGCTGGCGAATATTCCGGTTGTGGCGGCGATGCTGCTTTTGGTCAAAGGCTACCTGGTAGCCGCCGAGCTGGTGCCGGAATTGGCTCTGGGGAAGGCTTTCACCGACTGGCCGACGTCCATGCTGCCTGTTTTCGTGGCCATGATGTTCAGCGGGACCCTCGGGGGGAATGAGACCCTCATCGGCGCATCGGCCAACGTCGTGGGGGCCGGGATCTGCGCGGCCCACGGCAAGCGCGTGACCTTTGTCACCTTTGCCCGATACGGGGTGCCTCTCGCCATCTGTCAGTTGGCGGTCTCCGCGCTGTACGTGCTTTTCCTCTTCCGGACACTGGCGCCGTAGGACCGCGGAAGTCCGGTTGATGGCCGAAGCCGCTTCCAGGAAGGCGGGGGGGCCCCCCCGCCAGCCAACCAACATGCGTTCAAAGGGTGAGTCGTTGAGTGTCGGCTGCGGCTTCGATTGGTATCCACCAGGTCGGCATATGGATAGGCCGACTGGCGGTATTTGTAGAGGTATTTCATGTAGGGGTGGCTCGGGGTATTGTGGAGATAAAAGCAAAATTCCTTACATTGCTCGCCACATCGATGAACGCTATCATTGTCATCATATCATCGGGACAACGGGAGGACACGGGATTGTGGCGCGGATTCTCATTCGTAATCTTGACGGGACCACCATTGAGAGGTTGAAGTTTCGTGCGGCGCAGAACGGACGCTCACTCCAGGCTGAGGTTGAGGACCTGCCTCAAATTGGTGGCGGCACGTATATGCCAAAGGATTTCGATTACTGGCCCCTGGCTTGAGACGGTCTTTCCGCATCCCCCTGGGCAGCCGGGTCAAGCTTTCCCTGCAGTTCAATGCGAGCGCCTGCCCCCACTCGGTCGCCCCCCGGGGCCGCGCCCACCTCTTCCCCGACTGCCGGGCGCTCCACTCCTTCGGTCCTTGCTGTCGTAGATATCGGCGTTCTTCTGGTCGTGTGTCCTGCTCCCACCAGTTGAGAAACCGTGACCACCTCCGCTGCGCTCACGGCTCGGGCCTGTGCGGGCTTCCCTCGGCTTTGCCTCATTGACTTTCAGGGTCTGTCCGGCAAGGTCCTTGCCATTCATGGCCGTGATCGCCGCCATGGCCTGTTGCCGATCCGGCATTTCAACAAAAGCAAAACCTCGAGATTTGCGGGTCTCGCGATCCTCGATGATCTTGACCGAGCTTACTTCGCCGAACACCTCGAATTCCTTGCGCAATTCCTCTTCCGTGGTTTTGAAGGACAAGCTGCCGACAAAAATGTTAGTCATGGTCTACAACCTTTCTTTAGACAAAACAACGCTCATGAATTCTTATGGCTTCCCCAATCTGAATTCTCAAGGATACAAGTCACACGATCAACAGCTGTTGTCGGAACAATGCCCGTTCCTTGAAGCTGATCAAATCGATCAAAGCACCCTCCGTGGGAAAGGTTCCCGAAATCCTGGCCGGAACAAAACTTCACAAAATCTATCGCTCAATGCTCGAAATTCACTCTAAATTGAATAGCGAGGTAAATCAAGAAGATGTTGGATAGGTGTCTCCATAAGTGCTCCACAGGCGGATCTGGCTCAAAATCCAGACAAGATTTCGCACTTCTGTTCTTCAATTAAAGAAACCTCTGGTCAAGAATTACCTTGCCTTTAGTTTCTGATGAAGTAATATTCCTCCAAACTAGTGTGGTTCGATATTTTTGAGTCATCTCCGGGATCGATCTTTTGCCTTGCAGTGAAACGGTTCAGAAGTTGCTCTGAAATAACGCACCTGAAGAAGAGCTCCAAACAAATGAAAAGGACTGCAAAATGGCTGAAGGTCGAGTGAAATGGTTTAATGACGGCAAAGGTTACGGTTTTATCGAAGCTGATCAAGGGCATGATGTTTTTGTTCACTTCAGTGCCATCGAAGACGATGGCTTCAAATCCCTCGCCGAGGGAGAGCGGGTTTCGTTCGATGAGGAAAAAGGCGCCAAGGGGCCTCAAGCACTCAAGGTGAAGAAGATATAGCGCCAATCGGATAGCCAGCCCATCTTACGAAGGAACAAGCCGGAGTGAATCTCCGGCTTTTTTGTCACCGGAAGCAACCTCTCCAGGGCTGGGCTCTCCGGCGACATCGAGATGGGCTGAGCCCTTACAATGCACAGGATGTGATCATGGCTCAAAGACCCAGTTCCCTGAAGCTTGAAAAGGAGAGAAAGCGGCAGCAGAAGCAGAAGGAAAAGGTGGTGCGCCGGGCAAATGCCAAGGAGGTGAAATCCAAGCGGGATGAATGTACTCCCGGTGAAGACCCGGATATCGCCGGCATCAGACCTGGACCACAACCTTTACCCGAGCAATGGAAGTACTGACGTCGCTGAACCGTATCGAGCTCATTACAATATTCTATAAGTCTGTCGAGAGCATAAGTCTTAACCTTAGGCTTCCTAACGTAGCGGATGATCCCTTGCTCATCGAATCACCGGAAAGGACTGGATGCCCTATGGGAGAAGTCAAACAAATAAATCTGGATCGCAGCACTTATGTCTGGGATGGGATTAGATGGTATGATAGAAGGACGTTTCTGACTCCTCCCACGGTGGATGTCCTCAAGCTGAATATTCTCCTGCTGAAGGCACTTGAAGAGGAGGACCTTTCCATTACGGATGTTGAAGATCTTCTGGTTCGTGCTCAAAAGGCCGGCAAGGCTCTCCAGTATCGCAGGATGGGGCTGATCGCGGAACGGATCTTGAAGTTTGAGCCCGGACACCATGTTGCCGCTGAGATTCTGTGCTCTTCATTGAGGGAGCAGAATCTGCCCGCCCAGGCGCTCAAGGCTACTCAACGTTTGAAAGACACTGACCATGCTCCTCTGCTGGTAGCCAGGGCGGCCGCTCTCTGTGACCTGGAGAAATGGCAGGAGGCCCTGACCGAAATCAAAAGGGCTCAAGCGGCTGGGGCCGGCAGGCTGGCTACTCCGCTGGTCAAGAGAATCAAGAGCAACATTGGTGCAAGCCCTCCCAACGCCAAACAGAATTGAACCTTGGGCATTCCGTGGGTATTGTTTGCGGGCGTTCTGATCTGAACGCCGCGCACCACTCCAGGGCGAGGCGATCCGGGGACCTTTGCTTGCGTCAGGAGACTCTGAGCACGGTGCTCCAAAAGGAGACGAACGATGGAGACAATGCCTAATGCCTCATTGAAGGACCTATTATCCACTGGATATTTTTATAAAGACTTGAAAACATACACTGCAAGTGCCGAGATAGATCTTTCCGCCTATAGCAGAAATTATGCTGTTCCATATCTGAGCAAACTCTTGGAGCTCAATAAGGGTTCAGGGGAAATTCATAGAAACGAAATTCTGACTTTGGCGATTGATTGTCTTACAAAGGCCAAAGATGAGGAGCTGGCGGAATCTATTTTTGAGCTCAAGAGCATCACCACATCCGAGATCGATTCCAATGAGCTCGTGTTATATCAGCTTGGCTTGGGCGACAAACCCAGACTCAAGGCCTGCCGTCAGAAGTCCCAATCGGCGCAGACCCTTTTCAAGCTGCTCGTGAGCATCATAAAGATGTTCAAGCTTTCTGAAGGAACCCCAAAACGTGGAGCCAGCAAGGGCGTCAGGGGTGTATTCGACGTCGGCCCGCAATTGCCGGAGCCCCTGTGACCATCGTGACCTTGGTTTGAGAATGGTCCTTCGTTCGTTGCTCATGCCAGGTCTTGCTGGAGGATCATTTTCAGGCATGAGCCATGGGAGTCCATACAATGCGCAAACGTATCATCACCGGGGAGACACAGGGTGCCCCACCCCCGGGTGAAGACTGGCTGGATTTGGAAAGCCTGGCACAGGTTGAGCTCACGTCCGAGGATGCGTCTCACCCGATCGAATCGGCTTTGAAGGCCGGCGAGGGATCGGGCTGGCGGGCGGCCGAGCCCGGTCGTCAAACAGTCCGACTCCTGTTTGACGAGCCGCGGCGAGTCAAACGCATTCACCTGGTGTTTCATGAAGACGGTCAGCAACGCACGCAGGAGATCCTGCTGCGGTGGTCCTCCGACGGCGGTCGCTCATACCGGGAGATTGTACGCCAGCAGTACAATTTCAGTCCTCCGGAAACTACTTGGGAGATCGAGGACTTTGCCGTTGAGATTGTCGGGCTGACGGTGCTGGAAATACTCATTTCTCCTGATGTCAGCGGGAGACCCGCCCGTGCATCGATTGCCCAACTGCGTCTCGCTTGATGGGAAGCATTGTCCCCGGTGCTGAATTCGTGGTGCGGTTCCTTGATGAAACCTTAAGGAAGGAAGCCATGGCAGGTCTGACTAAAAGAGGCCCCTATGCTGATAACAGAGTCAATCCTCATGAGAAGAACGAAATTAGATATTGGTGTCAGAAATTCACATGTACTGACATTCAGCTCAAGAATGCAGTCAGAGCAGTTGGAACCTCTCCCGAAGCGGTTCGCGATTTCTTGAAAGGGAAGAAGGTTGGCTGAGAATAACAATCTGCGGTGAGTATCCCCAGGAAGACAATCAAGCCATACCGGGCCCTAGTTTTTTGCTCATCCTTTCGATATTGACTGTGCGTCACAGAGTGCATTGTCAATGCAATCCAACCAGGAGCAATAATATAGACATGTCATTTACAAATCTCGGACTTTCAAACGAGCTCCTTCGTGCTATCGCCGATCAAGGTTACAGGAAACCAACTCCCGTCCAACAGGAAGCGATCCCCGTCATCCTTGAGGGGAAGGATATACTGGCCGGTGCTCAAACCGGTACGGGGAAGACAGCGGGGTTCGCTCTACCGCTGTTGCAGCGTTTGAGTGATCGTTCCAGGGCAGGGGCAAAAGCCCGCGTTCGCGCCCTGATCCTCACCCCGACCCGTGAGCTTGCAGCTCAGGTCGAAGCAAGCGTAGCGGCCTACGGCAAGCACCTGCCCTTGAAATCGATGGTCGTCTTCGGCGGGGTCGGTATCAACCCCCAAATCGAAAGACTTCGAAAGGGTGTTGATATTCTGGTCGCAACCCCAGGGCGCCTGCTGGACCACGTTCGACAACGGACCCTGGACTTGTCGGGAGTGGAGATCCTGGTCCTGGATGAGGCGGACCGCATGCTGGATATGGGGTTCGTGCGGGACATTCGCCGAATACTGGCACTCCTGCCTCCAAAACGACAGAATCTTCTCTTTTTCGCCACCTTTTCCAAGGAGATCAAGGAGCTCGCCGACCAGCTATTGAGCTCACCTGTCCTGATCGAGGTGGGCCGTCGCAATTCCGCCGCCGGGAGTGTCGCGCAATTGATTCACCCGGTGGACCGCGGAAGAAAGCGGGAGCTTCTCTCTTTTCTGATTGCCTCGAACAACTGGCGACAGGTGCTCGTATTCACTCGAACCAAACATGGCGCCAACAAGCTCACTCAGCAACTGGAGCGGGATGGGATCAGCGCGGCGGCCATCCACGGCAACAAAAGCCAGGGGGCACGAACCAGGGCATTGGCGGACTTCAAGCTTGGCGATGTCCGGGTGTTGGTTGCCACGGATCTCGCCTCGCGGGGGCTTGACATCGACCAGTTGCCGCATGTGGTGAACTTTGAGCTGCCCATGGTGTGTGAAGACTACGTGCACCGAATCGGCCGCACCGGCCGTGCTCATCGTGAAGGAACGGCAATATCACTGGTTTGCATTGACGAGCGCGAACAACTGAAGCGTATCGAACGACTGCTCAAGAGTGCAATCCCGGAAACGGTCATCGAGGGATATGAGCCGGACCCCTCGATCAGAGCGGAACCGATTCTCAACGGTCGAATGGGCTTTGACCCGTGCCAGGAAAAGAACCGACCCGTTCGAAAACCTTCGGGCGGTTCCAATGGGCCCGCCCGGGGAGGCGTCAAGAAAGCCCCGCGAGATAAGAAAAGCTCTCAATCCTCCCATGCGAGAGCCCTGGGGTCTTGCTGATCGGGCAGGGGGCAAGCCCTGCTGACCACATGTGGGCAAGCTTCCTGGAGGTTCCTGCTTTTTGGACCCATGGGCCGATGACACACTGGTAATGCGGGGTCCGGGCCTCTATGGAACTGGGGTCGAAGGCTTTGTGGCGGCGGGGCCGGCTTCGGGGGCCCGCCGAGGGGTGCTCAGGGAGCAGAGCACGATTCCAAGGCCCAGAACGGCGAGCCCTCCCGCCTTGCTCCAGGAGGGGGCTTCTCCGATGGCCAGAAGGTCTCCCCAGAACGCCTCTCCTGAAATGGAAAAGTCCGATCCCGCCACCCAGAATCCCCCAAGCATCGAGCAGGCCACCCCCGTGAGCGTCCATCGATCGAAGCCCTCCCCAAGCCAGAACCTCGAAAACAGCGATGTGAAGACCGGCGTGGTGCTGACGAGGGTCACCGAGCTCGCGATGGTGGTCATCTTGAGGGATCTCGAGCAAGTTCTCTCTTGACAAACGAAATAGTCATGAAATATGAAGAGATGTTTCAAATCAGTTCTTTGAGAGGAGGTTTCCTGATGCTTAAGAGCCCTTGCATCAATTGTGACAGAGCCAACGAAGACAAGAACAAGTGTTTGGAAAACTGTGAGAAGTTGAAAGAGTATCAGGAAATGATCTTGAAGCAAGGAATTTACGCCACCATGTAGTGTCTTTGCTCGCCAGGGTTGATCGAAGGCGGCTGCGGGTGCCGCCTTTTTTGTCCGGTTGATTTTCTGGGCTCACCGGCATGCCGCGTGGGCTGGTTGGAGGAAGGCTTTATGTACGCTATCTTTCGGTCGGGCGGAAAGCAGTATCAGGCTGTGCCCGGTGGAGTGCTGAGGATCGAGAGGATTCCCGGCGAGATTGGGGAAACGGTGACCTTTGACCAGGTACTGACCCTGGCCGATGGAGACCAGGTGGATTTCGGAAAGCCGGTCCTGGCGGACTGCTCGGTGACGGCGCGCATTGTGGAGCAGAACAGGGCTCGCAAGATCGTCATTTTCAAGCACAAAAGAAGAAAGGACTACCGCAAGAAGCAGGGGCACCGGCAGTATTACACGGCCGTCAGGGTGGAGTCCATCGGGGCGCCGGAGCGGGCACTGCCCGAGGCCCCCGTGGAAGCTTCCGAGGAATAGCTCTGTTTTCCTGTGGTTCTGGAGGGATGACCGATGGCACACAAAAAAGCGGGAGGAAGCTCCCGGAACGGCCGAGACAGTGCGGGGCAGCGACGGGGCGTGAAACGGTTCGGCGGTGAGCTCGTGAAGGCTGGAAATATCATCGTGAGGCAGCTCGGAACGAAGTTCCATCCCGGAAAGAATGTCGGAATGGGCAGGGACTACACGATCTTCTCGCTCATCGAGGGGCAGGTGGCTTTTGAATACATCGACAAGCGGCGTCAGAAGATAAGCGTGTATCCGGTGGCAGTGCCCGGGCAATAGCCGGGTGGGCGGAATCGGCCGATGCGGCGGTGAGGTCCGCACCTTTCCGTGCCGCATCCGGCGGACCTGAGGACAGCCCCTCAAGCAGTTCCTTTCAGTCAGTAAGGCCCCGCGAGAACCCTTCCCCTCCAGTGGAAGGGTTCTCGTCGTTTCTGGCGCCATGCCGTTGTGTTGTGACTGTGCGGTTGAGCCCGCCGAGGAAATGACATGAAGTTCGTGGACGAGGTGCGTATTCGAATTCAGGCGGGAGCCGGCGGCAACGGCTGCGTGAGCTTCCGGCGCGAGAAGTACGTGCCCCGTGGGGGACCCGACGGTGGCGACGGGGGCAGGGGCGGGGACGTGGTTCTCGCGGCTGTCACCAACAAGCACACGCTGCTGGATTTTCGGTACCGCCATCTTTTCAGGGCGGCTTCGGGCAAGCACGGCTCGGGACAGAACCGGCATGGCCGCGGCGGTGAGGACCTGATCCTCGAGGTGCCCGTGGGGACTGTCGTGAAGGACCCGCTGAGCCAGGAGGATCTGGCCGACCTGGCGGAGCCGGGCCAGGTGTGGATCGCTGCCATGGGCGGATCGGGCGGGCGAGGCAATGCCCGCTTCGTCTCTTCCACGCGCCAGGTGCCTCGACTTGCGGAGGAGGGCCGACCGGGCGAGGAGGCCGAGCTGATTCTCGAGCTCAAGCTCATGGCCGATGTCGGTCTGGTGGGTTTTCCCAATGCCGGCAAGTCCACCCTCATCGCCGCCGTTTCCGCGGCGAAGCCCAAGATAGCCGACTACCCCTTCACGACCCTGGTCCCCAACCTGGGCGTGGTGGCCTATGGAGAGGCTCCGCCCTTCGTGATGGCGGACATCCCGGGACTCATCGAGGGGGCTCACGAGGGGGTTGGACTGGGCACGAGGTTTCTCCGGCACATCGAGAGGACCCGCGTGCTGGTGCACCTGGTGGACGTCAGCGAGCTGGACGAGGAGGACCCGCTTCGACCGCTGCGACAGATCGAAAGCGAGCTCGAGAGCTACTCGGATCAGCTGCCCCTCAAGGAGAGTATCATAGCCCTCAACAAGGCGGACCTCGTTCATGACGGGGACAAGCTTGAGAGATTGGCGGCGGCTTACCGTGAGACGGGCCGGCCCACGGTGGTCATATCGGCCCTGGCCAGGAAAGGACTGCAGGAGCTTCTGCTCCTCCTGACCAAGGTCCTCAACGCTCCGGACTGATCGAGGCCCCGGCCTGCTGCGAAAAGTCTCGAGTTTAAGGTTTCAAGTTTCGAGTTGAAAACGAGCCCTCGTGATCCGCTTTTCATTGTCCAGGGTGGCCCGGAGGGACATGATGGAATGCTCCCGGCGCCGGCCCCAAACGCCTTGCCCTCGAGGTGCCTTTCCTGTAAATCCCTCCATTGGAATGCCGAGGAGCGGTTGGCCCATTCCGATGTTGGAACGCCCGTTTCGGATCCTTATGAGCGAGAGGGCCATGTCACAAGAGCATGTCGAGCGAATTGAGCTTTTTCATCGATGTCGTCGGCTGGTGATCAAGGTGGGAAGCGCGGTGCTCACGGGGCCCCGCGGCCTGAACCTGGTGATGATCCACCGGTTGAGTGATCAGATCGCCGAGCTGAAGGAGCGGGAAAAGGACCTCAAGATCGTCATCGTGTCCTCCGGCGCGGTGGCTTCGGGAGTGCGCAAGATCGGTCTGAGCGAGAAGCCGCGCACCATTCCCCAGAAGCAGGCGGCGGCGGCCGTGGGTCAGGGGGTGCTCATGGAGGCGTGGGAAGCGGCCTTCGACAAGTACGGCATTTTGGTGGCCCAGGTCCTGCTCACCGGGGAGGACCTCGCCCACCGGCATCGCTACCTGAATGCCAGGAACACCCTGGAAACGCTGCTGGACTGGGGGATTCTGCCCATCATCAACGAGAACGACACGGTGGTGGTGGAGGAGATCAAGTTCGGGGACAACGATCAGCTGTCGGCCATGATAGCCGGACTCATCGGGGCCGACATCGTGGTGAACCTGACGGACACCGAAGGGTTTTACGACTGCGATCCCAGGACGCACCCGTCGGCGCAGCTCATCCCGGTGGTGCGCCGGGTGGATTCCAGGGTCTTGAGCTGTGCCACGCCACGGGCGGGCATTGTGGGAACCGGGGGAATGCTGAGTAAAGTCAGCGCCGCGCGCAAATGCCTGGCCTCGGGGGTAGCCATGATCATCGGTCCTGGAAGGGAGCGTGACGTTCTGCTGCGGCTGTTCCAGGGGGAGTCCATCGGGACGCTTTTCATGCCCCATGAGCGGCAGTATCATGGCATGAAGCTCTGGCTGGCCAATCTGCCCAAGCCCGCCGGGGATCTCCAGCTGGATGCCGGCGCCGTGGCGGCGCTCCAGAGGCGGGGCAAGTCGCTTCTGCCCATCGGGGTTTGCAGGGTCATCGGGACCTTCGGCGTGGGCGCCGCCGTCCGCTGCCTGGATGAAAAGGGAGATCTCGTCGGGGTGGGTTTGACCAACTACAAGTCCTCGGAAATCGAGCTCATCCGGGGGCACCGCTCCGAGGAGATCGAGTCCATTATCGGTTACAAGCATTCGGATGAGGTCATTCATCGCAACAACTTCGTCCTCATGGGAGAGATTCCCGAGCTCCCCGAAGGAGAGACGCATGCGTGAGGATATTCTGTCCCTGGGCAAGAGGGCTCGCCGGGCGGCCCATCGAATGGGGCTTGCCGATGGAACGGTCAAGGGTGATGTGCTGGCTCGCATGGCCGATGGACTGCGGGCTGGGCAGTCGCTCATCGCCGAGGCCAACGAGAAGGATCTGGCCCAGGCTTCGGAGCGCGGGCTTTCGGGCGCCAAGCTGGACCGTTTGCGCATCGGCGGCAAGGTCCTGGACGAGATGATCGCGGGGCTGCGGGAAGTTGCGGTGCTGCCGGACCCGGTGGGTGAGATCACCCGCATGTGGCTTCGGCCCAATGGGCTGAGGGTCGGCCGGATGCGCATCCCCCTCGGTGTCATCGGCATCATTTACGAGTCCAGGCCCAACGTGACCGTCGACGCTGCTGCTCTCTGCATCAAGGCGGGGAATGGGGTCATCCTGCGGGGAGGGTCCGAGGCGTTCCACTCCAATGTGTGTCTCGCCTCCATCCTCCGTCGCTGCCTGGGCGAGGCGGGCCTGCCCGAGGACGTCGTCCAGCTCGTGGGGACCACCGACCGCGCGGCGGTCCTGGATCTGCTGAAGCTCGAGGAGTACATCGACGTCATGATCCCGCGTGGCGGCGAGGAGCTCATCCGCTTCGTGTGCGACAATGCCCGCATGCCGGTGCTCAAGCATTACAAGGGCGTGTGCCACGTCTACGTGGACGAGCTCGCCGATCTGGACATGGCCGAGCGCATCTGTCTCAACTCCAAGGTGCAGCGCCCGGGGACCTGCAACGCCATGGAGACGCTGCTGGTGCACGAGGCGGTGGCTGGGGCTTTTTTGCCCCGCATGGCCGAGTCCTTCAGGGCGGAGGGCGTCGAGCTGCGGGGATGTCCGGAAACCCGCCGGCTGGTGCCGGATTGCAGGGAGGCCGTCGAGGAGGACTGGGCGGCGGAATACCTGGATTATATCCTGGCCGTCAGGGTTGTGGGCAGCATGGAGGAGGCCATGGAGCACATGGCGACCTACGGTTCCCAGCACACGGAAGCCATCGTGACGCGAGATTTCAAGCGTGCGCATCGTTTCATTCGCGAAGTGCAGTCGTCCCTGGTGCTGGTGAACGCCTCGACGCGGTTCAACGACGGTTTTCAGCTGGGGCTGGGTGCGGAAATCGGGATTTCAACCTCCCGCCTGCATGCCTTTGGTCCCATGGGGCTGGAGGAGCTCACCACCACCAAGTTCATCGCTTTTGGAGACGGTCAGCTTCGAAGCTGATACAGCCGGTTGAAAACGACTGCCTGGATCCGCCGTCTCCCAGGCTGGAGCTTGGGAGACGGCGAGCGGTCAAGCGGTCGGGGATTTGCGCCCGGCTGTGCAGGTGCATGCTGATCCGTGAGGAACGACCTGAGAAATGCCACAGAGGATTGGTATTCTGGGCGGGACCTTCGACCCGGTCCACCATGGCCACCTCCGGGCGGCGGAAGAGGCCCTGGAAGCCCTGCACCTGGATCGAATCCTTTTCATCCCGGCCGCATCGCCGCCCCACAAGTCCCGGACGGCAGTCCAGGAGCTCGATCATCGCATGGAGATGCTGCGGCTTGCCATCGGGGATCACCCGAGATTCGAGCTCTCGGACCTGGAGGGCAGGATCCCCGGCAAGTCTTACACGGTGGTGACCCTCAGGACTCTGCACGGTCTCCTTGCCGGAGAGGGAGAGAGGCAGTTCTTTCTCCTTGTGGGAATGGACGCCTTCCTGGAACTGAGCACCTGGTGGCATTACCGGGAGCTCTTCGAGCTCTCGAGCCTGGTGGTGCTGAGGCGTCCGGGCCACCCCGAGGAGGCGCTCCAGGGTTTTCTCAAGGCGCATGTGTCGCCGCTCTATGAGCTTGGAATCGGCTCGGATGTGTTCGTGCATCCTGAGCTTCTGCCGGTGCATGTGATGAGCAACACTTACCTGGGCATCTCGTCGACCCGGATACGATGGCTGGTCGCTCGGGGGAAATCGATCCGTTATCTGGTTCCCCGGGAGGTCTTGCGTTATATTGCCGTGAAGCGTCTTTACGAATCGGATTCAGACGGTCGGTGATGACGGTGTCGGGCATGGCCGCATGTCCTTTTGCGGCGGGATTCCGCGGGGGCCGATTGGAGATCGAGCCGGAAACTAAACCCATGGTGAATGTCGAGGTGTGAATTTTGGTGAGTGAGCTTGCAGGCGGTCCGAATTCCTTGAGCGCCCGTGGAAGGGCTCTGCTTTTGGCTAAGCTTGCCGTGGACTTCAAGGCGCTGGACCTGGTGGTGCTGGACGTGACGGGGCTTTCTTCCTTTGCGGATTTCTTTGTGATCTGCAGCGGCAAATCGAGCCGGCAGGTGCAGGGCATTGCCGACAACATCCAGGAGAGCTTGCGTGAGCAAGGGATCAGGCCCCTTGGCATCGAGGGGCATCGTGAAGGCCAATGGGTGCTTATGGATTATGGGGATGTGATCGCGCATGTCTTCTACGAGCCGGTCCGTCTCCTTTACGACCTGGAGAGTCTTTGGTCGGAAGCCAGAAGGGTGAGATGCGATCACGAAGGCCTGCCCGAGAGCACCATTGTGCCGTGAGGTGAGTGATTTCATGTGGTGCCGTGAGTGCGGAAGATCATTCAAGGGGCTGGTCTGCCTGGGGGTGGTGCTCTGTTTTCTGGCCACCTGGTCCGCTTTGCCGACGCGGTCGGCCTGGGCTCTGAGCCTTGCTGAAGAGAAGGAGCTCGGCAGGAAGATCCTCGAGATGCTGCGGGACCGCCTTCCCCTCGTCGAGGACGACGAGCTGATCACCTACGTTCGGTCCGTGGGCCAACGGATAGTGAAGCAGGTCGGAGTCACGCCCTACGAGTTTCAGTTCTTCGTGGTGAATGAAAGCGTGCCCAATGCGTTTGCCATACCGGGCGGATTCATTTTCATCTATCGCGGTCTCATGGAAATGATGGAAAACGAGGGGGAGCTGGCTTCCATCCTGGCCCACGAGCTGGCGCATATCCAGGCCCGGCACATCCATCGTCGGATCGAGGAGTCCAGGATGATCAACATCGCCAGCCTGGCGGGGGTGGTGGCGGGAGTGCTTCTGGGGATGAGCGGCGGCAGCGGGGCCAAGGCGGCCCAGGCCCTGACCCTGGGAACCATGGCGGGCGCCAGGAGCTATCAACTGCAGTACAGCCGGGAAAACGAAAGGGAAGCCGATCAGATCGGTCTCAGGTACCTGACGGATGCAGGGTATCCGCCCAAGGATATGGTCTCGATCATGGAGCGCATGAACCAGGACAAGTGGCGGGTGAGCTCCAAGCTGCCGTCCTACCTGTCGACCCATCCCGCCCTCGGTGAGCGCGTCCTGTACTTGAAAGAGCAGGCTGACAGGATGAAGGCATCGGGAAAGCCTGCCCAGGCGGTGCGGTTGCGGGAGGGGGATTTTGAGTTGATGCAGGCGGCCATGGTGGCCGACTACACGGACCCCCGGGTCGCCCTGGATCGCTTTCAGGTCGAGGCCAGGGAGGCCGGGAAGGGGCGCTCCGCCGTCTCCGAGTACGGCCTGGGCCGGCTCCACCTGCGACAGGGCAATGTCAAGGATGCGCTGCCCCACTTGCAGGAAGCGGCCCGCATGGCGTCGTCCAGCCCGTACGTGATGAGCTCGCTCGGGGCGGTCTACTTTCAGCTTGGAAAACTGGACGAGGCGCAGCGGGCCCTCGAGACGGTGCTCGTCCTGAACCCCACTTCCACCGTGGCCCATTTGCGCCTGGCCAGGGTTCTCCAGGACCAGGGAAAGCGGGCCGAGGCCCTCAAGCACCTCCAGCAGATCGAGGAGATGGCCCCCAGTTTTCCGGAAATCGACCGACTTCTGGGCGTGCTTCTGGGGCAGTTGAACCGCATCGGCCCGGCCCATTATCACCTTGCACGATATCATGAGCAGAGGCGGGAATGGAAGCTCGCCCAGTTTCATTATCAGAAGGCAAGGACCTTGACTCAGGATTCTCCGCGGACCGTCGAGGAGATCGACAATGCGCTGAAGGAGATTGAACAGCGGAGAAAGAAGGAAATGTGGGAGAAATCCAGGGATAGGTGATGGGTTGAATGAACTGATCCCCGGGCTCCTGGTCATCAGGCATCGGCTCGATGAATGCGTGGCGATGAATTGTGGCGAATCCAGCGGAGAAGAGAAGATTAATCATGTTGAACGGAAAGCGAAAGGTTCTTCTGGCCGCGCTGAGCGGAGCGGGCCTGCTCTTTGCGGTCCTGGCGGGGATTTCGGAGCGTGTGCCCTGGCTGCACGCCATCTGTACGGGGATGGGGGATGGCTGCAAGGAGACGGCGACTTATACGCTCTTCAGCGTGCCCTTGTGGATTTACGGTGTTCTGGCTTACATCGCCCTGGGGTTTGCGGTGCTGATCCGGCGCCTTCAGCCCTCGGTGGAATGGCTCGTGGGGGTGCTCCTGGGGGTTGAGGCCGTCCTGGTGCTGATGATGGCCGAGGAGAAGCTCCTGTGCGTCTACTGCCTGGGCAATCTCCTGGTGGTGCTGGCTCTCTTCACCGTGACGTTCCGACGCGAGAGCTTCTGGCGTACGGTTTCCCTCAGTCTCATGGCTTACATGGTTTCCTTCCATTTCATCGTGAGTGCCGATGCCGGAGGTGCTGCGGCCAAGAAGGATTCCGAGCCGCCCCAGGTGGCCGCGAGAGTGGGGAGCAAGGATATCACCATGGCTGAGCTGGAGGCTCCGCTGAATGCCCGGCTCTTCGATCTCAGGCGGCAGGCCCATCGCCTGAAGCGGGAGAAGCTCGACGAGCTGATTCTGGAGGCGCTCCTCGAGCAGGAGGCTGCCGCCCGAAGCATAACCGTTCAGGAGCTTATCGAGCACGAGGTGGTTTCCAAGGGGATTGAGGTGAATGAAGCGGATGTGAACCGCTATTATGAGGAGAACCTTGCAAGGCTCACGGACTGGAAGGGGTCTCACGATGAGCTGAAGAGTCGCATAAGGTCGGCCTTGGAGCAGCAGAAGACTCTCCAGGGGGTCATGGACTATGCCAGGACCCTGCGCGGCAAGCATGAGGTAGCGGAATTCCTGGAGGATCCCGTCTCCCCCTATGCCGTCGTGCAGGTGGGTGCCAGTCCCTCGGCGGGACCCGAAGATGCCGCCGTCACGGTGTTCGAATTCTCGGATTACGAGTGCCCGGCCTGCAGACAGGCTCACGAGGTGGTCAGGCGGGTGCGGGAGCATTATGGTCAACGCATTCGCTGGGTCTTCAAGGATTATCCGCTGAAGATGCATCAGCATTCCAGGGTTGCGGCCGAGGCGGCGAGGTGCGTGGCCGAGCAGGGGAAATTCTGGGAGTACCAGGATCTGCTGTATGGCTCGGCGGAGGAGCTGACCACGGACAAGCTGAGAAAGCTGGCCGACGGGCTGGGATTGGATATGGGGCTTTTCGGACCCTGCCTCGATGAGCGCAGGCACAAGGCCGCCGTTGAGAGGGATCTCCTGGAGGCCAAGAAGGCCGGTCTCGACCGAACCCCTAGCTTCCTCATCAATGGAAGGCTCATTACGGGGAGCCATTCGTTTGAGCGTTTCGTCCAGATGATCGATGAAGAGCTGAACAAGCCCCGCAAGAAACCCTGATTCGGGAGGGGAGGTCTCTTGACCGGGTTCCCCGGGTGATGGTAGAGAAGCTGCGGAGGAGGGCGGGTGCGGTCTCCGATCCTGAAAAAGCACGTGATAACGGGAAGATGAAAAGGAGAGGGTTTATGAAGGTTCTGGTCAGTGACAATCTGGCGGAGACCGGGGTCGAATCCCTGATGGAGGTCCCGGAGCTCGATGTCGAGGTGAGCACAAGCCTCACTCACGAGGAGCTCAGGCACATCATCAAGGAATACGATGCGTTGATTATCCGGAGCGGCACCAAGGTGACCGCCGACATCATCGAGAATGCCGATAACCTCAAGGTCATTGCCCGTGCGGGCATCGGTCTGGACAATGTCGATGTGGAGGCTGCGAGCAAGCGCGGCATCGTGGTGATGAACACCCCCGAGGGGAACGTCATCACGACGGCCGAGCATACCATCGCCATGCTGCTGGCGGTGAGCAGGAACATACCCCAGGCCACGGCGTCGCTCAAGGAAGGCAAGTGGGAGAAGAAGCGTTTTCGCGGCAAGGAGGTCTTCCACAAGACCCTGGGCATCATCGGGGTGGGGCGCATTGGCAGGGTTGTTGCCGAGCGGGCCGTCGGCCTGCAGATGAATGTCATCGCCTTCGATCCGTATATCAACGCGGAAGTGGTCGAGAAGCTCGGAATCACGGCCGTGACCCTGGATGAGCTGTGTGCAAGGTCGGATTACATCACCGTGCACACTCCCATGACCCAGGAGACGCGTGGCATCCTCAACGCCCAGGCTTTCCAGAAGATGAAGAAGGGGGTTTACATCATCAACTGCGCCCGTGGGGGAATCGTGGATGAGGTGGCCCTGTACGATGCGATCCAGTCCGGCATCGTGGCGGGGGCGGCTCTGGACGTTTTCGCCAAGGAGCCCCCCGTGGACAACCCGCTCCTGAGTCTGAGCCAGGTGGTGGCCACGCCGCATCTGGGGGCGTCCACCGACGAGGCGCAGGAGAACGTGGCCATTGCGGTTTCCGAGCAGGTCATCGATTACCTGCTGCGCGGGACCATCAGGAACGCGGTCAACGCTCCGAGCATCGACGGGAATGTCCTGGCCAGCCTGAGGCCTTACCTGATCCTGTCGGAGAAGCTCGGCAGCCTGCTCACCCAGATCACTTCGGGAGCCATTCGCGAGGTGTCCATCGAGTACATCGGCGAAGTGACCTGTGTGGACAATCGGCCCCTCACCCTCTCCATCCTCAAGGGAATGCTCACCCCGATCCTCGGGGAGATGGTGAATTTCGTCAATGTTCCGGTTCACGTGAAGGAGCGCAACATCAAGGTGAGAGAGTCGGTGCGCAGCGAAGCCGAGGATTTCACCAACCTCGTCAGCGTCCACGTGAAGACGTCGGAGGGGGAGAACCTGGTGGCGGGAACCATTTTCGGCAAGAAGGACCTGAGGGTCGTGCGCATCAACGACTTCAGGCTCGAGGCGGCCACCGAGGGTCACGTGCTGCTCATCTACAATATCGACACGCCGGGGACCATCGGCGCCATCGGGACCTGTCTGGGTCGCCACAACATCAACATCTCCATGATGAATGTCGGGCAGATACTGGATCGAGGGCAGAACATCATTTTCCTGCGGACGGATTCTCCGGTTCCGAAAAATGTTGTTCAGGAGCTCCTTGCCATGGACAATGTGAACGTGGTGCAGGCACTGGAACTTTGATGGTCGGGAGAGACGGGTCATGGAAGATAGGGAAGACAAGGGATTTGTGGTGAAGGATCGCCGGAAGATCTCGCTGGACGACATGGAGTCGGGCTCCGATACCGGCGATGAAGCTCAGCAGCCGCCCACTGAGGAGCAGGCGAAGGCCGAGGCGGAATTCAGGGAGGCCTCGCGAAAGGCCGAAGGGCAGGGTCGGCGCGAGCTGCCGGCGGTGTCGTTCGCCACGTTCGTGTTCTCGTTGAGCTCATCGGCCCTGGTTTACCTGGGCGAGATGCCGGAGATCGAGAGCCAGTCCAGCCAGGTGGACCTTCCGCTGGCCAAGCAGATCATCGATACGCTGGGAATGCTTCAGGAGAAGACCAGGGGAAACCTCGATACTGACGAAGACCGGCTTTTGAAGAATCTGCTTTACGACCTTCGGCTGCGTTACGTGCAGAAAAGCGGTGGATGAGGTGATGCTGGACGTCAAGGTGCCGGCCAAGATCAACTTCTGGCTCGAGGTGCTTCGGAAGAGGGAGGACGGGTATCACGATCTCTCCAGTCTCATGCTCCCCGTGGCGATCTTCGACGAGATTGGACTCGAGGTCATCGAGGATGGCGGAATCGTCCTGGAATGCGACCATCCCGAAGTACCCCGCGATCGAGGCAACCTCGCCTGGCGGGCTGCGGAGCTTTTCTGTGAAAGGGCGGATGTTTCGCCTCACTTGAGGATCCGCCTGAAGAAAGGGATTCCCGTGGGGGCCGGCCTCGGAGGTGGCAGCGCCGATGCGGCCGGCGTGCTCCTGGGCCTGGATCGGCTCTATCCCGAAAGGGTGAGTCCGGAGGATCTCCACATCATGGCCACCCGGCTGGGGGCTGATGTCCCCTTTTTCCTTTACCGGAGGCCGGCCCTGGCCACGGGCATCGGCGAGAAGCTCGATCTGGTCGCCGGGGTGATGGATTACCCGATTCTGCTGCTCAAGCCCCCCACGAGCGTTTCCACCGCCTGGGTTTACGGAAGTTTGAAGTTGACAAGGGGGGAGAGCCGCATTAAGGTACCGAGGCTTTTGGCCGATCCCTGGAACTTCGCCGGGCTTCTGCAGAACGATCTTGAAAGTGTCACCCTGACCGCCGTTCCGATTCTGCCCAGGCTCAAGGCCTGGATGGTCGAGCAGGGAGCGATGGCCGCGCTCATGAGTGGAAGCGGCCCCACCGTTTTCGGTGTTTTTGCCCGTCCGGAAGAGGCCGGGAGAGCCGAGGCGGCTGCGGCGGGCGACTGGCCTGAATGCTGGGTCGTCCGCACCAGGGTTTTGGGTGATCAAGGATCTTGAAACGTTGCCGGGGCGCGGACTTTTTTTGGGGTGTCGCCAAGCGGTAAGGCACGGGTCTTTGGAACCCGCATCCGGAGGTTCGAATCCTCCCACCCCAGCCAAAACAGAGAGCTCCCGTGAGGGGTTGAGTGTTGCATGCTCGGTCCACTGAAGATTTTCTGCTGCAATTCTAACTCGTCCCTTGCTCAGAAGGTGGCTTCCCTTCTGGATATGGAGGTGAGCCAGGCCCTGGTCGGAAGATTCAGCGACGGAGAGGTTCGGATCGAAATCCATGAAAACGTCCGAGGTATGGACGTTTTCGTCCTTCAGTCCATTTCCCCGCCGGTGAACGACAATCTCCTCGAGCTGCTGGTGATGGTGGATGCGCTGAAGCGGGCCTCGGCCAACCGGATCAACGTCGTGGTTCCGTATTACGGTTACGGTCGGCAGGATCAGAAGGAAAAGCCCAGGGTGCCCATCACGGCCAAGGTGGTGGCCGATTTGCTCACCGCCGCGGGTGCGCACCGCCTGGTGACCATCGACCTGCACTCCGAGCAGATCCAGGGTTTCTTCAGGATTCCCGTGGACCATCTGTCGGCAACCGAGGTTTTGCTGGAGGACCTGAGGCTGCGACTCAGGGGCGATGAGATTGTTGTGGCTCCCGACGCCAACGGCGTCCCCCGGGCGCGATCCTTCGCCGATCGGCTCAAGGTGGATCTGGCTATCATGGACTATCGCCGGACGGGAGGCGAGCCCTACGTGCAGATCGTCGGAAACGTGAAAAAACGCCGGGTCGTGATCCTGGATGATATGATCAACACCGGGAGAACCCTGGAGCGAACCGCTCAAGGGGCGGTGCTGGCGGGGGCAGCGTCGGTGGAGGCCTATGGCGTTCACGCGCTCCTCTCCGAGAATGCCGTGAGGCGTCTCGAGGAGTCCTCCCTGGACGTGGTGACGGTCACGGACAGCGTGGCCCTCTCCGCCGAGGCTGTGTCCTCCAGGACTATCCGCTCGGTGTCCATCGCGCCGTTGCTGGCTGAGGCAGTGAGAAGGATTCATTACGAGGAGTCACTGAGCGCCATGTTCCTTAAGGTCTGTTGATGAAAGGACCCCGTTGTGGAATCGCTTGAGCCGAGATGACAACCGCGTCGAGGCTGAGGGGATCACCTGGTTGGCACGGCGGGGGGGATGAATGGTCTGGAGGTTGGATTCCCGCAAGCACACGGTAGCGTGTGCTTTATGATTTTACGGAGGTGAGAAGCACATGGACTACGAAATCAATGCATCGTTTCGAAGCACGATTGGCAAAGGGGCCGCGCGAAGCCTGCGCCGCCAGAACCTGGTCCCGGCAGTAGTTTACGGCCCGAGCATGGAATCGGTAACCCTTGCGGTTCCAAGCCTGCGGCTCGAGAAGCTTCTCCGGGAGATGGAGGGAGAGAGCCGCCTGGTGACCCTGTCCATCGGAGAAGGTGCTGAAATCCAGACCCGCAAGGTGCTCCTGCGCGAGGTGCAGGTTCACCCGTTCCGCAGGCGCTTCCTGCACGTGGATTTCTTTGAAGCGCCCATGGACCGGAAGATCGTCGTCAATGTGCCCATCGAGCTCAAGGGCGATCCCATCGGCGTGAGGAAGGGCGGTACACTCAACCTGATCCTGAGAACCCTGGCCGTTCGATGTCTTCCGGCTGAAATCCCCGATAGAATTTACGTCGACGTCAGATCCCTGGATCTCGGAGGCACCATCACCATTGCGGGCCTTTCTTCGCAGGTGGCCCATGAACTGATGGGGGAACCGAGCCAGGCGCTGGTCACCGTGGTGGCGCCTGAGGGCAAAGCCAAGGAGGGCGAGGCGGATCGAGGAAAGTAGTCCTTTCCATTCAGGTCCATTGAGATGCGGGGCAATCAACCGCAAATCGGGGAGAGGATACGATTATTGTCGTTGTGGGACTGGGCAATCCCGGAAGGCAATATGAAGGAACCAGGCACAATGCCGGCTTCCTGGTGGTGGAGGGCCTGGCCCGCCGTTTGGCGATTTCCCTCTCGGAAAAGAAATTCAAGGCGCGCTGGGGGGTCGGCGAGGCTGCGGGAGGGAGGATCGCTCTCTTCGAGCCTCTGGCTTACATGAACCGCAGTGGGGAGCCCGTCGGGCAGTTTCTTCGCTACTTCGGAGTCTCCACCGATGATCTGCTGGTGGTCCATGACGACCTTGACCTGCCTTGTGGCCGCATTCGGCTGGCCAGGGGTGGAGGGGCGGGGGGGCATCGCGGTGTTCTGTCGCTGGTTGAGCACGTGGGCCATTCCGGTTTTGGGCGCTTGAAGCTCGGCATTGGACGACCTCTTCACGGAGAGGCTGTTGAGGCTTTCGTGCTGAGCGGCCCATATCCTGACGAGAGAGCTGAGTTCCGGGACATGATTGAACGCGGTGTCGAGGTTGTCGAGTGTGTGCTGGAGCGAGGCATGGACGCCGCCATGAACCGGTTTAATGCGGCTCCCCGGAGCAAGCGTGACCCGGAGGCTCCGCCTGGCGGTCCCCCTTGACTCCTCGAATTCTTCTGAACGGATCCCTCTCATGTCCATGGACCGAGTGGCCTTTCGGAGGCGGGTCCGTGGGCGCGTTGGAGAGGGGAGTCGCTTGAGCCCTTTCCTTTCGGTCGGTGGGGGCGGTCTTCCCTTGCCGCCTCATCATGCCGGATCGTCTGTTCCCTCGGAATCTTCGCATTGAGTCTCCATCCTTCCTTTCAGCTTTGCATCCGCACAAAGTGATGATAAGATTTTAAGTCTGGGGAAATAGACTAAGAATCCCTGATGGATCGGGAGACTGGAGGTCTTATGTTTAACATTGGCGATTTAGCGGTCTATCCTGCTCATGGTGTGGGCAAGATCGAATCCATCGAGAGCAAGAGCATAGGCGGACAGAAGCAGGACTACTATATCATCCGGATTCTGGAAAATGACATGAAGATCATGATCCCGATTCGGAATGCGGAATCGGTCGGGCTGCGTCAACTGATTCATTCCGATGAAATCCCCATGGTATATGACATTTTGAGGTCCCGGGAAGTGTCGGTCAATGGGGGCACGTGGAACCGTCGTTACCGTGAATACATGGAAAAGATCAAGACGGGCTCGATTTATGAACTGGCGCAGGTTTTAAGGGACTTGACCGTCCTCAAGGGAGACAAGGAGCTGTCCTTTGGAGAGCGAAAGATGCTGGACACGGCTCGCAGTCTGCTGTTGAAAGAGATTTCCATCGTCAGGGCCATGAGCGAAGTTGATGTGGAAAGGGAAATCTTCGAGCTTCTGAAATAGGCTTTTCCTGTCAGGTCCGTGGATACGGCAGTGTTTTCCCGCCCCCCTTATGAACAGCCCCTTTGAGTATTGCATCAGACTGCATTATTTACTTTTTTTCTACACATTTGCCGGCTGGGAGTCGTAGAATGCCGCATGAATCTCACCGTGCCGTTGAATGTGAGGCGGTGGTGATCAATCTTTGATGGGAATTCCTGGAGTCTTATTCAGTGGATATGGTCTTGAATTCATTAATCGAAAGGGGGTGAGCAGGAGTGAGATGGGCTTGGTTGATTCTCAAAATCATGCTTTTCGGCATCTGCAGTGTCGGAGGGTATTTCATCGGGGCTGAGCTCGACAGCTTGAGACAGATCCGGTGGGCTCCCTGGGCCGGGCTGATGGGGGGCATGGTGATCGCCGCATTGGCTCTTTCCGTTGAAAAGATCATCAACCGAATTCCGCTCAAGGTATTGATTGGGGGAACGCTCGGTCTGGTGCTCGGGCTTTCCATAGCCAAGTTGATTGCCTATGGCTTCACCCTCCTCGAGGATACTGCGATCCGCGTTGCAATTTTTATTATTTTATCCTGCATTTTTGGGTATGTGGGCATGGTTTTGGGCAGTATCAAGGTAGAGGAGCTTCGGCTGCCCAACTGGTCCTGGCTGTCTCGAGGGATGAGCCGCGGCGGGCACAGCACCAAGATTCTGGACACCAGCGTCATCATTGACGGGCGCATCGCCGACATTGTCGAGACCGGTTTCATCGGGGGCATTCTGGTGATTCCCGAGTTTGTGCTTCAGGAGCTGCAGCACATAGCGGACAGCTCGGACCCCACGCGGAAGGTGAGGGGCCGAAGGGGCCTGGACATCATCAAGCGTCTGCAGCTGGAGAAGCGCATCGAGGTGCGCATCGATCGACAGGATTTCGACAACATCAGTGACGTGGATGCGAAGCTGGTGGCCCTGGCGCTGAGCATGGGGGCGAAGATCGTCACCAACGACTACAATTTGGCGAAGGTGGCCGAGGTGCAGGGGATCACGGTCCTGAACATCAACCAGCTGGCCAATGCCCTCAAGCCCGTGGTGCTGCCGGGCGAGGTGCTGCGTCTGCAGATCTTGAAGGAGGGCAAGGAGCAGGGCCAGGGAATCGCCTACCTGGAAGACGGAACCATGGTGGTGGTCGAGAATGCGAGCCGTCTGCTGGGCAAGGAGGTCGAGGTTTCGGTGACCAGCATACTGCAGACCACGGCGGGCCGTTTGATTTTCACCATCCTGAGGGATGTGGAGCACCATCGTCAGCAGCATTGAGGGGGATCGGGAGGGAGCTTTGAGCAAGAATGGACTCCCTCCTTTCGGCGGGGATCTTTCGGAGATGGTCCTCAGGGCCGAGGGGATCCATTCAGGGCTGCGGCTGGACGTGTTCCTGAGCCGGTGCCTCACCGATCGATCCCGGAGCCGGATCCAGCGATGGATTCAGGAGGGGCGCGTGACCATCGCCGGGGCGGGCGCCAAGCCGAGCCGCGTCATGGAGGTGGGAGACGAAGTCCTCGTGCGGCTCCCGACCGAACCTCGGGAGCCTGCTCTACTGCCGTGCCCGATGCCTCTCGACATTCTCTTCGAGGACGATCACATTCTGGTCATCAACAAGGCGCCGGGACTGGTGGTGCATCCGGGCGCCGGCCACCGGGACGGGACTCTGGTTCATGGGCTGCTGGCATACACAAGCCGGCTGGCTTCTCAGGGGGCCCCGCTTCGGCCGGGTATAGTCCACCGGCTGGATCGGAACACCTCTGGAGCCATGGTCATAGCCAGGAGCGATGCCGCCTACCTGGACCTCATCAGGCAGTTCAAGGATCATCGGGTGGGCAAGGAGTACCTGGCGATCGTGTACGGTGTTTTCAAGGATCGGCGGGGGGAGATCCGCATGGGCATCGATCGCCATGCGACGGACCGGAAGAAGATGGCGGTGGTGGGATCAAGGGGGCGTGAAGCCGTTTCCCGGTGGGAAGTCGAGGAGGACTTTGGGGAGGTAAGCTTTGTGCGGGTTTGCATCCAGACAGGGAGAACGCACCAGATCCGCGTCCATTTCAACCATCTGGGGCATCCTGTCGTGGGGGATTCAACCTATGGCGGGGGAAATCGGCGGGCTCAGTCGATTCATTCCACCGGCCTGAAAATACTCCTGAACCCTGTTGATCGGCAGATGCTTCACGCGTGGAAGTTGTCCTTCGACCACCCCGTCACCTCCAATCCCCTCGCCTTTACAGCCGACCCGCCCCCGGATTTCTCGGACCTCCTTCGGGCGCTGCGCTCGCTCAAGCGGGGGGATGCCTGAGCTCTCCGCCGCCCATCGAGGGGTCCCTCCTTAAACACACTACTCCTCCCCCATGTCAAGCTCTTCGTCCATTTCATCGGGCATTTCGTCGTCAGGTATCTGCACCCGCTGACGTGGATCGTTGGGCGATCGGCTGCGGGGCACCCGCTGTGGGCGTTCGCCGATGTTCACGCCTCCGACTTCTCCCATACCCTCCTCCCCGGGGGAAGCTCCGGGCTGAGGGGGCTGTCCGCGGCGAGCGCGCCGATCGCCGATGGTCTCTCCGGCGGGCTCAGGGGCGGGAGCTGTCGGGGGCGGTGCGGCAGGAGCCAGCGGGGGCAGCACCTTTCCGGAGGCGTAGAGATAAATCTCGAAGGTCTGCCCGCCTTTTTCGACGAAAATACTTTTGGACCCGATCTTGTTCACCACGTAATCGCTGATCTTGTCCCCTTCTCGCACGGAGACAAAGGGAGAGCTGTCCTTGCCCTTGTCCTTGCCGGCCGCCTGGCCCTTGAAGCGGACCAGCGCCTTGCGGGTGTCTCCATGAATGAAGATGCCATCCAGTTGCAGCGCCTTGGGGGGAACGGCCGGCGAGGAGCCCGCCGACGAGGAGGCCTCTGAATCGGGGGACGGCGGTTTCCGGTCGGGGGAAAAGAGGTTCCTTTCGACGACGACGGGACTTGAGAAGCATGGAGCGGAGAAACCGGCCATAAGAACGCCCGTGAAGGCGATCCTCAGCATCAGCAAAGCTCTTGATGATTGCATAACATCTCCTCATTCATGACGACAGTACGTCACCCGCACGGGAATATAAATCCTTTCGCGATTTATGAAAACCGCTTAAATTATTGATCAAGGTCTGGTGGGATCGAATCAGTGAGAAGAGGATTGGGGGCGGCCTTGGGCTTTCCGGGCGAGGCGGGGCAATGCTGTTGATGAGCTTGTTTCAACAGCATTGGAGAGGCGGGCAGGCGTGGCATGTCTCGGAAGCGGCCGAGCATGAGGTGACGTTTACATTCATTGAGGGATCTGTTAAGAATTTCCGGCATGATTCCGGGTCAACCCTCTTCAGGAGAACATATGCAGGACATTTCCGTTCTTCGCACCTTCCAGAAGGAGCTCAACCTCGCCGACGACCAGCTCAAGCAGTTGCAGAAGACCTATTTCACCGGTGGGCTCTCCTTCGTCGATGCCTTCGAGGACATTGGCATAACCGATGAAAACCGGGTGCTTAAGGTCCTGGCGGACCATCTGAAGCTGCCCCTGCTCGGTCGCGAGGACTATCCCGAGAAGCCCGTGCTCCTGGAGGGCGTTTCCATGTTCTTCCTTCGCAAGCATGCCGTGCTTCCCATTCAGGTGGAAGCGGGCCGGGTGAGGGTTGTGGTGAACAGCCCCCTGGATATCCCCTTGCTGAATATTCTTGGGGATTATTTCGAGGGAATGGAGATCAGTCTTTGCCTGGGGCAGAAGGAGGAGATTCGAACGGCCATTGACCGCCTATACGGGACCGCGGCGCGGGAGGCGGAGGCCTTGTCCAGGGGTGAGGAAGGCTCGGTGATCCATGGGGACGCGTTCGAGGAGGACCTCGAGCATCTCAAGGGGCTTGCCCAGGAAGCCCCCATTGTGAGGCTCGTGAATGTTCTCATTTCGCGTGCCCTCGACATGAGGGCCTCGGACATTCATTTCGAGCCCTTCGAGCGCTCTTTTCAGGTTCGGGCCCGGGTGGACGGCGTTCTTTTCGAGCTCGATGAGCCTCCCAAGACGATGCAGCCCGCCATTGTGAGCCGCTTGAAGCTCATGGCCAACCTGAATATCGCCGAGCGAAGGCTTCCCCAGGACGGCAAGATCAAGCTGAGGTTCGGCAACCGCGAGGTGGATATCCGTGTCTCCACCGTGCCCACGATCTACGGCGAAAGCGTGGTGCTGCGACTGCTCGCCCAGGAGAGCGTCGAGTACAACCTGAACACGCTCGGAATGGAGCCGCGGCAGTATGAGTTCATCGAGAGCCTCATCGAGCGGCCTTATGGAATGATCCTGGTGACCGGCCCGACGGGGTCGGGGAAGACCACCACGCTGTATGGAGTGCTCAAGCGGCTCAACAAGGTTTCGAGGAAGATCCTGACCGTCGAGGATCCCGTCGAGTACCAGATCAACGGAATCAACCAGATTCAGGTCAAGCCCCAGATCGATCTCACCTTCGCCAACGCCTTGCGCTCCCTGGTGCGGCAGGACCCCGATGTGCTGCTCATTGGCGAGATCAGGGACAAGGAGACGGCGGATATCGCCATCGAGTCGGCCTTGACCGGGCACCTGGTCCTCTCGACCCTGCACACCAACGACGCTCCGGGCGCCATCACGCGTTTGCGTGATATCGGCATCGAATCGTTTCTCATGGCGGATTCGCTGCTTGCCATCGTGGCCCAGCGGTTGGTCAGGCTTCTGTGCCCAAGCTGCAAGGAGCCCTACGAGGCCCGGGAGGCCGACTATGCTCGATTGAGGGATTTGATCCAGGATCTGCCCGAGACGGTGACGCTTTACCACAACCGGGGTTGTGAAAAGTGCGGGCACACGGGGTTCAGGGGGCGGGAAGCGATCTTCGAGGTGCTTCCCGTGGGGGACGCGGTGCGCTCGGCCATTGTTGCCGGCAAGAGCGCGGGGACCATATCCCAGGTTGCATTCCAGGAAGGCTACCGGCCGCTGCTCTATCATGGCTACAGCAAAGCCCTGGCGGGTCAGACGACGCTGTCCGAAGTGCTTCGGGTGACCAGTCTCTCGCTGGCCTCCTAAGAGGTTGTCCGAGAACACCTCGTTGTCATTTCGAACGGAGCGTAGCGAAGAGAGAAATCTCGAAAAGTCGAGGTGTTACTGCGAGCGAGATTTCTCGCTATCGCTCGAAATGACAGTTGTCGGACAGCCTCCTGGAACCGCGGGGGGAATAGGGGATTTTTTCCATGGCATATTTCCAGTACCAGGCTCGCGACCTCCAGGGGCAGACGCATCGCGGGGTCATGGAAGCCCTCTCGGAAAGCGATGCGGCGCGCAAGCTCAAGTCCGGTCGGCTCTATCCGCTCAAGGTCAAGGCCGTTCGCGGGAGCAGACCACGGAGGGTACCCGAGGAGCACGTCATTCGGTTCTTTTTCGATCTTTCGGACCTGCTTTCGGCCGGTCTGCCCGTGGATCGTGCCCTGGCTCTCATCAGCACCAATCAAACCCACAAGGTCTTTCAGAAGGTCGTGCGGGATTTGCTCGAGGAGGTTCAGGGAGGAAGCGACCTTTCGGGGGCCATCGGCAGGTACCGGGATGTCTTCGGCGATCTCTCGGACCACATGATCCGAGCGGGCGAGGCCAGCGGGACCCTGGGCCCCATCCTCAAGCGGCTGGCCCAGTACCTCGAGCAGCGTCGGGTCTTTCGCCAAAGTCTCGTCTCATCCATGATCTATCCCATCATCCTTTTCAGCATCAGCATTGTCTCCATGGTGATCCTCCTGGTCTATGTGATCCCCAAGTTTGCCCAGATTTTCCGCGACCTGAACCAGGAGGTTCCGCTGCTGACGAACATCCTGCTCCAGCTGGGGGTGTTTCTGAAGGAATACGGATGGATATTTCCCGTCTTGCTGGGCGTTTTCTACTGGGGCGGGCGCTATCTGTACCGGCAGCCCTCGGTGCGGCGCGGCATCGATCGACTGTTGATCAAGATCCCTTTCACCCGCTATCTGGTGCTGCACGGTGAGCTGACGCGATTCTGCCGGACCCTCGGAACCATGCTGCAATCGGGCGTTCCGCTCCTGAAAGCGCTGAGCCTGGGCGAGCAGGTGCTCATGAACAGCGTTCTGAAGGAGGCGATGGTGCCCCTTCACCGGGAAATAAAGGCTGGACGGTCCATGAGCAACTACTTCCGCTCCCAGCAGACCTTTCCTCCGAGGATGGGGACCATGCTGCGGATTTCCGAGGAGCAGGGAAGCCTGGGCGACGGCCTCCTGGGACTGGGGGACCATTTCGAAAGGGAGCTGCAGAGGAGTCTCCAGCGCATGATGGCTCTGATGGAACCGGTGGTGATCATCACGACGGGACTCATCATCGCCATCATGGTCATGAGCATGTTCACGGCCATTTTCGGCATCAACGAGATTCAGTTCTAGGCTGGCTCGGCGTCCATTGGCGCCTCGAAAACCAGCGCGGGCGGTCCGGAATTCCATGGCCCTCACATCCTTGCCGTCGATGCGAAAACCCAGGTCCGGCATGGGCTTCACCATGGTCGAGGTGGTGCTGGTGCTGATCATCATCTCCCTGATCTTGGCGGTGGTTCTGCCGAGAGTTGGCGCCGGCTGGAGGAAGATGGAAGACCGCGAGTTTCTGCAGGATTTCGTCCAGACGCTGAAGCGCGGGCGTCTCATCGCCATGAACTCGGGGCAGATGACCGCCTTTCGCATCCGACCGTCGGAGCGGCTTTACGATATCGGTGATCCCCCCAACCGACGCGTTCCCGATCACGTGGATATCTACAGTGATGATTTGGAGCGCGACCCCGTAAACCAGGATCACCTGGTGGTGTTCTACCCCGATGGAAGCCTTTCGGGTGGGGACATCGAGGTGGTCTTCGACAAGGAGAGAGCTTTTCTGATCTCGATCCACCCACTGGTGGGGAGCATTCGAGTGAGCAGGGTGGAAAGGCGATGAAGCACGGCGGAACGACGATTGACCTCGGCGAGGCGAGGGGATTCACCCTCCTCGAAGTCATGGTGGCTCTCACCATCGGGGTGATCATCCTGGGGGGAGCCATGGGGGCCATTTCCTCCTCGCTGCAGTACAGCCACCGGGTCAAGGAAAAAAGCGTGGTGCAGCCGTATCTCAATGCGGTGGCCCAGCAGATCCTCATTCAACCGGAGAGGATCCATGAAGGGCAGATGGTGGTCAAGGCATTCCGGGATGCCCCGCCGGTTTTCATTGCGGCCGTCAAGGTGCCGGGCATGGATGACTTCGGGGAGGCAGACTCTCCCGGAGAGCTGTATCGGGTGCTGCTGAGCTGCAAGGGGCAGAGGCTCGAGATGAGCGTGCTGGTGCCCAAGTCGGCCCTGGATTAGGCGACGGAAGTGACGGTGGGCCGGGTGATGCCAATGGGAGTGAGAGATTCAGTGGACGGGACGGTTCGGGAGAGCCGGGTGTGCAGGGTGATGCGGCAGCATGCCCCTGGTCGGGCGGTTTGCGGGGCAGCATCCCGGCGGATCGCACTCTGCCTCGAATCGAAAGGGTTCACTCTCGTCGAGCTGGTCATCGCCACCCTCATTTCTTCGCTGGTCATGGGGATCATTTCCGTGGCTCTCGGTTTTTCGCTCCGAATCTGGGAGCGCCAGCAGCACCAGGCGCCCAGCGACATGCCCGCGGTCATCGATCTCCTCAAGTGGCAGCTCGCCACCTTCGAGCCCCAGCCGGTCCGGATCGATCAGGAGCTCGTTCCGGTGTTCAAGGCCGATGCTCGCTCCCTGACCTTCGCCACGGCCCATTCGGTCAAGGCCATCACCAGGGGAGCCCCCGTGGTGGCCCGTTATGTCTTCGTCCCCAGGGACAAGGCCCTTTACTATGCCGAGATCCCTTTTGATCCGTACAATACCGAAATCATCGAGGAGTTCATGAAGTTCATGCCGGGCAAGGACAAGAAGCGCAGGGGCTTCTTCTCCACGGCGGTCGCCGAGATGACCTTCTCGTATGCCGATAGCGGCGAAACCGAGAGCTTCGAGGAGAACTGGCAGGGCGATGGGGCCATCCCCGGCGTCGTTGTGGTGACCTGGACGCCGGACGGTCGGGATCGGATGGCGGCGGCCATGGTCCCCAACGCCCTGTTTCCGAAGCGGACCCAAGAAGGGGCATTCGAAGACTCGGGCCTTGGGAGGAGACAATGACCCTGCTCCGGCGCGAGGACGGCGTCATCATCATTGCCGTCCTCTGGATCTGTGCCCTCACCATGTGGTTCGCTCTTCAGATCGGCGCCGAAAGCCGTTTGCAGGGAGAAGAGCAGGTGCACGGGCATCGCAGGTCCCAGGCCCTGTATCTCGCCATAGGCGGGTGTTTCGAGGCCCTGGCTCGCATGGGTGAGCCCCTGGACCTGGGACTCGGCCGCACGGCCGAGGAGAGCTGGCAGCCCAACGGCAAGCCCCACCTGGTGCAGTATGAAACCGGGCAGGCCGTGGTCATCATCGAAGCGGAGGGCAGGAAGGTCAACGTCAACATCACTCCCCCCGAGCAGCTTCGGCTGGTGCTCGAGCGCGCCGGAATGGCCGAGGCGGATGCCGAGCGACTGGCGGACCTGGTGGCGGATTTCACCGACCCCGACGACTTCCAGAGACTGCATGGGGGCGAGAAAGACTATTACGAGAGCCAGGGGGTCCCATACCCGCCGTTCAACGGCCCGCTGCTCAGTCTTGACCAGATGCTTCTGATTCCCGGCATGACGCCACAGCTCTTCTATGGTTACCAGAACGCCCCTCCCGAGCAGAATCCCTATGGAGGGTTCTGGGATGCCGCCTTGCCCGCGAGCGGCTCCCTGTTCAGCCTGCTGACCGTTCATGGGAGGAACCAGCTCATCCTGGATGAAGAACCGTGGGACGAGCTGGAGGAAAAGATCATCACCTGGGAGAAGGGCGGCATTTACCGTATCCTCTCGTTGGGGAGGTCCTTCAACGGACCGCCGTCTGTCCTCATGTGGCTGATCGTACGCTACACTTCCGATGGAGAGAAGCCTTACGAGGTGCTCTACCGGAAGATCCTGTAGACCTTCCTTTCGCATCGGGTCGTTGGGGAGGCGCACCGTTCGCGGGGGCGTCGGGAGCCGGTTCCCGTGGAGGCGCCGGGCCCGACAAGGAAAGCGGATAAATTCAAGGAGACTCGGAGTCCAGCTGCGATGATGAAGCGCTTCATGAAGCAAAGAGTCAATCACATAACGGCCGTTTATGTGGAAAAGGATCGGGTGGAAATCCTGACTGCCCATCGCCAGTGGCGCAAGTGGCAGGTCAACCTGGTGGAGCGCGTTGCCGTCGGAGAGGAGGAGTCGGTATTCGACTGCCTCGCCCGCCTCAACCTGAGGGGGAGGGGCCGCAAGAACGCCGGCCTCCTGCTCATGCTGCCCCTGGAGTTTTACAGCTTCCATCGGGCCGTCTACCCAGCGGCCCTGAAGGACCAGCTGGATGAGGCCCTCACCTTCGACTGGCAGGAGAACATCTTCCACGAGGTCGAGGGGACTCTGCACTTCTCGGGGCCCCCGGTACAGGTCGAAGACCATCTCTCGGTCCCGATCTTCCACCTCCAGCGAGATGTCTACGACAAGTTCCACCAGACCCTTTCGGCGGGCATGTTTCGGAGCTTTGGCGTGCTCCCGGCCGCCCTCTGTTACAGCGTGTTTCTGCCTCCCCGGGAGGATGCGGACCCGGACGTTCTTCCGGTGCAGCTCGTTGCCCGCATGACCCATCGCTCGCAGCTCGAGGTCCACAGCTTCTACCATGGCCTGCTGCTGGATTCCGTCCTGGTGGGGGACAATTCCCTGAGCCTGAGGCTGCTGCAGGAGAGGATTCGTTGTCTCGAGGGGCTCGATGATTCACAGCCCTCGACCATCGAGCTCATCGAGGACATGGACAGCATCGAGCGCAGGGCCGAGACCAGCTGGGTCTGGGATCATCTGCCGGTTCGCGTCCAGGCGTTGAGGGGCAAGCTCGTCGAGCACTGGATGGAGCACCTGTTCCAGCAGGACGAGATCAGGACTTTCGAGGAGCCCCTCTACCTGAAGCCCTGGAAGGCCCCCAAGGTGGTGTGGCCGGTGGCTGCCGTCGCAGGCCTCTACGCGCTCTTCGCGCTCTATCAGGTCCACAGCCTGGGGCAGCTCAAGGAGACGGCCCTGCGCCTGAAGAGGCAGACGGCTAATCTCGAGGCGCAGTGGAAGCCCGTGGAGCAGCTTCAGACTAAGATCGCGAAGTTCGAGGAGGATCAGAAATCGCTCTCGCAGTTCAACATGGAAGGCTACCCGCTCCTCGAGCTCCTGACCCTGCTCACCCAGATCACTCCCGATGACACGTCCCTGAACTATTTTTCGCTCAGGAAGGGGCAGGTCATCCTGCGGGGCGAGAGCAAGTCCGCCATCAAATACCTGCCGGAGCTGTCCAAGATAGAGGGGTTCGGCGATGTGAAATTCGCCTCCCCGGTCACCCGAAACCCGGCTTCCGAGCAGGAGCGGTTCAATGTGCAGCTTCAGCTCGATCCCGAGAAATTTCGGAAGACCATCGGCGACCTGCAGCTGGATATCGCCCCGGCCAAGGCTTTGCCCGTCGAAAGCCAGCCCCGGGTGGTTTCCCCGGAGGATGAAGGGGGGGAGGAGATTGACCTCGATGAGGATCTCGAAATCATTGAAGAAGATGAAGTGCCGGATGAGGAGGAGAATGCATGAAATGGCGTGAGCTCAGCCTCGATGATCTTCGGAAGCATCGTTCGTCCGTGGCGTTCGGACTCGTCTCGGCCCTGCTTCTCCTGGTGGTCCATTTCGTCTGGATCGCTCCCCTCTCGGGTGAGAAGGATGAGGTTCAGGCCAGGGTGGCCCAGCAGCAGGATCTCGTGAAGCGCTACAACGAGAAGCTGCAGCAGAGCCAGTCCATCCGGGACAACCTGGTCAAGCAGGAAGCCGAGTTGAAAGAGCTTCAGAAGTTTCTCTTCAAGGGCAACGACCCGTATCAGCTGGCCGCCACCTTGAGCGAGATGCTTTCCGCCAAGGAAGGTCAGAAACTGGATATCAAGACCTACCAGGTTCTGGCCAGCAAGGAATACGGGCTTTACCAGGAGGTGCATCTCCGGTTCAACTTCATGACCACCATCGAAGGCTTCCACTATTTTCTCGAAAAGGCCCGCAATTTCCAGTCCGCTTTGCTGGTTCAGGAGATCAACATTCAGAAGGTTCAGCGCAAGGGCGGGCCGGACCTGGTGGTGAATGTCATCCTGGCGGCCCTCATGGAAAAGAAAGAAAAATCGTAGGCTTAGTTATAAGTCCCTTTACACCTTGCCAATATTGTGGAAAATGCATCCGATAGCTGTGTGCCCTGACCTCCGGGCCGGGGAACCATTCGTTGTGGCGGCCATCGGAGGTTGATTTGGCTTGAACGCTTCTTTGAGAGGCTGATGCATGCACTGCAATCGAATGATTCCGTGGGTGATCCTGATCTTTCTTGTCGCCGGCTGCTCCACCACGCCTCCCAAGCCCGCGCCGCGCGAAATCACGCCCTTCGGCAAGATTTCGTACGGTCCCACGGCGGCGGACGACAAGGCGAGGGATCTGGAAAAATCGGTCGAGATCGAGCCGGATTCGAAGGCCGGCCAGAAGAGGCCCGTTGTGCCCCGTCCCGAGGGCCTGGGCGGTCAGATCAAGCACGGGCTTCTTTCGACCACGGGTCACAGCCCCGTGGAGGAGCCGCCGATTCCGGCTGGAGACCGGCAGAGGATCATACTCAACTTCGAGAAGGCGGACGTGGCCGAGGTCACCAACCAGATCTTCGGGGAGTACATGAAGTTGAGCTACGTGCTGGACCCCAAGCTCCAGGGGCGCATCAGCATGTACCTGGACGGCGAGTACTCGAAGGACGAGCTCCTGCAGATGGTGACGAGGGTCTATGAAGCCAACGACATCTCGGTGGTGCCGCGGGGCGGCGTCTACTACCTGCAGCCGGCCCAGCGGAGCAGCAGCAGCAGCCTTCCCATCGCCTCGCCCCAGCTCCTGAGGGGAGACGGTACGGGGGTCAGACCCCTCATCGTCATGTATCGGCTGCGCTTCATGGACGCCAAGCAGGCCATCAACACCATCAAGTTTTTTCTGACTCCGGGACGACCCGTCACCTCGGACAACACCACCAACACGCTCATATTCGTCGAGAATTCCGACAATGCCAGGACCATCGTCGATGTGCTGAAGGCGCTGGATGTGAACGTCCTCCAGGAAGTGAGCATGGAGATCGTGCCGCTCACCTCCGTCTCTCCCCAGGATGCCGTCCAGAGCATGGAAGCCCTCATGGGGAAGCTCGAGCTTTTCAAGGAAAGCGCCATCAGGGCCAACTACGCCTTCATTCCCCTTCCCAACTACGGGGGTGTGCTTTGCCTTGCCCAGAGTCCCGAGCTGCTGAAGACCATCAAGTACTGGCTGAACGCTCTGGACGTCCAGGGCGAGCAGACCGGGGAGCAGATCCACGTGTACTTTGTCCAGAACGGGCTTGCGCGTGACATCGGCGACATCATGAACGAGGTCTTCGGCCTGCGGGGCGGAGGGGTGTCGGCCCGTCCCGAGCAGCAGATCCTCGGCGCCTTCGGCACGAGGGGAACGGGGACGCGGGGCGGCTTCGGCTCGTCGACCTTCGGGGGAGGGCTCGGCTCGTCCTCCACGGGCAGGAGCGCCTTTGGCACGTCCTCCAGGGGACTGGGATCCACCACGGGCAGCAGTTTCGGCTCGGGGCTCGGCTCCAGCGGCAGGACGGCGGGGTTGGGAACGACGACGGGCTCGACGATGGGAGCCACGGGGACCACGGGGGCCACGGGCACCGCGGGGACGGCCGGGAGAACGGGGGTTCTGGGGGCCCGGACCGGCGGTGCTTTTGGGGCGGCCGGCGGCGCCGAGGGGCTGGGTTACGGACTTACGGGCGAGGCCATGATCATCGCGGACGAGGTCAACAACGCCCTGGTGATCCGGGCCAATGCCGTCGATTATGCCAAGATCAAAAAGACCATCGACACCCTGGACATTCTTCCCAGGGCGGTGCTCATCGAGGTACTGATCCTCGAGGTCACCCTCAACAAGGATTTAGCTTACGGGCTCGAGTGGCTTTTCCGGTCGGGGGACTTCAAGGCCGTGTTCAACACCAACACCATCAACCGTGTGGATTTCAATCCCGAAGCGCTGGTAGGCTCGGGACTTCGCCTTTTCGCCGGGGACGTGTCGAGTCTGGCCGCCCTGGTCACGGCCATTGCGGACCGAACGGAAGTCAACGTGCTTTCGGCTCCGACCCTTCTGGCCACCGACAACAAGGAAGCCTCCATCACCGTCGGCGGGCGGGAGCCGGTCCCCACGGGAACGGCCATCGGGGAGGGGACCGGGGGAACGACGGTCAGCACCATATCCTATGAAGAAACGGGCATTATCCTCAACGTGGTGCCCCACATCAACGCCGGAGGGCTGGTGCGTCTCGAGGTGGAGCAGACCATCCGCAGGACTGGCCAGAGCGTCGAGGTGGGCGCCGGCAATACCGCCCCGAGATTCACCGAGCGCAACGTCAAGACGACGCTTCTGGCCCAGGACGGCCACACGGTGGTTATCGGAGGGATCATCGAGGATAATGTCCAGAAGGATAAGGACGGCATTCCCTTTCTCCAGGATATTCCCATCATCTCGCCCCTGTTCTCCGTCAAGGGCAATCGGAGGGACCGCACCGAGCTGCTCATCGCCATCACGCCCCACGTCATCGACCGGAGGGATTCAGGGGCCACCCGCGAGTTTCTGGACCGGTTGCGGCAGCTCAAGCGGAGAGTCGACGTGGAGCGGCTTTAGCACCACGGCCAAAGGGGGAGCTGCTTTTCCGCCGCCCTCAGCTCTCCCGTTTGCCCGTCCGGATGGATCGGACGAGGCGAGTCGTGATCTCGCTGATGGAGTTTTCCTGGAGCGCCTCCCGGACCGAATGGACTTCCCACGCACTGTCCGGGTGAAGCCTGACCTCGTCATCGTTTGTGCAGGTCTTGTTGGAGCACCAGAAAAGGGTGTACCCCGCCAAATCCAGCGATGTGCATTTTTTCCGACAGTCCCTGCAAAAGACCCTTCCGGCCGAAAGGTCGATAAAGAACCTGCTCTGCTTTCTCATCGTAGCTTCCCCTCGATATGCCCGTGAGCCTGCGCTCCGGTGCTCGTCTCTCATCATTGCCCGGAGAGGCAGGCTTTCTGGTGAACATCCCCCAACGGTGCGCCTTTTGGATGCTTTTGGCAGTCAAAAGGAGAGAGGGACAGTCCGCGGCAAGGAATTGCGGGCGGCGGAGAAGGCGCTGATGTGCCCGGGAGGTCGGCAGGGGGTTGGCTTGGAGGCTGCTATGCGCGGTGAATGATATGGGAGGTCGGACTCTAAACCGGGTCTAGAGATCCATGTTGTTCAGCTCGATTCCAGGTTCAGCCCGTGAAGCTGCGCAAACATCGACCGTGCTGGCTCCAGTCACTGATGCTTTCTGGCTTTCTCTTTTAATTTAGCCACCTGATGGACGGATCACAAGTCAAAACCGCTACGCTTCGGGGTTTCGCCCTCCACCGCGCTCTCGCTTGATGCGCCCCCGGCGCTTCTTGGAATCCAGCCTGCGCTCCTCGGACCCGGCGGTGGGACGGGTGGGAACGCGCCTCCGAGGTTTGTGCCAGGCCCTGACGATGAGCCGGATCAGGCGCTCAACGGCATCCTCGCGATTGCTCTCCTGGGTCCGAAAGCGCTGCGCTTCGATGAGGATCTCTCCGCGCTCGGTCATGCGGCTCCCCGCCAGGCGCGCGAGGCGGGACTTGACGTCTTCGGGAAGCCACTGGGCACGGGCGACGTCGAACCGAAGGCGAACGGCGGTGGCCACCTTGTTGACGTTCTGCCCGCCAGGTCCTGAAGACCGGAAATATTCGAAGTCGATCTCCTCCGATCTCAGGATCTGCTCCCGGTTGATTTCGCTCAGTCTCATCGGTTTGCTCGCCGGCGGTCTTTCAGCCGGCATCCAGTTCTTTTTGTGGATTCCGGCTGAAAGACTGCCGGAATGACGACTCAAGTGGTGGATACTCTATTGTGTTGGGCCACGTTCACCGGTTGGGCATTCAGCGCTTCCCTCAGGTGTGCAGGGTCGATCTCCACCAGGAAGCCCCGCTTCCCGCCGTTGATGTAAATGCGGTCCAGCTCGAGAATGGCGGCTTCCACGTAAACCGGAACGGACTGGCGCGTGCCGAAGGGGCTGATCCCGCCCACCTGGTAGCCGGTCACCTTCTGGGCGGCGGCTTCCGAAGCTGGATTCACCTGCCTCACTCCCAGCTCGCGGGCCAGCTGCTTCGTGGAGACATTGCAGTCGCCGTGCATGAGCATCAGGAGCGGCCGGCCTCCATCGGTCTCGAAAACGAGGGTTTTGACGACGGCGTGCTCGCTCACCCCGAGGCAGCGCGCGGCATGGCCCGTGCCCCCGTGGGCTTCGTAGGGGTAAGGGTGAGGCGCGAAGGCGATGGCCCGGGCCCGAAGGAATCGGACGGCCTGCGTCATTGGAATGTCGGTTCTGGCCATGAGGGCGGTCTCCATTCCTCCAGGGGTCGCCAGGATATCATAGACCCGAGCGGGCCGCATTGTGAAGGGAAAAAGGCTTCGGTCACCGCCTGCGACCTCCCTCCGCGGCCCGAGGCCGTTCATCCCGCTGCTTTCATGTCGTCACGCATGAGGGCTCACGAGGCGCCCGGCAGGCGACACCCTTCCAGCGCCGTGCGCACCAGGCCCGCCCCGGCTTGTTCATACATGTTGTAGGCCGTACAAACCCCGATGGCCGAGAGCTCCTGGACTTCTTCGGGATAGCGGGCAATGGCCGCCACCTGGCAAACGAAGTTGAAGTTGCGCAACTGTTGAGCCGCGTACATGTTGCCCTGGTGATTGGGCATGGCCAGGATGACCAGCTCCAGGTAGACATCCTTGCGCAGTTTGAGCCAGAATTCCGTGTCGCAGGCGTCGCCGAGGATCACGTTGCGGCCCTGCCCGCGATTGAAATCCACCCGCTCCGGAGCATGCTCCACCCCGCAGATATCCTCGCCGTACATTTTCCTCAGTTCATCATAGGCTCCCGAGCCGATGCGGCCCATGCCCATGACCACGGCCCTTGCCGATCCAAGGTCGATGGGCGCGTCATGGGGATGGATGACCTTGCGCTCAAAGAGGCCCAGCCACGTGAACATCCGTCGGTAGAGGAGCTCGGAATTGGTGCTCAGGGGCGCTGAAACAGCGAAGCTGATGCTGATGGTCATGGCCATGACCAGGAGCCAGTCCGCCGACAGGATGCCTTGAGCGGCGGCGATGGCCGCCACGATGAGTCCGAACTCCGAATAGTTGGTCAGCGAAAGCGAGGCAAAAAGGCTCGTTCGGGCCCGCAGCCCGAAAAGGTTGACAATGAAGTGAGTGATGCCGGTCTTCATGGGCAGCACCAGGCAGAGCAGGAGTGCGGCCATGAGCATTTCCCACGTGGGCAGTCCCCTCATGCCGATGGACAGAAAGAACCCCACCAGCATGAGCTCCTTGAAGCCGAACAGGGCCTTGGACAGCTCCGACGCGCGCCGATGGCCGGCTATGAGCACACCCACCACCAGTGCGCCTAAGTCCGGCTTCAGACCCACCAGGGCGAATCCCTCGGCCCCCACTCCCAGGGCCAGGAAGAGGCCGCAGAGGATGAAGAGCTCCCCCCGGCCCGCCATGTCGAGCAGGCGAAAGAGAATGGGTCGCAGCAGCGGCAGGGCCAGAACGCTCAGGGCCCAGACGCCGGGCGCTTTTCCCTCCGAGGCGCTCAGGAAGAGAACGGCAAAGAGGTCCTGCATGATCAGGATGCCGATGGACATGCGACCATAAAACGCCGTCAGATCACCCTTTTCCTCCAGGACCTTGACCGCGAACACCGTGCTCGAAAAGGCCAGCGCGAAGCCGAGGACCAGCGTGGTCTGCAGGGACATGTCCATGAGCGGTATGGGGAACAGCTTCTGTCCCAGCAGCAGGACGCCGCACATGAAGGCGGTGGTGATCAGCACCTGGGCCGTGGCGCTCACCCAGATTTCCGCCTTGAGCAGCCCGCGCAGGTCCAGCTTCAGGCCGATGGAGAACAAGAGCAGGGTGATGCCCAAATCCGCCACCAGGCCCAGTCCCTCGGGTTTGTCCAGGCCGGCCATGTTGTAGATGAACCCGGCCACGAGAAAGCCGACCATGGGAGGCAGCCCGACCCGGGTCAGGGCCAGTCCGAAGCCGAAGGCAAAACTGACTAAAATAACGAGCATGGGCTCCTCTTCTGAAGTTCTCGGGGGACGAGTCGAAAAGAGAGAACGGCCGGATGGACAGCCGCCCCCGTTCTGCCGTCACCCGCCGCGGTCGCCGGTTTTTGCCGTGGGGAAACCGGAAAAGCCACAGTGATTGTCCCGAATCTTTTGCCCCGGTCATCCTCGAAAAGTCAACCGCCCGTTTCGAGAGCCCCGATCGTTTCATGGAGTCCCGAGACGGTTCAATGCATTCCTTCCGTGCGTCCGCCGAGGCTTCGGCGGCTGATGCCCTGGCGAATGAGATCGGTTCTGACTCCTCACCGCCGGTCAGGGCGGCGGTGAACCGTTTTGTGCTCACCCGCACTGGGATCCCGTCCTGCCAGTGCTTATACATTACCCCATGGAGAGCTGAATAGACCCGTGGGCGACGCTGGATTCACAAGATGACCCTCATTCTCCCGTTCCCTTTGGACTTGCGCAATGGTGAGCCCGTCCGGTCCGCGCCTGGACCGCGCGGTTGAGAGAGACTGGATGCCTGTCAACCGAGGAGACCCCGAGCTTCATTCACACCAGGAAAGGATGTCGCCATGCCCACCGTTTTCTTTGGCACCAAGGATGATCCAGGGTTTGAACTGGAGCGAAGCGAGGAGCTCATTGCCGTGCGCACCCGCAGCAAGCGGTCCGTGGCGCGGGCCGTCGGACCGGTGCCCTCGCCGCTTTCCGCCGAGCTCGATGACGGCGTCCTGCTGGCCGAGTATCCGGACGCGGGGGTCGAGGTCTACCGTGTGCCCGTCTCCCCCGGGGCGCGCACCCTTGCAGAGCGCAAGGAAGCCTTGCGGGCATCGCCGGACGTGAGGTTCGCCGGGGGGGTTCTCGTGGATCCGAGAACCGGGGAGCCGGTTCTTTATACGGAGAACATCTTCATCAAGTTCCTGGATACGGCGGACCCGGATGACTGCATGGAGGTCCTCCGCGGCGCCGGCCTGACGGTCAAGGAGCAGGTCACCTATGCCGCCAACGCTTACTTCGTCGCGGTGGTGGAGGGCACGGGGCAGAAAGTGTTCGACATTGCGGCGGAGCTGCTCCAGCGGGAGGACGTCGAATACTGCCATCCCGAGCTCATCCGTCCCCGGGCCCGGAAGTCCATTTTTCCACAACAGTGGCATCTGAGGAAGACCAGCGTCAACGGGGTGGTCATCGATGCCCACGCCAATGCCGAGGCGGCCCACGAGATCACTCGAGGGCAGGGGATCACCATCGCCGTCATCGATGACGGGATCGACATCGACCACGTGGAGCTTTCGGGGTTCGGCAAGCTGGTGGCCCCGCGCGACGCGACCCTGCAGTCGGGGGACCCGCGCCCCAAGGACGCCAGCCCCAGGTTCACCGATGACCACGGCACGGCATGTGCGGGAGTGGCCTGCGGCAACGGAATCGACGGGGCATCGGGAGTGGCCCCCGAGGCCAGGTTGATGCCGATCCGGCTGGCTTCCGGCCTGGGGTCCCAGCGGGAGGCGGACGCTTTCATCTGGGCCGCGGACAACGGCGCCGATGTGATCTCGTGCAGCTGGGGGCCTCCGGACGGCCGCTGGTGGAACCTGAACGATCCGCTGCACAGGCAGGTGTTTCCGCTCCCTCCCTCCACCCGGCTGGCCATCGACTACTGCATCAACCATGGTCGGGGCGGCAAGGGCTGCGTGATCCTGTTCGCCGCCGGCAACGGGAACGAGCCCGTCGAGAACGACGGATATGCCAGCTACTCGAAAGTGATTGCCGTGGCGGCGTGCAACGACCGGGGCGGTCGGAGCGTGTACAGCGATTTCGGGAGCGCCGTCTGGTGCGCGTTCCCCAGCAACGACATGGGCCACGCGCCTTTCAACCACGCCAGACCCCTCACCCCGGGGATCTGGACCGTGGATCGCGTGGGGCCGCATGGCTACAACTCCGGCAGCGTCGCGGAGGGGGATGCGGCGGGAAATTACACCAACAGCTTCGGTGGAACGTCGAGCGCATGCCCCGGTGCGGCCGGCGTGGCCGCCCTGGTGCTGTCCGTCAACCCCGCCCTCAGGTGGAACGAGGTGAAGGATCTGTTCAAGCGGGCCTGCGACAGGATCGACCCGCAGGGCGGCGGGTACGATGCGAACGGTCACAGTCCGAAATACGGGTACGGCAGGCTGAACGCCCGGACCGCCGTCGAGCTGGCCAAACCCCAGCCCCAGAGCGGGATCACCATCAGCCGCGTCTTCAACGAGCCGATCCCCGACCTGCAGACGGTTTCGTTCTCCCTGGAGGTGGCCGAAGACACACCCGTCGAGTCGGTGAGCGTCGAGGTGGATTTGCAGCACACGTACATCGGGGACCTGGTCATCACGCTGCTGCCGCCGCCCGAAACGTGGCTGAGCCCCATCGTGCTCCACAACCGTCAGGGCGGCCCCACGCGAAACCTGAAGAAGACCTACGACGCGGCCACCACGCCGGCCCTGGCCGACCTGGCCGGCAGGATCTGCAAGGGATCGTGGACCCTCCGGATTCGCGACGCGGCGGCCCAGGACTTCGGCGCACTCATCTCGTTCTCCCTGGGACTGTCCTTCGTGCACCCGGACCGTGCACCGGTCAGTCCACCCTGACACCCGTGAGTACTGGTGCGAAAAGTTTCAAGTTTAAGGTTTCAAGTTAGAAACCAGCCTCAGTGAGCCACTTTTCATTGTTTAGGGTGGCCCGAACGGCCATGGGGAACTGCTCTGAAAAGTTTCGAGTTTGGACTTTCGGGTTTCCGGGAGGCTCAAGCCCTTTTCGAGCAGATGGGCTGCAAAACGGTGTCTGTTATGTTGAGATCAACATAACAGACATCGCACAGTAACCCTGATGGTGGAAAACATTCCATGAATATGCAAATATCTTCCTCCACCCGAAGCTGCAATTCGTGAAAGGTTTGATCGGGACAATCCGGTCGTCAACCGCAGAGGTGCCAGCCCATGGAAAGAAGCCGAGATGCGCTACCTCGAGGCAAAGGAAGAATGGGAACGAACCTTCGACGCCATTGATGATTTTGTGACCATTCTGGACCCCGAGCTCAGGGTCGTCAGAATGAATCGAGCCATTGCGGAGTCCTTCGGAATCGATCGGACCGCGGTGGAAAATATTCACTGCTACGAGCTGTTTTGGGGCAAGGCGTCGCACTGCAAGCGATGCCCGGCTTCCCTGGTCCTGAAAGACCGGAAAACTCACCGGGCCGAGTTCAGAAACCGGGTTCTCGACAAGACCTTTCTCGTGTCCGCCTCGCCAATTCTGGACAAGGGCGGGCAATTGACGGGGATGGTGTACGTCACCCGGGATATTTCAGATCGGAGGCGGGCGGAAGACGCCCTTCGGGAGGCGAACGACAAACTGGAATCGAGAGTTGCCGAACGAACGGCGGAGCTCATGAAGGCCAACGAGCGGTTGAAGGAGCAGATTGCGGAAAGGAGACGCGCCGTAGCCCTTCTGAACCGGCAAACATGTGAGCTCGACGTCAAGTCCCGGACCCTCGAAGAGGCCAACATCGCGCTGCGGGTCATGCTCAAGGCCCGTGAAGAGGACAGAAAGGAGCTGGAAGACAACGTCGTCTCCAACATCCATGAGCTCGCATTTCCGCACCTGAATCGACTCAGGACCAGTCGTCTGACTCCCGAGCAATCCGCTTTGCTGGATGTCGTCTGCGCCAACCTCGAAAAGGTCATCTCCCCTTTTTCCCGTCGACTCTCGTCCATGCACCTGAGCTTCACGCCACAGGAGATCCTGACCGCCAATCTCATCAAGGGGGGGCATTCGAGCAAGGATATCGCGGGGATCCTGGGGGTTTCCCCGAGGACGGTCGAGTTCCACCGGGAGAATATTCGAAGGAAACTGGGACTCAAGAACCGCGGAGCCAACCTTCGATCCCACCTGCTTTCCCTCGAATAGCCACGACTCCCGCCCCATTCACCCCCATGCCCGAAATGGGAAGACGCGCTGTTTATCCATCCTCCGGGTAAGCTCGTCTTTCGGAAAGTCACCCATGAGACGCAGCAGGCGTTCCTGACTCTCATCTCCCCTCAATACGGGGTTCAACCTGGTATTTTGCCGCCAACCGTCCGGTATTGCGGCATTCCCCCCGCAGGGGAGAGAATGAGTGGCTCATTGCGCATTGGGGAGTCAGTGGAAGATCAGGGGTGTAGCGGGAACAAAGGAGCGTGACAACATGTCCGAAAACATTCTCAAATTCTCCATGAATCGATGCACCCGGGTGGAGCGCCTCGACGAGCGTACGCTGCGGTCGGTGTGCAGCCTTCGGGATACGTTCACCTCCGCATCGATCGAGATCCGGGCCAGCCTGCCGGACCTCGAGATCACGATGGCCGGCGGGGAATTCCATCATGAATGGCAGAGGGTGGACGACCTCCACGGGATCCTTCAGAAGCTTCTGGGTGTGCGCATCGGGGCCGGCATGCTCAAAATCATCAAAGGGCTCGTGGGAGAGGAAGACCACCTCCGGCAGCTCGCCTACATGGTGGAAGAATGCTGCCAGGGAATCATCCTGTCGATCACCAAGGACATCCTGGTGCAGGCCCCGGTGAGCGAAGCAGGGAAACTGGAGTTCTTCTCGAAGATGGTGAAGGACAACATTCGACTTTACAACCGTTGTGCAGCCTTTGCGCCCGGAAGTCGACTGGTCGAAGGAATCGATCCGCCCCGATAGCGTGATCCCGCATGAAGAGGTCTCTCATATGCTGAAGTTCGCTCGCAACAAAGTCGTCTCCGCAGCCAGGAAGGATCAGAATACCTTATCCATTCACGGTCTCCTCGATGATGACATCTACGGCCTCGAGGTCGATCTTTGCATCGGGATCAGGGATCTTCAGATCCTGTCCGTCGCCGGGAAATGGAACCGTCGGACCACGCCCGAGTGTCCTTCCGCCATCCCTTTTCTTCAGGAAGCCAGGGGATTTCATATAGACGATGAAATCGACGGCAGGATGAACAAGATCATCGGGAGGAAAGGCTGCCGTCATTTCGCGAACCTTTTGATCGAATGCTGCCACGCAGCCACCGAAGCGGCCAGGGTGGCTCGATGGGAAGATGCGAAGGTTGCCAGGCCGGACCTCACTTTCCAGGGCTTTTTGAACGAGGAGGCTGGGGGGAGGATCTGCGGCGAGGGGAAATCATCGCCCTTGGCGCGGCCAAGCACGCCCCCGCCTTCGGCCATGCGCGTGGAGGTGACCCGGGAAGGGCCGCATTCGCCCGAGCCCGGCCCCACCAGACTGGATCCTTCATCCGATGGGTTTGTGATCGACCTCCACGTGCACACGTTCCCGGCTTCGCCCTGCAGCTCCGCGTCGGCCGAGGCGATGATCGAGGAAGCCAAACGGATCGGCTTGAACGGCCTGTGCCTCACGGACCACAACCATGTCTGGTCACCAGCGCGGGTGGAGGAACTGAAGCAGAAGCACGGCTTTCCCATATTCCGCGGCAACGAGATCACCACGGACCAGGGAGACATGCTCGTCTTCGGTTTGGACAGAGACATCCGGGGAATCATCAAGCTCCAGGATCTCAGGCGGGAAGTCCTCGCCGCGGACGGATTTCTGATAGTCGCCCATCCCTTCCGGGGATTCCTGACCTTCAGTGGAGACCAGCTGGGCCTGACCCCCGAGGGGGCTGCTCAGAGGCCTCTCTTTCAACACGTGAACGCCATCGAGGTTTTGAACGGAAAGGTGACGGAGAAGGAGAACCGGTTCGCATCGAGTGTGGCGCGGAGTTTGGGGCTTCCCGCAACCGGCGGCAGTGACGCCCATGAGGTGGCGGAAGTGGGGGCTTATGCCACACGCTTCTTCGCTGAGATTCATACGGAAGCGGAACTGATTCAAGCCCTCCGGAGCGGGGACTGCGCACCGGTTGCCTTCAGACGTGAAAAAGGTGCACCGGTCCCGGGGCACCGGCCTGCGGAAGTCCATACATCCTGAGGAGAGAAGAATATGGAAGTACAACGCGACTGGGAAAAACTGATCCGGCGGCTGGAGCTTCTGATGCGCCTCAAGTACTTTCCAGTGGGTTTCAAGATGCTGCGAAAAAGGACTGAGCTCAGCGGAATTCCCTTCCTGCGAAGGCCCAGCCACAAAGTGACGCTTTGCCAGCTCATCACTCAGGCTCGCAGCTTCGATTGGACCGTGGGCGCCGATGTGGACGACTTCATGTTCGCGTCCTGTCCCTCCATCATCGGTTTATCGGACATCCCCGAAAACCACAGGGACGGCACCTTCCGGAGCATCGTCTGGATGGCCACCAAGGAGGATGGTCGAAAGGTCGAAGCGTCCATCCCGAGGCTTCCCCTGGGAGAATACGAAGCTGTGGCCATGGCGCCTCAGGTGTACAACCCTTTCGAGCCCGACATGGTCCTGATCTATGCCAATCCAGCCCAGATGATGATCCTCATCAACGCTCTTCAGTTCAGCCGGTACGAGGTCATGCAGTTCTATTGCGTGGGCGAGTCGTCCTGTTCGGACGCCATTGCACGATGCTTCAACACCCACAAACCTTCCCTCGCCATTCCATGTTACGGGGAGAGGCGCTACGGGCACGTTCAGGATGAAGACCTGGTCATGGCCGTACCCGGCGACCTGATGGAAAAAGCGCTGCATGGCATGGAAGCCCTCTATCGCAGGGGAGTTCGCTATCCCATCAGTTTTGCGGGTGCGGAAACGGATGTGGCGCTTCAATTCCCGGTTGCTTACAAAAACCTGGATGAAGTCATGAAGAAGGCGAAGGGGAAAGGCAATCCCCTCCTGGTCGCGGTGACCGGAGGAATTGCCTGCGGCAAGACCACCGTGTCGGGAATGCTCGATGAATTGGGCTCCCCGGTCATCGACTTCGACCTCATCGCCCGTCAGGTGGTGGAACCGGGTACTCCGGCCCTGGCAAAAATCGTCGATTACTTTGGAAAGCAGGTCCTGCAGCCTGACGGCCATCTGGATCGCAAAAAACTCTCGGACCTCGTTTTTCGAGATATCGAGAAACGAAAGGTGCTGGAGAGCTTCACGCATCCTCCCATCTATGAGGAATTCTTCAACCAGGTCAATGCCATCACGGAAAAGGACCCCGATGCCGTCATTCAGGTGGCGGTGCCGCTGCTCATCGAGCTGAACCTCTCCTACCTCTTCGATGCCGTCGTGGTCGTCCACATCCCGGCGGATGAGCAGGTCAAACGCCTTGCCGAGCGCGACGGCATCAGCGTGGAAAACGCCGCCAATATACTGAAGGCCCAGCTCCCCATCGAGGAGAAGAAGGCTTTCGCCAGCTACCTCATCAATAATGAAGGGGACCTCAAGACCACACGGGAACAGGTGGAGTCTCTGTGGGAGAATCTGAAGCAGCTCCATAAACCCATCCCCTGATGCAGTCGGGCGCGGATGGACTGCTCAGGTGCTTTCCAGTGCCCCTTGAGGGCAATGCTGTTGGGGAGAAAGGGGTCAAACCTACACTCCTGACACACCGGGATCGGTCTGCAAAGACTCCCAACCATTACAGTCCAACGTCGTGAGAATGAGGAAACGAACCAACGGGGGAACAGACGCTGGCTCGGTCGCTTCGCATCGAGCATCCTGGCGCATTGCACCACGTTACATCGAGGGGAAACGAGCGCAAGGAGATCTTTTGCAGCAAGGGTTCCTGGCGAGCATGAAAGGACATCCAGCGAGGCATTGCTGGAATTTTCAGTTCCTTGCCACTGGATTCCTGCAACGTTCGAGAAAAACGCAAAACGGAGGGGGTCTCACGCCTCCTTCTTGATGAAACAGCAAGCACGAAGAGCAAGCACGAAGAGCAAGCAATTTTGGTATCTACGACCTTGGCCATGTCCTCGTGGAAGGTTTCCTCCTCGCAGTAGTTGTCAATCAAGTACTCGAGCACATAACGAGGGAGCTCATCCAAACCCGTGTTGATGGTATGAGCCTTGTTGACCACCTTGCCCCGAAAGATCTCTTGGAACTTGTCGTTCATTTCACTCCCAGCTTGGCCAGAACGTAGCTGACGCGCTCATAGGCATCCCGCTGAATCATCTCCCGTTCTTCAGAGTCCGCCACTTCTTCGAAATCGGCCACCGCGGTTGGGCCAACGTGCGATGCCGAGGCGAAATGCTTGGCGATCTTGTGCAGACCTTCCCTGACCAGACCGTGTCCAAGATGCGGCTTCAGTTCAGGATGAGCGCAAAACATAGTCCCAGTTCCAGTGCTTCACAACGCCCTGCAGGTCGACACCGTCAAATTCTCCATCTCCAAGGAGCACGACATCCGCCTCATACGAAATCATCTCCTTGACACTCCGAATCAACACATGTTGGCCGCTCTTCGCTGAAGTGCCCCTTTTTCTCGAGCAACCACGCGATGGGCAATGCTCTTTGCTTGTAGACGACCGCGACGACGAGAGCCATGCAGCCCCGTCCAACGACGGTCCCATCAATCACCAGCACCGGTGGTGCATGGGATGATGTCCGCAGGATCTGCCGAGCGAAAGGGAGGAAGAAGATCGCATGTGTCACCTCCTCGTTTTTCAGCCAACGACAGAAACGCTTGATCTGGCTCTCCGTCGAAGTGCGGCGACCTGTGTAGCCTCCCTCGCTGGTCGGGGTTGTTTTGGCAACCGCCGGCAATTGGACGCTTTGAGCCCCGATGATTCCGCAGACGAGACCAACCAGGGTATTCAGGTGGCGGGCCTGGTTGCCAGTGTGTTTGGCCCCGGAGATCTTATTGAGCGCCGAAAGGGTCGCCGTGAACGTTTTTTGGCGTCAGACATGGACGGTTCTCCTCTGTACATGTTTGAGTTGGAGGGGTTTCAGCCTGTATAGGTCACAAGAGAGAAAAAAAGTTCCGCACGAAGTCTGGGGCCCTGAAAAAAAGTGTCCGGTAGTGAAGCCGCTGCAGGCAGTACGTCGGCATCTTCCTTCTGCGGCCTTGGAGACTTGCCTGGCGGCGATTTTTCCAGTGTTGCAGCAGGGGTCTCAGCCAATGGGTCCGTTGCGACTGGGTATAGTGACGCCGGTTCTCAGCCGGGAGGTGGATGGGGACCGGTAGGGTTTCGATGGACATCTGATACCGGTATGGTGCCGCTTGGCAGTATACCCAATTACCTCGGACCATCTCCCGAAGGCTTATCCGCTGACGGTTCGGCTTTGGCTTGGCTGGTCTGGTGTGCTTCCGTAAAAGACTTGCCGCATAGCGGTCACCTGGAATTCAACTTGAAGGCAGGTCACTGGT
>JALOOX010000072.1 GCA_025454175.1 Syntrophobacteraceae bacterium | reverse complement strand
TCTTGTCGTTCATTTCCTGTCGCAGCGGTTCCTTGTCATGGGTGTGGATGCTCCAAGGCTTGCCCTTCTGCGACTTGCAGCACCGATCTCTCAACGGACAGTTGCCACAAGATTGCCGCTGTGCTCGGTAAACCCGCTTGCCGTCTTTCCCCTCGTACTTGAGCTCGGGTTAGTGAGGTGAACCGGCTGACCTGGGACGATGTGGGTTTCGGTTCGGGAACGGTGACCCTTTACACGCGTAAGAAGAAAGGCGGTCACCTCACACCCAGGAGAGTGCCCATGAGCGATAAGCTCCAGGAAATCCTGAAAAGAAGGTTCGCGGATAGGGATTCAGAGAAGCCTTGGGGTTTCTGGCACACTTACTGGAGCGCCAAAGCAGGGGAATTGAGATCCGGCCCATACCAAGATCGGAAGCTCATCATGAAGGTTCTCTGCAAGAAGGCGGACGTACGGTACTTTCGATTCCACGCACTGCGTCACGCTGGAGCTTCCATCATGGACCGCATGAACGTTCCAATTTCTTCTATCCAGCGCATCCTCGGTCATGAGAATCGCACCACGACCGAGATCTATCTTCACAGCATCGGCGATACCGAGCGCGTAGCCATTGCTGCATACGAACAGGCCAGGAACGGGGGATTTTCTCACACATAGTCTCACTCGGAATTGAAAAGGGGCTACGACATTTTCGCCGTAACCCCTTGAATTTTCTGGTGGGCCGTTAGGGAATCGAACCCCAAACCTCCTGATTAAGAGTCAGCTGCTCTACCTATTGAGCTAACGGCCCGTGGCTGGTTTGACTCGGGAACCCTGAGGGGTCGCGTTCAAACTCAGGTGAAGCGATCTTATAGCGCGCTTTATCCTTTCTTGCAACACCTAAGTTGCACATCGCCGCGGAGTGGCCATGAGAAACGTCATGGAGATTCCCGGGATTCCCACTCTTCCAGGAGCCTGAAGCGGGCGGTCGCCGCAACACCCATAAGGAGCCCTGCCGATGCCAGGAGCAGAGCATTGGGCAGGCCCCACGCCTCCGCGACAGCTCCCCACAGAAGGCTTCCCACAGCCAGGCCGCCAAAAAACACCAGCAGATAAGCCGCCAGCGCCCTGCCCCTCACCCAGGCAGGCACGATGGATTGCACGCTGCTGTTGAAGGTGGCGAGAAGCGCCAGCCAGGAGGCTCCACCCAGCAGCAGAAAAGTGCAGGCCACCACGTAGTGGGTCACCAGGGCCATGGCCGCCATGGCCATCCCAAAAAGGCAGGCGGCCGAGACAGCCAGGACATTCAGGGACAGGCGTCGACGCACCGGCGGCAAAACCACGGCCCCAGCCACCGCTCCAAGCCCGAACACGCCCACCAGCAGGCCATAGCCCTCGGAGTCCACCATCAACCGCTGCCGGGCAATGAGGGGAAGCAGAGCCATGAGCGCACTTCCGCAGACGATGAATGCAGCCGACCGGATGAAGATGGCGCGAAGGGCCGAAGATTCCATGGCGAAACGAATGCCGGTCCGCATGGCCCCAACGAGGCTCTCCGAACGGTCTCGAGTGGACGAGTCAGGCTCCCAGATGAACAGGACCGCGATGACTCCCAGGTAGGATGCCGCATTGCACAGGAAGGCCGCGCCGGCACCCAGGGAGCCCACCACCAGGCCTCCGACGGCGGGGCCGATGAAGCGGGCCACGTTGAAACCGGCACTGTTGAGAGCCACGGCCGCCGGGATTTCCGACCGCTGCACCAGCTCCGGAACGATGGCCTGCCACGCGGGAGCATTGAGAGCCATTCCAAGGCTGAGCAGGAGAGTGAGCCACAGCAGGACCCAGGGCGTGACCACGCCCGCCCACGTGAGGGCCCCCAGGGCAAAGGACGCGAAAAACATCCAGCATTGGGTGAAAAGGATCAACCTCCGCCGATCCACCACGTCGGCCAGGGCCCCTGCGGGGAGCGCCAGAAGAAAGATCGGAAGGCTGGTGGCCGTCTGCACCATGGAGACCATCACGGGCGACGGGGCGATGGTCACCATGAGCCACGCCGTTGCCGTGCTCTGCATCCAGGTCCCGATGTTGGAGACGAGCCCGGCTATCCAGATGGCTCGAAAGACCCGCTGCCCCAGGGGACTCCATGCCGAGCCCGTGGCGGGCGCGATCCCGGTCGGAACGGAAACGCACGGGGTCGTGCCGGCTGGATCCATCATTTCCTTCATGCTCTCACCGGCCCCCTGGAAAACCCTCATGTTCAAAAAGTTGGCAGGCAGCCCGCCTGTCGCCCAAACATGCACGCCGCACTCGAACGATTATAATGACGCGATGCCCCATGGATCAAGGGCCGTCCCCCCCCCGCAGGGCCGCCAATGCTGTTGACTCAGGCCGTGCGATACGGGCGGGCATGAAGCCCGCCCCCAAGCGAAGTGAGTTGACAGAGTGAGGAAGTTCGACCAAGGTCTCCCCTGATAAGAACCGGCGGAAACGGCCGGTGGCGCGATAAGGTTGGATCATTGTCCAGAATGAGGCTCACCCTGAAGGAGGAGTATGATGCAGCTCAACCAGGTTCTCTTCGAAAGGTCCGGACCAGTGGCCGTTTTGACCCTCAATCGCCCCGACCTGCGCAACGCCCTCACGGACCTCGAGATGATCGGCGAAATCGAATCCGTCTGCAAAATGGTTCAGGAAGACGATCTCATCAGCGTCCTCGTTCTCACGGGGGCCGGGACGGCCTTCTCGGCCGGGGGCAACGTCAAGGACATGTTGAATAAGGAGAACATGTTCGCCGGCAACCCGGCCCAGGTCCGCGAGAACTATCGGCGGGGCATCCAGCGCATCCCTCTCGCCCTCCATCGCCTGGACGTGCCCACCATCGCCGCCGTGAACGGTCCCGCCATCGGGGCCGGATGCGACCTGGCCTGCATGTGCGACATCCGCATCGCCAGTGAAAAGGCCCGCTTCGGCGAGACCTTCGTTTCGGTGGGGCTCATCCCCGGCGACGGCGGAGCCTTCTTTCTGCCCCGGGTGCTGGGATTCTCCATGGCCTGCGAGCTCGCCTTCACGGCCAGGGTCATCGACGCCCCTGAAGCTTTGCGCATCGGCCTGGTGAGCGAGGTGACCCCGCCGGAGCTACTCCTGGAGCGGGCGAACGAGCTGGCCCGGGAAATCGCCCAGCAGCCGGGCCGAATCCTGCGGCTGTGCAAGCGGCTGTTCCAACAGGCCCAGGGGAAGAGCCTGGAAGAGGTGCTGGAGCTCTCCGCGGCCTACCAGGCGCTCTGCCATCACACGGAAGAGCACGACCTGGCGGTGAGGAAGATGCTGAAGAAGTAGCACACCAGAAACGAGAAACTAGAAACTAGAAACTCTTCGTATCAGAGGGCAGGAGCTCCGCGAACTTCTTGTGGAGCTCCACCAGTTTGGCCTGGTAATAGGCCGCATTGGCATCGGGCTCCAGGGGGTTGTACGCGGAGAGCAGCCTGCAGTTCTCGAAGACCTTGACCTTCTTGCCGGACCCGGTCACGTAGTACGAAACCTGATCCCCAGCCCGGTATTCGCGGCCCGAAGCCAGGGCCAGCTCGTAGGCTGCGGCGCGGTTACGCCTGCGGCTCGCGACCTTCTGGCGGTAGAGCTCCGGCGATTCCGTCAGGCTCTCCGTCTTGACCAGGTCCTCGATGGGAATCTCACGACGCTCCAGCCTGGCCAGGGTCTCATGGAGAAGTCCCTCGACCTCGTGCCCTCTCCCCTCGAGAAGCAGCCGGATCATTTCCGAAAGGAAGTCCCTCAGGTACTTCTCCATCCCCCGCGATCGGAGTCCGCTCCCCTTGATGGTGACATGGCCCGAACCGTCCAGGAGGGCGTAATTCTTCCGCTTGTAGGAGAACATGGCCCGGTAGAGGCCCGTCATCTCCACCTCGATGCCCCTGGGAAGACTCTGGGCAAGGCTCGCCACCAGCTCGGCAGCCGACGAGGCATCCTGGATGCCGGGGGGAGGCACGAAATAAATCCCGTCCGTGTCCAGCTCCACGGGCATCGCCCCGGCCTGTCTCAGCCATTCGAGCATGTTGCGGATGATCTCGCGGCCCCGTCGGGTCACCTCGGCCGCCAGGGAAGGGTCGGCAAAATGGTGCAATTCCGTGCCCAGGTAGCCATAAAAGGAGTTGATGAGCACCTTGAAGGTCTGCTGAAGGGCCTGGTAGTAATCCCGATCATGTCCCGGCACCGATGCCAGGGCCAGTTTCTTGGCCTCGAGCCGGAACGACCTGAGGGTTGAGAGCAGCGGCAGAAAGATGGAGAGCGCGTCCCCCTTCGGCTTCAGCTCGAAAGTGAGCATGATGGATGGATAGAGGGAAGCCACGTCACAATGCACGACGTTCTTCACGACGCCTTGAACGAAAACGTCGGTATACCCGCCCTCGTAATCTCCCTTGCCCTCGGGCTTGGGGATGGACGCCCGGCGGCGCAGGTACTCCCTGAGGAACAGGGCGTTGATCTTGGTGGCGTTGCCCCTCAGAAAGATGTTCTGATACCCGAAGGGAAAAATCCGGGCCTGGAGAAAAAACGAATACCCGAGGAGCTCCGACAGGGCCAGAGTTTCCCGGGCGTCATCCAGGTTGTATTTCTTCAGGGATTCCGGATCGTTTTCGAAAGCCGACTGGATCTGCCCCCCATCGATGGTCGTGCGGTCCTCCGCGGACAGGCCGAAGTGGATGGCCGCGGATTTGAGCCCGTAGCTTTCGAGCTCACGGGCGGTCACGTCGTAATACTGGAGGAGAAAGAGCGTATCCACGACATGCCGGCCGAAAAGGTCGACCCGCGTGAAATCGATGACGCGCTCGGCCACCGTGAAACGGGACCGCCGCACCCGGGGCTCGCTCCCGTCCCGTCCCCACCGGAGCGAAGCACGGTGCATGCGGGCCCTTGCCAGGATGTATTCCAGGTCGAAGTTGAAGAGGTTATGCCCTTCGATAACATCGGGGTCGAGGAGCCGGATCCTCTCGCCCAGGGCTTCGAGCATTTCACGCTCGCCCATGTCCCCGCCAAAGAGGACCTCCTCATGGCCGCGGGAGTCCGCCAGGGCAATGGAGAGAATCCTGTCGCCGGGCCTCTCGGCGTTGGAGAACTCGAAGCCCGGCGTACAGCCGGTCTCGATATCGATGGCCAGGCGATGCAGCTCCCCGTAGGGAAGCCCCTTGAAAAGCGTTTTCCCGGAAAGCAGCAGGAACTGGTGCACGGGATCCGACAGAAAAACATACGGGGCCTGGGGAGAGGAGGGCAGTTGCCCCGTCGCCTTGCGGAGGTGGTCCCTGGCCTTCAAACAGTCCGGCCAGCTGTGAAACCATACCAGATAGGCATAAGGATTGGAGCCCGAAAGGATCTCGATCTCAAAGTCTCCAGGAATGGACGCCACGTCTCTTTCGTCTTCCAGCAGAAGAAAGGGCGTGAAGGGAACATCCTCCGAGAACAGCCGCGGCCCGTCGCGTCGAAAGAGCCGCATGCCCGCTGCTCCCACAGGTTCGACAGCCACGATTCCCGGGGTGGAATCAATCCCGAACAGGACCTCATTCTTCTCGAAAGCCAGTGATGCCAATCTGAAATCTCCCAGCCGTCATCCTTTCGGCGTTCGCCCCTTCGGCCGCGCCCCCGAGACCCGCACGGCGACGCAGCCTCCATCATCGGCTGACCGTGTGGTAATGGGCGTCGGAAACGCCGTCCAGGAGCAGAAGCCCTTCGACCTTCACTTCCAGGACCGCCGCATCGGGATGGCTGCTGATGGGCTCGAGGTGGGGGTGCCGGCCGGCCAGCTCCAGCAGAAGGGGACGGCCCTCCTCGGTCGGAAGCGGCCGGCATACCCCGTGCACGGTGAGAGCCTTGACTCCCTGCCTGCCCAGGACGGGGATATCCTGACGCGTGTCCACCAGGAGGCTCACCCGCGGATTGTCGAGGACATTTCGATGCTTCCGGGAATCCTTGAGGGTAACCATGTAAACCGTTTCAGCGGCTTCGTCCGTCACATAGCCCATGAGGGAGCAGTGGGGCCGGTTTTCGGAACAGGTGGCCAGCACGCACATGTCTCCCTGCTTGAGCAAGCTCTTCATGCGATCCATCATCGAACCGGCTCCTCCGGAAATGAAGCTCAAAACCCTCTCAGGTTGCCGTCTCCTCCACCCGGATCCGGCTCGGGATGCAGGCCCGGCAGGACCCGGAGCGCACCCGGGCAGCGTCCGAGAGGGAAAGGGTCCCCACGATATTGGGCGGATCACCCTTGAAGACAAATATACGGTGGATATCCGAATACACCATGTGCTGGATTGCGACGGCCAGCTCCGAACCCTCATCGCACGCCCGCACGGGACCGCTCATGACTTCCCGCGACGGCGTGTCTGTCGGAACGCCATGCCGATACGCCATCATCAGGTCGGATTTGGAGATGACCCCCGTCGGCAGCCCGCCACGGTCCCGAATGAGAGCTGCTCCGAAACGATGTGCCGAAAGACCTTCCATGACCGTGGCGAGGCTGTCATCCTCGCAGGCCGAAAAAGCCGACGGAGACATGACCTCCGCCACGCGAAAACGATCGGAAGCTCCGTCTTCATGCCTCCTGATCCGGACCAGGCTTCGATCGCACTTGTGGCAAAGACGGTAAAGCATGCCCACGATGTCGGGATAGGCGAGGACCCCCACCGTCTCTTCCCCGCCCGGGTCAAGGACGTACAGACGATGGACCCGGTTGGTCCGCATGGCTTCCAGGGCCTTCTCCAGGGAATCATCGGCCCGGCAGAAGAGGGGAGGGGCCACCATGATGGCCTCGACGGGCGTTTGGAGGGGCAGCCCCGCATAGTAGGCTCCCATGAGATCCGTCTTGGACACGACGCCGGCCGGCGCTCCATGAGTCTCATGGATGAGGAGAGCGTTCACCTTGTACTTGATGGTGAACCGCACGGCCTGTTCGGCGACAGCCAGGCGAGGCAGCTGAACCAGCTGCCTCCGCATGGCCTCGGCCACCCGGATGCCGCTCAGAACGTCTTTTCGATCGATAACCGGCATGGGCCCGTCCTGCACCGGGACCCGAGGAACAGCCCCAATGCGCGGGGCGCCGAGCCCTCGAAGGGCCGGCAGCCCGTATCCGATGCTCCTAAGCGCTACATGAGTCTTTCCATCATCTGGTGAAAGACCCTGGAAAGATAGACCATGCCCACCACCCGGCCGTTTTCGAGCACCGGCAGGCGCCGAACATGCTTTTTCAGCATGATGTCCACGATCAGAAGCACATGGGTGTCGGGGGTGATGGTGACGACGTCGGTGGTCATGATGTCCCCGACGAGCATGGGCCGGGTGCGGCGGCAGACCTCCTGGAGAAAACCCTCCACCTCGATGTCGCTCATTTCCCCCCAGATGTGGATGTGCTTGGGGCGCAGCAGCAGCAGAAGGTCATACATGGACAGCATGCCCACCAGGGCTCCGGTCTCGTCCGTGACAAGCATTCCGAAGACGCGCTGGCCCTGCTCCCGGTTCGCTTCCCTGAACATTCCGGCCGCCTCGGAAATGGGCGTCTCCGGACGCAGGGAATAAAAGGCCGTCTCCATCACATCGCGCGCTGTCACGCCCATCGGTGCCCGCCTCCCGGTCTACGGCGCATGCTCAAACGTTTGCGATGACCACTCCAGGACCTCAGATCCTCTCCTCTTTCTCACGATGCTGCTGGTGGGCGATGAGCCTGGCAAGGTCCGTCAATTCCTCGCAAAGGTACTCGATGAGGTCGTCCACCGACAGGATCCCCTGGAGAGCCCCGCGATCACTGACCACGGGAACCCGCCTGATGCCGCGGCTTCGCATGCGCTTGAAAACCTCCGCAACGCTTTCAGCCTCGCGGGCCGTGGTCAAATCGGAAGTCATGACGTCGCCGACCGTCAGCCTGGTGAGGTGGTCGGGATCCTTGGCCACGATGCCGACGACGATGTCGCGATCCGTCAGGATTCCGATGGGGAAGTAATCTCCGCCTCTTTCCTCGATCACGATGACACATCCCACATGATGCTCGCGCATGCATCGGGCCGCTTCGACGACCGTCTCATCCTTGCGCACCACCGCAACCTGTCTCACGCACAGCTCACCCACAGTCATCTCACACCTCCTCACGCCGAAAGGCTGCCGCAATGCGCGGCATCGCATTCCGCCGTGCTTTCGCCGGCGCGTCGCAGGGCCGCCTTATGGACCTCGCCCGCAAAGTGGACCGGGCTTTTGCCATACATGGGGTCCCATCCCGACGGGTCCGCGTAACAGAAAAACTGGGTCTCCAGGCCAATGCGCACCGCTGCGTCCTCGAAGGGCCACCCGATGACCCTCTGGGCCGCATCCCATGTGGCTCCACAAGGAGCGCTCCGAATGACCCGCAGGCTGCTGATGAGTCCATTTCTCATCTCAACGGCAAGCTCGGGAGCCCCAAACCGCTCCCCATACACCCCGAGGAGGCTGTTCCTGGGAAGACCGCAGCAGGTCGGAGGGGTGAAGACCCCCTCCATGCGCCATTTCTTGCCCGAAGCCACGACGGGAATCCCCAGGGCGCTGCAGCGAGTGCAAAGCTCCTGGGATAGATCCGGATGCCGCAGGTAGTCCAGAACCAGATCCGCCTCGATGGAAGGCGGCAGGTGCTCTTCGGGATTGTCGATGATCGGGGGGAGAAACACGTCGATGGAAACGATCTCGAGCCGGATGACGTCCAGCCCGTGTTTTCGAATTCCCTGGACCTTCTTCTCGCCGCTGCCGTGCTGCTGGAAAACCACAATATGCTGCATGGGCTCACTATCCTTGAAACAATCTCAAATCGGTGGCTGGAATCCGCCATGGCGGCGGCCATCGAAACTCCGTGGCCCACCTGAAGCGCCCCGGGTGCCTTCCAGGGCACCCCAGGCGCTTCGATGGGCCCAAATCACCTGTGCAACAAAACCGCATCGATTTTTCAATATATCACACTTGCCCACCTTTCACGTTCAAAAGTCGGAATTCCCCGAGCTTCAAGATGTCCGCGAAAGTTGCCGGGAAGGGCGCTTCCGCCTGCCGGACACCATCTCACATCAGGAGCTGTGCACACTGGCGGAATGACCACCCGGATCAGCCGGTTCCCAAGCTCGAGCTTGGGAACCAGCGAACATCTCAAAACAGGAGCTGGAGCCCTGGAGCTTTTCAAAGGAGACGGAAACGCTCCCTCAGCTTCCGGGACAGCTCGTTGGTGATGGCGAATGCCTTTTCGACGGTTGCGACGCCGTCGGGATTGACGAGGCAGCAGGTAGCCGGCGAAAGCATGCTTCTCGACACCAGGTAATCCGGGTCGATCCCCCCGCGGCCGAGACTCTCCCACAGCTCAAGCAGGCGGCGCTCCAACGACTCCGCACTCTCCCGCTCGAACGGCTCCAAATTGGTCGGCACAATGCCCCAGATCAGGATGCCTCCCCGATCCAGGAACTTCCTTATGGAGCCCAGGTACGAGACGAAACGCTCACCGTTGGAATACATGTCGAGGGAAAGGACGTCGAGATCCAGGCCCAGCAGAAAATCCCAGTCGGGATTGCCACACAGGTGAATGCCCCGCGGACGGTCGATCTGGGCAAAAAAGGCCTCCATATCCTCCCTGCCCTTGATATTGTTGTAACCCGACATGCCGCTGAATATGAACTGCAGCCCCGGCTCATCCACGAACATGAACGCATTGGGGTTGAGCTCCCTGAGGCGCTTGAGCTGAACGTTCACCCGGCGGGCCATGAAGTCCAGCATGAAGGGGCGGACGGTATCGTCGAAGAGAATGGGGCGGTTGTCCTGATCATGGATATTCAGGCCGAAACTGACGGGCCCTTCGAGCTGCCCCCGGATGGCTGGTCTCGCGGCGAGCTCCGACTGCAGGAATCGATGGTACACCACGGAATAGGCCGGGCTGATATCGAAGTATTCCGGCTCGTCAAAGTGAGCCAGGACTTCCTCGAGATCGAGGGCGAACTTGTCCGACGAAAAGCGGAGGGTGCGCTCCTCGAGATCGAGCAGAATCCCCGGAAACCCCTCCGATGCCTGAACGTACATGTCCTCGTAATAATTCAGGAGCGGCAGCTGGGGCCAGAAAGGCACATCGAGGGAGAACGCCATCTCCAGGGCGCGGTCCACGTCCCGATGGGGCATCACCGCCATGGCAGTGGTCAGCAAATTTCCGGGTATCGCCATCGCAAGGGTCCTTTCCGTTCAAGTGTTATTCGCTTTCGCTCGACTTCTCCCTCAGAAAGCGCGGCGGAGGCTTTCCAGGAACCGGTCGGGGAAAACCGAAGAGCCCCATGAACATGGAAGATCGGAGAAAGGTTTCTATTTTGGCCGTGGCAATGCGCAGCTCGAAGGCTTGCGCGCCCCTTTACGCTGTGTTAACTTGACGATTGTTAAAGCCAAGCCACCATCCGAGGCAATTCATTTGAAAGGAGTTGTTTACTTCATGGTCACCATCTCTCAAAAAGCTGAACAGGTTCTGCTCGAGTATTTCAAAGGCAAGGAAATCAGCCCCATCAGGATCTTTCTGCAATCCGGCGGCTGAGGCGGGCCATCCCTGGCGATGGTTCTGGATGAACCCAAGGATACCGATGATGTTTACAAGGTGAACGGCTTCACCTTGGTGATGGACAAAGAACTCTACAAAAGAACAAAAGCAGTGACCGTTGACTATGTGAATTACGGCTTCGGGGCAGGATTCAAGCTCACCTGCGAAGTGCCCATATCGAACGGCAGCACATGCGGCAGCTGCAGTTGTTGATTAAATCGAGCACTCGAATCTGATTCTAGATCCCAGTCCACATACGCGTTCATGGAGTTTTCAAAAATACACTTCACCTGACACACGGGCCAATCCAAACATAAAATAAAACGGGGATTTCACCCCGTTTTATTTTTTCGTGGGGGCTGTATCCATTCGGCTCGGAGGAAACAGGCAACAGCCCCTCACAGCATTTCATTCCCGCTCTCGATGGATGCAGGTCTCGGGGAAGATGATCCGAAACGTGGTCCCGGTCCCCCGCTTGGACTCGATTTCGATGAATGCCCCATGCTTCTCGATGATTTGACGTGATATGCTCAGACCCAGCCCCGTTCCCTCGGGCTTTCGGGTGAAAAAGGGGTCGAAGACGCGATTACGGTCCTCATCGAGAATACCCTCGCCCGTGTCACTCACTTTCAACACAACCGCCGATCCGTTGTCATTGAGACCGGTCCGGATGACCAGTTTCCCGCCCCCTTCGGACATGGCCTCTATGCCGTTGATGATAAGGTTCATGACCACCTGGCTGATCTGGCCCTGGTCCATGACGATGAGCGGAAGCCGGGGATCCAGCTTCAGGTCGATTTCCACGGCAGCCTTTCTCAGGTATACCTTGGCCAGCTCAAGGCAATACTCCACGACCTCGTTGAGCCTGTTGGGACCGAACTGCGGTTCCCGGGGCCGCGCGAAATGCAGGACCTGCTGAACGATCCGGTCGATCTTCCTCACCTCCTGAACCATGTCCTCAAACATCTCAAGCTGCACCGAGTCCAGCGTCAACTCCCGCTGCAGCATCTGGGTGTTGAAATTGATGGTTGCCAGAGGATTGCGGATCTCATGGGCAATGCCGGCCGCAAGCGTTCCCAGTGCTTTGAGGCGTTCGCTCTGCTGGAGGCGCTGCTCGATCTTCTTGGATTCAGTGGCGTCCTTCTCGTAGTAGACAACCCGCGCCAGTGAGCCCGACAAGCTGAAAACCGGGAAGGCGTAGAAGTGGTAAAATCCGCCCCATCTGGCATGAGGTCCTTCGCGCTGAACAGGCTGGCCCTTTTGAAGACACTGCTCGATGGGACAATCCGGCGGCGGCTCATCCTTATCGTAGAGCAGCCGCGGATAATGCCTGCCGATGAGGGATGCTCCGTTTCCATAAATACCCTCGCAGGTTCGGTTCACCCGAAAGACCCGCCTGCCGAGATCGATGATGAAAATGCTGTGCTGGATGGCGTCGAAACTGATCTCCAGCTCCGTCTTGGCCCGCTCCACCGAGTCGAAAAGCTGGGCATTCTCGATGGCAGCCCCGATATGATACCCGATGGTGGTCAGGAACTCGTTGCGCTCGGGCTTCAACTGGAGAATGCCGTCGTTGGTCACATACAGGAGTCCGAGGACCCTTTTGCGGGTCATGAGCGGGATGCCGATGATCTCCGAAATCCCCTCTTCAATCATCCTTTTTCGAAGGGCCGGGAAAACGATGTCGGCCGGTGTCAGCCAGAGCACCTGGTTGTTGAGACGAAGGGTTTCCAGTTTCTGAAGGCTCACGTAGAAGGTTTGAATGGTGTTTTTGAGCCTTGATGAGAAACCGTGCTGGGCCACGAGGTCGAGCCATCCCTCGTCCTCGAGGGTCTCTCTCATCAGGTAGATGACTCCCATCTTGAATTTGAGGGTCTGGAGAATGGCCAGCAGGGCCTGCTGAAGTACATCCTGGAGGTGAGGCGAGGAGTGAAGAGCGGTGCTGATGTCGAATAGGATCTGGAGCTCGTGATGCTGCGCCTGCCCGGCTTCTCCCGATGGATCCCCTGGATCCCTGGGGGTTGGAGTGCAAGCAGTCATGGATCATCCTGTCATGGGCGACCCTCCGCCTGGGGGAGTCGGCCCGAAAACCGTTGGGGAAGACCGCATCGAAGCGGACAAAAGCTATTCCGTCGCAACCTGGCCCTTCCTCCGCTGGATGGCTTCCCACTGAGCAACAACGACTCGAGCGATGCGAACGGAAGCTGCATCGATCATTTTACCCTCCAAAGCCAACGAGCCCGCACCGATTTGGCCGGCGTCATCGTAGGCGCGCAGCACGAGGCGGCATCGCTCCACATCCTCCATGGATGGCGAGTAAGATTCATTGATGATCCCGATCTGATCGGGGTGAATAGCCCACTTTCCATCATAACCCAGCGTGGCGCTGATTGAACAGGAGCGCTCCAGGCCCGCTGGATTTCGATAGTCCCCGTACGGGGCGTCGATGGCCGCAAGCCCCGCCGCCTTGGCCGCCATGGCCATGCGGCTGAGCGGGAAATGGAAGCGGTGTCCCGGGGCGAATTCCTCGGCTTCCCCATGGCCGCTGGTCCCCACGCTCCTCATGCCCAGCGAGGCCGAATAATCCGCTATGCCAAAAACCAGCGCCTCGAGCCGCGGTGAGCTCAATGCGATCTCTTCGGCTCGCATCATCCCCCGGGCCGTCTCGATGCTGGCCTCGAGCCCGACCCTGCGCCGAAAGCCCATCCTCGCCTCGATCTGGGTCAGCAGGTAATCGATGGCCTTGATCTCGGCTGCGTCGTTCACCTTGGGGACCACCATGACGTCAAGCCATTCCCCGGCATTCTCCACCACATCAATGATATCCCGGTAGGCATGGGGCGTCTCCATGCCATTGATGCGGCAGGCCCGCACCCGGTCCTGCCAGTCCCGCTCCCCGAGCGCCGCGATGACGGAGGCCCGGGCCTGCTCCTTCTCACCAACGGGCACGCTGTCTTCCAGATCCAGCATCACCACGTCGGCGGGAAGCTTGAATGCCTTTTCAAGCATGCGCTCTCGGTTGGCAGGAACCGACAGGATCGATCTGCGTAGTCGCGCGGGGCGCTCCATGATTCCCTTTTCAAGCGCCGGAAGCCAGGCTCCGAAAAATCAAAGCCCCCGGACCATCAGGGGCCTCCCAGGGGCGTACGGGGCAGCCCCGCGGCTGCCCCCCTTGAACATCCATCGCTGCTCTGAAATACAGTCGCCGTGACGCCCGAGACATCCTACTTTTTGGAATTCCTTTCCCGAATGGCTGCCTGGGCCGCCGCAAGCCTCGCCACGGGCACGCGGTAGGGCGAGCAGCTGACATAGTCGAGTCCGAGCCTGTGGCAGAACTCCACCGAAGTAGGCTCTCCCCCGTGCTCGCCGCAGATCCCGATCTTCAGGTCCGGACGGGTCGCCCGTCCCTTCTGGACCGCGATCTCCATCAGCGAGCCCACGCCCAGCTGGTCGAGACGCTCGAAGGGATCGTGCTCCCATATCTTCGCATCAATGTAGTCGAACAGGAATTTGCCGGCATCGTCGCGACTTATGCCATAAACAGTCTGGGTCAGGTCATTGGTGCCGAAGGAGAAGAACTCGGCCACCTCGGCGATGCGATCGGCGGTGAGGGCCCCCCGCGGCACCTCGATCATGGTCCCAACACGGTACTCCACCGTCACGCCGTAGTCCTTCATGACCTGCTGAGCAACCTCGTCCACCAGCTTCTTCTGGTTCTTGAGCTCCCCCTCATGCCCCACCAGGGGGATCATGATCTCGGGGTAAACGTTGAGGCCTTCCTTCTTGACTTCGCAGGCCGCCTCCAGAATGGCTCGGGCCTGCATGGTCGTGATCTCGGGAAATACGATCCCGAGGCGGCAGCCACGATGCCCGAGCATGGGGTTGAGCTCGTGGAGGCTCTCGATCTTCGAGCTGAGGCGTTCGTAGGAAACCCCCATCTCCTCGGCCAGCTTCCGGACATCCTTCTCGTCCTGGGGAAGGAATTCATGCAGGGGCGGGTCCAGGGTTCGGATGGTCACGGGCCGCTGCTGCATGACCCGGAAGAGCCCCTTGAAATCGTCGCGCTGCATGGGCAGCAGCTTGGCCAGGGCCTTCTCGCGGCCCTCGCGCTTGCCGGACAGGATCATCTCCCGCACGGCACTGATGCGGTTGCCCTCGAAGAACATGTGCTCCGTTCGCGTGAGCCCGATGCCCTCAGCTCCGAAAGCCAGGGCCTCTTCGGCCTGGTTGGGCTGATCCGCGTTGGTCCACACCCCCAGCCGGCGGAACTCGTCGGCCCAGCTGAGCAAAGAGACATAGTCCTGGTAAACCTCGGACTGCTCGGGAGCCAGGCTCTTTTCGATGAGCACCCGCAGAATCTCCGAGGGTCGGGTGGGAATCTGACCAATGAACACCTCACCCGTCGTTCCGTCCAGGGAAAGCCAGTCCCCCTCGCGGATAACACGGTCACCCACCAGCATCTGCCGCTTGGGATAGTCGATTTCGAGAGCGTTGCAGCCCACCACGCACACCTTGCCCATCTGCCGGCCCACCAGCGCCGCATGGGAGGTCATGCCACCACGCGCCGTGAGGATTCCCTGGGATGCATGCATGCCTCGAATGTCCTCGGGCGATGTCTCGATGCGCACCAGGATCACATTATCGCCCTTCTTGGCCCACTCCTCGGCGTCGGGAGCGTTGAAAACCGCCCGCCCAGTGGCCGCCCCCGGCCCGGCATTCAGGCCCTTGGCCAGAAAAGTCCTGTTCTTCTCGGCATCTTCCTTGGCCTTGGGATCGAAGGTCGGCCGCAGCAGCTGGTTGAGCTGGTCGGGCTGAACCCGCATGAGCGCCTCTTCCTTGGTGAGGATCCCCTGGCGCACCATGTCCACGGCGATCTTGAAAGAGGCGAATCCCGTGCGCTTGCCGGCCCGGGTCTGAAGCATCCAGAGCTTCCCGCGCTCGATGGTGAACTCGATGTCCTGCATATCCCGGTAGTGGGTGTCCAGGGTCAGGCGGATCTTGTCCAGCTCCGTGTAGATCTCCGGCATCGTCTCTTCGAGGGACAGCATGCTGTCATCGGTCTTCTGAATCTTGTTGATGGGCTGCGGCGTCCGGGTTCCGGCCACCACATCCTCACCCTGTGCATTGATGAGGTACTCGCCGTAGAACACGTTCTCTCCGGTGGCCGGGTTGCGCGTGAAGGCCACCCCCGTCCCGCAGTCATCCCCCATGTTCCCGAACACCATGACCTGGATGTTGACGGCCGTCCCCATGTCGGCGGGGATGTTGTTGAGCTCCCGGTAGGCCACCGCGCGGGGGTTGTTCCACGACCCAAAGACTGCCCCGATGGCGCCCCAGAGCTGCTCATACGGATCCTGCGGAAACGTCACTCCCTTGCGACCTCGAATCAGAAGCTTGTAGCGCTCCACCAAGTCGATGAGGTCAGAAGCCGGCACCTGGTTGTCGAATTCGACGCCACGCTGCTTTCGCAAATCCTCGAGGATGGCGTCGAAGGGATCCACGTCGTCCTTGGACTCGGGCTTGAGCCCCAGGACCACATCTCCATACATGGCCACAAATCGGCGGTAACAGTCGTAGGCGAACCGATCGTCACCAGTCTGCTCTATGACGGCCTTCACCGTCTCATCATTCAGCCCAAGGTTCAGCACCGTATCCATCATTCCCGGCATGCTGCTGGCGGCTCCCGAGCGCACGGAAACCAGAAGGGGATTGGTCTTGTCCCCGAACTTGCGGCCCATGATCCTCTCCAGGCGGGCCATGGCCTCCTCGACCTCCGCCTTGAGCTCCGGCGGGTACGAGTAATTGTTCTCGTAAAAGTACGTGCAAACATCGGTGGTGATCGTGAAGCCAGGAGGCACCGGGATGCCGAGGTTGGTCATCTCGGCGATGTTCGCTCCTTTTCCGCCCAGGAGATACTTCAGCTCAGCCCTGCCATCCGCCTTTCCCTCGCCGAAGAAATACACGTACTTGGTCCCCATGGCTCGTCACTCCCCCTCTTGAGATTGATGGTGGTAAACCCGTTGAGGATTGAATCCTACGTTTATGCCGCCTGTAGGGGCGAAAAATTTTTCGCCCCTACTGAAACGAATCTTTTCACCCTCAATGAGTATAAAAGCAATGTCCTTCATTCCCGGACACAGGCATCGCAGCATTTTATAAGAACTCCAGGCTACGAGCAAGCCAACAAGATGGCCCCCGCGGGCGGGGGATCCACACTCTCCCGCACGGAATCTCCCACGCCGGTCCTCCAATGGCCAGAACCAAACGTGGCGTGAACATCCCCGCATCCTCGACATCGCATACAGGGTGGCCACGCCACGGAAACCAGCATTTGGACCAGGTGGCTCGAAGTCAGCCCCGAGCCATGCCCGTTGTATCAGAGCTCCAGCCAGGAATCGGAATACAGATTGTGGCCCAGGATGACCTTGGCCGTCTTCACGTATTCGGCCTCCTCCTTGGAGAGCTTGCTCATGTCGATGGCTTCGCCGTCTTCCACCTTGTACACCAGGGCCTCGATGCCGGGATGCTTCCCTCGCATGATTTCATGGAGCCTGATGTCGAAACAGTCCACGATGGCTGAGGCCAGGCCATAACGCTTGAGAATGATGGCCATGACCTGATTCAAGATCGGGCGAAGATGCTCAGGGGGGCCGTTGGAGACATTGGAGAGACCGATGGTGCTCTGGCATCCCGGGGCAATGTCCTGGAACATCTTCATGAACTCGAGACAGCTCATGATCTGGATCTGCTGCACATTCACGGGAGTCTGGATGGGGTCCACATAGATGCGCTCAGGCAAGATGCCAAACTCCTCGGTGGCCTTGAAAACGATTTCCGAGCACAATGCCCCGCGCTCGTTCTCATCGCGCGGCATGCCCTCGGGTCCCCACAGCAGTGCAACAAAGTCGGCATCGAATTCCTTGGCCAGCGGCAGAAGGGCTTCCATGCGCTCGGGCCGCACCATGATGGAGTTGATGAGGGGCCTGCATTTCGTGTGAGCCTTGAGCCCAGCCGCGATGGCCTTGACGTTGGAGGTGTCCAAAGCCAGAGGCGTGTCCACCACTTCGTGAATCACGGGCACGAGCCAGCTCATGAGCTCTTCGCCCATCTTGCCCGCGGGACCGATATTCAGGTCGATCCAGTCCATTCCGGCTTCAGCCTGCTGGACTGCCAGTTCCTGCAGCGGCTTGGCGTCTCTCTCCTTGAGTGCCTTGCCATATTTGACGCTCATAATATTGAGGTTCTCACCGATACACTTCATGCTCACTCCTCCTTACCCCTGTTTTCAGGTGAGTGCGCGTCGTTCTTCCCGAGGGGCGACCCGTCATGTAACCAGCTAGAAAACCACAGACTCGGGATCAATCCAACAGCGCAGGCGAAACCGGCGCGGCAGACTTGGACGCCGCGCCGGTCAGACTTCAAATGGCGGGTGCTCATTACCCCAGGAATCCCATGCTACGCGGGCTTCCAGGTCTTGAGGAATTTGGGAATCTGACTGGCCTCCCTCGGGCCCACCGTGATGTTCCAGCCGCTGAGCTCTTCCTCGAGCTCGCCGCTGATTCCCGCGGCATAACCGGGAATCACGAGGCTCTTGTGCTTCACCTTGTCCTTGATGCCGCACTTGTTGATGAACGACCCCACGGATTCGCCGGAAAACTTGCCGGCTGCCCAGGCCGTCATGACCGAAAGGCCCTCGGTATCCTGTACACACAACCACGCCGGAACACGGCTCGACTCGATTTCACCCGAGACGATGAAAAACGTCAGTGAGAAATTGCAGGTGACCAGCACCGGCGAGCTCTCGTCGGGGTTGTTCAAGGGGTAGATTCCCTGCTCGGCCGTCATGGGTCGCTGCGGATCGGTGTAAATGTTGAGCCGATCGAGGAAGAGCGGGAACAGGCTGTCGGCCTGAAAATCGCTCAGGACGATGACTCCGCCGTACTTGGCCACGAAGGTCGCCGCCACCAGGCTTTCCTCCATGAGGTTGGCGGCCATCTCGTTGGCCATGATCAGGGTCGGGAATCCCAACGGGCGGAAACGGTCCTTGAGGGCCGCGCGGCGAATGAGGATCTGCTCTTCGAAGGCCTTCTTCAGATCCCGCGTTCCCGTGTCGATGACGAGGTCCTTGAGGCCCATTTCCGTCAACTTCTCCGTGAGAGCGATGACACTGTCCAGGGACCCGTCGCCCTTGACCGCCAGCGGGCATTCGGCTTCCTTGGCCACCGCACCCAGTGCGTCCACATTGGCCGCCGTCGCAGCGTAGAGGAGGGGCTTCTTGTCCTTGAGCTCCGAGGCCGCTGCTTTCAGGACATCCACATTGTCCGACATGAGGACGAGGCCGGCTCCCGTGCCGTCAGACACTTTCTTGGCCAGAGCGGTGAACTTGCCGGCATCGCCATTGGCGTCCTTGATGGCAAACAGCTCAGCACGCAGCTTCAACCCAACGCGATCATACTGAGCCGCTTTCATGCGATCCATCTTGCCGGTCACACTGGCGTCATCTTCATCCGTCGAAACCACCGCGGCAAGCCCCGGAGGATTGACGAACGTCTTCTCGTGGCGGAACATCACGGTCTCGCCGCCGATCTTCAGTGCATATTCGCCGGTGCCGATGGTGAGGGGCCGAATGGGAGGTGCCGATTCAGCAGCTAGCTTTTCCTTTGCCTCATCCGATACATAGGGGCACTTTTCCAGCCAAGTGGGAACGCCACATTCACCACAGTTGGTCTTGGGAAGCAACTTAAAGATCTGAATACCAGTAAGACCCATCTGTCTCTCTCCTCATCGCATACGGGATCCGCTTCATGAAACCAGTGAGGCGCGGGGGATCGCTCCCCCGCGCGCATGCTATCCGAGAATGCTGTCCATCGTCAGGGCGGGATGCCCCACCTTTTCCATGAACGCGTACACTTCATCTTCCGTGACCGCATCCTCTTCGGTGGCGATCATGTCGATGAAGTTGGGGATGCCGATCTCCTCGCCCCTCTTGAGCAGACGATCGCGGAGCTCTTCCTTGAGGATCTTGGGCATCCACACCAGGCGCGCCAAACCACCGTCTCCGGCGATGTACTTGCGCTGGGTGACGTTGAACTTGCTGTGACCTACAAAGCCCGGGGTCACGTTCCCGCCGCCGATGGTGCCGGCCAGCGTGGTGAATTTCATGCCGCTCGGCGTCATGCCCGTGTAGTCGCGGTTGACCGTCATGATGCCGTTGCAGGTGGGCAGAACGGCCGCGATGCACTCGCAGCAGCCGCAGGTCGTCATGGGATCGAAAACCAGGCTGTAGAAATTGTAGCTGGAAATGGACTGGCGCGACGCCTTGTAGACGAAATCGTTGACGCCCTTCCAGTTGCCGAACTTCGCATCCAGCGTCTCACCCTTTTCGATGGGCTGGTTGGGTCCGGTGGGGTTGATTTCAAAGGATGCCTTGCAATCCAGCCAGTTGTAGGCGCCGCAGAGGCCCGTCCGCTCAGGACTGATCACGCACACATGCGTCGGAGCGAACGACTGGCAGAGGGTGCAGGAGTAGTAGGTCTCGATGGCTTCGTCCGTCATGTTCTCGACACGGGCGTCGCGCGTTTTGTACGCCGCCTGCGCAGTGGGAAGGAGCTCCTTGACCTTCGCTTCATCCGTGTAGATGGTCACCTGGCACTTGTCGAAGATCGCTCCGAAATCCTGGTGATACTTGGCATGGAGGATCTTGCCGATGTGCTCCATGGTGAAGCCCTTTTCCACGGCAGGCTTGCCGATGCGATACCAGGCGATGTCGCGCTGCCCGATGTGCATGATGCCCTGGGCATAATTCACCAGGTGGTGAATCTGACGCTCCAGGATGGGCTCATAGTCAGCCTGCATCTTGCGCCCGGCCACCTGAACCACAACACCCAGAGGCAGACGGCTGCCGGGCTGAACGTCCTTGAGATCCGGTCCAACCACTACAACCTTGCCGTCTTCCACGTCGTTCATGTCGGCGATCTGAACCAGCTCGAAGCACGGGGTCTTGCCGCCACCGCACTCCAGGTACACATCGTCTTTTCGCACACGCTCACCTTCGAACGCCGGACCGTAGGACACGGGCACCGGAATCTCGGTGATGGTGACCTTCAGACCGCGGACTTCGATGGATTTGGCAGTCATCTGGTCGTAAGGCACATTGGCGACCACGTGCTCGTAGGTACAGACACCGGTCGGGAGGATTTCGGGAATATCCGTGTCGGCAAGGGTCGGGAAGCCCCAGTTCACGGCGCCGGCGGCATTGGCCGCCCATTCCGCGTTCACTTCACCGAGAGCATTCACGAATGCGAAGACACGGTCCTTGTTGTACTTGAGGATGGACTTGTAATCGCCGGGCTGCACGCCACCGAACGCCATGGCGGCGCGGTTGGCGAAGCCCAGAGCGAAAACGGCAGCCGAGATCTCCGGGCCGAAAGGAACGATACGCGTACCCCAGCCAATCTGGACACCGGCCTGAACCAGCTGCTCGGCCACGGTGGTTCCCGCCTGGTTGGCGGCCAGGAAGATGTAGAGATTCTTCTTCTGGTAATCCTCGACAATCATCTTGGCGATCTCGGGGCTTGGGGCTGCGCCCACGATGGCGGCAAAGCCGGGGGCCGAGCCGTCCACGAATTCCACGCCGCGCTTTCTCATGATGATGTCGTCCGCGGCGCCCAGCCAAATCTTGCCGTTCTCCAGATCGCAGTCTTCACTGGGCAGGTAGAAATCGGGCTCTTCCACGTAACGGATGGCTTCCACGATTTCCCCGGCCAGGATGGCCGCCATGCCGGCGTCCAGGAGATGTCCCAGGTAGGGAACGTGGATGTTGCCCTTGGTCTTCATGTGCGGGGGCATCAAGGCTTTACAGCGGGCCAAAACCGGCTCGGCGTCCGCGACCTTCTCGACCTTCATGCCGAGAATCGAATAAATGACCGGCAGATAATACGCCGTGTTGGGGAAGGCCATGGGCTGATTGGCTCCGTACTTGTCCATGGCCCTCTTGAAAGCGCCCTCCGCCTTGGAAATGATGTTGTACGCACCTTGAATGGCAGCAAATGCGACTAAGCGTGACATAAGGTTACTCCTTCTACAGAAGCAGTGGTTGTTTGGACCTGTCTTGTCATGAATGCGGCTTCAAGCCGAAATTGTGGTCCACTGGAGAGGGAGAAGGCCGACTGCCTCCTCCCTCTCTCCGGTTTGCATGCTCTACGCCCTGCGGTCTTCCATGCTGAAGAGCTTGCGCTCGCGCTCGCCCATGATGCCGAGAGCCGCACGCTTCTTGTCAATGTGATCGATCATCAGCCGC
>JALOOX010000018.1 GCA_025454175.1 Syntrophobacteraceae bacterium | reverse complement strand
CCGACATACGCCCGGACGGCTTCCTGGTCGATCTGGATATTGTCACGCCACGTCCCGATGATGGAGCAGTCGGCGCGGGCGATGGCGGCCACGCAGTCGCAGGCGCAGCCGGAGCATTTGAACTTGAACTTGTAGGGGAACATGGGCCGGTGCAGGGCATCCTGGTACTGCATCGTGATGTCGTAAATGATGTCCTGCGTATCGAGACACGACCACTCACAGCGCGCCTTGCCCAGGCAACCTTCGGGAGTTCTCAGGTTGGATCCGGAACCGCCCAGGTCCATGCCCAGGTCATGGGTCAGCTCGTAAAACACGGGCTCCAGCTGATCCGTGGTGGTTCCCAGAAGAATGATGTCTCCCGTGGAGCCGTGCATGTTGGTGACGCCGCTGCCCTTTTCCTCCCAGAGATCACAGATTCTGCGAAGAATTTCAGTGTTGTAGAACTTGCTCGCAGGCTGATTCACGCGCATGGTGTGAAAATGGGCCACGTTCGGGAACAGGTCGGGTCGGTCGCAGTAACGGCCGATGACGCCGCCGCCGTACCCGAAAACGCCCACGATACCGCCGTGCTTCCAGTGGCCTTCCATATCCCGAAAGGACATCTCCATGAGTCCCAGCCAGTCTTCACACATGGGCTTCCTGGCCGCAATGCGCTTCATATCCGTCACGAAGCTCGGCCATGGCCCCTTTTCCAACTCATCAAGCATAGGAGTTGCATGCTTAATCGCCATTCCATTAACCTCCATAGACCAGTTGCTGATCAATTATGCAGCGTTCGCTTCTCTGCCCCTGTGGCCGAAAGACTTGCTCTCCCCCTTCACCTCCTTCCGCAAAGAATGTCATGCATCACACGGGACCATGACTCACCGGCCATGTTGGACACACAGGCCATATTCGACACATTCGGGAATCGACATCGGTGCAAGAACCACCCGAATCCTCCAAGGGACCGCGGGCAGGGCTATTCGTTCATGTCATGCTCTTCCTTGGCCACGTCGCCTTCGCTGGGAAGCATGTACATGGTGGTGCTCCCGCTGGACCAATATTTGAGCTTTCCCTCGTTGACCAGCTCATTGATGACCTTCTTGGCCGCCATCATCTTGATCTCGGGAATGGCCTTGCAAAGGTCATTGAAATAGTGCTTGGTCTTCTTCTGCTGTTTGACCCATTCGATAATTCTATCCTTTTCTTCCTGGCTCATGGTGTCCTCCTTAAAGGGAAAGCCAAAAATCACTTAAAATTCAACAGGAATCCAGTCCCTGTCCACCCTCGGAAGCTTAAAACGTGAAACCATTCACTTTGCTGCATAGCGCGCTCTCCGGCCTTTGTCAATAAAAAAGTCCCTGAGAAATCAGCACCAAAGCCCGCCCGGAGCCTTGATTTCCGGGCGATTCCCCTTCCCTTGACAGTCCCCTCGACCTGCTGTTACAACTCCCCACCATCGGAAGCCCTTAAGACGGTTTTCACAACACCATTCCGGCAGATTGGAGTGAACCCGCATGATGCCACAGTTGGACAAAGACACCGCCGCCAAGCTCAACCTTCACATCAAATTCCTGAAGGAGAGCCTCTTTTTCGAGCCCCAGTCGGCCACGCTCCACTACAACCTGGGTGTCGCCTACGCCCAGAAAGGCCAGATCGAGGAGGCCCTCTCCGAACTGAAGCAGGCCGTCGAATGCGACCCGAACCTCACCCAGGCCCACATCAACCTGGGCTGGCTCCACCTGCGCAAGGGCGACCTGGAGGCCTGCATCGAGGCCAACCTCAGGGCCGTGGAACTGAACCCCGGCCTCCACATGGCCCACAGCAACCTCGGAGTCGCCTACCTGCAGCAGGGCCAGTATGAAAAGGCCATTGCGAGCAGCAGTCGAGCCATGGAGCTCATGCCGGGCTCGGCCCAGGCCTACAACACCCTCTCGGCCGCCTACCTCCACACCGGAAACATCCAGGGCTGCGCCGAAGCTTCACTGGCCGTCCTTGAGCTCAATGCCGGCTACGCCCCCGCTCACCACAACCTGGCCGTGGCCCTCAGGATGGAAGGCCGACTCCAGGAAGCCCGCGCCCACTTCGACAAGGCCGTGGCCCTGGGCTATCCCGTGGACCCCGAGACCGCGGCGGACTGGAGCAGCCTGCCGATTGAAGGGTCAGCATGAAAATCAGCCCCAGCACCTTCGTCATCATCGAATACACCGTGCGCCTCTCCGACGGCAGCTTTGTGAAGGGCGAAAACGGCCCCGTATCCCTCAATTACATCGTCGGCTACAACCAGATCCTCCCCGCCCTGGAACACAGGCTCCTTGGAATGACCGCCGGGGACACGAGGGATTTCACCATCCCGGCCAACGAGGCCTTCGGCCCGAGGGATCCGAGCCAGGTGCGTCGGCACCATTTTTCGGAGTTTCCCGAAGGGAGGGACCTTCAGGTGGGAAAATGGGTCATGGCCAGAAACGAGGTCACCCAGGCGCAGTACAGCTATTACGTGCGTGACAAGTCCGAGGAATGGGTCGATCTCGACTTCAACCATCCGCTGGCCGGAGAGGACCTCACGTACCACGTGGTGGTGACCCACGTCCGGCCGGCCACGCGGGATGAGCTGGAATATCTTCGGCCGTGCGAAGTCGAATCCGAAGGGGAGCCTGCCCCCGGGGAATGAGTGTTCTCCGGGGCATTGCCGGCAGGTCATGAGCAGGCGATGTCAGGTGGGTGGGGCAACTCCCTTCTCCTTCAGCCAGACACTGAGCTCGAAGATGGCCCTGGCTCGGCTCTCCCCCATGAGAAGCCCCCGGCACAGATCGAAAAGCTCCTTGTGCAGCGAAACCGAATCCTTGCTCAGGCCCGCCGCCTTGTAAAACTCTTCCAATAGCGCCATCGAGGTCTGGGAGGCGGGGCTGAAGATGCGCTCCCTGGGGTCCTTGGGCTCCTGGAAGGGCTCCCAGTTTTCATACCCCTTCTTCAGGATCCGCTCCTGCCCGCGCTTCGACATCGAATCGAAGATGGCTTTCTTCCTGATCTCATATTCCTTGGAATCGTCTTCCATGTCTTCCCTGCCTGAAATCCAGGACCTAGCTGAACCGCCACCCCTGGCCGAAAGCCCCCGATTCAATCCCCGAAGGCTAATCCCAGAAGAGCTTCAGCCGGATCTTTTTGAATTCCCGGGTGCTGAAAAGTATCCGGTAATCCATGAGCCCCACCGATTCGCCGAGCCGGACGGCGACGGACTCGCAGTCCTCCCGGGTCCTGCCGTGAACCATGGCGTAAAGATTGTACGGCCACTCCGGATACGCCGGTCGGTGGTAGCAATGGCTCACCTCCTGGTGAGCGGCCAGGATGGAGCCCAGTTCGTCGATGCGCTCCTCGGGGCAGAGCCAGACCACCATCCCGTTTCCGCCGAAGCCCGCCTGCCGATGGTTCAGGACCGCCGCGAACCGTCGCATGAAGCCGCGCGCCGTCCAATCCGCCAGGAGCTCCAGAAGGGAGTGCTCGGTCATCTCCAGATCATCGGCCCAAACCCTGAAAGGCTGAGCCACATGGGGCAGATCCTCCTGAACACATCTCACGATTCGGACGTTTTCCGGCGTAGCCCGAAAGACCGTGCTGGCCTCCAGAGCCGGAATCCTGACTCGCTCATCGCCGACTTCGGCGTCTCCCTCTTCCAGAACATCCAAAACCACCGCCAGCTTGAACTTCTTCACGGCCGGGAGGACCAGGGCGCTCCAGCCGCCGGAATCCCTGGCCAGCTCCTCCACTTTCCCGGAAACCGACTGCCCCGGAGGCACGGCGATGGTGTACCACATGTTGTAGGAGGCTTCCCGGAGGTAGTTGTGGCTCACGCCGGGATAGGCATTGACCACAGCCGCCGCCCTTTCGAGATGCTCCGTCGGCACCGACATGGCGACGAGACTGCTGCGGTATCCCAGGGCTCCCGTGTTGAAGATGCCGCTGATCTGGCGGACAATGCGTTCTCGCTTCAGCCGTGCGATACGCCCCTGCACGTCTTCTTCGCTGATGAAAAGACCTTCGGACAGGACGCCATAAGGCCTCGGCACCAGGGGAAAGTTGCGTTGTATGCGATCGAGCAGCATTCGGTCGACGGAATCCAAATCTCGAGCTCCTGCGTGTTGAGTGGCTTGATCCGGGCACCACTTTGGCCAATAATCCGATGTCGGCTAACGACCGATGAAATGCAGCTTACCGTCAACGACGGTCAATGTAAACAGCCATGAAAACACGGGCCATGGAGGCGAAGCACATCATGACTGACTGGGCCATTGAACTGTTCATCAACACCGATAACGGCCAGGTCCCCCTGTCCGAGACCCATTCCGGCATACCCCTGCCCCAGGGACCGGACCGGGATGCGCCGCTGCTTCATTATGGCCCCTATCTCAAAAACATATCGGCTTTTTTTGCGGAAAACCAGGGAGCACGCCTGCTCCAGGCATTGAAGGCGCTTTCAGGGAGTGAGGCTGAGGTCCCCCAAATCCGGGGCGCAGCCCTCGTCAGCGAGAAGCACGGGGCCCTCTACCAGGTGGCCCGCCTGGTCGTGAGCCTGGGTCACGACACTTGCTCCCTCGCCGTCAACGCGGCGTCGACCGAGCAACAGAAAGCCTTCCTCGAAGCCGAGCTCGAGCTGCTCGGGGACCTGCACGCACGATTTCATCATCCCTATCTGCCCCGCCCCCTCCTGAAGGGAAGCGTGCGCTACGGATCCCCATCCGGGGAGCCCAGAATGCTGGATCTTCTCGTGACCGAGTGGTTCGAGGGGTTTTCCGAGCTCCATCTCTCCTGCCATCCGGGCAGCCTCCAGGGCCTCGGCATATCCGTCTGGGAAACCGACGGCAGCAAACCGTTTCTCTCGCCCCCGGAGGAAGAAGCCCTCTACCGGGAGGCAGCCGCGATCCTCACGGCGTACTTCGACACCCGCTCATTCGGCCAGATTTATCCCTGGCATCACGCCGCGGGGGATTTCGTGGTCTGCCGGCGGACCGACCCGGTGAGCGTTCGGCTCATCACCGCCCGGGGCTACCGATCCCTCGGCGATTTCCCCGCATCGGACGGATCGCTGGTCATTGCCGCCCTCCACTTCTTTGTCAATTTGAGCCTTCGGATGCGCCTCGACAGGCTGGACGGCACGGGAGAGCTGGCCTGGGCCGGACGCCACTGCCTCAAGAGCATTCTCGAAGGATTCGCGCGCTCATGGACTCTCAAGCGTCGGGATGACAGCACCCTGCCGTCGGCCGACCATCTGTTCGATCTGCTGGCTCAGTTTTCACGGGATGACTGGATTTCCTTCGGGCAGCTGGTCCTCGAGGACGGCATGGTGGAACGGGACGAGACGGAATTCCTGGCCTGTCGCCTGGTCTCTCACCTGGATGAGCTGTCCGAGACCGTCCACGACTGGAATGCGTCATCAAGATGACGCGGCACTGCCCACGCCGGAGCCCATGAGAGGATTATCCAATGAAATAAGATAGTTGTAAAAAATAGAATAAAAGACAGCCAATTGCTTGCAAGAGCATTATAATGAATGTCGGGAGATCGTTTGTCCGGTCAGGGGATTCCGTCACCTCATGGACCTTTCTCCTGGAGAGGGCCGGGTTCCCCCCTCCTTCCCCGGCCCTCTTCTCCTCCCAACGTCAGGCATCTGCGCGGACGGCACAAAAGCCGAATTCTTGCAGATCCGCGATTGACATCAAGAGTTAAGTCTTATAATACATTTTTTGATCATCGCTCATTCCGGGATGAGCTCGAGCCCTTATCCGCTGATCCGCGACCGCAGGCTCCTGTGAATCCACACAAAATCACTCAAAGGGAGGTCACCATGAGCAAGCTCCTTTGGAAGCCCACCGACGAACGCATCAAGACCACGAACATGTTCCAGTACATGCAATATGTGAATCAGCAGTATTCGAAAGACTTTCGGAGCTATGACGACCTCTACGAGTGGTCGATTGCCGAAATCCCCAGCTTCTGGGAATCCATATGGAAGCACGGTGAAGTGATCAGCAGCACCCCCTATTCACAGGTGGTGGACGACGTTTCCCGGATGCCCGGCGCCAAGTGGTTCGAGGGCGCCCGCATGAACTTCGCCGAAAACCTGCTGCGCTATCGTGACGACCGGGTGGCGCTCACCTTCAAGGGAGAGTCACAGCCCGACACCGTGAGCATCACCTATGCAGAGCTCTACGACCGGGTGGCGCGCCTCGCCAAATCGCTCCGCGAGCTGGGACTCCAGCCGGGGGACCGGGTGGCCGGATTCATGCCGAACATGATCGAGACGGTCATCGGCATGCTGGCTGCCACCAGCATCGGGGCCATCTGGTCCTCCTGCTCGCCCGACTTCGGCATCAAGGGGGTCCTGGATCGGTTCGGCCAGATCGAGCCGCGGGTTCTTTTAACCGCCAACGGGTACAGCTACAGCGGCAAGAAGTTCGACTCGCTGGGGCAGATCGCCGAGGTCGTCAAGCAGATCCCAAGCATCGAGAAGGTCATCGTGGTGCCTTACACCGAGCCGGATCCCGACCCTTCCCGGGTTCCCAACGGAGTACTGCTGGATGATTTCATGTCCAGTGAAAAGGGCCTGGAGATCGTCTTCGAGCAGCTGCCGGCCAACCATCCCCTCTACATCATGTACTCCTCGGGTACGACCGGCGTTCCCAAGTGCATCGTCCACGGGGCGGTGGGCACCCTGCTCCAGCATATCAAGGAGCTCAAGCTCCACACGGATCTCAAACGCGAGGACACCATCTTCTACTACACCACCTGCGGCTGGATGATGTGGAACTGGCTCGTGAGCTCCCTGACACAGGGAGCGCGCCTCCTCCTTTTCGACGGGTCGCCGTTCTTCCCCCGCCCCGAAAGCCTGTGGCAGCTGGCACAGGACGAAAAGGTCTCCATTTTCGGCACCAGCGCCAAGTACCTGGCCGCCGTCGAAAAGGCCGACGTCAGGCCGGGCAAGACCTTCGACATGACCCCGCTCAAGGCGGTTTTGTCCACCGGGTCTCCCCTCTCCATCGAGAGCTTCGAGTACGTCTACCGCGATATCAAGGAAGATCTGGTGCTCTCGTCCATCTCGGGCGGCACCGACATCATCTCCTGCTTCGCCCTTGGAAATCCCATCGGCGCGGTCTATGCGGGCGAGCTTCAGTGCAGGGGGCTGGGCATGAAGGTCCAGGCCTACGACGACAACGGCAAGCCGGTCCTGGGCGAGAAGGGGGAGCTGGTCTGCACGGCGTCGGCCCCATCCATGCCCATCTATTTCTGGAACGACCCCGACGGGAAGAAGTATCGCAGCGCCTACTTCGAGCTGCATGAAGGCATCTGGGCCCACGGGGATTACATCGAAATCACCGAAAACGGCGGCGTCATCATCTACGGGCGTTCGGACGCCACCTTGAATCCCGGGGGCGTGCGCATCGGGACCGCCGAGATCTATCGCCAGGTGGAAAACATTCAGGAAGTTTTGGACAGCCTCGTGGTTGGGCAGGATTGGGACAACGACGTTCGCGTGGTGCTGTTCGTCAAGCTGCGTGAAGGCGTCACCCTGGACGAGGATCTCCTCAAGCGCATCAAGACCATGATCCGCCAGAACACCACGCCGCGCCATGTTCCGGGCAAGATCATCGCCGTCCAGGATATTCCCTACACCATCAGCGGCAAGAAGGTGGAGCTGGCTGTCCGGAAGGTCATCCACAACGAGGAAGTGAAAAACAAGGATGCGCTGGCCAACCCCGGCGCCCTCGATTACTTCAAGGACCTTCCCGAACTGCAGTCCTGATTCCGCACCAGGTCCATCCCGACCAGAACGGACCGGTGCTGCGGAGCGCGAGGCTGTGAAGCTCCCCGGCACCGGTCCCTTGGAAAACCATCCCCTAGCCGTTCAACAGGCCCTACAGCCGCGAAGATGTCTGCCCTGAAAAGTCTCAAGTTCAAGGTTTCAAGTTTCAAGTTGAAAACCAGCCCCGCCGGGAGGCTCTTCATTGGTTCGGGTGCCCCGGGGGGCATGGGGGAATGCTAGATCCGGCCTGAGACGAGGTCGTCGTAGAGTCTCTCCAGCTCCGCGACCGTGCGCTCCCATGGGAAGTCCTCGGCCAGTCTCCTGGCCTCCCGGCCCATCCGCCGCCGCGTGTCGACCTGGTCAAGGGCTTCGAGGCACTCCGCCATGCGGCCGGTCTCCTCGGGAGTGTTCAGGATGAAGCCCTGGCGGCCGTGAGTCATGATCCCGGCGGCGCCGCACTGCGCCGTGGTGATGACGGGAAGCCCCGACGCCATGGCCTCGAGCACCACGCTGGGAAAAGGATCGTAAAGCGTGGGGAGGACGAGGACGTCGGCAGCGGCGTAAAACGGGGCGACGTCCTCCCGGGGCCCCCAGAAGTCGACCCGCCCCCCCAGCCCGAGCCCCCGGGCAAGCCTTTCGTATCCGCGCCGCTTCCCTTTTCCAACCACCCAGAGCCTGGCCGGGACCTTGGCCTCCGCCAGACCCCGCATGGCAAACTCCAGTCCCTTGCGCTCAAAGCCCGATCCCACGAAGAGGACGACCGTCTCATGGTCCCGGGCTCCCGAACGGCGTCTCAGGGCGCCTCCAAGGGTCTCCCGGTGGGCGGGATGGAACCGGCCCAGGTCCACCCCGTTGGGGATGGTGAAAATGCGGGCGGGATCGACTCGAAACCGACCGACGATCTCGTCCCTCACCATGCCGGAGTTCACGATGATCGCCTTCAGGCGAGGGTCCTCGAACAGCCTGCGTTCCAGCCAGAGTCGAAAAGCGTGAAACGGGTTGAGGCGGAGGGAGAGCCGGCGGAGCGGGCCCATCCGCCTTGCCCGCAGTTCGAGCCACCGTGCATGGACTCCGTCCCCGGCCCGGTAGACATCCTGGCAGAGGGTTCTCTCATTGGACTGGACCAGGTCGAAGCGGGTCATGCGAACCGCGCGGCCGACCAGGAGCACGAAGCTCGCATATCCCAGAATGGAGGGCCAGGAGGGCCCCCCCACACGATGCATCGTGATACGAGCAGCCGAGGGAGGAGCAGACCACTCGCGGGCATATAGATGGATCTCGGCCCCTTTCGCCGCAAGCCGCTCCACCAGAGCCTGGGTGAAGCGCTCGGCCCCCCCGAAAGGGTCGTACCTGTATCGGATGAAGGCAATCTTCATGGGCGGTCCCGGCGTCCCTTCGGATTACCCTGGATCATGAAAGGGACTGCCCCCGTTATGCCGCTTAAAATCCGAAGCCCGGGAATCCAGCCCTTCCGGCCGGGAGCGGAGGCCTCATCCGGCATGACCGCAGCGGGCGGAGAAGACGGTCTGCGGTTCATTTGCGAGCAATCACCAGGATTCGTCCCGCGAAGTCCATATTCAGAAGCTTCATCAGGGGCTTGTAGAAGAAGATCGTGATCCGGTCCTTGAGGCTCATCCTCGCCACGCGGTAAACCTCGAAGCCACCGTAGCCCATCGATCGCAGGATACCCACCACCTCGTTGTAGCGGAACCCGGTACGGTGGGTACAATCCCTCCAGAAGATGGTCGGATGAAAGACGTTGGGCGTCGAGATCACCAGGGCGCCCTGCTCCTTGAGCAAACCCCTCAGGCGCGCCATGAGGTCGATGGCTTCGGCGACGGAAAGATGCTCGATGACTTCAAAAACGACAATCACGTCAAACGCTTCGCGAATTTCGGCCAGGCTGTGATAGTCGTGGGGAAGGGTGCGATCGGGATCGTAACTCCGGTAGACTGCTTGCTTCCCCGCTTTCCTCATGTAGGCCTCGAGGTTGCGGTCGTAAGCCCCCACGTCCAGGAGAGCCCCCCCGTCGGGCAGCAGATCGCAAGCCTTTTCGCGCGCATCCTCGATGATGGGGACTTTCAACACGCGCGGGAACATTCCCCTCGCCGAATCCCGCCCCCCCTTGATGGCGCTCCAGTCGATCTCCATCGAATCCGCCCTCATGCCCGGCCTGGCATCGCGGATGCCGACTCGTTGGCGGACGGGCACAAAAGCCGATGGTAGCACTCCTCCACCTGGTCGAGCATCCTTTTGAATGAATGGTGAGAGGCCACGCGACGAAGCCCGTTCCCGCCCAGTCGTCGCCGAAGCCCTTCGTCCCGCAGCAGAGCCGTGACGGCGTCCGCCAGGGAATCCGGATCCATGGGATCGGCCAGAAGACCGGTCTCACCGTGCAGAACGACCTCCGGGATGCCCCCCACCCGGGTGCCGACCACCGGCTTGCCCAACGCCATGGCCTGGAGCGCGAACTGGGGAATTCCCTCCGAGGCGTATGAGGCCAGCACCGCGATGTCAAAAGACGCAATGACCTCCGCAATGTCCTCGCGGTGCCCCGTCATGATGACACGATCCCGTAGGTTGAGCTCACCGATCCGCGCCTCGAGGACCCCCCGCATGGGTCCCTCCCCCACGATGCAGAGTCGAGCATCCGGAAAAGCCCCGAGAATGGCGGGCATGGCACTCAGAAGCACCTTGTGGCCCTTCCAGCTTCTCAGGACGGCCGCAATTCCCAGTACCGGAGCACTGAGGGGTATCCCGAGAGCCCGCCGGAAAGAGGCTCCATCGGCGTTTGCGAAATCGTCGAGGGCGATTCCCGTGGGCACGGAATGCACCTTTGCCGGATCGAGCTTCAATTCTCGTATCAGCTGGCTCCGGATGAGCTCACCCGTCGTCATCACCCCGTGGCAAAGCCGCCCGTAAAGCCATCGATTCAGGAGCCCTCCATGGACACGGGAGGAAATATGGCGGGTTCGCAACAGCGCAGCGCCTTCCATGCGTGCGGCCAGCGAAGCGATCCAGCTGTCGGAAGAGCTGTGGGTGTTCACCAGGTCAACCGCGTTCTCCCGGATGTGCCGACGAAGTGCGAGGACGGAGGACACGAAATGGCGCCTGTCCATGGGGACCGGTATGACCCGGATCCCCGCGGCGGCGGCTCTGCGGTGAATGACGGCATCGGGAGGAGAGGCCAGAAGCACCCTGTAGCCCCGCTCCCGCATGCCGAGCATCTCGCGATAGATGCGGATTTCCTGCCCTCCCCACCCATCGGAGGCCTCGGTGTGCAAGACAGTGAGTCCCCCCGGGGCAAGGTGTCCAGCACCATCCGTTGAACGCCCGGGAACAGGCTCCCGCGCGGTGCCGGCCCCAGTCCGCGGGAAGCGACGGCTCGAGGATCCGTTTTCACTCATGACTTCATGACCCGCCAGTAAAGGTCTCTCATGCTCTCCAGAGTCGTCGGCCACGTGTAATGACGAAGGACCATTTCCCGGCCTGCCCGGGCCCTGCTCATGGCCTCGCCGGGCTCGTCCAGAACCTGCAGCACGGCATCGGCAACGGCCCGTGAATCGCCTGCGGCAGTGCAGAGGGCCGTCTCACCGTGAATGGCCACTTCGTTGATTCCACCCACGTCGGAGGCCACCACCGGGGTGAGCATGGCGTGCGCCTGGAGAACGGTCTGGGGCACCCCCTCGGGAATCCGCGCCGAAAGGACCAGGACATCCAGGTCGGCCAAGATCCGTGGAATGTCTCTTCGAAACCCCGTGAGCAGGATACTCCCCCCCCGGGGCGACCTGCGTACCATCTCTTCCAGTCTCTGGCGCATCCAGCCATCTCCGACCAGGACCAGAAACCCATCGGGCCGGCGAGCCAGAATCTCGTCCGCGGCCTCGAGGAAAACATCCGGTCCCTTGTCTCCCCTGAGCACCGTTATCATCCCCACCAGCGGTCTGCCGATCTCCAGACCCAGCTCCCGTCGAAAAACGCCCCTTTCGACGCCGGGATGGAAACGATTCAAATCCACGCCGGTGGGGATCGAAACGATTTTCTCGGCACGCACCCCCCTTTCCACCATGCCCTGCTTGATGAATTCGGCCGTGGTCACAATTCTGTCGCAAAGCGGGCCGTAAACCAGTCGCCCGAAAAAATGACCCCGGATGGGATTGGCCACATGCCGGCAACGGACCACTTTCTTCCCCAGGACCCGCGCGGCCAGACCCGCGCTCCAGCCGTCCTTGGACCCGTGGGCGCAGACCAGATCGATGCGCTCCCGTTTCAGGATCCACAGGAAGCGGGTCACGGCCGCCGGGTCCACACTTCCCCGCATGGCCACCTCGTGGACGCGCAGCCCGCGGTGGAACGCCTCCCGAACGATGCCCGTCCCGGGGCGGGCGGCCAAAACCGACTCAATCCCCCACGGAGCCAGCCCTTCCATCTCCATGAGGACCCGGAGCTCCTGCCCTCCCAGGTGGCTGGAGGACTCCGTATGCAGCATGCGCATCAGAGGAGCCCCTCGAGAAACTCGGCCAGCCGTCGATGGTAGGTGGTCAGCGCAAAACGGCTCTCCACGGTCGCTCTCCCATTCATGCCCAGGCGGCGCCTCAGCTCCGGGTCTTCCAGCAGGCGGCGCAACCATTCCTCCCACTCGATCTCGCTCCCGGCCAGGAAGCCGTTCTCCCCGTGCTCGATGATCTCCCCGTTGATTCCGACCGGCGACGCTACCGCGGCAACCCCGGCCGCCATGTACTGGAGCAGCTTGAACCCGCCCTTTCCCCGCGTCCAGAGATTGTCCCGAAGGGGCATGATCCCCACGTCGAAGCTCCGAAGATCATCCGTCTCGTCCACGGCGCTCCATGGCTTGACCCGAACCGGCATGCCGTCAAACCTGGGGGCGCCGTCCGTCACGACCACCAGCTCGCTGCCCGGGAAAGCACTCATCACTCGCCCCAGGGGGGCCGCAATGCTCATCAGGTGCCCCAGGTTGCCCCGGGTGCCCATCCAGCCGATTCGCAGTCCGGGTCGGGAGCCACCGTATGCCCTGGGAACGATGGCCCCGGTGTCCACCGGGGTCGGAAGCACCAGCACCGAGGGATCCGATTCGCCCACACCCCGGGCGAGCCGCGCGAGCTCGGCAAGGGTGCCGTTCCCCGCGATCACCCCCCGGCATCGACCACACATCGCTGTAAAGCGCGTGAAGTATTTGCCCCGCAGCGGCTCGTTCCGCTCGATCTCGTGGAACATCACGGCATCGTCAAAATCATAGACAAGCCGAGAATTCAGCATGGAGATGATCCCGAGCTCGACCCTGCCAAAAAGCTTCTTCTGGATGACAACCAGGTCGTGGCGCCGAAGGCCGGCGAACAGCGCGGCGCGAGCCATGCCCCCCTTGGGAACCTCGCGAACGGTGACCTCATGACCCCGGGAGCCCAGATACGCCCGGCTGTCGAGCACCCGCTTCCTGCTGCTGGGCTTATGGAAGCCAATGATGAGGAACAGGATTTTCGCCAAGGACGGCAGCCACTCTAAAAAGGTTTCTGGTTTCCGGTCCCTGGCTTCTAGTTGAAAACCAGCCCGGCCGTGGGCCTGTTCACAGGTTCGGGTGGCCCAGGGGGGGCATGAGGTCCCGCAGTGGGGAATTTCCTGGCCAAAATGAGAACCGGTATCAGGTCACCCACCATAAGTGTAATGGAATAACTGTATTTCCTTTTCGAAGCACCGATCGATGAATTCCTTTTGAGGCAACGTCAAGATATCCCGGTATTCACGTTTATCCTTTCGATAGCTGGCCTTGGCTCTCGGCATCCATCCATCAAAAGGAATCCCGAGTCTTTGACAAACGGCTTGGAGATCCTCCATCAGATTCTCGTATCGCCCAATGAAATCGACAGCTATATCTCCATTGATGCTATATTTCGAGTAGTCTGTACATAATGGTTTCCTGGAAAAAAAGTCATCCAGGGAAGGATATTTATGTTTTCGATTTTCCCAATGATAATAAGAGATGACTTTATCCCATGGATTTCTTTCAAAACAGAACTTGTAATACGTATTATATATTTCATCACCAATAAATCTTTTTATTTGCTTCGCCGGCATGTGATCCCAGTATCTCAATCGCCATCCCCGCAACCATTTGAGGATTTCCCTTCCCCTGTATCTCCTGAGTGGAACCAGATCATTCCTGGGAAAAATGTTCAATTCCCTCCGGAACGCTTCGTCTTCAGGATTCAAAAAAGGGGTAATGATGTCATCGGGACCGCAGTATCGAGACAGGCTGATTTCCATGCTGGTTCCCGCCGTCTTCCGGGTCTTGACGAATATGAACTTGTATTTGTGTGAGAGCAGCATGTCCTTGATTATGCCCAACGGCGAAAAGATGGAGAGGTGATCCAAATCCCGGCTCCGCCACCCAAGTCTTGCGCGGGTCAAGCCCAGTGGGAAAGGTCTCTTTCGAGTAAAATCTCGAGCTTCCGGATATCCGGCTGATACCTGGCAAGCAGGTCAGCCCTCAATTTCGGGTCGAAAGGGGGCAAGCCCCTGGTGTTCCAGCTCATGAGCGATTCCCGCCACCGGCGAACCGTTCCGCCCATGAACCCTTCTTCCAGGCTCCCGAGCCAACCGGGGGGCACGGAAAGCAGCTTGTGGAGGCCCCGATGTCGATACACCTTCCCCACATTGTGCCGATCCATGACCGGCTCAAAACCGGGATCGACGCCCAGAAACTCGAAGCAACCCCTTCCGGTGTGGAGGGGATCCCGCCGCATATCGTCAAACAGGAGCACCAGAACGGAGTCGCGTCCGAACAGGTCGAAGCAGCGCCGGACCTGGTCCGAATAGAGCCCGCGGTGGAAGTAATGGTAGTCCCCGTACCAGTTGTTGCACCGCTCCTTGAATCCGGGATCGGCCATCCGACGGGGCTCCACCTTCAGCGCCCTGCTGAAGGAAAGCCTCTCCCCATTCCTCACCATGTGCCCCCAAAGCGAATACGCCATGTCCGCCGGATTCCGGAGAATGACGATAACGCGCACGCCAGGCAGGACTTCCTTCATTTTCCTCAGGGCATCCTCGTCGTAGAGGGCCCTCACGGGAGCCTCGCCGACGGCCCTCCTGCCGGCAAATCCCTCAAAAAGGGCCTCATACTCCTCAAGGCTGTGGACCTTCACCCTGAAGTCAACGAAGAAGTGGGCCTCCTTGGACTCCAGCATCCCGACTTCCGGGTGCTGCTTCAAGTAATGGAACAGCGAAGTCGTCCCACACTTGGCTGCACCCACCATGAGGAAATTGGGCAGTGACATTCGGATCGACTCCCCGGTCAGCAGGAAAAAAGGCCGTCGTAAATGGATTCCAGCCCGCGGATCATGGCGTCCCTCCCGTAGAGCGACCGGGCTCTCTCCATGGCGGCGCTTCCCAGCTTCAAACGCTCTTCCCTTGAACCGTAAAGGTCTTCGATGGCGGAGGCCAGAGCAGGGGCGTCCGCCGGGGGAGCCACCCGGGCGCATCGTCCCCCGTCCACGAGATCCACCATCCCGCCCACCGAGGTCACCACGCAGGGAAGTCCCACCGCCATGGCCTCCAGCAATGCCATGGATGCCGCCTCGGAGACAGAGGCCATCACATAGAGATCCATGGCCCTGTAGATCTCGGGGATGTCCCGGCGGGTGCCCAGAAGCAGCACATGATTCTCGAGCCCACTCTCGGCGACCTGCCGCCTCAGCTCGGCCTCGAGCCTTCCACCCCCTGCAATCACCAGTTTCAGGGGCAGCCCGCGCTCGTGCAGAATGGAGAGGCTTTCGAGCATGTAACGATGCCCCTTGGGCTCCACCAGGCGCCCCACCGTCCCCAGTACCCAGTCCGAGGGAGACAGCCCGATCCTCTCCCTGGCCTCCTCCGGGCTCATGTCGACGTCCAGGCGCTCGAAATCGGCTCCCAGCGGCAGGACTTCCACCCTCCAGGGCTCGGCTCTCTCGTATCGCAGCACGTCCTCGCGGACCGCTTCGGATACCGCCAGAATCCGATCGGTCCACCGGTTCAGGAGCCTGCTGATGAGCAGCCGATGGGGTTTTCTCTCCGTATAGAGGCTGTGCACGGCCGTAACGATCCCGGGCCTCCGCCTCCCCAGAAGCAGCGCCCCAAGCCGGCCATAAAGATTTGCATGATACATATTCGTGTGAATGATGTCAATTTGGCGTGATTTCAAAAGGTTCGCCAAGGTGAAGACCGTTTCGACCTCGAATCGCCGGGTCCGCATCCTCCCGAGCGAGATCACTTCATGGCCGGCCCCCCGGATCTCAAGGCCCAGCTCCCCAAAATCCTGGATGCAGCAAACCAGAGGCTCGAAACGCGACCGGTCCAGTCCTTTCAGGAAGTGGAAGCAGAGCATCTCCGCGCCACCAACGGGCATCGTCACAAAGAGGAAGAGGACCCTTTTCATCGGAAGCTCCCGTCCGCGGCACAATGCGCGCTCCATCCAACCCGCGCAGCGAATGGATCTCTCGTCCCCGCCCGTCAGGGAGCGGAGAGCAGTTCCATGTACTCGTTCTGTATGACCTCCACGTGCCGTTTGAGACTGAGCTCGCTCACCACCCGCTCCCGGGCCAATCGGCCCATCTCGTTCAGCGCGGCGCGATCGGAAAGACAACGGGCCATCGCCTGGACCAGGGCCGAATCGTCCCCGCAGGGGACCACCATCCCGCACCTTCCCCCTTCCAGGATGAAGGGAATCTCCCCCACATCGGACGCAATGGCGACCCTGCCGCAGGCCATGGCCTCGATGAGGCTGCGGGGGAAACCCTCCCACAGCGAAGGCAGCACCAGCACATCCAGCCCGGCCATGACCCGGGGGATGTCGTCGAGCCGCCCCGTGAGAATCACTCGTGACGCCAGCAGCTCATGCTCCGAGAGGTAATCCCTGATTTTCCGGACGTCCTCGGCCATGCCGTCCCCGACGACGGCGAACCGGGCATCGGAATCCGACCGGGCCAGGACCTCCGCTGCCCTGAGGAATGCCAGGGTGCCTTTGCGCTCCTCGATGGTCCCCACGATCCCGAACACGAAAGCCGTCCGGGGGATGCCGAAACGATCCCTGAACTCCTCCCCGGTCACCCCCGGTTGAAACCGGTCCAGGTCAACCCCGTTGAAGACCTTGACCACGGGAAAGCCCTCGAAGAAACGCTCCAGCTCCGAAGAAACCACGAATACCCGGTCCGACAGGCCGCGGATCCACTTTTTCAGCCTGCGCACCCGCTTGCTCCGGGGGTCTTCCCGGATGTGCCACACCACCGGCGTGCGTCGCATCCTGGCCGCAATCCCAACGTACTTGCAGAAGGGCACGGCGCTGTTCAGGTGAACGAGCCCCACCCGGGCCCGATCCATGACGGCCTTCGCCTCGGAGACGAGCCTCCAGCCCAGAAAGCCCCGACTCTTCAGGACATGGCAGGATATCCCGCGCTCCCCCAGGTTCTCGAGCCAGTATCCCGGCTTGGAAAAGACCACGGTGGGCTCGAAGCGAGATCGGTCCAGACCCAGGATGAGCTGGGCCAGGCTGATGGCCGACCCCTTCAGGGCCGCCGTGTGCGAAACATAGAGCACTGAGCGGGGCAATTTCATGATCGAGCCGGTTCAGGGCATGCGACGGATGCCGCCACGAGCATTTCATCGAGGGCCTGAACGACTTCCTCGGTCGAAATGGCTTCGAGACAGAGGCTTCTCTTGGTGCTGTTGCAGCCGTCCCCGCGACATGGCAGGCACGGAAAATCCTTGCCGCGATCGATGATACGGCGCACGGGAGCGAGGGGACCCCAGACCTTTGAATCCGAAGGACCAAAAAGGGCAAGCACCGGCCTGCCCAGGGCCGCCGCCATGTGCATGGGCGCCGTATCCACTCCGAAGAACAGCACACTTCGACGCAGGAGCGCCCCAAGCTGCTTGAGCGTCAGGCTGCCGCTGAGCACCAATGGCTCGCCGCGACACAAGGCCGCGATGGCAGCCAGCTTGTCTCTTTCCCTGGGGTCCGGCCCGCTGGTCAGGACAACCCGGACACCACGGATCCGCAGGTGGTCCACCACCTCGGCGACGGCCTCGTCCCTCCAGCATTTGAAAAGCCACCGGGACGTGGGATGAACGATCACAAAGGGCCGATCATCAAGCAGTCCCTCCTCGCGGAGCCACCCATCCACGAGATCCTGGTCTTCGGCGGAGACGAAAAGCTCCACTTGCGGGTCTTTCCGCTCAATTCCCAGGGGCTCCAGAACATCCATGTCCATGAGGGCCCGGTGCCTGCCGTCGTAAACGGGCTTGACCAGGTGGGTGAAAAGGCGCCTCTTGCCCATGAACCCCTTGTGCCTCGGATCGATGCCGATGCGGTATCGCGCTCCACTCAGAAACGCCAGAATGGCCCCCCGGTCCCCCTCCGTCATGTTGACGGCCAGGTCGAAACGGTTTCGGCGCAGCCGGCGAATGAGCCTCAGATCATCCCGCCAGCCACCCCCTCGCCGCAGGGGAATCACTTCCTCGATGTCGGGATGGTTTGTCAACATGTCCTCGGTGCCCGCGGGAACGAGCATGGAAATCCGCACCTCCGGACTGGCCTCCCTCAAGGCCCGGCATGTCGCCGCCGCCAGCAGCACATCCCCGATGTGGCGGAGCTTGATGAACAGCACGCGCTGAATCGAATCCAGTGACAAGCTCATCTTCGCGGCGGCTTTCAGGAGACTTCCCTCGCAAGGCTGGCATCCAGATGGGTGAACTGCAGCTCATAGAGCCTACGGTATTCGCCGTGGGCTCTCAGGAGCTCGTCGTGACGGCCCTCCTCCACCACGTGACCGTCCGCAAACGCGATGATGCGGTCGGCATTCTTGATGGTGGAGAGTCGGTGGGCAATGACGAAGGTCGTCCTTCCCACCATGAGGTTCTCGAGGGCCTTCTGAACCTCGAGCTCCGAATCGCTGTCCAGGGAGGAAGTCGCTTCATCCAGGATGAGGATGGGCGCATCCTTCAAGATGGCGCGAGCAATGCAAATCCTCTGGCGCTGCCCCCCGGAGAGCCGCACTCCCTGCTCGCCGATCCGGGTCTCGAATCCCTGTGGCGTCTTCATGATGAAGTCATAGGCGTTGGCGGCCTTGGCGGCGGCGATGATCTCGGCCTCGCCCTTTCGAATGTCTCCGTAGGCGATGTTGTTGTAGATGGTGTCGTTGAACAGGATCGACTGCTGGGTCACGATGCCGATCTGGGCCCTCAGGGAGGACTGGGTCACATCCCGTATGTCCGTCGAGTTGATCAGGATGGCCCCGCCGCTGACTTCGTAAAAGCGCGGGATCAGGTTGACGAGGGTTGTCTTCCCCGACCCGCTCATGCCCACCAGCGCGATGACTTCGCCGGCATTCACCTCGAGGTCGATGTTCTTCAGGATCAGCTCATCGGAATACCCGAACGACACATCCCTGAACCGAATCGTTCGAATGGGCGGCACCAGCTCCCCGGCATCGGGACGATCCTGAATATCGGGCTTTGTGTCCAGGATCTGGTAGATACGCTCGGCGGCGGCCATTCCCAACTGGATCGTGTTGTTCATGTTGCTGAGCTTCTTGACGGGCTCGTAGAGCATGATGATGGCTGCCAGAAACGAAAAGAAATTGCCGGGAGTCGAGACCCCCCGAATGACGCTGTACCCTCCGTACCAGATGACCGCCACGATCCCGAGACCGCCCAGGAGCTCCATCAGGGGACTCGACAGGGCGCGCACCTTCACGGACTTCAGGACTGAGCTCAAATAGCGGGCATTGTTCCGCGCGAAACGCTTCTTCTCATGCTCCTCCATGCAGAACGCCTTGACGATGCGGGTCCCGGCGAAGGTCTCATGGAGCGTCACCGAAATCTGCGCCATGGACTCCTGGTTCTTCTTGCTGATCACTCTGAGCTTGCGTCCGAACTTGACGATGGGCAGAAAGGCGAAGGGCAGGACGATCATGGCCACGATGGCCAGCTGCCAGTCCCTGTAGAAGATGACGATCACCAGCACCACAATGCTGATGATCTCCTTGATGAAGCCGGCCACGGCGTCGGAAACGGCCCCCTGGGTGATGTTCACGTCGTTGATGATGCGCGACATCAGGATGCCCGTGGGTGTTCTGTCATAGAAGGACAGGGACAGGGTCTGCAGGTGATCGTAAAGCTGCTGGCGGAACTGCGCGATGACCTTTTGCCCGACGTAGGACATGAAATACGTGTTACACCAGGAGCAGGCGCCCTTCACCAGGAAGATGGCCAGGACGATGAGGGGGAGAACCCGAAGCATCTCCATGTCCTTCTGGATGAAAATATCGTCAAGGACAGGCTTGATCAAATATGCCGTCGCCCCGGTGCAGCCCGCCACACCCAGCATGGAAATCATGGCGAGAGCGATCCTGCGCCAGTAAGGCCTGGCGTTGCTGAGCAGGCGTTTATACAGATCCATGAACCGTTTGAGACCTCCCCGCTTGAATCATGCTGGATCGGAGCCCAGGCGATAATACTTCAAAAAGGTATAATAGGCGTAAGATACGGCTAGGAACAAGCCTGCTCGTCCGTCCAGGAAACCCAGTTTTAAACCATACATTTTGAAGAATGTGAAGAGGGGCCTCAGGACCATTTGATGCCACCGGGCCTCCCTGCCCCCCAGGGCCAGCTCCCGGGCCGCCAGGCCACTGTAGCGCTCCATCCTCTGGAGGTAGTCGCTCACGGAAACATAGGTGAAATGCTCGAGAGGCTGTTTGAGATACCCTGTCCTTCCCTCGACCACCACCTTCTCGTGAACGGCCCTGTCCTCAAACCTCCCCGATCCCTTCCGGAAAAGCCTCAGGCTGTAATCCGGATACCAGCCGCCATATCGGATCCAGCGACCGCAGAAATAATTCCTGCGTGGGATATGATAGCCATCTTCAGGTCCGTCACGCTCAAGCACTTCCTCGATTTCAGCCCGCAGAGGCTCCGTCACCCTTTCGTCGGCGTCGATGCTGAGGACCCAGGGCCGGGTCGTCCGATCGAGGGCCAGGTTCTTCTGAGCCGCAAAGCCGCGCCAGGCCTCCTGAAAAACCCTCGCGCCGCGGGATGCGGCCATCTCGACCGTTCCATCCTCGCTGAACTGATCCAGCACAACCACCTCCGACACCCAATGCAGACTGTCGAGGCACGGGCCGATGTTGTGGGCCTCGTTTCGGGTGATGATTGCCGCGCTCAGCTCGACCATGGCGTCACGATCCCCACCGCTGAGTCAGGGAGCCCGAGCAAAGCTCATCCTGGACTCGATGGCGCTCAAAACCTGCCGGACTGAAATCCGCTCCATGCAAACCCAATGGGAGCACTTCTTCCTCCGAAAGCACGGCGAGCAGGAAAGACCAGCCGTTATGACCGTGTGGCCCGGCCCATGGGGCCCTGTCCGCAGGGGGCTTGTGGGGCCAAATACGGCAAAGACCGGAACCCCGAGGGCCGCGGCGATGTGCATGGGCCCGGTATCGTTGGATATGAAGGCCTTCGCCCGGCGGATCACCTCGGTCATTTCGCCCAGCGTGGTCCGCCCGGCAAGGGAGAGCGCCCTGCCCCTCGATGCGGCAGCCACTTGCTCCACGAGGGCCGCATCGCTCTTTCCGCTGATCACCAGCGAAGGCCAGGGCAATTCGGCGGCGAGCCGACCGAAATTTTCCACCGGCCACCTTTTGGCCTCTCCCCCGGCCGAGGGCGCCATGACCACATAAACCGGCGGAAGACCGTCCAGGAGTCGAGAGCCGTGTGAAGCCGCACTCAGGCGGTAATCGATGCGATCCGTCGGAGCGCCGAGACTCCCGGCGACCTTCAAGTAGCGCTCGATGGCATGGCAATCCGTCCCCCCCCGCACGCGATGCGTATAAAACAGGGGGCTTCCCTCGCGTCCCTCCAGGAAGCCCAGCCGCAGGGGAGCCCGGGTGGCCCCGCAAAGGAAGCCGCTGCGCAAAAGACCTTGCAGGTCGACGACCAGATCAAACCGCTCCTCCCTCAGACCAGTCAGAAGGCGCCGCAGGTCCTTCCATGACTCGCGCAGGCTCGAAATCCGCTTCCATGCTTCCTTGTCGACGACCCATAGTCTCGAGATCATGGGATGGTCCCGAAGCAGTGGCTCGAACGAGCGGAAGACAAGCCAGTGGATCTCGGCAGCCGGAAACCGCTCGCGAAGGGCGTTGAGAAACGGCAGACTGTGAACCACGTCTCCCAGGGCACTGGGCTTGATGATCAGGATCTTCCCTGGACTGACTGAGCGAAGAGAGTCGGTCAAGCTCAACCTTTCTTCCAATGATTTCTTGACGCTCGGACAAAGCGGTCGCGACCTTACTGCCAGACTCATGACGGCTTGTCAACGAGTGCAGCCCCTTTGGGTCTCGGCACCGCGGCAGTTCGCCGCTGAGGCTCCGCTGGAATGAGCTCATTCGAGCTTCATGAAAGATATCAGAAAAAATATCTAGGGAACCTCACATTCATGAGGTATGCATTTTAAATTAGATCTGGTATAAGGTCCCCCGTTGATAGAGACGGAGGCAAATTTGTCGATTGATCGAGCGCAGCCGTCTCCGGGGGCGGGTCCATGGAGGAGATCGTTCACGCCTGACTTCAGGCCGCGGTCCATCGATATTAAGAGCAGGAGATGATATGTTTCACACAATGGCTTACATGAAAAACTTCATCAAAGACAAGGATGTCGCATCCATCACTCCGACATCCCCCTTCGGAGTGAGAAAAGTCTGCGGCCACATCGATTTCGCTCGAAACAATGTGATCATCGAGTATGGACCGGGTACGGGCGTTTTCACCGACTACCTGCTCAAGCACATGAAAAACGGAAGCCACCTGATCGCCATCGAGCGGAACAAGAATTTCAAATCCATCCTGCAGAATCGTATTCGTGATCCTCGGGCTACCATCATCAACGACAGCGCCGAGAACGTGCTCGAAGCCCTGAAGGCCTGCAAGCGTTGCGAGGCGGACTACGTCATCTCCGGCATCCCGTTCTTCTGGCTTCCCAGGGACCTCAAGGACAAGATCCTCCACAACACCCTCATGGCCCTCAAGCCTGGCGGAAGCTTCCTGGTTTATCAAACGTGCTTCCAGACGGACCAGCATTTGAAAGTTCATCTCGAGCGTTTCTTTCCCATCGTCCACACCAGGTTCGAGCTCAGAAACATTCCCCCGCTTCGGCTGTTCGAGGCCGTCAAGGGAAACGATTGCGGCTCTCGCCGCACCGGGCTAAGGCCTGACAGTCTTTCCGGGTCGGCGCCGGCAGGGTCGACATTGGCTCAGTCAGGGCGGGGCATGGGTCTCGGTCATGACCTTTTCGACCGCACCAATTCAGATCTCTGACGCCGACCTTGAGGAATTCCGCTTTCACCACCTTCATCCCCGGGTCTCCCTCGGGACGGCCAGCGATCGCTACGCGGGGTGGATCGGCCAGATTTACACCGCCGACCGGTACCGAGGGAGAATCAGCACCCGGACACACCGGGTCGGGGGGCGCTCCTTCAAGGAAGAAGTGCTTCCCGTGGAGAGCGTGGAAGAGTACTTCGAGCATTTCAAAGTCCTCGAAATCGATTACACGTTCTATGCCCCGCTCATCGGGACGGACGGCGCCCCCACGCAGACCTTCCAGGTTCTGAAAGCTTATCGGAGTCACCTCAAAGCCGGTGACCGGATCATCCTGAAGGTTCCCCAGGCGGTCACCGCACAAAAGGTGCGGCGTTCGGGCCGATACCTCCCCAATTCCGGATTTCTGGACCCGGAGCTTTTCACGCGATCGTTTTTCGAGCCCTCCGTGCAATTGCTCGGCCCACACCTCATGGGCCTGATCTTCGAACAGGAATACCAGCGCAAGGATGAGCGGACGTCTCCCGATGAGCTGGCGAGAAGGCTCGATACCTTCTTCACCGCCGTTCCCCTCGACCATCGCTACCACATGGAGCTGCGAACGGAATCCTACCTGTCCGGGCCCGTCTTCGACGTGATGGCGAGCCACGGAGTGGGCCAGGTCCTCTCCCACTGGACCTGGCTTCCCTCCCTGGGCCGGCAGCTCACCCGAGCCGGCCGGCGCTTCTTCAGCTCCGACCGTCAATGCGTCATCCGGCTCATGACGCCGCGCGGCGTGCGTTACGAGGACGCCTATGCCCGGGCCCACCCCTTCAATGCCATCGTGGATGGTCTATTCGATCCTCGCATGGTGGAGGAAACGCTGGACGTCCTGGAAGCGGCCATGAACCAGGACATTCACAGCAACCTGATCATCAACAACCGCTCGGGCGGCAACGCTCCACACATCGCGCGCCTCGTCGCCGCCCGTTTTCGAGAGCGCCGGCTCGCCGGCTCAGGCTCATGAGCTTCACGGGGAATGCCCGCACGTCTTCCACGATGCGGATGAGAAAGGGATGATCCGTGCTTCTGGATGTGAGGAATCTTCAGACTCATTTCACCACGGAAAACGGAACCGTGCGGGCGGTGGACGGTGTGAGCTTCGCTCTCGATGAAGCTCAAGTTCTCGGAATAGTTGGTGAATCTGGTTGCGGAAAGAGCGTTGCCTCTTTGTCGATCCTCCGCCTCATCCCACCTCCGGGACGAGTCGTGGGAGGCCAGGCCCTCTTTCGAGGGAGAGACCTTCTGGGTCTGAGCGAGCCCGAGATGCGCTCCCTTCGAGGCAACCAGATCTCCATGGTTTTCCAGGAGCCCATGACCTCCCTCAACCCGGTTTTCCGGGTGCGGGACCAGATCTCCGAGGTCCTCGAGCTTCACCTGGGCCTGTCCCGCCGAGGAGCGCTGGATCGCGTCGAGGAGCTCCTGGGAGAAGTGGGAATACCTTCGGCCCGGGAACGCATGCGGGATTATCCGCACCAGATGAGCGGCGGCATGCGCCAGCGGGTCATGATCGCCATGGCTCTGGCGTGCGGCCCTGCCCTGATCATCGCCGACGAGCCCACCACGGCGGTGGATGTCACCATTCAGGCACAGATCCTGGATCTGCTGGCCGGTCTGCGGGAGACCCGCCGCACGGCCATCCTGCTCATCACCCACGACCTCGGGGTGATTGCCGAGATGGCTCACAACGTCATCGTCATGTATACGGGGCGGATTGTCGAGGAGGCTCCTGTTCGGGACATCTTCCAGGCGCCGCTCCACCCTTACACCCAGGGCCTCATGCGCTCCATTCCATCCCGGTCGGGCGGCGAAGTCAAAAGGCGGCTCGAAGCCATTCCCGGGGTGGTCCCAAGCCTTCTGGCCCTTCCAGACGGCTGTAAATTCAACACCCGGTGCGCTCATGCCTTCGACAGGTGCTTCCGGGACCCGGAACCGGGGCTTCTCATCCCCCGGGGCGGGCATCCCGTCCGCTGCTGGCTTTATGACAAGGAGGGTGGCCTTGGCTGATCGAGAGGACGGGAGGCCGGTGCTTTCGCTGCGCCAGGTCACCAGGCACTACCCGGTCACCCGATCCATTTTCGGACGCCAGGCCGGCGTGATTCGAGCCGTGGACGGCGTGGACCTGACGATTGAGCGCTCCGAGACCCTGGGCCTGGTGGGAGAGAGCGGCTGCGGCAAATCCACCCTCGGGCGGGTGATCCTTCGCCTGGAGGAGCCAACGTCCGGTGAAATCCTTTTCCATGGGAGAGATATGTCCACCCTGAGCCGCCTGGAGATTCGCGACCTGAGAAAACGCATGCAGGCGGTTTTCCAGGATCCATACTCTTCCCTCAATCCACGCCTGTCCGTGGGACGCATCATTGCCGAAGGGCTGGTGATCCACGGAAAAGGGTCCGCGGCTGATCGAAAGGCAAGGGTGAGGGAGCTCATGGATTTGGTGGGACTGCATCCCGAGGATGTCCATCGCTACCCCCATGAATTCAGCGGTGGTCAGAGACAGCGCATCGGAATCGCCCGCGCCCTGGCGCTCCAGCCGGAAGTCGTCATCTGTGACGAGCCGCTTTCCGCCCTGGATGTCTCCATCCAGGCCCAGATCCTCAACCTGTTCCAGGACCTTCAGGAACGGTTCAGGCTCACCTACCTGTTCATCTCCCACGATCTTTCGGTGGTCCGCCACATCAGCGATCGCGTGGCCGTCATGTATCTCGGAAGACTTGTGGAGCTGGCGCCCACCCGAGAGCTCTTCCAGGAACCGCTGCATCCTTACACACACACTCTCCTCAACGCGGTACCCTCCCTGGATCCCGACGCCCCCAGGCGATCCCGGGCGCAGGCCATCGAGTCCGCCGCCGCCGGAAATCCCGCAGGGTGCAACTTCAGTCATCGATGTCCGGAGGAATCCATCGATTGCAGGGAGCAGACCCCGCCCCTGGTGGAGATCAGGCCCTTTCACTGGGTCCGCTGCTTCCGCCGCGAGCCCTGAAATCACCCTGGCGGCGGCTCACCCGCGGTTACGTTACTCCTGGGCGTCAGCCTTGATCCTCAGGTAGCGGGCGCTGGAGGTTATCTTCCTCAAGGCAGCCTCCTCGGCTTCCTCGCGGGTCAAATGGATGGCTCCACATTCCGGGCAGGTGACGTTGACATTCGGCCCGATGATCCGCTCCCGGATTTCATCCACGGTCATATGTCCCAGGGCCCCGCATCGCGTATCCACTCGCTCCGCGCGCACCCTCCTTCGGTCTTCCTTCGACATCGTCGTGTCTCCAGGCCTGGCAGCTTCGGTTCAGACCGCCCCGGACCCAGGCGGTCCCACCGGTGAGGGACCCAGGATCCTCAAGAATTCCGTCATATCCGTCACGGCGGCCACGAACCGCTCGGCTTCGGCGGCCGAGCACCACACCAGACGGAACCTCTCTTCCTCGATTCCCATGGCGTCCATCATTTCGGTCACCACGGCAAGGCGGGCCTCGGCCTTCACATTGCCGTCCACATAATGGCATTCCCCGGGCTGACACCCCATGACCATGACCCCATCGGCTCCCAGCTGAAACGCCTCCATCACCAGGTTCGGATGGACCATCCCCGTGCACATGACGCGAATGATTCGAACATTGGGCGGGTACTGCATGCGCGCAATGCCCGCCAGGTCGGCCGCCGCGTAAGCACACCAGCTGCAAGTGAAAGCGACAATCCTCGGTTCCAGCCCCATCGGGTCTCCTCGGGTTTGGCCCTGGATTCCGGTCTGTCTCAGCTCAAGGCGGCTCGCACCTGGGCCGAGAGCTGCCGGGTGGTGAAGCCCCCCACGTTGATGGCATCCTTGGGGCACGTGGCCTGGCAGATGCCGCACCCCTTGCAGCGGGCCAGGTTCACCCGCACCGTCTGCCTGCCTTCGGAGCCCGGGATGGGCTCCATCGTGATGGCCTGATAAGGACAGACATCCGGGCAGAGGGCGCATGCATCGCATGCCGCTTCATCGACGCCCGCCTTGATGGTATCGAGCTCGATGCGCCGGTTGGAGAGCACCGTGGTGGCGCGGGCCACCGCCGCCAGGGCCTGCGAGACCACTTCCTCGATGGGCTTGGGATAATGGGCGATCCCAGCCAGAAACAACCCTTCACCGGCGAAGTCCACGGGCCTGAGCTTCACATGGGCCTCCTGCAGAAAGCCGTCTTCATCCACTGGAACCCTGTAGATTCTGGCAAGGTCCCCAACCTCGGGGTGAGGCACGATGGCCGCGGCCAGCACCACCACGTCGGCCCGAATCGAAAAACCGTCATGCAGCACGTGATCCCAGGCAACGACGTTCAGGTCGGCATCCCTCACCCTGACGAGAGGCTTCTGCTGGAGATCGTGGTGGATGAAGACCACCCCCAGCTCCCGGGCCCTTTTGTAGAGCGCTTCGCGGAGACCGAAGGAGCGAATGTCGCGGTAGAGGATGAAGACGTTCCGATTCGGCTCCTCTTCCTTGAGGGCGATGGCGGACTGGATGGAGTGGGTGCAGCAGACCCTCGAGCAATAGGGCCTTTCGGGAATCCGCGACCCGACGCATTGAATGAACACGAAATCCCGCCCGTACTTGATCCGCTCATCTCCCACCAGGTGCAGCTTGTCAAACTCGAGGGCGGTGAGAATCCGAGGAGATTGCCCGTATCCAAACTCATCGGGCTTGTAGGCCTGCCCCCCCACCGCAAGGATCGTCACCCCGTGATCCATGGTCGTGGTGCAGTGCGGTTTGGTGATGGTCGAGCGGAAGCTCCCCATGAAGCCCTCGGCCTGAGTGACCTGGCCCCGCATGTGCACCGTGATGAGCGCATGCTCCTTCACGCGTGCAACGAGCTGGTCCACGAAATCCGCGATGGATTCACCCTTCCAGGTTTTGAAAAGATGACGGGCGTTGCCTCCCAGCTGACTGCTCTTTTCCACCAGGTGGACCGGAAATCCCTGGTCGGCCAGCCCCAGGGCCGTCACCATGCCCGCCACGCCGCCTCCCACCACCAGCGCCTGGGGGTTCACCGTCACCGTCACGGGGGCCAGGGGCTCCAGGAGGGCCGCCTTGGCCGCCGCCATGCGGAGAAGGTCACGAGCCTTGGCCGTGGCCGCCGCCGGATCCGTTGAATGCACCCAGGCCCCCTGGTTGCGGATGTTGGCCATTTCAAACAAATATTCATTCAGTCCGGCGGACTTCAACGTCTGCTGAAACAGGTGCTCATGGGTCCGCGGAGTGCAGGCCGCCACCACGACGCGGTTGAGCCCCTTTTCCACGATCCTCTCTCGCAGGATGTGCTGGCTGTCCTCCGAGCAGGCAAAAAGGCTTCTCTCCACGTGCACCACCTGGGGGAGCGTTGCGGCATAATCCGCCAGGCTCTCCACATCGATCACGCTGGCCACGTTGGAGCCGCAATGACAGATGAACACCCCGATGCGGGTCGCCTCGCCGCTGATGTCCCGGCCGGGCGTCGGCTCAGGCTGCTTCGTCAGGCTGTAGCGGGCGTCGGCAAGCGGGATCATGGCCTCGGCCGCGGCCGCCGAGGCCTGGATGATGGACTGGGGGATGTCCTTGGGCCCCGAAAAGGTCCCGCAGACGTATATGCCCGGAATGGATGTCCTCACGGGAGCGAAGGACGACGTCACCGAAAACCCGTCCCCGCTGAGCCGCAGCCCGACGGTCCTGGCCAGTTCAAGCCCCTGCGCCGATGGCTGCATGCCCACCGAGAGCACCACCAGGTCGAACTCAGCCCAGGCCTGCTTCCCTTCGTCGGTGATGTAACGAAAGAAGATGTCGCCGCTTGCGTTGGCGGGCTCCAGGGAGTGGACGCGGCAACGATGAAACTGGATCCCCCGCGCCCGCGCCCGCTCGAAATAACGCTCGAAGCCCTTGCCATGGGTGCGCATGTCCATGAAGAAAATATCGACCTCCAGGTCCTCCACCTGGTCCATGGCGATCATGGCCTCCTTGAGGGAGACCATGCAGCAGACGGACGAGCAATAGCCGTGGCCGGCCTTGTTGTAGTCCCGGCTGCCGACACACTGCAGGAACGCCATGCGCCTGACCTCCTTGCCGTCGGACGGACGCACCAGTCTGCCCTCGGTGGGGCCGCTCGACGCCAGGTAGCGCTCGAGCTCGATGGAGGTCAGCACGTTGGGGAAAACATCGTAGCCCCAGGTGCGCAGGCCCGCGGGGTCGAAGGTGCGATGGCCCGGGGCAAGAATGATGGAGCCAACCCGCAGGGAAATGAGCCGCTCGATGTCGTCGAACCGGATGGCTCCCGCTGGACACACCTGCTCGCAGATCCCGCATTTGCCGGACTGGAGCCTCTGGCAGCGTTCGGCATCGATCTGATACTTCAGCGGCACCGCCTGGGGGTACTTGAGATAGATGGCCCGCCGGTCGTTGATCCCCTCGTTGAGCTCATCGGGCACCCGCTCGGGGCACTTGCGGGCACACTCCCCGCATGCGATACACTTCTGAGCGTCCACATAACGCGGATATTCGCGCACGGTAACATGAAACTGCCCCAGCTCGCCCTGGATGCGCTCCACCGATGTCAGGGGCATCAATTGAATGCTCGAGTGCCGACCGCACTCCACCAGTTTCGGCGAGAGAATTCACATGGAGCAGTCATTGGTGGGATAGGTTTTGGAGAGCTTGGCCATGGAGCCGCCAATGGCTCCCGAGCGCTCCACCAGGTAGACATGGTAGCCGCTGTTGGCCAGGTCCAGGGCCGCCTGGATTCCGGCGATCCCGCCACCCACCACCATCACCGAACCGATCTTGTCAAGCAGCATCGATCATCATTCCTTCGGACCGCTGGGAAAGGGAGTTGACTGTCAAAAAATCTCGAGACATTTGATGACCTTATCGTCAGGTCCGAATCCCGTTCGAAAAGGTCTGCCGCGACCCGGGAGAAGGCAGTACAAGGGAGTCGGCCACCAGCTCCCAGAGATGTTTGACCTCAACATCCAGGTCGAACTCATGCCTCAGGCTCTTGGCGATCTGGTCCCTGCAGCCATGGCAGGAGGTCACGACCATTCGAGCCCCGGTCTGCCGGATCTGGCGGGCCTTCACGGCTCCGTGAAAGATCCGCTCCTCGCGAAACGGCATGGCCCACGACCCTCCCCCGGCGCCGCAGCAGTAGTTGCCCTCCCGGCTGGGGTACATTTCCACCAACCGAGGAGCACACTGACGCGTGATCCAGCGCCCCTCCTCGAAATAACCCTGCCCGAAAGCCTTGAGGGACTTGCGGCCGTGGTGGCAGGGATCGTGATACGTTGCGACCTGCGTGTGAATGGAAGGGTCCACCTGGATCCTCCCCTTTTTGAGGTAGTCCACCAGAAGATCGAAGACCGTCAGTACCCGGAAGTGCGTCATCTCCTCGGAGTACCAGCGCTCCAGCCCATAACGCGTGGCGTAGTAGGCATGCCCGCAATCGGGAAGCAGCAGGGCCTTGCACTGGAAGCGCTCCATATTCTTCACGATGTTTCCCACGATGGCCTTCATGGACTCGTCGTCGCCCGAGAGATACCCCCAGTTCACCCCTTCCCAGCTTCGCGACGGAATCGTCCAGGATTCGCCCGCCGCGTGGAAGATCCTCCACCAGTGCTTGATGGCCTCGGGCTCCGCGAAAGGCTCCACCGAATTCAGCGTCACCAGGAGGTTGGCTCCCTCCACATCGATGGGAGCCTTGAAGTCGGCACAACCCTCCTCCCGCATCTCCTCGGCCAGTCCATGCAGCAGATCGACGAAATCCTCCGTGGGGATGCCCATGTTGTTGCCCTTTTCCAGGCACATGCGGACGCCTTTGTGGAGGGGGCCCGGAAGCCGGTCGCGCTCACGCAGGCCGCGCACCCGCCGCATGAGCTCAACAATTTCAACGTTCATCGGGCATGCTTCCTCGCACTTGCCGCACAAGGTGCACTTCCAGGGCCATTGCGAGGCAATGAGCTCCTTTTCCAGTCCGAGAGTCACCATGCGGATGACTTTTCGCGGGTCGAGGCCATCCACGCCGGAGATGGGGCAGGTGCCGGCACAGCTCCCGCACGTGAGGCACACATCCCCCCACTGGGGGTCCGGTCTCAGGAGGTCGGATTTGGGACCGAGGGATTTCAGGTTCTCATCGACCACCGCGAATTCCGTCTCATCCGGTGCCACTGCTCCGCGCACAACCTTGAGCTTGAGGTTCGACCGGTCCAGGCTGAACTCCTGGCAGAGCTTTCCGAAATCGCCCTCCGAGACTAGATAACGCTTGCCCGAGACGGAGCGAGCCGGCAGCTTCCCGCTCTTGATCCAGTTGCGGACGGTGTTTCGATGGACGCCGAGCTGCTCGGCCAACTGGTTGATGCGAATCACGATCATGGATTCCGCAATCCTTCAGGTCTCGTGGGAACGGGTTCGTTGCAGGACATGGACGGCCGGGCTCCACATCCGATGCCGCACGTCAGTTTGAGAAAAAAGATCATTACATTGCCTCCAAAAATGCATATTATGCATAACTTGCACAACACATAGTCCGTTGCGCATCTCAAGTCAACCCTTCATTGCCGCCCCTGACAGCTCCGAGTCCCCATTCCCGTTCCAGGCTCGCCGTGCCCGCTGGATTTCGCCGCCCCGGAATCCCGGATCACCCCGCGGAGCACAACGTCCGCCGAGAGTCCTCATCCTTGACCGAACCGGCGACCTCTGTTAGAAGTCCCAGCTGATCCAGCAGGCATCGGCATCAGCGTGCGATGATATGAACGGCCGGCTCTCCAGGGCCTGCCCAGCCTTGACCTCCCAGGAGTGTGGATTGGCATTGAGGAAGATCTTTCTCGGCAACGAGGCCATTGCTCTGGGGCTCTTCGAAGCGGGCTGCACCCTCGCCGCGTCCTACCCCGGAACCCCGGCATCCGAAATACTGGGGGCCATGATCCAGCTCAAGCAGGCCGAGGGAGCTTCGATCCACCTGGAATGGTCCATCAACGAAAAGGTGGCCTTCGAGGTGGCCCTGGCCAACAGTTATGCGGGCCGAAGGTCGGCGGTCATCATGAAGCAGGTGGGGCTCAACGTGGCCGCCGATCCCCTCATGAGCGCGGCCTACACGGGGGTCAAGGGAGGGCTCGTGGTGGTGGTGGCGGACGACCCGGGACCTCACAGCTCCCAGACCGAGCAGGACAGCCGTTTTTTTGCCATGATGGCCAAGATACCCGTCCTGGACCCTTCGACGGTGGAAGAGGCCCGGCTTTTTGCCGGAATGGCCATGGAGGTTTCGGAAAAATACGGCATCCCGGTGATGCTGCGTCCCACCACCCGAGTGTGTCATGCGCGCCAGGACCTGCTTCCAGGGGCCCCGGCGTTGAACGATTCGGAGCCCGCCTTCGAGAAGAACCCGGCCCGTTGGGCGGCTACGCCGAAGTTCCGCCTGCTCCTCCACCGGGAGCTCAACGACAAGATTCTCGCCATCTCTCGTGACGAAGATTTTCAACCCCTTGCCATCGAGGGATTCGGCCAGGGCTCGGGTCCGGCGAGTGCAATGCGATCCGGTGCCCCTGGCCGACCCTGTGTCGTGGCCTCGGGAGTGGTGCTGGCCCACGCCCGGGAGATCCTCGCGGATCTCGGACTTTCGGACAAGATCGTGCTCTACGGGGCTCCCATGCCTCATCCGTTGCCTCCCTCCTTTCAGGAAGCCGTCCTCGGGGATCACGACCGCATCCTGGTTCTCGAGGAGACGGAGCCCGTCATGGAGATGCAGTTCCCGGACCGAACCCGCATCAGCGGCCGGTTCGATGGCAGCGTCCCCTCTTCGGGCGAGCTCCTTCCAGAGACGGTGGAGCATATTCTCAGGTCCTTTCTGGAGCTTCCGCCCGCTCCCGAGATCAAGGCGCCGGAAGCCCCGGGCCGTCGGCCCACCTTGTGCGCCGGGTGCCCGCACCGCGCGGCTTTTTTCGCCATCAAGAAGGCGCTTCCCAAGGGCATCTATCCAGGTGACATCGGGTGCTACACCCTCGGTTTGAACCTGGGAGTGGTGGACACGGTGCTCTGCATGGGAGCCGCCGTCAGCCAGGCATCGGGGTTTTGCCACGCGTACCGGTCCAGGGGAGACGAGGCACCTCACATCTGCGCGACCATCGGCGATTCCACGTTCTTTCACGCGGGCATCCCGCCCCTCATGAATGCCGTGGTCCAGGATGCCCGCTTCACGCTGGTCATCCTCGACAACAGCACCACCGCCATGACAGGACACCAGCCCACCCCGGCCGCGGGAGTCACCCTGGACGGCGCGCACGTGCCGGCCCTCTCCATCGAGAAGATCGTCGAGGCCTGCGGGGTGCGGTTCGTTCGGATCATCGACCCCTACCGACTGGAGGAAATGACGGATCTCCTGAAGGAAGCCGGCCGACACGCAAGGGCCGACGATGGAGGGGTGGCCGTCGTCATCGCCCGCAGACCCTGCCTCATGGATCGCAGACAGCATCGGCCCTGGTCCCGCGTGGACATCCAGGTCACCGACCGGTGCGTCGGTTGCGGCTTCTGCGTCAAGCACTTCGAATGCCCGGCCATGGTTTTGAAACAGGAGAAGGAGCCCCTTGAGATCGATCGTGTGCTGTGCTCGGGATGCGGGGTCTGCATTCACGTTTGTCCCCATGATGCCCTGGCCGCGAGCCAGCCTTCCGAGACCCGAGACATTCATGGGAGAGAGTGACCCATCGTGATGCAGCAGATCATCATCAGCGGAGTGGGAGGCCAGGGAATTCTCTTCGTCACCAGGCTCCTGGCGGAAACGGCTTTGGAAATGGGCTTTTCCGTTCTCATTTCGGAGACCCATGGCATGGCCCAAAGGGGGGGTAACGTGATCAGTCACCTCAAAGTCTCCTCTTTGGCCGATGATGCGGTTGCCTCCACCTCCCGCCCGTTTGTCAGTCCACTCATACGACCCGGCCGCGCCGACCTGCTCCTCGCCATGCACCCGGATGGAGAAACGGCCCACGGGTTCTACCTCAAGGATGGAGGAGTCACCATCTCGAACCGGCCCGACCCTTCGAACCCGAGCGCCCTGGACGCCGGACGCATGGCTCTGGACCTGGGGTCCCCTGTTTCGGCCAACCTGGTGCTCCTGGGATTCGCGGCGGGATCGGGCGCCCTTTTCTGCCCGCCGGAGCAGGTGCGCGCCACCCTGGAACGGTTCGGGGGCAGGCGAATCGAGCTCAGCCTGAAGGCCTATGAGGCGGGCTGGGATGAGGCGCGACGGCGGCTTGCCGGAGGGGTCCCGCATTCCTCCGGGGGCTCCGCGGCGTAGCCCGGCATTCCACAACCATGTTCTGGCAGCTTCTTCCCCAGTTTCTGGTCGCCGGCGTCACCAACGGCAGCATCTACGCACTCATCGGCCTGGGCTTCTGCCTGATCCAGAACGCCACCGGCCTGGTCAATTTCGCCCAGGGCGACTTTGTCATGCTGGGGGCCATGGTGGCCATATCCCTGATGCACGCCGCCGAGATTCCCATGATCATCGCCTTTCCCGCATCCATCGCCCTCGTGGCGCTGGTGGCCGTCGCCCTCGAACAGGGCCCCCTCCGGCTCTCTCGGAATCGCGACATCCTGACGCTGGTCATGATCACGGTGGGAGCGTCCATCTCCTTCAGGGGCTCGAGCATGATGCTGTGGGGCAAAAACGCCCACATCTTCCCGCCCCTGGGCGGTGAGACGCCCATCGTGCTCTGGAGCGCCGCCATCCTGCCCCAGACCCTCTGGATCCTTGCCATCTCGGTGGTGGTCCTTGGCTTGCTTTATCTGTTCTTTCATCGAACCCTTCTGGGGAAGGCCGTGCGGGCGGCCGCCGACAACCCGCGGGGGGCTTTGCTCATCGGTATTTCGGTGCGGAAGGTGGTGGCGCTGGCTTTCGCTCTGGCGGGCGCACTCGGGGCATTGGCGGGCATCCTCGTGACCCCCGTCACCAGCATGAGCTTCGATGGCGGCCTGATGCTGGGTCTGAAGGGGTTTTCGGCTGCCATCCTGGGGGGCTACGGCAGCACCCTCGGAGCCGTGGTGGGGGGCCTTCTCCTGGGCATTCTCGAATCCCTGGGCGCGGGATTCATTTCCTCGGCCTACAAGGATGCTTTCGCGTTTCTCATCCTGCTCGGGATTCTTTTCGTGAGACCCGCGGGGCTTTTTGGATCGGCCCGGGTCAAAAGGGTGTGAAGGGGCTTCGGTTTCGGGTTTCTGACCAGCGTGTATTGCTCGCCAGGTTGGTTCTTCGGTCTTCGGCCCTCTGACGGGGCTCGGGAAAGAGCTGCATCGACATGCATGACGACGAGGTCGCCGGCGGGTTGACTCAGGGGCAGGGAGGGTCTCTTCGCCCATGGGTCCCCCGGCAATGGCCGGCGCTGCTTGGCCTGGCGGGGGTTGCGGGACTCATGCCCCTGGTGGTGCCGAACGATTATTTTTATCTGCTCCTGATCATCATGGCCCTCAACGCCATGGTGGTGCTCGGGCTCAATCTCCTGGTCGGCGCCACCGGCCAGGTATCCCTCGGCCATGCGGCATTCTACGGCCTGGGGGCTTATCTGTCCGCCATCGCCAGCACCACCTGGCAATGGCCCCTTCCCGCCGCACTCGTGTTCAGCCTGGCCTGCACGGCCCTCACCGCTTTCCTGCTGGCCCTTCCCACCCTCAGGCTGGAAGGGCACTACCTGGTCATGGCCACCCTCGGCTTCAACATCATCGTTTCCATCCTGCTCGGACAAATGGAAAACCTGACCGGAGGGCCATCCGGCTTCCCCGGAATCCCGAAGCTCGCCATGGGCTCCCTGGTCCTGGGCAGCGACCGCTCCTTCTACTGCTTCGTCTGGGGCCTGTTCCTCGTCCTGCTGGCCCTGACGCTCAACCTGACGGACGGTCGCATTGGCCGTGCCTTCACGGCGATCCACGAAAAGGATTTGACGGCTCAGGCCCTGGGCATCGCCACCTTCCGGACCAAGGTCGCGGTGTTCGTCCTCAGCGCCCTCTATGCCGCATTGGCCGGGTTCTGTTACGCCCATTACGTGACTTTCATCAGCCCCAAAACTTTCGACATCTTCTATTCGGTCCAGGTGGTGACCATGGTGGCCGTCGGCGGCATGGGAAACCTTTGGGGGGGCCTGGCCGCAGCCGTGCTCCTGACGGGCCTTCCCCATCTCCTCCACCACTTCGAGGATCTGCACGTGCTGCTCTACGGACTCATTCTCATGGGAGTGCTGGTGTTCTGCCCCCAGGGATTGCTGGCGGTTCTCGCTTCCTGTGTGCCCCGGAAGCTGTTGCCGCGGCCCGTCGAAGCTCTTCCCCGAGGGGCTGGGATTCTGACTGCCCGTGAGTGCCTGAACGGGGTGCCCCCGCCGGCCGCTGAGCCTCATGCACAGCTGGCACCGGGGCTTCCCCGGGCGCCGGGAGAGAATTCGGCCGTTCTCGAAATGAACCGGATTTCCCTGAGCTTCGGGGGTCTGCAGGCCCTGAGCGAGGTGGATCTGGACCTTCACTCCGGTGAGATCGTCGGCCTCATCGGCCCCAATGGAGCCGGCAAGACGACGCTTCTCAACGTCATCTCGGGCATCCTCCAGCCCGAGCAGGGGGAGGCATTTCTCAACGGACAGCCCTTCCTCGGGCTGCCGGCCCATGAAATCGCACGACTCGGCCTGGGCCGTACTTTTCAGGCGGCCCAGGTTTTCCCCCACTTGTCGGTTCTGGAAAACGTGCTGCTGGGGTACCATGTTCACGGGCGCAAAGGCATGGTCGCGGCGTGCCTCCATTCACCGGCGGAAAGGAAGGAAGAGGCCTGGCTTCGGCGGGAGGCCACGGCCCTCCTCGACGGATTCGGCCTGGGCTGGAAGGCCCGTAGAGAGGGGCAGCAGTTGAGCCTCATCGACCAGAAGCTTCTCGAGCTCGCCCGGGCGCTGGCATTGAAGCCCTCGGTCCTGCTCCTGGACGAGCCCGTGGGCGGCCTGAACCCCAGGGAGAGCGAGGTCCTGGTCGAGCACGTGGCCCATCTGCGCCGCGGCGGCATGGGAATCATTCTCGTGGAGCACGACATGAATGTGCTCATGCGGCTGGCCGACCGGGTCGTCGTGCTCCAGCATGGCCAGCGTATCGCCTCGGGGACCCCGCGGGAGATTCAGAGTAACCCTCGGGTCATAAGCGCTTATCTGGGCACCAGGAGCCGAAGGTTTTGATATGATCCGGGCATGGCCGCCCGGCAAGGGCCATGGGCTCCATTCGCCGATGCAGCCTTCGCCCCGGGAATGCCATGTGAAAGACGTGCTTCTCCTCCGCGTCTCCACGTCTCCGCGAGAGGATTGGCTTTCTCAAACCCAGCATCCGGGAGACCCTCAGTGCTGCAGGTCAAGGGCCTTTCCGCCCGATACGGTCCCATCCAGGTGCTTCGGCGCATCACCTTCCACGTCGGTTCCGGAGAGATCGTGGCCCTGGTCGGGGCCAACGGCGCGGGCAAGAGCACCCTGCTGCGCACCCTGAGCGGGCTCCACCGGCCTTCGGAGGGGGAAATCCTCTTCGAGGGGGACCCGATCCACCGGGCACAGCCCGACCGCATCGTGCGCCTGGGCCTGGTGCAGGTCCCCGAGGCCAGGCAGCTTTTTCCCAACATGACGGTCCGGGAGAACATCGAGCTCGGGGGTTACGTTCACGGACGGAAGCATGTGGAAGAGCTTCTCCCGAAGGTTTTCGATCTCTTTCCTCCCCTGGCGGCCCGCCTCAGGCAGAAGGCCGGCTCCCTGAGCGGCGGCGAGCAGCAGATGCTTTCCATCGCCCGCGCTCTCATGGCCCGTCCGCGTTTGCTCGTTCTGGACGAGCCCTCCATGGGGCTGGCGCCGCTGGTGGTCGAAGAGATTTACCACACCATCGAGACCCTCCACCAGCAGGGGACCACGATCCTCCTGGTGGAGCAGAACGCCATGGGGGCTCTGGCCGTGGCGGAGCGGGCTTATGTGCTCGAATCGGGCCGCATCGTGCTCTCCGGAGACGCGTCGGAGCTCATGGAGCACGACGATGTGCAGAGGGCGTATCTCGGCAAGGAGTATAGATACAAATGGGAAAGGTAGGTGAATAGAGCCATGCCCCTGGAACCTGTCGAATCCCTGTCCCGCGAGGAAATCCGGATGCTGCAGATGGAGCGGCTGCAGGTGGCCCTGAACCGGGCCTTTCTCAACGTGGACTTCTATCGCCGGCGCATGGACGCCCTCGACCTGCTGCCCGAGGACGTCCGCACCCTGGAGGACCTGAGGCGGATGCCGTTCACGACGCGGCGGGACCTGGCCGAGCACTATCCCTACGGATTGTTCGCGGCACCGCTCCGCAGCATCGTTCGCCTGAAGATCACCAACCCCATGCTGCGGGACCGGGGAAAGCCCGTCGTGGTTGGGTTCACACGCCATGACGTGACCATGTGGCAGTCGCTCATGAAGCGTCTTTACGCACAGCTGGGGATGACCGACCGCGACATCGTGCAGGTCGCGTTCAATTTCAGCCTCTTTCCCGGCGCCTTCACCTTCAACCATGCGGCCGAAGCCATGGGCGCCACCCTGGCGCCGTCGGCGACCATTTCGGCCAGGCTGCAGCTCCAGATCATGCAGGATTTCCGATCGACGGTGCTGGCCACCACCGGCGCCTTCGCCCTTCATATCGTGGAGACCATGGCGGCGGAAGCCATCCATCCGCGCCGGCTTCACCTCCGGCTGGTGCTGCTGGGTCCGGACCCTTTGCCCGAGGCCACGCGCACTCATCTGGAGCGCGGCCTTGGGGTGCCGGTTTACGGGCTGTACGGTGTCAACGAGATGGTGGAGCCGGGCATGGCCGGCGAATGCGCCCAAAAAGCGGGCATGCACCTTGCCGAGGACCAGTTCATGGCGGAGATCGTCCACCCGGATACCGGGCAGCCGGTGGCTTCGGGACACGAAGGCGAGCTGGTGCTCACCACCCTCACCGCCGAGGGCTATCCCCTCATCCGGTATCGCACGGGAGACGTGACCGTGCTGCGCGATTCCCCTTGCGGCTGCGGCCGAACCCTGGCCCGCCTGAGCCCCGTCCTTCGGCGCACCGACAATCGACTGTCCATCCGGGGAATCCCCTTCTACCCGGAGGAGATCGAAACGCTGCTCCAGGAGATGGATCCCGCCCTTGACGATTTCCGGCTCGTCGTCACCACGAGCCACGGCATCGGAGATCAGCTGGAGGTCCTCCTGCCCCGGGAATCGACACGGGATTACCCGGGCGGCGGCAGGCCCCAGGTCCTCGAAATGGTGCGCAGCACCCTGAGACGGGCCCTGGGACTCGGCGTGCGCGTCTCCATGGTGGACCGCGACCGCATGCCCCGGGAAGGACTCATCCACAAAACGGTCTTCCGGAGCGCAGAGCCCTTCCCGCCGGCTTGAAAACCGTCCCCCTGCATGCATGCTCGCGCACCCTGTTTCCACGTCTCAAGCCTTGCTCCCGGAACCATCACGAGCTTTGCCCTCCAGCCGGGACAGCGCTCCGTCGCCTCCCATGAGGCCGGGCCGCCAGCCTTTCTGTTTTGACAGGATTCGTGTGTTATTATAGGAGAAGTCGGGAGCAAACGGCCAACAGGAGTCCTCCTGAAGCGGGGATTTGAAGCTGGCCGGCTTTATTGTTTGAGATCCGGGCTCGAACCTGCCGGGGGGTGTGCATGTCCGCCAGGGATCGAACCGAAGGGGATGTATGCATCGAGGAATGGACGATAAGTCGCCAAGGGGTGTGGGCGAAGCCCCGCTCCTGGCTCTGAGCCGGCCTTCGGACGACTGCCTTCTGGTCAGCCTCCAGGGAGAGTGGGTGCTGGGGCGGAAACCGCCCTCCGTGCGGGAGATCGAGCAGGAGATCCGGGCTTCGGGGCGGCCCGGAAAAGTTGCTTTCGACTCCCGGGGCCTGGAGAGTTGGGAGAGCGGCCTCCTGACTTTTCTTCTCAAGGTGCGCGAGATCTGCAGCCGGGAGCGCATCGCCCTCGAGGACGACGGCCTGCCGCCGGGGATTCGACGCCTGCTGGCTCTCGCCACGGCCGTCCCGGAGCGCAAGGGAGCCCGCAGGGAGAAGACGAGAGCAGGGTTCCTCTCCACGGTGGGCGTCAGGGCTGTGGCTTTCTGGGGCTCATGCCTGGAAGTGCTGGCTTTCATCGGCGAGGCCACCGTGGCCATGGGACGGTTCCTCACGGGCCGCGCCCGCTTTCAGCGCTCGGATTTCCTGACGCTCCTTCAGCAGTGCGGGGCGCAGACGCTTCCCATCGTCTCCCTCATCAGCCTGCTGGTGGGACTGATCCTGGCCTTCGTCGGAGCCGTCCAGCTTCGCATGTTCGGAGCCCAGATTTACGTGGCGAGCCTGGTCGGCATCGCCATGGTGCGCGTCATGGGAGCCATCATGACGGGCGTCATCGTGGCGGGACGCACGGGGGCGGCCTTCGCCGCCGAGCTCGGCACCATGCAGGTGAACGAGGAGATCGATGCCCTGAAGTCCCTCGGCATCCCTCCCATGGAGTTCCTGGTGCTGCCGCGGATGCTGGCTCTCATGGTCATGATGCCGCTGCTCTGCCTTTACGCCGATCTCATGGGCATCCTCGGCGGTCTCATTGTGGGGGTCTTCATGTTGGACCTGAATGTCCTCGAGTACTTCGCCAAGACCCGGGAATCGGTGACCCTGGTGTTCCTCTGGATCGGCCTCTTTCACGGCGTCGTTTTCGGAATCCTCATCGCCCTTTCGGGGTGCCTGCGGGGCATGCAGTGCGGGCGCAGCGCTTCCGCCGTGGGCCAGGCCACCACCTCGGCCGTGGTGACGTCCATCGTGAGCATCATCGTGGCCACGGCCATCATCACGCTGGTCTGCGACATACTGAACATCTGAAGGAGCCCGAACGGCTTGGATCAACCACGGCGACAGGAAGCTTCTCCCCACATCGTGATCGAGAGCCTCACCATGGCCTTCGGAAGCTTCGTGCTCCAGAAGGACCTGAGCTTCACGGTCAACCGGGGGGACGTGTTCATCATCATGGGGGGCAGCGGCTGCGGGAAGTCCACGCTGCTGCGCCACATGGTGGGCCTGCAGCGCCCGGCCTCGGGCAAGGTTCTTTACGACGGCGCCCTGAGTCTCTGGGATGCGACGCCCGACGAGCGGGACCGCATCATGAAGCGCATCGGCATCCTCTACCAGAGCGGCGCCCTGTGGAGCTCCATGACCCTGGCCGAGAACGTGGCATTGCCGCTGCGGGAGTACACCCGTCTCAGCGAACCGGACATCCGGGAGCTCTGCTCCCTCAAGCTGGCCCTGGTGGGTCTCTCGGGATTCGAGGATTACCACCCTTCGGAAATCAGCGGCGGCATGAAGAAGCGGGCAGGCCTGGCGCGCGCCATGGCCCTCGATCCGGATATCCTCTTCCTGGATGAGCCCTCGGCCGGACTGGATCCCATCAGCTCCAGGCTCCTGGATGACCTGATCCTGGAGCTTCGTTCCAGCCTCGGGGCGACGGTGGTGGTGGTCACCCATGAACTGGCGAGCATCTTCGCCATTGGAAACAACTCGGTCTTCATCGACGCCGAGGCGAAAACGATGATCGCCCGGGGAGACCCGAAGTTGCTCCTGGCCGAATCCGACAACCCGACAGTCCGGAAATTCCTCACGCGCGGGGGAGAAGGGCCGTGAAAGCGTCCTTTCAGGGGAAGGCCCTCGGGAAGGCAGACCGGCGGGAGTTGGTGGCCTGGGTGGGTGGCTTCTTTTTCCGGGGCTGCCGTGCTTGCACGAGAGAATTACGAAACCTTTTGAACGATCCCCGGGAGATTGAACGGAAGGTGTGCGGAGAGAGAATCACAAATGTCTAAACCGGCAAGCACAACGTTGATCGGTGCGTTCGTGGTGGGGGCGCTGACCCTCCTGGTGATCGGGGTGATGATCTTCGGCTCCGGCACGCTTCTGCAGAAGACCTACCCCTTCGTGATGTATTTCGAAAGCTCGGTGACCGGGCTCTCCGTCGGATCTCCGGTGGTCTTCCGCGGTGTGAAGGTGGGATCCGTAACCGACATCACGCTCATGGGAAACCCGGCGACCATGACCCTTTACATATCCGTGCACATTCGTCTCGAGCCGGAAACCATCCAGGTGAATGCCACCAACGGCCCCCACAGGAGGGACCCTTACGGCAATATGAAGCGGCTCATCGAGCAAGGGCTGAGGGCCCAGCTCCAGACCCAGAGCTTCGTCACGGGGCAGCTGCAGATCGGCCTCGACTTTTTCCCCGAACGGCCCGCCAAGTATGTGGGGAAAGGTGACACGGCCGAAATTCCGACCATTCCGACCAAACTGGAGGAGCTCGCCCAGACCCTGGAGAAGCTGCCGCTGGAGCAGCTGGTTCATGAAGTGTTGAATGCCGTCCAGGGGATTTCGCAGGTCGTGCGGGACCCCGAGATCAAGGAAGTCATCACCGCGTTGAAAAACACCGCCCAGAACCTCGAGCTGACCGTGAAGCACGCGGACGAGCGTTTGGGTCCGGTGCTGGCCAACGCCGAGAAAGCCCTCGAGGACTATGGAAAGCTCGCCCGGGACCTGGATTCGAAGCTCGGCTCGCTCCTGTCCAGGGGCGAGTCGGCCGTGGACGATTATGCCAGGCTGGCCAGGGACCTGAACGGGCAGCTGGGACCGCTGGCGAAGAGCCTCGAAGCCACCCTGGAAGGGGCGCGCCTGGCCCTCGTCAATGCGGAGAAAACCCTCGGCAACGCCCAGAGCCTCACATCGAGGGACTCGCCCCTCCTTCGCGAAATGATGAGATCACTTGATGAACTGAAGCGGGCCACCCGGGCCATCCGGGTCTTTGCCGAATACCTGGAGCGACACCCCGAAGCCCTGGTACAGGGCAAGGGCGGCCAGCCCAGGGGGAGATGACGACGATGCAGGAAAGGCAGCCACCAAACATTCTCACCGTCCTGATGGTCCTGATGGCTCTGCTGGCGATGGCGTCGGGCTGCTCCCGGACGGCCCCGGCGAGGTTCTACCTGTTGAGCGAGCTTCCGGCGGCGGAGCCCAAGGCTCCCGCGGTGGGCTCCGGCCCCTGTCTCACCCTGGGGATCGGTCCCGTGGAGATGCCCGACTACCTGGACCGTCCCCACATCGTGACCCAGGTGAGTCCGAACGAGCTGCAGCTGGGGGATTTCGACCAGTGGGCCGAACCCCTGGGAAAGACGGTCATGAGGACCCTGGCCGAAAACCTGGCGTCCCTCGTCTGCGTGGAAGAAGTGATTCTCTATCCATCCGAATCGCCCCGCGCCGACTTCCAGGTCGCCGTAACGGTAATGCGCTTCCATGGCCGGCCCGACGGGGAGGTGGTCCTGTCGGCCCAGTGGCAGGTGACGCAAGACGACGGCGTCAAGGTCGTGGCCAGGAAGCGGACGACCATCCGCGAGCCCCTGGATGGCGACGGGTATCCCGCCCTGGTGGCCGCCCAGAGCAAAGCCCTGGCCCGGCTCAGCCGCGAAATCGCCGGAGCCCTGTCCATTGCCCCGACGGAGCGAAACCCTCACCCCGAGCAGGTGGAGCTGGAAACCGGGAATCACTGGTAGCGGTTTCTGCGGGAAATCCGACTCTTAATCCTCCCAGGCTGACCACAATGTCAAAGCAAATCGGCGTTGTAATCGTTCCCACTCGCTATGAGGCACTGATTGAGGCCGTTGGGCAACAGCAAATCGGACAGGTCTTGCTCGGGCGCATTCCTCGTTTTTTACACGTCGGTATCCGTGGTCGGTGAGCCCCGTTTCTTCCCCGGGCGGACAGCCGTGATGGCCGGAACGTTGGACCGCGACCGGGGTGGACATGTACAAGCCGATGATCACCATCCCTTTGGCGAGAGGTGAAGCGTGGATGTTGGGGTTCGCTTCGCTCACCCCAACCTGCCGAGCTGCCGAACCAAATCTTGAACCGGACACCCGCCACGCCTTGGACTTATGGTGGTTGGTCGGGCAGAGGCGCGTGCCGGTTAAGATTGCTGTTATAAGAGGGAAATGATGAAAAAGGCGATCGTGATTGGCGCGAGCTCCGGAATAGGACGCGAATTGGCCAAAGTCTTATCAAGGAATCAGTGCGTTGTTGGCGTCATGGCTAGGCGAGTTCAGCTATTGGATGAACTGTGCAATGAAGTGGAAGGAACATTGTTTGTTCGAAAGATCGATGTCGCGGACGTGGAATCGGCAATGGAAACTCTGGCGAAGTTCATTGAAGAAATGGGCGGAGTTGATCTTATCGTGTTGAGTGCCGGCACAGGAGACATCAATAATGGTCTCAGTTGGCCTTTGGAAAACGAAGCCATAAAGACAAACGTTACCGGGTTTGCCGCTCTGGTTAATGTCGCCATGCACCATTTCACGGAAAAGGGTTCCGGGCATCTTGTGGGTATCTCGTCGATAGCAGCGTTACGTGGCGGCAGGGAATCTCCGGCATATAACGCGTCAAAGGCTTTTGAGTCGAATTATCTGGAAGGGCTTCAGCAGAAGGTTAGGAAATCTGGATTACCAATCACAATCACCGACATAAGACCAGGTTTTGTTAATACAGCAATGGCCAAAGGGGACGGCATCTTCTGGGCTGCTGAGCCGGAAAAAGCCGCAGAGCAGATATACCATGTTATTAAACGGAGAAAGTCGACTGCCTATATCACACGGCGCTGGGTACTGATAGCTTGGCTAATAAGGTTGTTGCCTAGATTCATTTATGAAAGGCTGTAATTTTTATAACCTACAAGAAGCTCGGAGCGGCACTGGATGCATATGGGCTTGCTTCGGTGGGATCTCGGGAGGAATATCAACTCCGGAAGAGCCGTAAATATTCAAAGCAAGAAAGGAAAGGCCAGGCATACCAGGTAAAGCAAGTGCTCAAGGCCATAGCGAGGTGGAATCTAGAGCATGGCACTGAAGGATGATCGCTACACCTACCGGGTGACATGGTCCGAGGAGGATAAGGAATACGTTGGGCTGTGTACGGAATTCCCAAGTTTGAGCTGGTTGGCACGCACTCCTGAAGCGGCCCTGAAGGGCATCCGCAAGGTAGTTGCAGATGTCGTGAAGGATATGCGGGAAAGCGGAGACCCCATTCCCGATCCCATCGCATCCAGGCAGTACAGCGGCAAGTTCATGTTTCGTGTGCCTCCCGAAGTACATCGCAAGCTCGCTGTCCAAGCTGCTGAAGCCGGCGTGAGCCTGAATCGACTTGCCGGTTCAAAGCTAGCACAGTCTTAGCAAGACACGGCACAATAAAAGCCTCGAGCCGACGCCCAGGAAGGGTGGCCGCATTTCCGATAGTTCCTTGGCGGGCGCAGCTCAGGCTTGGCGTTGGGCGGCGCTATCCAGCTTCCCGGCCTTGCCATGGAGGAAGCCATGGTGACCGACCCGGCGAAAGCCCTTGGGCAAGACATGCTGCGGGACAAGCCACGGGAAGTCGTGGCCTTTGAGGGTGCGCTGGAGCGTTTTGCCGGTACGGCTCTCGACGTATTTGAAGGTGATATGACCATCCTGGCTGGAGACGATGATCTCTTCACGGATGTCACTTCTACTCTGTGGAGCTGTACCTCGCGCATGCAGCCGGACACGAAATCACGCGGGCATACTGGGTCCGCACTTCTTCTGGCTCCTTGGCCGCGTGGTTTCGTGCCGCTGATGCCCGGTGTCATGAGCAGGAGGGCCCCGTCAGTAGTGGTATCTAACCTGAGCAAGATGCAGGGCGTCTTTCTCAACTTTACACACGATACGGTGTTCATCGGTTACGCGACGGGACCAATATCCGGATAGACCGTGCCTCAGGGGCTCGGGCTTACCAGTGCCCTCATAGGGGGACCGTTGTATTTCTTTGATCAGTTTGTTGATGCGCTCAAGGATTTTTCGGTCGGTCCGTTGCCAGTACAGGTAATCATTCCAGGCATGTTCGGAGAAGATGATCTTCACTCGATCAACTCCCGCTCAGTGCCACCTGTAGATTCAAGCTCAGCGATGGATTCAAGGAGCCTTCGGGCGTTTTTCGGGCTTCTTAGAAGATAAGCCGTCTCTTCGAGGGCTTGGTAATCCTCAAGGGAGATCATCACGACTGAACGCTGGCTCTTTCGAGTAATGATGATCGGGGAGTGGTCGTCACAGACCTTGTCCATGGTTTTGGCAAGGTTACCTCGAGCTTGCGAGTAGGTTACGGCGTTCATTACCGGCCCTCCTGAAAGAGTGATTTGTACCATCTATTGTACAACATCGTGCGGCTCATAACAAGGGCATGCACGCGGACACGCGACCAGGCCGGATTATTTGGTCGCTTCATCCCATGGCTCATGGGCGGCGTTGTCGCGTGTTGGTGATGGCCGGTGTTGGGCCGTGCAGTCCGTGTTGATGGAGAAGGGATGTGAAGCTCTCAGAATTGGTTAAGTTGTTGGAAGAGGCGGGATTCCGGATAGTCAAAGAGCTGGCCGCTTCAAGCCCTGCCCGAGCCCGCTCCTGAAAGAGGCGCCGCTCAAACGGGGGCAACAAGAAAAAAGACGTTGAAGATGAGCTCTCCGGAAGGCGGGCTTGTGTCGATCACCCCGTCACACGGCGACCGGAGATAAACGTCCTTTTCTCGCAAGCCTTCGACCGGTTTGACGACAGGTGACAGCGATCTCCCAAGGCGATCGACGCGCCGGACCTGAACAGTATCGCCCTCTGCGACTTCCTCGAGGCAGGCGTTGAGTCCGACGCCCGCCGCGTTTTGAGATGCCGGGAATGGCAAGCGAGAAGCTTCGGCCGAGCGAAGCGCGCGTAGCGGTTGCTCTATCCTCGACAGGTATCGGTCCATGGTGGAATTCCCATCACAAACCTGGTGAGGGCCTCATGGGTGCTGATTTTCGACTTGAAACTCGAAACCTCAAACCTGAAGCTTCCGAGATCAGGGCGAACGGCGAGCTCAATACGCATAAGGCTCTCCATCCCGGATCTCGAAGATGAAGGGGACATCGGGCTCGGAGACGGCCTCGATTCGAGTGGGGACAAACTCGCAGAATCGGCTGACGGCGGTGAGGCGCATTCCTTCCACCTTCAGGCGCGCCTCGGGGGACGGGTCATCGAGCGGCTCCAACGTCCCGTAGACCTCCACCCACTGGCCGTCCTGAAGGTCTTCCCATCCCCGACTCCGAACCCTCAGCCCCACCCCGACGGCATCGGCCAGGCAGCAGGTCACCACGATCCGGACGACCACAAACTGGCCGGCCCGGTCGAGATCCTCATTGCGATGGACGATCCCCATCGTCACGAACCGTTCGCCCTGAAGCCCCGGCTCCTTCTTTTCGCACTGCACGAAGAGCTCGGCCGTGTTGATTCGAATATATTCGATTCCGCCCACTGTCACACGGGGAGGCTCCTGGACGGCACTCCCGGGCCGCGGGGAAGCCTTCGACTGCGCGTCACGGGGCTCCCTGGCATACAGCTCGATCCCCAGAAAAGACACGAAAACCAGGAAAATGAGGCTACGCGAGAGCCGGGCCCGCCCGTTGGGATTCCAGATCGCCACGGAGCCCGTTACCAGGAACATCGCGGCAGTCAGGCCCGTCAGCCATTTGAATTTGGGGTTCAGGAAGCGCCAGTAGTCGTCGCCGAGCACCAGCCATCCCGCATAAAGGCCGATGGCCAGGAGGATCAGCCCTTCCAGCACTCCGCCCATTCGCTTCATCATGTCACTTCATCACCGTCGCCAGCGCATTGCACAGGAGATACGTCAGGAGCGTCGGCGCCACCACCAGCAGCAGCGCCACGCGTCGGTGGAACACAGCCCCGTACATGAGGATCAGTTTGAGGTCGACCATGGGGCCGATGACCACGAACGATAGCTGGGACACGCGGGGAAACGAAGTGAAGGATGCCGCCACGAAGGCATCGGCCTCCGAGCACACCGAGAGGAGGATGGCCAGGACCATCATCCCGGCGATGGCCAGGTGGGTGCTGTCCATGAGCAGATAGAGGAAATCATAGGGTGGAAGGACATTGAAGAGGCCAACGGCACAGGCCCCCAGCAGCAGGTACTTTCCCATTTCCAGAAACTCGGAGGCCGTGTGCATAAAAACCCTGGTGAGCCGGGAGCCCCCGGCCGAGTCACAGCCGCAGCCGCAGGCGGAAGCCGGAGCCATTTCGAGGAAGACCGGCGCACTTGCACCCCCTTGAACATCGCCCGGGCCCCGGGAGCCCCCGCCCGCCAAACCCTTGAGCAGCTTACCCTCCCGCAGGAGGAGGACGGGATCGACTCCGGAGAGCATTAGACCGATGGCCGAAGCGCACACGGCAACCAGCGCGACCCTCGTCAGGACCATCCCCATGTCGCCGCGGAAAGCCAGGTAAGTGGAAGCCAGGACCAGCGGGTTGATGACCGGCGCCGCCAGCATGTAGGTGAGGGCCGCATGAGCGGGGACGCCCTTCCGCAGGAGCCGGCGCACGACGGCCACCACTCCGCACTCGCAGGTGGGGAGGAGCATCCCGGCGCTCAGGCCCAACAGCGTTCCCGGGATACGCCCTTTTGGCAAAACCCGGGCGAGAAAGTCAGCGGGCACGTAGATTTCGAAGATGGCCGAGAGGAGTGAGCCCAGCATGAGAAAGGGTGACGCCTCCAGAAAAATGGCGATCACCGTCGAGATGAAAATCTGAAAATCCTGGGTCATTGAGCTCCCCGACGTCGATTCAGTCCGGCGTTCCCTTCCGGCGCAGGGTACGCCAAAGAACGCCTCGATGCGGTGCCAGGAGGTAAGCCACCATAAAGAGGAATGTGGCGGTCATCACCACCGCAGCTCCCGAGGCGATGTTGACATGGAAGCTCAGAAAAAGGCCGATGATGGCGGAGAGGGCCCCCATGGCGGCCGAAATGACCATCATCGAAGGAAGGCGCCGTGTCAGGAGCGAGGCGGTAGCCGCAGGGGTCACGAGCATGGCGGTCACCAGGCCCACCCCGACGGTCTGAAGGGACACGACGATGGTCAGGGCGATCAGGACCAGCATGAGCGTGCGCAACCGTTCGGCGGGCAGCCGCAGTGTCGCCGCCAGCACCGGGTCGAAGGAGATGACCAGCAGCTCCTTGTAGAAGAGCACGATCAAGGTCAGGACCAGCAGGCCCACACCGGCGGTGAGCCACAGATCCCCCGAGCTCACTCCCAGCACATTCCCGAACAGGATGTGGGTGAGGTCCGTGGCGTAGGTCTTGGCCGAGCTGATGAGGGCGATGCCCAGGGAGAGGGCGGCGGCGAAAAGAATGCCGATGGCCGTGTCCTCCTTGATGGTGCCCTGGCGCGAAAGGAAGCCGATGCCGAGGGCAACGACCAGGGCGGCGGCCAGCGCGCCGATGAACAGGCTCCCCTTGAGGAGATAAGCCACGGCTACGCCCGGAAGGATGGCGTGAGCCATGGCATCGCCCAGGAAGGCCATGGAACGGAGCACCACGTAGCATCCGATGACGGCGCAAAGCACACCCACCATGAGCGATGCGGCGAGGCCCCGCTGCATGAAGCCGTAGCTCAGGGGCTCAAACAGCCAGTCCAGCATGGTCCTATTCCGTGTACGGCTTTCTCACGTGGGCGGCCTTGTCGACCACCACCGCGCCATTGACGAAAAGCACCTGGCCCCCGAAACCCTCGGCAAGGGTCTGGGACGTGAGGGCCTCCCGGGCCGGTCCAAAGGCGATCAGGCGGCGGTTCAGGAGAAGCACCTGATCGAAGCGTGTTGCCGAAAGCTTGAGATCGTGAGTCGACACCAGTACCGTCACCTGCTGATCGTGGAGGGTTTCAAAAAGATCCAGGGTCGCCTCCTGGGTGGACACGTCAACCCCGGTAAAAGGTTCATCCATGAGCAGAATGTGCGGCTCCTGGACCAAAGCCCTGGCCAGGAAAGCCCTCTGCTGCTGACCACCGGAAAGGGCGCCGATGGGCTTGGAAGCCAGGTCGCTGATCCCCATCCGATCCAGCCAATGGGCCACAACGGCCCGGTCGTGCTTCCCGGGCCGCTTGAACCATCCCAGGCGTCCGTAGCGGCCCATCATGACCACGTCCGCCACGGTAACGGGAAAGCGCCAGTCCACTTCCTCACGCTGGGGCACGTAGGCCACGCAGTCCCGATGATGTCCCAGGGGCAGACCGTGGATCATGATCTGACCGGCCTGCAGGTGCAGCAGTCCCACCATGGCCTTGAAAAGCGTGGACTTGCCCGCACCGTTGGGTCCGATCACCGCAACGCTGGTCCCCACCGGCACGCAGAAAGTCACTTCTTTCAGGGCCGGCTTGTCCCCGTAAGACACCGTGGCGCCCTCCACCACCAGGTGAGCCGGCGCCCAGGCGCAGGTCCTTGCTTCTGAGGAGCTCATCGAAAAGTCAATGCTCCATTCCCGATGACGTCACTTGAGCGCGTTCACGATGGCCGTCGTGTTGTATTTCATCATGTCGATATACGTTGGAGCCGGCCCACCGGGCTCCGTGAGCGAGTGGGTGAAGAGCTCCGTCACCACCCGGATCTTTGTCTCCCTGGCCACCTGATCGGCCAGCCGCGGATTCGTGCCGGTCTCCAGGAATATGGCCTTGGCCCCCGTTGCCTTGATCTTCTTTGTCAGCCGCGCCAGCTCCTTGGCCGAGGGGGAAGCGCCCGTGCTCACGCCGGGCATGATGGTGCCGACGATCCGGAAGCCATATCGGTCGGCGAAATACCCGAAGCTCATGTGGTTGGTGACCAGAAGTCGATCCTTTTCGGGAACCTGCTTCACCTGATCGAAAATCCACTGGTCCAGCTCCTTCAACCGTGCGATGTAAGCCTCGGCATTGGCCGCATAGATTGCTGCTCCGGCGGGGTCGGACTGGCTCAATCCATCCCGGACGGTCGTTACGTAGGTCATGACATGGATCGGAGAAAGCCAGAAGTGGGGATCGCCCTCGTGATGATGATGTTCAGCCTCGTCATGATGGTGCTTCCCGTGAGCCTCCGCCACCTCTCCCTTCCTCGGGGACCGTGACTCAAGTCCGGCGGATACGTCGATCACTCGACGGGTCCCCCCGGCATTCCGCAGAAGCTGGTCCAGGAACTCCTCGAGTCCGGCACCGTGAATGACCAGAACGTTGCTCTCCGCCACCCTGGCCACGTCGGCCGGCGTGGGCTCGAAGCTGTGCGGGTCGGCCCCGACGGGGAGCAGCGCATCCACCCTGGTCCGCTCACCGGCAACATGCTGGGCGATGTGGGCGAGAAACGTTTCAATGGCCAGCACCTTGAGGCCGGAATCCCCCGATCCCTGGCTCGAAGCCGTTACGCCCGGGTCGGCCGACAATAACACCAGCATCCCTAAAGCCACAAGTGAAGACAACCAACGGCGCGTCATAATGTAGTCCTCCTCATGAAGGTATTCCAATTGGGCACTGACCGTGCGTTCAGTGCGGACCGCTTTTCCGACCTCTCAGGCAGCTCCTGCAGATCCCGTCCAGGCGGATTTCAACTCTTTCGATCAAGGCAGGGAAGGTTCTTTCGACGGATCGAGTGTCCACGTTCACGGCCTCCGGAGCCAGGCACTCCATGTTTCCACACCGGTTGCAGTAAAAATGCGGGTGGTTGGGATGGTTCGCATTTGGAGCCAGCCCATAGCGAAATGACCGGTCTCCCGCGCTGATCCTGTGCACCAGCCCCTTTTCAACCAGAAGATCCAGGATTCGATAGAGCGTCACGCGGTTCATTCGCTGGGATCTCCGCACAATCTCGAAGATCTCCTGCACACTGAGCGGAGCGGGGCTGTTGCCGACGATCTCGAAGACCGCCACCCGGTTCGGCAGCGGAGCCAGGTCGACATGCTTGAGCATCTCGGGGTAATCGCAGAGTTGGCACATGAATCTTTTGCTCCGTCCTGGATATAGGACCTTTTGGACTTGCTCCAACGCCGGGCACCATTGAAATCGTGTATCAATCCACGAAAATGAGAAGGGCCGAAATTCTTCACTGGAAAGGATCCAGTCCACACAGCTTAATCATCATGCAATAGGCTTGCATGCTTTTCAATCGGAAAAAACCTCGCAGAAACAGGAGATGGGACATTCAGAACCGGACGATCTGGCCCGCAATTCTCTGGAATGATCCTTCTCGTTCCTTCTTATTCTTTGAGAATAGAGTGAACAAGAGGCCGACAGCAAACGGTGACGCTCCTGGCAATTCGTGCTCGCCTGATTTCCGGGTGGCAGCAATGCATTTGCATGCAACCAGAAGCAGGCTGCAGCCCCTCGCCGGGGGGGCCCAAATTTGCAGTACCCGCCGGCGGTCTTCTGTGCTAGTAAAATATATTTCGCCCGATGTTCGATGTGATTTTCTGGTGGCCTCAACTCGAACAGGATCGTCAGAATCGGCGCCAAGGCCCACCAAGGCCCATATCGCTCAAGAGGAGGTTCCATAGCCCATGGCACTTGTAGTGCAGAAATACGGAGGCACATCCGTCGCCAATGTCGAGCGCATTCGAGCGGTGGCGGAGCGCGTCATTTCCCGCAAACGAAAAGGGGATGACCTGGTGGTGGTACTCTCGGCCAGAGCCGGAGAAACGGATTCACTCATTCGCCTGGCCCGTGAAATGACCCCTAAGCCGGACCCTCGCGAACTGGATGTGCTGCTGTCCGTCGGCGAGCAGATCACGGTGGCGCTCTTCAGCATGGCCGTGAAGGACATGGGGTACGAGGCTGTTTCCATGACGGGCTACCAGGCGGGCATCATCACCGACTGCTGCTACGGGCAGGCCCGGATCCACTGGATCGAGACCCTGCCCGTGATGGATAAGCTCCACGATGGGAAGATCGTGGTCGTGGCCGGGTTTCAGGGATATGACGAAGAGGGCAATATCACCACCCTGGGGCGCGGGGGCTCGGACACGACGGCCGTGGCTCTCGCCGCCGCCCTTGGAGCCGACCTGTGCGAGATTTACACCGACGTGGAAGGGGTCTTCACCGCCGACCCCAATATCTGCTCCAAGGCGCGCAAGCTTGAAAAGATCAGCTACGAGGAAATGCTCGAAATGGCCAGCATGGGAGCAAAGGTGCTCCACCTGCGGTCCGTCGAATTCGGCATGAAATACCATGTGCCCATCATGGTGCTCTCCTCTTTCATCGACGCACCCGGAACTCTGGTCACCAAGGAGGATGACGATATGGAAAGAGTGGTGGTTTCCGGAATCACCTACAACCGAAACGAAGCCCGCATCACGGTCACCAACGTTCCCGATGTGCCGGGCATGGCGGCCAGGCTGTTCCGACCGATATCGGACGCCAACATCAACGTGGACCTGATCGTGCAAGGGAGCGGGAGCACCCCCGGCGTGGTGAACATGTCCTTCACCGTGCCCAAGTCCGACTACGAGAAAACCATCGCCATCGCTCAGGGTGTTGCGGCGGAAATCGGCGCGGGAACCGTTCACAGCAATCCCGACATCGCCAAGATTTCGATCATCGGCCTGGGCATGCGCAATCACAGCGGCGTGGCCACCAAGATGTTCGAGACGCTGGCCCGGGAGAACATCAACATCAAGATGATCACCACTTCCGAGATCAAGATATCGGCCATCATCGACGAGAAATATACCGAGCTGGCCGTGCGGGTTCTTCACGATGCCTTCGAGCTCGAAAAGGAGCCGCCCGGGGGCGTGATGAAGGTCAAGGAGGAGTCATAGACCGGCTCTGATGCCACAGTGAAAGGGTTTTTTCATGCATGAAGTGAAGATCTACGACACAACGCTCCGGGACGGTACCCAGGCCGAGGATTTCTCCCTCTCGCTGGAGGACAAGATCCGCATCACCCTGAAGCTGGACGATCTTGGAATCCATTTCGTGGAAGGAGGATGGCCCGGCTCGAACCCGAAGGACGTGGCCTATTTCGACGAGATTCGCAACTATCAGCTGAAAACGGCCCGCGTGGCGGCCTTCGGAGCGACCCATCATCACACCAAGTCGGCCGAGGCCGATGAGAACCTCAAGGCTCTCGTTGCGGCCAGGACGCCTGTGGTCACCATTTTCGGAAAGAGCTGGACCGTCCACGTCCGGGATGCTCTCCACACGACGCTCGATCGCAACCTGGAGCTCATCCGGGACAGCCTGGCGTTCCTGCGCCCCCACGTGGAGACCCTTTTTTACGACGCGGAGCACTTCTTCGACGGCTTCCACGAGAATCCGGAGTACGCGCTGGCGACCCTCGGCAAGGCTCTGGAGGCGGGAGCCGAATGCCTGGTGCTCTGCGATACCAACGGCGGGAGTCTTCCGCAGCGGATTCGCGAGACCATGCGGGTGGTCAGGGAGCGATACCCCGAGGCGCCTCTCGGAATCCACGTCCACAACGACGGAGACCTGGCCGTGGCCAATTCGCTGACGGCCGTCGAAATGGGGGCCTTGCAGGTTCAGGGCACCATGAACGGCGTCGGGGAGCGCTGCGGCAACGCCAACCTGTGCTCCATCATCCCCAACCTCTGTCTCAAGATGGGCTTCCAGTGCCTCCCGCCCGACAACCTGAAGAAGCTCCGCCCGGTCAGCCGCTATATCATGGAGCTCGCCAACATGCCGCCCAACCGATACCAGCCCTTCGTGGGGCGGAGCGCCTTCGCCCACAAGGGCGGGGTGCACATCAGCGCCGTGGAGAAGAACCCTCTCACCTACGAGCACATGGAGCCCGAGCTGGTGGGCAACCGGCGCCGCATCCTGGTCTCGGACCTCTCGGGACGGGCCACCATCAAGCGCAAAGCCGAGGATTACGGGCTCAACCTGTCCAAGAGCGACCCGGTGGCCATGCAGGTGCTGGAGGAGCTCAAGGATCTCGAGAACCAGGGTTTTCAATTCGAGGCGGCCGAGGCCAGCTTCGAGCTGCTCATCAACAAGGCCATGGGGCGGAGCAAGCGTTATTTCGAGCTGGTGGGATTCCGGGTGATCGACCAGAAGACCCGGGACGACCAGCCGCCCATCGCCGAGGCCACGATCCGGGTCAAGGTGGGGGGAAGCGAGGAGCACACGGCCGCCCTGGGCAAGGGTCCCGTGAACGCACTGGACAACGCGCTCCGCAAGGCCCTGGACAAGTTCTACCCGGAGCTCAAGGGCATGGAGCTCAGCGATTACAAGGTCCGGGTTCTTCCGGGGCGGGACGGAACAGCCGCCAAGGTGCGCGTGCTCATCGAATCCACCGACGGCGCGGACCAGTGGGGCACCGTCGGGGTCTCCCACGACATCATCGAGGCGAGCTGGCAGGCCCTGGTGGACAGTATCAACTACAAAATGTACAAGTCAGAGCAGCAACAATGTAAATGCTGAAACGAGCGATCCCCAAAAGGCAGTGGGCGGCCGTCACCCTCCTGGCCGCCCTCGTTTTCAGCGTGCTCCTGCTGCGCGCCTGGCGCTCCACCCTCCCTCCCGAAGGTCCCTCCCCTCCCCGCGTGATCGTGGATGTCGTGGGAGATGTGCCACACCCCGGCATTCATGTCCTGGCGGAGCCCGGCACGACGGTTGCCGATGCCCTGGCCGCGGCAGGCTGGAAGCCGACACGAACAGAAAGGGTCGTCCCCGAGGGGGTCCTGAAGCACCGCCTGAAGACGGGGGAGCGCATTCACCTCTCCCGAGCTCCGGGCATGTCCGCGGAGGTGGCCGTCGGGAAAATGGACGACGGCGCCCGATTTGTGCTGGGCTTCAAGCTCGACCCGAACACGGCCTCGACGGAAGAGCTTCTCCTGGTTCCGGGAATGAAGCCGGAGTGGGCCCGGATCATCGTCGAACGACGCTCCGAAAAGCCATGGACGGCGCTGAATGAGCTGCGGTCCATCCATGGAATCGGCACCAGGACGGTGGAAAAGTGGCGTCCACACCTGGAGGTCGTTCCCCTTCCCTCCGATGCAGTGGCCAAATGAACATCGACAGGTTCCGAAAACTGAGGTCGGCGGCCGTTCAAAGGGTCTCTTCGACATCTCTTCCAAGTCTCAATCTGCGCCGCTTGAACAGCTTCTCGATCTCCACAACGACGAAGACAACGACGGACAGGACCAGGGTGAAGCCCAGCTCGAACAGGGTGAGGGGAGCTGTCTTGAAGATGGGGTTAAGAAAGGGCACATAGATCGTGGCCATCTGAAGAACGAAGGTGACGAGAAACGCGCCCACCAGGGGCTTGTTGCTGAAAAGACCCTGCGTGAAGAGCGACTCCGTCTCCGACCTGATGGCCAGGACGTGTCCCATCTGGCTCAGGCAGAGGACCGTGAAAACCATGGTCTGCCAGTTGGCGATGCCGGTCTGGATGGACCACGCCTGGGCAAAAATGGACACAAATCCCATGAGCAGCCCCACCCAGATGATGTGGATGCCGAGCCCGTGGGCGAAAATGCTTTCCTTCGGATGTCGTGGAGGCCTCTGCATGGCCCCCTTTTCCACGGGCTCCACCGCCAGGGCCAGTCCCGGCAGACCATCCGTCACCAGGTTGATCCAGAGGATGTGAATGGGCAGCAGCGGGATGGGGAGTCCAAAGAAGGGCGCCAGGAATATGGTCCAGATTTCGCCGGAGTTGCTCGTCATGGTGTACTTGATGAATTTCCGGATGTTGTCGAAGATGCGCCGCCCTTCCCGGACGGCCTTGACGATGGTGGCGAAATTGTCGTCCAGGAGGATCATGTGGGCAGCTTCCTTGGAGACGTCGGTCCCCGTGACTCCCATGGCCACGCCGATGTCCGCCCGCTTCAACGCCGGGGCGTCGTTGACCCCGTCGCCGGTCATGGCCACGAACTGCCCCCTGTCCTGGAGCGCCTTGACGATAGCCAGCTTCTGCTCGGGGGCCACCCTGGCGTAAACCCTGATGCCCTCGACCCTCTCCTCGAACTCCTCGATACTCAGCTCCTCGAGCTCGCGGCCGGTGATGACGGCCCTCGAACCGTCCCTGAGGATTCCCAGCTGCCGGGCGATGGTGGTGGCCGTGATGGGATGATCCCCCGTGATCATGACGGGAATGATCCCCGCCGTCCTGCACATGGCCACGGCCTCCTTGGCCTCCTCCCTCGGCGGGTCCATCATGCCGGCGAGACCCAGAACGGTGAGATCGCTTTCCACGTGCTCGTGGGTCATTTCCTCGGGCAGAGCGTCCCACTTTCTCATGGCAATGCAGAGCACCCTGAGCCCCCCGGCCGCCATGCCCTCGTTGATTTCATTGAGCCTGCCGGCATCCAGTGCTTCGAGCCCCGAAGACGTCAAAACCGCCCTGGACTTGTCGACGACGACATCGACGCCCCCCTTGGTGAAGGACACGAAGCCTCCGTTCCCCTGGGTTGAAGGGGGCAGGCGGTGGAAGGTCGTCATGCACTTTCTCTCGGAATCGAACGGAAGCTCGGCCACCCTCGGAAAGTCCCTTTCGAGCATCCTCTTGTCGAAGCCGTGATCACGGGCGATCTCGAAGAGCGCGATCTCCGTGGGATCGCCCAGAACCGTGTCATCATTTCCCGGCTGCGCGTCGTTGCTCAGGGCCATGGCCCTGAAAAGCTCCACCCGGGCAGACCGTGAAAACTCCGGGCTCCCCTCTTCAAGCATTTCCGCTGCGGCGGCACGGAGATCCTCCGGGACCATCAGCTTTCCATCCACGAAAATACCGGCCACGGTCATCCTGTTGAGGGTGAGGGTCCCGGTCTTATCGGAGCAGATGTAAGTCACCGATCCGAGGGTTTCGACGGCGGGGAGCTTCCTGATGAGAGCATTCTGCCTGACGAGCTTCTTGGCTCCCAGGGCCAGGGAGATGGTGATCACCGCCGGCAGGGCCTCCGGGATGGCGGCAACGGCGAGAGAAATGGCCGTGAGGAGCATCAGGAAAGGCGGCTCTCCCCTCATGATGCCGAACGCGAAGACTATGGCGCATATGGCAATAACCACGAGGGCCAGCTTCTGCCCAAAACTGGCGAGCCTCTTCTGCAGGGGAGTCCTGACCTCTTCCTCTTCCTGCAGCATGGTGGCTATCTTGCCGAGCTCCGTGCTCATGCCGGTGGCGACAACCATGCCGATACCGCGACCGTAAGTGACGAACGTACCCTTGTAGGTCATGTTCCTTCGGTCGCCCAGGGGCAGAAGGGGGTCCTCGATGGCATGTGTGTGCTTCTCGACGGCCAGCGATTCACCGGTCAGGGCCGCCTCCTCCAGTTTCAGGTGCGCTTCTTCCAGAAGCCTCATGTCGGCGGGAACGACCATGCCCGCCTCGAGCAGCACCACGTCCCCGGGCACAAGATCGGCCGTGGGCACGGATTGATGCTGACCGTCCCGGATGGCCGTGGCCGAGAGTGCAGCCATCTTCTTGAGAGCCGCCATGGCTTTCTCGGCCCTGTACTCCTGAACAAAGCCAATGACGGCATTGAGAATGACGATAACCAGGATGGCTATCGTATCAGATAATTCCCCTATGAATCCCGAGATGACGGCCGCAATGATGAGCACCAGGATCATGAAATCCTTGAACTGGTCGAGCAACATGCCAAAAATGGTTTTCTTCTTCTTTTCTTCCAGCTGATTCGGACCATATACTTCCAGGCGTTTACTCACCTCTTCAGTACTGATTCCCTCCAATGAGGATTCCAGATCGGAAATGACTCTTTCCATATCTTTCTGGTACCAACTCTTATCCATCTTTTCTCCAAGCTGTTTCAGCTTTGATATGATTTGCTGACTCAATACAACTCAACCCAATAGAGTGTCCACGGCATGACGAGTGACGAAGTGCACATCTTATTCTGTGAAGTTGTACTCAATCCGATCCGTCACCTTGTTGCCGAAAGGGGCCTGTACAGCTCACCGGCCAGAATCCTGATGCCGTTGCCGCCATCAGCCCTTCACTCGACGTCTCCTTTACTCCGTCACTCCACAACAAATCAAGGCGAATTCGAGCCCCTCGGCAGCGGAGCAGCGCTCGTGTGAGAACGGATCCAGGCTGACCCTCACGAGGGCGGACCTCAGATATCATCTTGCGCAACCCGGAGCGAGTGTCGTAAAAGATGATGGATCTATCCGGACCAAGCTTTCTCGTCGGGCCATCGAAAAAGGTGAGCGAAATGGCATTGGATCTCGGAGCCATCGGTTCGATCAGCCTCGACTGGGCCTTTCTGGCCAGCCTCCTCGACATCGTCATCATCGATCTCATCCTGGCCGGTGACAACGCCGTGGTGATCGCCATGGCCGTTCGGACTCTCCCCAGGGAAGAGCGCCTCAAGGGGATCGTCTTCGGCTCGGCGGCCGCGGTGATCCTGCGCGTGCTCGTCACCTTCATTGTCGCCCGGCTGCTGCTCATCAACTTCATCAAACTGGCCGGCGGCGCGCTCATCCTGTGGCTCGCCGTCAGGCTTTTCGTCGAGGGCGCCCCCCAGGGAGACATTCCGAAGAAGCCCGCCACCCTGGGCCAGGCCATCAGGATCATCGTGATCGCCGACATCACCATGGCCGTGGACAACATGCTGGCTGTGGCAGGGGCTTCCGAGGGCAATCTCTTCCTGCTCCTGGTCGGCCTCGGCCTCAGCATTCCCTTCGTGGTTTTTTCAAGCAATCTGATTTGCGTGCTCATGGACAGATATCCCATCATCATCACCATCGGCGCCGCCATTCTCGGAAAAGTGGGCGGAGAGATGATGATCACGGATCCGTTCGTCGTCCAATGGCTGAACCCAAGTCCGTGGGTCATTGTCGCCAATCAGGCCTTTTTTGCCGTCGTTGTCATCGTGGCGGGCAAGCTCTGGATGAGATGGCTGACTTGCAGGAAGGCGGCGGAATGCTTTCACGCACACGCGGAGCCCGCGGTGCGGACTGAAAGGGCCGAGTGATTCGCCATGGCTGTCTTGACGATTTCGAGAGAGCTCGGAAGCGGTGGCCGGGAGATCGCCCTGGCGGTAGCCAAATCCCTGGGCCATGAGGTGGTGGACAAGGAGCGGCTTCTGGCGGATATGCGGGCTCACGGCCAGCAATGGGAGCAGTGGAGCAAGGACCTGGACGAACATGCTCCCTCGACCTGGGAAAAGTACGACTGGTCTTTCCGGGGCTTCGTGGCCTTGATTCAAAGCATTCTATTCAAATACGCCCTGCGGGACCGCGTGGTTCTCCTGGGGCGTGGCGCCAATTTCCTGATGAAGGATATCCCCTATGCCCTGAGGGCTCGGATCACCGCACCCATCGAAAGCAGGATCAGCCGCATCATGGTCCGGGAGTCGGTCAATGAGAACACGGCGCTATGGCTCATCGATAAGAGTGACCGGGAGCGATCCGGCTTCATCCATTCCATTTACGGCAAGGACTGGAACGATCCCCTCGAATACGACCAGATTTTCGACACCGGATCGAAGCCACTGGATGAGGTCGTCGAGCGTTTGGTCGAGCTGCTCCGGGAGTGGGATGGCCTCTGCGACGAGGAGTGCCGCGAGCCCATCAGAATGCGGGGAGAGGCGGCGCGCATCAAGGCAGGCCTTCTGACCAACCCGCGATTGTTCATTCCGACCCTGGATGTGGAATTTGACGGCACCGGCATCGCCCTCCGAGGGGTGATCCACAATCCCCGGGAGTACGAGCAAGTCGAAAGGGAAGCCCGGAAGCTGGCAGGGGACCTTCCGCTCCGGTGCCAGCTCCATTACAGGCGATGAGCCGAATCAGTTGTCCATGGCACCCCTGGCGCCGAGCCGATAGCTCAATTGGCCGTTCCAGACCCGCCCGTCGATGTCAAAACCCACGCTGGCCCTGAGATTGAGCGTCAGTGTCATGGCCGCCCCCCGTCGACCCGATGTGACTCGTCCCGTGATGGTCATGGTCTGGACCGTGAAGGTGAGATCGAGCATCTCGGGAGTGTACGGATGGATGAAATCGCCCAGGTTCGCGTAGACAAAATCCTGGATGGTATCCGGTGCGATGGTGATCTGGAGCTTGCCCCGGGCATCGCACGTGTATGTCCCTTCCAGGACATACCCGGCTTCATCCTCCAGGAAGACGTTGCCTTGTTCATCGAAGGACAGATACAGCTCGCCCACCACGGGCATGTTGCCGACCCGCTGCATGGAGATCCGTCCCTTGCCCATGAGCGTCCACGTGGTGCCGGCGAGCTGGGGCGGGGGAGCCGCCAGGGCGAGCCCCGCCAGGAAGTGGACACACGCCAACGCCGCGACCATTGCTAACCAGTACTTGCGCCTCATCATTTGCCCTCCTTTGCTGTAGCGTTTTTTGGTTGCGGGAGCCTATCTCCCGTTCCCTGGGGAACATGGACGATTCTCGATGGGAAAACACCCATCGACCTGCAGCGATATGCCTTCCCCTCTGGGCACACTCCCTCATGTCAAACCCCAGAGTTCATGCGTCGGAGCCTGCCTGGCAATGGCGGACCGGCGGGGAGGAGCCATTCCCCGAAAGGTTCTCAGCCTTTCATGCTGAAGCGCCATTTGCAGAAATGGTCCTCGGGGTGAGGATCCGGCGGTGCGTAGAGGCATTCGACCTGGATGCAGGGGTCGATCTCGTGGGCGAAGCGGGTGAACTCGTCGCGGTGCATGTCCTTGCAGACGTATTCGCCGAGACCGTGTCGTATCCTCGCTTCCTGGGGCGGGCAGTTTGGAACCGTGAGGATGAGCTCGTCCGGCTTTTCCTCGATTTCGTAGCCCACGATGGCGGTCCAGGGAAAGAGCCTCAGGGCCTTCAGAAAACCGGGCAGGCCCTTTTCCTGAATGTCGAAACGTTTCTTGATGTCCCTGGCGGCCATTTTCGCCACCTTGCCCCAAACCTGCTGGTTCAAGGACTCGGCCGTCGCCACCCCGAACTTGTCCTCGATGTAGAGAAACCAGAAGGCGTCCACCACCCGATAATGCCAGAGAAGAAACTCCAGGTACTCGCGCAACCGCCGGGCATCCATCTGCTCGAACACACGAAGGTCCATGCCTCACTCCGCGCCTGATGCAAAAAGGGTCGGCAAAACTGGGCTCCGGCCATCCCGTCGGCCGTCGACTTCGGCTTTCACCCCTTGAATTCTGATCGATGATGACTTTACATGAAGCTGTTATGTTGTTCAATGGGACCATGTGAGTGATGAGCCGACCTTGCGGCGCCGCCGCCATCGATAGAGACGCCGGCCATGGGAGACAGCCGAAACGAATTCCTGATCCGGGCCGAAAGCCTGACGCGGATCTACGAGATGGGGGAATCGAGGGTCATCGGCCTCCGCGAGGTGAGCCTCGACATCCTTGAGGAGGCCTTCGTCGTGCTCAAAGGGGACAGCGGGTCCGGAAAGAGCACGCTGCTTTCGCTCCTGGCAGGTCTCGACCGCCCGACGAGTGGCCGCATTCTCGTGGACGGTCGGGATCTTGCCGGCTCGGGCCCTGATGAGATGACGCGCTACCGGAGGGAAATGGTCGGAATGGTTTTTCAGTCGTTCAATTTGATGCCCACCCTGGACGTCATGGAAAACGTCTGTCTGCCGGCTTTTCTGGCCAATCGGCCTGCGCGGGCGGTGAAGGCGCGAGCCCGTGAGCTGCTGGACTGGCTGAGGCTTGATCATCGACGTCACCATCTCCCGGCCCAGCTCTCCGGCGGTGAAATGCAGCGGGTGGCCATCGCCCGGGCCCTCATCAATGAGCCCAGGATCATTTTCGCCGATGAGCCCACCGGCAACCTGGACAGCCGCAATGGGGAGCTCGTCATCGAGCTGTTCCGCGATATGAACCGGGTATTCCGAAGAACGCTGGTTCTGGCCACCCACAGCCAAATGGCCGACAGCCTGGCCACCATGGTCGTCACCCTTCGCGACGGGGGCATCGTGAGGCCGTCATGGGAAAGCTGAGGCTTCTGCTTCGACTCTGGGTGTGGTTCAGCCTGCGCCACATGCTTGCCCACCGGTGGCGCGCTCTCACGGTCCTGCTCGGAGTCGCCCTTGGGGCTGCGGTGTTCACCTGTGTCCGCCTGGCCGTGGACGCTTCTCTCCAGAGCTTCAGCAGGAGCATGGATTCCATCACCGGGAGGACCGAATGGACGCTGGCTCGGCCTGGGGGCCGGGTGCCGGAAGAGATCATCGCCAGCCTTCTGAGGGAGCCGTCCGTCAAGGCCGCGTCACCGGTGCTCATGAGCTACGTCCAGCCGGACGGTCCCGATGCGGAGCCGTTCCTGCTCATCGGCTTCGATCCCCTCCTGGACTCGGCATTGCGGCAGTGGACCGCCGAGACGGCAGGATCGGAATCCTCGGCGGCCTCCCGCCTGGAGCTTCTGACCGAGCCCTTCACCCTGCTCGCCGGGCGACCCCTGGCGCAAAGCCTGGGACTTCAGACCGGCAGCGGTTTTACCGTGAAACATGTGAACGCCGTCAAGCCCTTCAGGGTCGTGGGCATTCTCGAGACTGAGGGAATGGCGCTGGCCGAGGGCGGACGGGTAGCCCTGTGCGACATCTCCACCTTCCAGGAGCTCACGGGAGCCCACGGCTTCGTCGACCGGATTGACATCGCGTTCAGGGGGATGCTCGGTGAGAGAGCCGCGCCACCGCTCATGGGGCTCCCCGAAGGGGTCGTGCTCGAGCGACCCGGCGAGAGTCGCTCGAGCGGCGCCAACCTGATTCGGTCCTATCAGCTCAACCTCTCCATTTTGAGCTTCGTATCCCTTTTTGTCGGCATGTTTCTGGTCTACAGCCTCGTGACGCTGAACGCCACGGCGCGCCGGCATGAAATCGCCATCCTGAGGTCCCTGGGAGCCTCGGCTCGGTCCATTCTGGCCCTCTTCCTGGCGGAAGGCGCATTCTTCGGCGTGATGGGATGGCTGCTGGCCATCCCCCTGGGCTCCCTGATCATCCAGCGCCTCCTGGACAGCATCCGTTCAACCATCACGCTCCTCTTCGTGAGGGTGCCCCCCGAGGATTTGACCCTGGCCCCCGAGGAGCTCCTCCTCTCCTTCCTCGTGACGCTTTCGGTCTCCCTCGTCGCTTCGTCCAAACCGGCCATCGAGGCCATGCGCGTCCCTCCCCGCGAATCCATGATCATGTTTGCCACCGAGTCGTCGGGAGGGATGCGGGTGTGGCTTCCGGCCTTTCTGGCAATCCTCATGATCCTGGCGGTCTGGCCCCTCTCCCTGGTACGCCCGGTCCGGGGGATTCCCCTTTTCGGATACCTTGCGACCTTTCTGCTCTTCCTGGGCTTTTCGTTCTTCTCCCCCGGCGTCCTGAAGGGGATCGGCACCTTGTTTCCCGGCTTCCTTCGGAAGATCGGGGGCATGCCGGCATTCCTCGGAGGCCGCTACGTGAAGGATGCGGGGAAGCGGGCAGCCGTCTCGGTGGGGGCTCTCATAACGGCTGTTGCGCTCTTCGTGGCCCTGAACATCATGATCCACAGTTTCCGGACCACCGTCGAAACGTGGGTGACCCAGAGCATCAGCGGGAACCTGTTCATCGAGCCCCACATGGCCTCGCTGAACCAGTACAAGGACCCAGTGCCCAAGGAGCTCGTCGACTTCCTTCGGAGCCATCCGAGCCGGCTCGACCTGTTGCCCTATCGGCGCATCGTGCTGCGCCATGACCAGAAGGCATACCAGCTCGAGGCCATCGATTTCGAGATGTTCCTCAAGCATGCTTCATTCCTGATGCTGGAGGGCTCCGCCGGGGAAATCCTGCCGCAGCTGGCCCGGGGGGAGGGGCTCCTCGTCTCCGAGGTCTTTGCCAATCAGATGAGAATCCGCACGGGCAGCCGTTTTCGCCTGGCCGTTCACGGGATCGAGCTGGATCTGCCCGTGCTCGGCGTCTTCAGGGATTACCGCACCCACGGAGGAGTGGTCCACTTCTCGCTTCCGGCTTTCGAGGCCCTTACGGGGGATGGAGCCTGGAGCGGCGCGCGCATCGTCATGAACGCCGAGGATCCTTTTCAGGAGCAGGCGCGGCAGCTTCGAAGGTCGGTGCTGCTATTCTGTGCCGAGCGTGGTCTTGAAGTGGGCGCCACGCTGGGGGGTGAGCTGCGGGAGGAAATCCTCAAGGTCTTCGACGAGACCTTTGCCGTGACCGGAGTACTGCTGGTGGTCGCCCTCGTGGTGGCAACCCTCGGCATCACGTCGACCCTCACGGTGCTGGTGCTTGAAAGAGCGCATCAGCTGCACACCCTCATGGCGGTTGGAGCCAGCACAGGACAAGTCCGAGCCATGATCCTCTGGGAGTCCGTCCTCATGGTGGCCGCGGGCGAGAGCCTCGGAACGGCTTGCGGCTTTGTTCTCTCTCTTCTCCTGATCTACGTGATCAACCGGCAGTCCTTCGGCTGGACCTTCATTTACGGCGTCGACTGGACCGGAATCGTCGCGTCGCTGCCGTTGATTCTGGCCACGGCATTTCTGGCAACCATACCGGCAACGCGGCTGGTCTTCTCCAGGTCGTCCGCCGCGGTTCTGAGGGAAAAATGATCGCTCTTGCGCCATGGATTCTCCTGATCGCCTTCCTGCCGGCGGGGCAGGCCGCGGCGGACACCGGGCCGGCCTACCTGCAGGTCTCGGGTCCCTGCAGCCTCGAATTCCCCCGGGATCACGGCCCCCATCCGGGTTATCGCACGGAATGGTGGTACTACACCGGCAACGTCGAATCAGGGGACGGAAGACCCTTCGGGTTCCAGCTGACCTTCTTCCGCAGCCGGATCAGTCCACCCGGCGCGGAGGAATCCTGGCCCGAGCCGGCCTCGGCCTGGCGCACGCAGCAGATTTACCTGGCTCACATGGCCGTCTCCGATGTGTCCCGACAGAAGTTTCACCACGATGAAAGGGTGACGAGGGGGGCGCTGGGTCTGGGGGGAGCGGAAACATCCACCGAGTCTGCGATCGTGTTCCTCCATGACTGGAATGCAGACATCGGAGAGACCGTGCACCGGCTGAAAGCCGGCTCGGAGCACTTCGCCATCGAGTTTGAAGCCGTCCCGATGAAGCCTCTCGTTGCGCACGGAGAGAGGGGCTACAGCCGAAAAGGTCCCCGGCCGGAGCAGGCGAGCTGCTACTACTCGTTCACACGGCTTCAAATCCAGGGTCACATCCGGATCGGGGCTGAGACCATACCGGTCAACGGACTGGCCTGGATGGACCATGAATTCAGCTCGGCGCCGCTGGCTGCGGATCTGGTGGGGTGGGACTGGTTCAGCCTCCAGTTCGATGACGGTTCCGAGCTCATGGTCTACCTGCTCAGAACCCGCGATGGAAGCTACAGCCCTCAGTCGGCGGGGACTTTCGTGAGCCCTTCGGGGGAGTCCGTGCACCTGGTCCGCGAAGAGTTGGAGACCGAAAACCTGGATCGATGGAGGAGTCCTCACTCGGGCGCCGATTATCCCTCACAATGGCGCATCGGAATCCCCAAACTGCGGATCGACATTCGAGTGGCGCCCAGGATCAGGGACCAGGAGCTTCACACGCCCGGCAGCACCCGGATCACCTACTGGGAGGGAAGCATCTCCGCCGAAGGCCGGGTGCGGGGAAAGCCGGCCAGGGGAGCCGGTTACATGGAGCTGACGGGCTACGCGCAACCGCTGGACGCACGGCTCTGAGACCCACCGCTCAGCTGAACTGCAGGCGGCGCAGATCCTCATGCTCACCCTGCAGCAGCGGGTACGTGCATCGCTTTCCGGTATAGGTCGTGAGCTCGACGCGATCCTCGTGAATGGCCTGGATGCTGTTGGGGACCAGGGGAACCTTTCCGTGCCCGCCGGGCAGATCGATGACGAACTGGGGGACGGCGATGCCCGAGATGCGGTTTCGGAGGGCGAGCAGGATTTTCAGCCCGGCGGCAATGGGCGTTCGAAAATGGCCGGTTCCGGCGGTGAGGTCCATCTGCATCAGGTAATACGGGCGGACCCGCATGGACAACAGCCCATGGAAGAGCTCTCCGAGAACAGCCGCATCATCGTTGACGCCGCGGAGCAGGACGGTCTGGCTGCCGAGAGGGATTCCCGCGTCGGCGAGCGTCGCACATGATCTACGAGATTCGGCCGTGATTTCCCGGGGATGATTGAAATGCAGATTCATGAAGAGTGGATGGTACTTCCTGATCATCGCGGCCAGCTCGGGCGTCACCGCCTCCGGAAGCACCCCGGGAAGACGGGTGCCGATGCGGATCACCTGGATGTGGGGAATGCTCCTCAGGGAATGGAGGATGCGATCGAGCCTTTCCGCGGGCAGGAGCAGCGGATCTCCCCCTGAAAGGAGCACATCGACGATCTTCGGGTTCTTTCGGAGGTAGGCCAGCCCCTCTCCGAGCTCCTCCTCCGACAGCTCGCGGGCGCCCTTCCACCTGCGCTTGCGCGTACAGAATCGACAGTGGGCCGCACACTCGTGGGAAACCAGCCAAAGGGCGCGGTTCGGGTACCGGTGCACCAGCCCGCTCACGGGAGAAAGGGCTTCCTCGGCCAGGGGATCGATCCAGCCCGATGACTCGTCCAGCTCCTCCACCCCCGGCATGAACTGCCTGGCCATGGGACAGGATTCACTCTCCATGAGACTTGCGAGGTAGGGGTTCAACCTGCAGGGATAGCGCTCCATCACCTCGCCCAATGCAGTTCTGCTATCCGATCCGCCGCAGCCGCTCTTCACTTCTTCGCGCATGATTCTCCAGAAACAAGGGTGGACACGGAATCCACCACCCGGAAGCCATTGTCCTCAACTTCATCGATTCGCTGCATTTTTAAATTTGACTCGCCAACACTTCAATCCGAATTTGTCCATGACAGCTATTATTGCTGAGAGGCCGTTTCGCCCGCAAGGTCCGCCGGTCTCCAGATCATCATTGAATTGAGGGGGAATGGCCAATGGCTGAGCTGAGTCGTGAACAAATCCTCGTGGCGGTCATCTCCGGAAGAGGACCTGTCTGTCTCCAGGGCGTGGACCTTTCGAGAATCGACCTGTCCAACGCAGGCTGGCTGGCCGGAGCCGATCTCAATCACACCAATCTGTCCCACTCGAATCTGAGCGGCGCCAATCTCAAAGGGGCCAATCTCGAGAGATCGAACCTGGACGGAGCCAGCATCGTCGGCACGAACCTCGAAGGAGCCGACCTCAACTATACCAAAATCACCGGGGGGAATCTCAGGCGGGCAAATCTGCGCGGGGCCAGCCTTCACGGCGCAAGACTCGTGGGAGCCATTCTCATCAAGGTCAACCTGGAGGGCGCCCTTCTCGAGGGGGCCGACCTGGAAGGCGCCAACCTCGAAGGCGCCATTCTGCGGAATGCAGACCTCTCCCGTGCGAACCTGCGCATGGCCAACCTTCGGGGCGCAATCCTGGACGGGGCCAAGGTTTCAGGAACGACACTGGAGAGCCAGCCGCCCACTGCCTCCACCGATACGGCTCCCTCGGGCTTCGACGGAACGGTCAACTGCGTCGGCCTCGCCGAGGTGATCCAAATCTTCTGCCATTCCAGGTCCGATCTTCGCCTCCAGGTCGGAGCACCCACAGGCTCCGGCACGATCTTCATCAGGTCCGGCGAAGTCATACATGCCGAAACCGACAATCATTCCGGGGAGGAGGCCGTCTACGAAATCCTGAGCTGGGACAGCGGGAGCTTTGAAACCCTCCCCTTCGGCACCTCTCCGCCGACAACCATTGACAAGCCCATCGAGCATCTGATGGTGGAGTCATTGCGCCTCCGCGACGAGGACATGTGCTCCTGATGCATGGTTGGAGCTTATATCGCAAATCCCCTTTACTGATTTTTCCGGAACGGAATCATAATGTATTCCAGGTGTTCTGCCGATAAGGAGGGGCAAAGCGATTCTGGCATCTTCAATCTGGCTGGGATGCCAAAAAGGCCTACTGGCAGCAAGCACGCATCCTAATCTCATCCGAAAAGGTAGAATGGGTAATGAACCTAGTCCTGACCAGAGAGAAGACCGAGAGGCTGGAAGGCATCATCCAGCGAGACCTGATCGAAGCCGGCGCCCAACATGTCATCATCGTTGATCAATCTGGCAATCTCATCGTGGAGCAGGGAACCCTCGAGGTAACCGACATCCTTTCCCTTGCAGTGCTTCTGGCCGCAAACTTCGCAGCCACGGCGGAAATCGCCCGTCTCGTTGGTGAAACGGATTTCTCGCTGCTCTTCCACAAGGGTGACAAAACCAACATTCATTTCAGCAAGCTCGGAGACAACCACATCATCATCACCTTCTTCGATGACAATGTCTCCCTGGGGCTGATCCGGTTGCGATCGACCAATGCGATTGACCAGCTCACGGCTATTCTGAGCTCAAAAGAAGGAAACGAGCGGTGGCATTTATAGACCTGGGCAAGAAAGAGATACAGGCAAAGATCGTCTACTACGGACCGGGCAGAGGTGGAAAGACCACCAATCTTCTGCTGGTGCACGAGTCCATGTCCAAGCAGGTCTGTGGAAAGATGGTCACCATCGACACCAAAGGCGACCGCACGCTCTTCTTCGATTTTCTCCCGCTCAGCCTGGGAAAAATTCTCAACCTGAGTATCAGGATTCAGCTTTATACGGTCCCGGGACAGGTCATGTACAACACAACCCGGAAGCTCGTCCTGCGAGGGGTGGACGGTGTTGTCTTCGTGTCGGATTCCTTGCGCATCCAGCGGCAGAAGAATATCGAAAGCCTGAGAAACCTCGAAGAGAACCTTCAGGATGAGGGGTTGGACATCCATCAGGTTCCCCTTGTGCTTCAGTACAATAAGCGGGACCTCGCCAGCTCCAATGTGCCTCTTTTGACCGTCGAGGAAATGGAGGAAGATCTGAACCGCGATTTGAAGGTGCCGACCTTCGAGGCCAGCGCGGTCAAGGGAGTCGGGGTTTACGAGACGCTCAGGGAAATCAGCAAGCTCACCGTGAAAGGCGTTATTCAAAAAGTCCGCGGCGAGGTCAGGTGAAAGACCGTGGCATGATGCGCCACTTCATCATACAGACCCTTAGTGAAAAGATCAGATCATCAGCTCACCACAAGAGGAACAGGACATGTTAGACGCTAAAGCCAACGAGAGCGCACAGAACGGGTTGGAGCTCGACATCCGGACTTTCGAGCTCGAAATCGAGAAGGAAATAGACAACCTGTTCATTCCCCTGGGAAACGACGCTGAAATAAAGGTTCAGTCCGCGCCTCCTTCCATGGAGGTTGAACAGCCCAAACCCATTGTCTCCGACACGCCCGCCGCGGCTCCCGTTCTGGTGGAATCCGCACCCGGTGAGATCACCCTCGGCCAGGTTCCTTCCCCAATTGAATCGACGGTGGAGGTGCGGGCGGTTCAGGCTGAAGACATGGCTTCAAACGAAGCCGACGAGCTCACGCTGGTGCTGGAATCCCCCGTCGAGCCCCCCGACGAACTGGAACAGCTCATCGAATCGTTTCAGGCCTCCTACCTCAGCTTCGACTGGGATTTCTCGTCTCCAAACGTCGCCGCCCTGGGCGAAGTGCTGGCAAAGCTTGAACCTTATTGCCTGAAGATGCCCGAGACGGAATCCCTCTACAAGATCATGAAAGCTGTCCTTCAGCGGGTGTCGGTGCGGCCGGACACCATTTCTCCCCAGCTCATCGAGGTTATGAGGGAGGCCCAGGGGCTGCTCAAGAGGTTCCTTCTCATCGGCAAAGACGGGATTTCCTCCGGAGATCGATCCGAGCTAAAGGCGCTCATCGCCCGGGTTCAGGCCATAAGGAATGCACAGATTCAGAAGGAGAGCCGGCCGGGTATTGCATTCACGGCGGCCGGCGCGGCCACGGAATCTGAATTCGCCGCTTCGGGAGAGGCCACGGCCGGCGGTGCATTGCCCGCCTTCGAGGGGGGAGCCGAGGATCTTGGCCGATGGATCGAGCATTCGGGTCACCATTTGAAAACCACGCTGCTGGGCCTTCAGGATGTCAACCACCGCCTCTTCCAGCTGGAGGAAATCCTTGTTTCCAAACCGACGCTGGCTCCCTTGACGAACAGAATCAAGTCCGTGCGGTTGAGCCTGGAGCAGCAGGTCGCATCGATGCGTACCCAGGAGTCCCTCTGGTCTCAAATGACCGCCCTGGCCCATGAAAAAGGCCTTCAGTTCAAAGGTGATGATTCGGTTGCCGAGGGCAGCCCACATGAAGGCAGATTCGGCGTCGCGGCAGAATCCGCGGGGCGTCCCAGTGCAGACACAAGCGCGGCTCCTTCCCCGAAAAGGATGCAGCGCGAGCAGGTCTGCCTCATCACCCTGGCGGGTCGACGGTATGCGGTCCTTTCGGCGAATGTCGTCAAGGTACAGCCCATCAACGGGAAGAAGATGATGAGCATTTCAAGGAAAGGTTACGGACTCCTCAAGGACTTCAAGCCGTTTTTCAAGGGCATCAAGGCGGGGCTGTTCGGAACCTGGATCGGGCTCCCCGCGGGAGCTCTCAAGGCTTATCAGTTCATGCCCGTGTACTTCAACGGCCTGAACATCGCCGAACCGGTGCCCGATGACGTCAAGGGGGCCGTGCTGGTCAGCAATGGAAAGCAGCATGGGATCATCTGGTCCGAGTCCGGCAGCGTCGATCTGATGACGGAGACCATTGAACTCACGTCGGATTCCTCCGCGATCCTCGGGCGGATTCATCTGGACAGGGGGGAAGAGGTCCAGGTTCTCCACGTCGACCAACTGCTGGAAATGATGCACCAGGAGGAGACTCGACACTGATCACGACCGCTCCCGCCGAATCCCGGGCGACAGCAGTGGACCATCAGATTTGGCCGCTTCCGAATCATCCGGGTGCGCTTCCTGAAATCTTTACGGAGTGACAATGTCCACAGAGGCCATGGCCCAATACCGTGAGCGGCTTACCGAAGCACGCCTTTACCATGAGCAGGGAATCAAGGACGGCGCCGTTGAAATACTCCAGGAGCTTTTGAGGGAGATCGAGCAGAGCGACCTGCCCGAAACGGAGCGACTGGAGCTCACATCAGACATCCTGGCGACGCTGGAGCACATGGGGGCAACGGAGCCCGGCGAGGAAGCTGTCCCGGAAGAGTCTCCCGATGAGCCTTCCTTCGAAAGTCAGAGTGGGGAGCAGATCTTTCAGTACGGCCTGGCACTCATGGATGGGCGGTTCTACCACGAAGCGATCCTGGAGTTCAAACGGGCCGCGGCCGTTGGATACCGTGTGCTGGATATCTGGGAACGATGTGGGGACTGCGCGTCATTTCTTGAGGAATGGGACCAGGCGATTCACTACTACAACCTGGTGTACAACGAGCCGGACATCCCGGCGGATCTGAAGCACAAGATTCTTCTCAAGATCACAAAATGCTCTCAGACCAACAGAAAGTCCGGCATCAGGCACGCCGCCCGCGAAACCGCGGTGACGCGACCCCGGCAGGAGGCTAAGAGTGTCGGCATCTCACCTCCTGGCATCGGGAAGGATTTTGTTGCCGAGTCCATCGCATCGCTGGACGAGTCTTCCATCAGCGGGCTGCTCGGAAGGACCATCCAGTCCTGGAGGGACGGGAAGGGAACGCCTGTCACCGGCGACGGCCACGTCTACAGGATCCTGCACCCGCTCCACATCGGCCTCACTTCAATGGTCTTTGAGCTGGAGGAGGAGAAGAGCGGCAGACGCTTTGCAGGCCAGACTCTTGCCGCCCCGTTCAACCGGTCCATCTGCCCCAGAACGCTCGGTGAATGGGTCCATGCGCAGCGCATGACCACGTCGGCCCACGTGGTGAAGGTTTTGGACCTGGCCCATTGGGACGACCTCTTCTTCATCGTTCGTGAGAACCTGCCCATCTCCCTCGTGGACCTCCTCACGGGCGGGCGTCCATTTCCCATCCGCCTCGCCGTGTTCATCGCCCACCGGCTCCTCGAGGCGCTGGGCGATCTCCATCTGCACAAGGGTCTCGATGACGAGGTGCGAAACATCTTTCATCTGGATCTGAGGCCGTCCCGGGTTCTGCTCCACGACCGAAAGCCCATCGTGAAGATCTACAATTCCGGCCTCTGGAGCTTGCTGCAGAAGGCCAATCCCGCGGACACATCCGTTCGCAAACTGCCCCTCCCGTTCCTGGCCTACCGAGCTCCCGAGCAGTTCAAGACGTATCTGGCGCGACGCAAACCGCCGGTGTTTACCGACCTTTATCAATTTGGAGCCATCTTCTACGAGATGCTCACCGGTGTTCCCGCGTTCAGCGCGTCATCCTACGAGGAATACGAGATCCAGCACTGCGAGCAGTATCCGACCCCTCCCAAGGTGTGGAGACCGGAGATCCCGGATCAGCTGAACGAGCTCATCATGAACTGCCTGGAATGCGACCCCATGAAACGATGGCGAAGTGCCACCCAGGTGGCCCTGTTTCTCGAAAAACCCTTTTACCACGAAATCCAGCCCCCCAAGGACGGAACCTACGCGGAGTTCATGATCCAGGCCAAAGCCGCGTAAAAGTACTCCCGAAACGGCATGCCCTTCCCGCTCAAACCTCATCGTCATTGGCTCCGTTGGCGCCATTGCCCCTTGCGCTTTCAACGCCGAAAATCTAAAATCGACTAACTTTGCGGTCCTTTGACCGCTAACACGCAAACCGCTGGCTCATCCATCGTGGGGTTCATGCGACGAGGCCCCGCATGCTGATCGCTTGGTTAAGGTACGCTTCAGCGGCCTGGACCCCATCAGGTCGGTGCTCATCAATCCCGAAAGGAGGAGACCATGTTTTCCATGAAGAAGGATATTCGCCCCGAGAACGTGAAGGCTCGATTCCCCAACTCGCTGGCGCCCCTCGTGAACGGCAGGGCCCTGATTCAGGCCGCCAGGCAGCATGACGCCATGATCATGGCCGTCAACATTCGATGCAGGCTTCCCGTCGAAGGCATCGTGGTGGCGTCCATGGCCGCCGGAGCCCCCGTCATGTACGAGATCGCCAAGTCCGAGCTGAGCTACACGGAATTCACGCCGCATTCCTTCGTCGATTTCATTGTTCAGGAGAACGAGAGGCTGGGCAATACGGAGGTTCCCTTCGCCATTCATGGCGATCACATCACGGTTAAAAAGCCCGAGGATGTGGAAGGCGTTCGCAAGCTGATCGGCGACGAGATGGAAGCCGGCTTCACATCGTTCGCCATCGATGCCTCTCACATGGAGAATGACAAGAACCTGGCCGCCACTTCGGAGCTGGCGAGGCCAATCATCGAGAGGGGTCTGAACCTCGAGGTCGAGCTCGGTGAAATCGGAGCCAAGAGCGGCAGCGCCGAGGGTTTCACTCAGCCGGAGGAAGCCAGATGGTTCATCGGAGAGCTGGACAAGAAGGGAATTCGACCCAACCTTCTGGCCATCAACAACGGCTCCATTCACGGGACCTATTTCGGGACCGCTCACGAAGGCATTCAGCTGGACCTGACCCGGGACATCTGGAACGCCATCCAGCCATGGTCGGTGGATATCGCTCAGCACGGAATCACGGGCACTTCCCTGGAGAAGATCTCCTCCTTCATCCAGTATGGAATCCGCAAGGGCAATGTGGGGACCCTCTGGCAGAACATTTCGTTTGGACTGGGCATGAATCAGAACGGCAATGCCATCACCAACGAAAAGCGGGAGTACATCAAGAGACCGTACCGTGGCGTTCCGGACGAGCTCTGGCAGGAGATGTGGAGCTGGGCGGTGGAGACGAACAACACGGGCGGGAACATCAAGAATGCCAACAAGGCCTTTGCGCCCCGATTCAATGCTCTCTCCACCGGCTACAAGAAGCGCATCTCGGAGCATGCCTGCGAGGAAGCCCTCAGGCTGTTCGAGGCCACCCGGTCCATTGGCCTGGCCGAGACCGTCTGGGGCCTCTTGTAGGCGGTTTCGAGCCTGGCACAACTCACTCCAATAGAGTGTCCGCCGCTGGTGCCGTCATGCCGGTTTAAGAAATGCCGGCATGACGGGTGATGGAATGGATATCTTATTAGTGACGAGATGGACTTCCTATTCCGCGAAGCCGTACCGATTCCCGGGGCTGGAGTCTGATCGGTCCCTGGGCAGCGCCAGCCCCGGCGCTTTTCATCGTTCAGGACGGCTGTCGAGGATAAAGGGAGCTGCCGTGCCCGGCCGGTCTCAGGGCAAGCAGGGAAACCGATCTTCCGCCATATCGGGGAGCCTCCCGACCGCGCCCAGGGAGCGCTCTCCCCCTCCCCGGCGCTTCCTTTCACCTCAGCTGAGCCATTGGACATTAGATGTCAGCTTTTAGCCAAAAAATTCAGCGGGTTGCACTCTAGTACCGCCGGGCGCAAGTCCTTAACCGCTTGCTGGCTCCCAAGCTCGAGCTTGGGAGCTGGCCGATCCGGATGATCATTTCCGCCTGGGCGTACTGGGCCAGGTTCCCGCGATCCGAGCTCCACTGCAACTGAAGAACCCTCTCCCCTGGCAGGGAGAGAGGTGCCGGTAAAGAGGGAGGCCGTCCGGACCGGGAAGACCCTCTCCCCTCGAGGGGAGAGGGCAGGGTGAGGGGTGTCGATGAAGCAAAGGGCCAGAGAGCTGCGAAGGAGCCAGACCTAAGCTGAAAGGGTTTTCTGGAACCATGTGCGCGGCAGGCGTCTTTCCGGATTCAGTTTCGCCGGCAGCACCCCATTGCACCGTTTATCGTCGATTTTGTTTGTCTCGATTTTCGCCTCATCGTGGAGCTGGATGGCGGGCAGCACGCTGAAAACGTCGAAGAGGACAAAAAGCGATCGCTTTTCCTGGAGAGCCAGGGGTACAAGATCCTGAGATTTTGGAATAACGAGGTTTTCGAGAAAATGGAGGGGGTGTTGCAGGCTGTGCTGACGGTGCTGAATGAGGCGTCCCCCTCACCCCGACCCTCTCCCCCAAAATCGGGGGAGAGGGGGAAAACAAAAGGCCCGTGAGATCGAATCG
>JALOOX010000017.1 GCA_025454175.1 Syntrophobacteraceae bacterium | reverse complement strand
CTTCAGAAGACGCCGCACCAGCCGGATGACGGTCTTGCCGATGGGGTCGTAGAAGTAGTCCCATCGCACCGGGCGAAAGAGCATCACCCTCCCCCACCCCGCCTCCGGGACGTAGTAGTTCTCCCCGAGCTCCTGGCCTTGCCAGAGGAGGGGGATGCCCTTGGCCGCCAACAGGCCGATGAGGTAGGGCTGGACCTTGTACCAGAGCCCCCTCTCCCCCTCGCTGAGCAGGTCGTTATCCCGAAGGAACCGACCAAAGTTGCACACGAAACGGGAGTGATCGTGGTTTTCGATGTACTGGAGAGCGCTTTTGGCCAGAGTATCGTCATGGACCGTGACGCTGCCGGGATAGCCCATGAGCCCCAGTCGGAGCCCCAGGCTGGTGAGCCGGTCGCCACCACCCGCGGCGACGCCCTGGGCGGCCCCCAGGGTCTCGTTCTGCCAGGTGCAGTTGCTGTAGGTTTTCTCCAGGATTTCCTGGGGACCCTCCAGCTGTTCGGCGCACTGGATGAGGTTGATCCTGCCGTCCCGGAAGAACCGCTGCCAGTGTGAGGCCTCACCCGGCCTGGCCTTGACGGACTGGTAGGTATGGTAAACCAGGGCGGCATAGCCGTCCCCCGTTGGCCCGTCATAGTAGTTGGGCACGCAGTCGTAGCGGAAGCCGTCCACATGGTAGCAGTCCAGCCAATGGTGGCTCACGGTGTAGAAGAAGTCCCGGGTGAAAGCCCGGCGGAAGTCGGTGCTCCGTCCGAAATAGTCCTTGGCGAAGGACCCCATGAACGGGTTTTCGTGATAGCCGAGACGGTCATAGACATACTGGTAGGGAAAATGCTCGTCGGTATGGCCGTAGACCGAATCCACGATAACCGCGAGCCCCCGCTGATGGGCGGCGTCGATCAGCCGCTGCATGTCGCGCCGATTGCCGAATCGCTCGTCCACCCCGAAATAGCCCAGCGGCAGGAACCCCCAGTCCACGGTGTTGGAGACGTTGGAGACCGGCATGAATTCCAGGCAGTTGACTCCCAGGTCGGCCAGGTAGTCCAGCAGGCCGATGGTCCGTTCAATATCGCCGCCGAATTCCGTGATCATGAGCTCGTAGATGACGAGGTCCTCCACAGCCGGTGTTTTCCAGGTCAGTTCGTTGGCGTCCCAGACATAGTCCTGGTAGCCCAGGGTGAAGGCGGAGAGCTTGCCGATGCCGAATTCGCGGGCGAAGGGGTCGATGATCCAGTCGATGGGACCGGAGGCGTTCGGGTTGGACAGGCTGTATCGGTAGACGTAGCGCCCCGGGGAGCCCCAGGCCGATTGAGGATGGGATGGCGGCCGGCCGGTGATGTCCACCTCCACGGACCAGTAGTCGCCATGAACGGGGTCCACACTGTGGGAAAGCTCGAATTCAAAAGGCTGAATATCCTGGATGAACTGGTCATGCTCGTGGATGATTTTGAGATACATGCGGTTGCCGTCCGCAGCGGACACCCAGGGCAGCAGAAGTCCGAAGCGGAAGATCCCAGCCTCACCGTCAACGGGCCGGGGTCCCAATTTTTGGAGGGGCAAGAGTTTCATGGGGTTTCTCCTGTAAGAGACCGTTGGGGTTTTTCAAGGGTGATTCCCATTCTGACGCAAGAAATCTCACATCTTGATATCGTGATGAAGATCTGTCATGAGTGGTCCAGACCCTTCGTCGTCAAGCAAAGGTCTGCCGGGCTTTCCCCGGGGTGCAGCCATTTGAGCGAGGTGTGAGGCCATGACGATACCCGTGGATTACGGAGATGTGGACTGGCTGCTGGAAAGGCTTTCCAGCTTTCACAAGGAATACCGGCACGTCGAGCGGGAATACCTCGAGATCAGGACCCTCCTGCGTGATGCCGAAGCCGGTCTGAGAGCGAATCTGGAAGACGAAAACCTGCGACAGCGGGTGTACTACCTCCAGCGAAGGGTGGAAGTGCTGGAGCAGAAGTATCCCTGGATCGCGTCCGGCAAGGCTCCCGAGATCGCCTTCTGGGCCACTCCCGCCGGCTGATGCGCTGCTCCGCGCAGGGTTTTCGGGCCAAGAGCCACCCACAGCCTCATGTCCGCGCCCTCGGGACCCTTGGCGGAGAGCCCGGTGGAGCACTCCGCTCGCCCGATTCACTTCTCGGGAGCAAGGGCCTTGAATTCTCCAAGCTCCATGTATCCGCCGCCGTGATTCTTCAGCAGGATCAGCTTGATGAACTTGGCCTGAACAGGCTCTATCTTGAACACCTGGTCGGGTAGTGGCTTGGTGCGGTCGACGTTCTGGCGGTTGTGCAGCTCGAACTTCCCCACCGATTTATAGCCGGCTTTGGGTCCCTCCGTCGAAACCTGAACCTCCACATCCTTGACCCAGTTGGGGGCATCCTCCGTGGTGAAGGGATTGAAGGCGAGCTGGGTGATGGAAGTCGGTTTGGAGAGCACGAATACCACTTCCGCCTGGGCATTGTCCCTGGATGCATAGCCATGGTTCTTGCCGAGCTTGCCATCCACGAGGTTTCGGGCAGCCCATTCGCCATCGTTGTACTGGCTTGAGAAATAGAGCAGCTTCCCGCCGCTCTCCTCCGACAGAACATTCCTGAGCTTCTCGGCGGAGGCTTCCTCCTCCAGGAAGTGGCCCATCAACTTCATCTCACCCGCTTCCATGAAGCTTCCGCCATGGTTGCTCTTGAGCATGAGCTTCACCCAGCGGACTCTGGCCGGGGAAGGCAGCGGGAAGCTCTGCTCGGTCAGGGAATAAGCCGGATCCTGGCTTTCAATCCGCTTGTTGTCCACCTGCACGCCCAGCACCTTGCTATACCCGGTGTGAGAGTCGACGTTGGAGACCCAGAGCTCCATGTCCTTGACCCAGTTGTCTTCACCCTCGTCTGTAAACGGGTCAACGATAATCTCTGAAATCAGGGCGGTTTTGGGCAGTTCGAGGACAACCTCCTGGGGGCGATTGTCGGCGGCGGCATATCCATGACCTTTTCCAATGGCCTCGTCGATGAGGTTGGCGGCCGCCCATTGGCTGGAGTCGTACTGGCTCGTCACGGTCATCACCCGGGTCCCCTGGGCGGCAGCCAGGACATTGACGCTGGGCTTGACTTCGGCTTCGGCAGCCTTCGCCGCCGGGGGTTCGGGCGGGGTCTCGACCCGGGCGGGCGACTCGCCGGATTCGTCACGGGCCTTCACAGCGGCGGGGTCGAGGGGAGCCATGTACGGCTTTTGCCCAAGCCCACCCGCTGTCCTCACCACCACCCGGTGCCAGGAGCCGTCCCGTTCCGAGAGGTCCGTGTCGTAGCTCAGCAGGTACTGCCCGGTAAGCTGCGCGCCAATCTCTCTGTAAAGGTTCTCCAGGTCCGCCGGCGAGGGCGACGGGAAGTACCGTCCGCCGGACTCCACGGCGATCTTTGTGAGGATGGCTTCATCCACGTCGGTTCCGAGCCCGATGGTGAAAACAGGGACGTTCACCTCCCTGGCGGCGGCGATGACCTGTTCCACCGTTTTCACGCTGAGCACCTTCCCGGTTCCATCGTCATCCCGGCCATCGGTGAGAACAATGGCGACCTTTCGGCCCTTCTTGTCACCGAAGCTTCTGACGGCCTCGAAAACCGCGTCATAGAGGGCGGTGTTGCCGCGAGCCTTCATGGCGCCGATGGCGGCCCGGAGCGGCGGCTTGCTCGAAGTGAAGGACTGCACCACCTTGACCTTGTCGCTGAAATCGATGATCAGCACTTCATCTTCGGCGCGAACGTTGTCCGCATAGGTCGTGGCGGCCCGCTGCGCATCCCCGATGGCCCTCTTCATGCTGCCGCTGGTATCCAGCACCAGCGTCGAGGCAATGGATGGAAGCTGCGTCGCCACCTGGACCGGGGATTGCTCAACCTCATCCTCCCTGACCAGAAAGTCCTTTTCACCGAGCCCTCGAACCATCTTTCCTGAAGAATCCAGCACGGAAACGAAGAGCTTGACACTTGGAAACTGCGATACGTCGATCTGGTTGATGACCACTTGAGCCTGCTCCGAAGACGGCTTGCCCGGCTGCGCGTTGAGCATGCCGGTCCCCAGCGCGAAAAACGCGCAGGCAGCCAGCACAGACAGAGCCATACGGCGCTTCGCCGTAGTCCACCCCGAGGTGATTGGATTGCTCTTCATGTCCGGGTCTCCTTTCCGTCAGCGGCCGGCCCGGTTTGAGCCCGCAAGCAGCCTGCGCGGACCGCCCTTTCTCTGGAGCGTGCGAGAGTATTCACTCATGAGGCGAATGTCGTTCAGATGGAGGACGCCGTCGTCCAGGGCGATGTGGAGCATCACTTCCAGGAAGGCCTGATCGCCCAGTTGATGGTCGATCCGTTCATAATACTGTCTCATGAAGCGAGCCGTGAACAGGTTGTGGCGGATGAGGCGGTGGCCTCCGCCGTACCTCCTGGCGGAGGCGTCCATGAAAAGGTGAACTTCCTTGATGGGCTCCACCCCCAGAAGGTATCGGGATGCGGCCAGGTGCTCCCTCAGACTGGACGGCTCGCTCCGGATGAGGCCCCGCTCCCTGAGTTTCCCTCGGTTTCCTCGAAAAGCTCCTGGATCTCCTGCTCCCCATATTTGTCCTGAACCATGGCGAACTTGCTCAACACCCGGGAATAGGACTCAGCCCAAACCTTCCACTTCTCGTTGATGGTCCTTACCTCGACCCCGGCCTTTTCGTCTTTTGCCATCTGGATGAGCGAGGTCATCTCCTTCTCGGCTATCAGGTTGGTCGGCTTCAGGTTCACCAGGGCCTGGATGTCCCTCTCCAGGATCTCCTTGAGTGTCTGACTGCGCAGAATCGCTGTCCGCAGGGTATCCTCCTTCATCTTCCATCTCCTCGCTGAATCGTTGGACGGATTGCCAGGAAACGCCCGCATACGGCTGGGCGACCCATCTGTACGGCTGCCAAAGGTTCTGTTTGTAGCGAAAGGACTGCATTTCTCTCACAGTGCATGATGGGCTCGTCGCCCCATGGTCTTCAGGCGGCCACTTCGGTCATGACAAGATGCGCCGGAGCGACTCACGGGCAACATCATTCCATGGGCGAGGCTCTCCGGAGCTTTGGCGTTGCTCCCCTTATACCACACCCCGACGAAATGATGTTTCGAATTTCCCAATGCCATGCGTCGACCATCAGGGAGAACCGAAAACCTCTGTCCTTGATTCCAAACCGACATGACCATTGAGAAATGGCGACCTCCGGCTTACTTTTTGCTCTTTGAGCCGACCGGATGATGTTATACATGCAAATTCCGATGAGACTGCCCCACCTGCGGACCATTGAGATTCGGACACGAGGGAGCACCGATGAAGATTGCGTATTTTAGTATGGAGATTGGGCTGAGCGAGCATATTCCCACCTACAGCGGCGGCCTGGGCATCCTGGCCGGTGACCACGTCAAGTCCGCTGCCGATCTGAACGTGCCCCTGGTCGCCGTTACGCTGCTCTACAAACGCGGCTACTTCATCCAGAGCATCAATCCCATGGGCTTCCAGGAGGAGAACTATCCCTATTTCGACCCCAGGGCTTTCATGGAGCCCCTCCCCATGAAGGTGAGCATTCAGCTCGAAGGCCGAAAGGTGGACATCGGCGTCTGGAAGCACAACCAGGTGGGGATGAAGGGGCGCGTGCCCGTCTACTACCTCGACACGGACTTGCCGACCAACGCCCCCGACGACCGCCTGATCACCCAGTTTCTGTACGGCGGGGACCAGCATACCCGCATCTGCCAGGAGGCGGTCCTCGGCATAGGCGGCTACCTGGTTCTCAAGCGGCTCGAACGCGACATCACCACCTATCACATGAACGAGGGACATGCCGTCTTTCTGACCCTCGCCCTCCTCAAGGACCTTGACGGCAACGAGGAGAAGGTCCGCGAGAAGTGCGTGTTCACGACGCACACGCCCGTACCCGCGGGGCATGACAAATTCTCCTACGAAATGTCCCAACACGTGCTGGGAGCCTATCTTCCCCGCAACATTCGGTCACTCGCGGGAAACGATATTCTCAACACGACCATCCTGGCCTTGAACCTCTCCAGGGCAAGCAACGGCGTGAGTCAGCTCCACGGGGAGATTTCGCGGCAGATGTTCCCCGGCTACAACATCGGTCACATCACCAACGGTGTGCACCATCTCACCTGGACCGGCCCCGAATTCCAGGCCCTCTTCGACCAGTACATTCCCAACTGGCGCCAGCAGCCCCAGGCCTTGAGCGGCGCCCATGCCATCCCGGACCAGGAAATCAAGGCGGCCAAGCTGGCCGCCAAGCGCCGTCTCATCAGCTATGTCAATTCGGTGACCGCCGTCGGATTCACCGATGAGCTGCTCACCATCTGCTTCGCCCGCCGGGCCGCCGCATACAAGCGAGCCACCCTCATGTTTTCCGACATCGAATACCTGAGCAACCTGTGCTTCGATCGCGTGCAGATCATATTCGCCGGCAAGGCCCATCCCCAGGACGACCCGGGAAAGCAGCTCATTCGGGAAATCGTCAACATCTCCCGACAGTACGAATCGAAGATCCGGCTGGTCTTCGTGCCTAATTACAACATTTGGCTTGCCGCCCTCATGGTCCAGGGGACCGACGTGTGGCTCAACACACCCCGAAGACCTCGGGAAGCCAGTGGAACCAGCGGCATGAAAGTGTGCTTCAACGGCGGGATCAACATGAGCGTTCTGGACGGCTGGTGGCGGGAGGCGTGCCGCAACCGGCTCAACGGGTGGGCCATCGGGGACGACGAGGACCAGTCGGACGAAGCGGCAGCCAATGACCTCTACGTGGACCTCGACGACCTGGTGACCACTTATTACGCCAACCCGAAGCAGTGGCTGTCCATCATGAAGGGCTCCATTGCCGACATCGGATCGACTTATAACACTCACCGCATGGTGATGGAATACATGCACAAGTACTACCAGTGAGCCGTTCACGTCCTGCCGGAGGTGGCGTCAGGCCTGTTGACGGAAACCCATGGAGCCGAGCCAAAGCGTTATATTCGTTGAGGCTGAAGACCTTCGTTTTTCAATTCACCGCAGAGACGCAGAGCTCGCAGAGAAAAACTGGTTCATCGAAGACCAGCGTGAAGATTGTTCCCTCTCCCTCAGGGAAGATGCTAGGGTGAGGGGGAGATCTTGATTCTGTAAGCCCCCCTCTCCCCCCGAAGGGTGGAGAGGGAGTCACCCTCACGCTAATCAACGATGATCCCGTTACGCCAGGGTCGGCAAGGTCATTGGAGGCCTGCTCCTGATGACCATCGGAGCCCTCCTCCTCCCGCGGCCGGAATGGCTCGGGCGGGAGCCGCGTTAAGACTTTCCCTCGCCCAATCCCCCCGCCTCAATCCCGGAAATCCGCCACCCCATTGAACTTTTCAAGGTCATGATTATTAAAGGTTGTTGTCGGCATTGGAGTGCAATACCAGTGAAGCACTTCATCAATGCAATGGTCGGAAGAAGACAAGAAGGAGGTGGAACTATGGAGCTGACTCCCTGGAAGCCCATCAAGGACTTGATTCCGCTGCGGAAGGAAATCGACAATTTGTTCAAACGCTTTTTGGGGGAGGGGTCCATCGCGGAAGCCCTTGGGGAAGGCTGGATGCCCTCGGTGGATGTCTCCGAGACCGATGAGGGCTTCTTCATCAGGGCGGAAATCCCCGGCCTCGAGGCCGGCGACATCGACGTCAGCATCGTGGGTGACCGCTTGACCATCAAAGGCGAAAAGAGGAAGGAGGAAGAGAAGTCCGGAGAGCATTTCCACAGCGTCGAGCGCTACTACGGCTCCTTCCAGCGCTCGTTCACGCTTCCCGCCAGCGCCCAGAGCGAAAAGACCGAAGCCTCCTTCGAAAAGGGGGTGTTGAAGATCTCCATTCCCAAGTCGGAAGAGGCCAAGAGTAAATCCATCAAGGTCGAAGTTCGGTAGCTTCAGGCTTCCAAGGCCCGATCCGTGCGAACCGGAACGACCGGAGCCTGCACGAGGGGAAGCGGCATTTTCTGGAAGGCCTGCTTAGATGCTCGCCAAACGACCCGGCGCCCGGCGTCGATCCCTGCCCGGGGCTTCCCCGCCGCCCGTTTGCGGCCCTGCAGTAGAGCCGGGATGCTCGAAGATCACGGTTCCTGAACCAGGTTCTGCATGTCCGGATGATTGCGCATGACGTTGATGAGCTGGAACGTGCGGCGCTCGAGACGCCGCTTGAAGATGGCGAAGATATTCTGCATGACCCGGTAGCCCGCCTCCCGGTGTCGCTCGAGGAGGTTCAGGAATTCCGCTCCGGCAACCGAGAAAATCTCGCAGTCCTCGGTGCAGAGGGCGTTGGACTTGTGGGTCCGGTCGGAGGGTGAGAGAGCCGACCAGCCGAAGGAATTCCCGGATTTGACCGACCCCAGGGACATCACGACCCGCGGAGAAACCTCCACCTCTAAAATGATCTTTCCCCTCTTGAGAGCATAGAAGTTTTCCGCCGGGTCGTTCTCATTGAAAATGATCTCCCGCTCCTTGCATTCACGCACCTGGACGAGGGGCCTCAATTCCTCCAGCATGGGCTCGGTGAAGTCCTGGAGCAACAGGATCTTTTGCAGGTCGTCGATGGCTACCATACCCCGCTCCTTGTCAAAGCAGACCGGTTAGGATGAAAAAGAGCAGCAGGAATGCCGTTGCGGCAGCCGCGCCGATCCCCACCGGTGACGCACCTCTTTCCAGGGATCGTTTCAGGAATTCCCTTTTGGCCCTTAGCCGTTCCTCCCCCATGCCCCGCAAGAGCCACACGGGCACAAGGAAGATCAACGAGAATCGCCAGGGAAGCTCCCTGGAGGCTCTTCCCAAAAGCTCGGGCAACCTGACGGCAAAGATCTGCTCGGCCTTGTCATTGAGTCCGTTGAGCCCCCTGTCCACCACCTCATAGAAGAACCTGCCCCCCCGTCGATAAAACCAGTCCGTGTCCATGGAAATCGTGTCCGTCCCCTTGAGCGGATGGATGAAGACGAAAAAGGCCAGGGCGGAGAACATGAGCAGCTGCAAATGGCCTATCACATGGTGCACGGTGTAAGGTTGATAAGTGACTTCAAAGGGAAGGATTCCATAGAGCATTTCGGGATAAACGCCCAAGAGGATACACAGGAAGGACAGGAATGCCATGGCCGTCAACATGGGTTTGTCCGCTTCCCGCGGACGGAGCCCCTTGTCCTCGGAAAAGAAGACAAGGTAGGGAAACCTGAGCCCCGCCAGGAGGAAGGCCCCGGCGGACGCGACTTCCAGCAACAGCCAGACCCATCCCATGTGCTCTTTCAAGGCGCCTTCGATGATGAGCGTCTTGCTGATGAACCCGCTGGTCATGGGGAATGCCGATATGGACAGGACGCCGATGATCCCGAAGAACATGGTCCACGGCATCGTTTTGTGAAGGCCTCCGAGCTCGGTGCATTTACTCCTGCCGGTCATGGCCAGAACCGCTCCCGCCGACATCCAGACCAGGCTGTTGTAGATGATGCCGCAGAAAGAATGGGCGATAGCACCGTTGATGGCCATCGTCGTGCCGATCCCGACCCCAACCACCTTGAATCCCAGCTGGTTGATGATGCTGTAGGCGAGAATTCTTCTGATATCATTCTCGAGCAGCGCGTAGACGATCCCGTAGATCGCCATGACGCAGCCGACGACAATGAGGATCTCCCAGCCGGGATACCCTCGGACCAGGGCGTAAACCGCCGTCTTCGTCGTGTAGGCGCTCAGGATCACCCCCCCGGTGATCGTGGATTCGGGGTAGGCGTCCGAGAGCCACGCCGAAAGCGGAGGAGCCGCGGCATTGACCAGGAAGCCGAGCAGCATCAGGCAGGTCGCCAGGTTCATTTCAGCCATGGCGTCAAAGGATACCGAGCCCGTCTGAGAGATATAAAACACCAGTCCCGCCAGGAGACAGAGCCCGCCAAAAAAGTGCACGAGGATATAACGCAAACCGGCGTTCAGTGCCCGTTCCGTCCGCCTGGCCAGGATCAGAACGGTTGAAGAGACGGCCATGACCTCCCAAAACAGGTACAACGAAACCAGGTCACCCGAAAAAACAACCCCCACGGAACTTCCGATATACAAAAGGGCGGCAACGTGTTCCGTATTTTCTTTGAGATGGAAAGCATAAATGAATGCGGCAAATGCATTTAATGTAAATATATACCCAAAAACCCTGCTGATTTCATCCACGCGCAATAAGGTTAAATTGTAACCGTAGATATGATAATGCCAATATTCACCCGTTTCCAATTGAGAAATCAGAAAGAAAGCAACAAGAGGCAAGAAGGTTAAATAAATATTCTTGAGTCTGCTCTTGAAGCACGGAACCAGCAAAGCCCCAAGGATAAGGACCGCGGCGGGTGGAATGTTATTCATAGTAGTTCTCCGGGGCCTTCAGAAAGAAACCGGCAACCTTCGATACCAGAATGAGAGACGCACAAGAAAGGAACCCGACCAGGGAATAAAAGCCTGGAAAGCCATCGAAACCGAAATGGCCTTCGGCGGGGAAAATGAAATCCGCAAGAAACAGGAGGGCGCAAATGCCGCCAAGGAAAAAGCGGATTCTTCCAGGGCGCCCGGGCCCGCCGATGGGCTCTGTCTTCGATGGTGAGCTGTTCAAGGATTGGATCCCTCACGAGCCGGCCAGTTCCGCCAGCCGAACGAAAATAAAAGGATAGAAGAAGAACAGGATGGTGCAGGCGGCGGTAATGGTCAGCGGAATGAGGCACCAGAGCGGGGCCTCGGTGGTCGAATCGTCAAAAAGGCACTGATCCTCCTGACAGAAGAAAGCACGGTAGACGATGGGGAGAAAATAGGCCGCATTCAGCAGGGAGCTGATCAACAGGACGAGCAGCAGAGGCCACTGGTGACCGGGGAGCGTCCCCAGCACCAGGTGCCATTTGCTCACGAATCCCCCCGTGGGTGGGAGACCGATGACACTCAGGCTTCCTATGAAAAAAGCCGCCATGGTGATGGGCATTCGCCTGCCGATACCGACCATCTGGCTGATGTATTTCTTCCCGGTGGCCACGAAAATGGCGCCGGCACAGAAAAAGAGGGTGATCTTGCCGAAGGCGTGCATGGCGATGTGCACCATGGCCCCCGTGAGCCCTTTGGGAGAGAGGAGGGCCGCTCCCAGTACGATGTACGACAGCTGACCGATGGTTGAGAAGGCCAGTCGGCGCTTCAGCTCGTCCTGCGAGAGGGCGATCAGGGAGGCAGCCAGGATCGTGAAAGCCGCCACGTAAGCTACCGCCGTTCCCAGGTGCAGTGAAGCCAGGAGGTCAAGGCCGAAAACCCCCGTGAGAACCCTGAGGATGCAGAAAACCCCCACCTTGACCACGGCCACCGCATGCAGAAGCGCGCTCACCGGAGTCGGCGCCACCATGGCCGCCGGCAGCCAGGCATGCAGCGGCATGATGCCGGCCTTGGCAAAACCGAACAAAAACATGAACAGCAGTGTGGTCAGGAGGACCGGGGAGCCGGTCTGCGCCAGAAATCCCTGCCTGGAAAACTCCAGCGTTCCCGACAGCTCATAGCAGAGAATCATGGCCGGAAGAGCCAGCCCTATGGATGCGCCCACGATATAGAGCAGGTACTTGCGGCCCGACCGCCTCGCTTTCGCATCCTGGTGATGGGCGACCAGCGGATAAGTGGAAAAGGAGAGCAGCTCATAGAAGAGGTACAGCGTCAGGAGATTGGCGGAGAATGCCGCGCCGATGGTGGCCGAGAGGGCCAGGGCAAAAAAACAATAATACCGGGTCTGACCATGCTCCTTCAATCCACGCATATAGCCGATGGAGTAGGCCGAGGTGATGATCCACAGCGCGGAGGCCACCAGCGCGAAGAGCATCCCGAAGGCGTCCACCCTCAGGCCGATGGCCACTCCGGGGAGGACCTCGACCAGGGTGCAGACCAGCTCGCGGCCATCGAGGACAGCCGGCAGCATGGAAACGACGATCAAAAACTTGACGCCTGCCGCCACAAAGGTCCAGGTCTCCCGGACATTGGCGTTGCGGCTGGAGAGCAGGATCGGGACCACTCCAAGGGAAACCAGAACGGCGATCAGCGGGCGGAGAGAATGCAGCGGTTCCACGTCAGCACACCTGTCTTCAGAGCAACGTTGCGGGGAGGGCGTGCCCGATCACACGACCGACGATTTCTCCGGTATAAAAGCCCACCAGGATGAGTCCGAGGGCCGTCATCCACAGGGGCACCAGCATGCCCAGCGGAGCTTCCCGCATGGCCGGCGAACCCCCATGGGCGCCATGGGAATGGCCATGGGCATCCTCCAGGGGCTCGAAGAACCCGATCTCGAATACCCGGAAGAACAATACCACGCTAACCAGGCTGCTGAAGATCAGGGCCGCCATGAATCCATAATGGCCGCTCTGAACGGCCCCCAGCAGCAGGTACCACTTGCTGAAGAAACCGCAGGTGGGCGGAACGCCGATGATGGAGAGCGCCCCCACCACCAGGGCGCCCATGGTCCACGGCATGGTCCGAAACAGCCCCTGCATGCGCTCCAGACGACTTTCCCCCTTGACATGGACGATGCTCCCCACGGCGAGAAACAGGCAGAGGGTCATCAACGCGTCGTTGACGATGTGGAGGATCGCTCCGGTCAACCCCATGCGGTTGCCCAGCCAGAAGCCGCCCACCATGTAACCCACCTCGGCCACAATGATGAAGGTCAGCATCCGCTTGAAGTCCTTCTCGGCGAGAGCCATCAGCGAGCCCGCGACGATGGCGATGACGGCCAGCCACACCACGGCTTCGTTCAACCCCGGGACCCCGAAGGCGTAGTCCACGCCGAACACGCTCAGGACCATGCGAATCATGACATAGACCATCACCTTGGTCATGAGCGGGGCCACCAGGCTGCTCACCGGTGAAGGCGCGTAGGTATAGGCGTTGGGCAGCCACGCATGCAGGGGAAAGAACCCCATCTTGAGCCAGACCCCGACCATCATGATCACAAAGGCCACCGACACCACTCGCGACCCGTGAAGGGGCACGAGCAGTCGCGAGATGTCCTCCATGTTCAGCGAACCGGTCATGATGTACAGGTAACCGACCCCCAGCAGATAGAAGCACGCTCCGATGGTGCCCATGAAGATGTAATTGAGGCTGGCGAGAGGCGCCCTGCCCTTCCCCAGCGCGATCAGGGCATAGCCCGTAATGGCGGCGATTTCCAGCAGGACAAAAAGGTTGAACGCATCTCCCGTAACCACCATCCCCAGCAAACCGGTCAAAAACAGCACGTAAAGCGTATAGAAAGGAGCAACCTTTTCAGGGAATTCCTTCTCCACGGTCGGTCGAGCTGCAATGAGGTTCACAAAACCCACCACCGAGACCACAACAAGCACCAGGACGTTCAGGTGGTCCACATGGTAAAGGATGCCCCAGGGAGGTGACCAGCCGCCCAACCAGTACGACACGGGACCGCCCCTCACCACATCGCCGAGGAGCCCCACGGAAACCAGGAGGCAGCCGCCCAGGGCGGCGAAGGCCGCGGGAAAGCACAAAACCGGGCGGACCCAGCCTGCGGCGCTGATGAAGAACGAAGCCAGCAGGGGAATGATGATCAGCAGGGCGGGGTAGTGTTGGCTCATGATTCTCGAATCTGCTTCAGGATCTCGTCTTCCTCCAGGGTGCGGTAACGGTGATAGACCGTCACGGCAAGGGCCAGGGCCACGCCCAGGGTGGCAACGGAGACGACAATGGCGGTGAGCATCAGGACATGGGGGAGGGGATTGACGTAGTCAGCGGCCTGGATCACCTGCGGCGCGGCGGCGTGGCCGTAGTCGATGATGGGAATGGTTGCTCCTCTTTTGACCCCGATGGAAACATAAAAGAGAATGACCGCGGTCTGAAAAATACTCATGCCCACGATTTTTTTCACCAGGTTGTTCTTGGCGATGAGAGCATAAAGCCCAATCATCATGAGAGCGATGTATATCCAGTAATTGTATTTTTCGATGACCAGCTGAAGGACCTCTTCCATGGTTTAAAGTCCTTCATCATAAAGGCCACGGGAGGCCAGGTTCTTGAAAATCCAGACCATGGTGCCCATGACCGCCATGCCCACCCCGATTTCCACCAGGAGAATTCCATGGGAACGGGCCATGATCGGCCCCCCCGGCAACAGGGCGGCCAGGGCCTGATAGTCCAGGAAGTTATACCCGAGGACCATGCAGAGGAATCCGGTGCCGGCATAGATGAGCACGCCAATGGGGCTGAACAGGGCGCTGGTCTTTTCCCCCATTCGCCTCAATGCCGTCCGCAGGTTGTGGGAGACGGAGAGCAGGATGATGCTCGCACCCAGGATCACCCCGCCCTGAAACCCTCCTCCCGGGCTGTAATGCCCATGGGCGATGACATAGAGGCCAAAGAGCTGGATGAAGGGGATCAAGTACCGGCTGACCTTTTCGACGATGAAATCGTGAGGAGTCCAGATGCTGTCCACCGGCACGAATTCCTGCAACGGCAGGTTGATCTCCCGACCGTCCTTGACCCTGAAGGTCAAGCCCGTCAATCGATGCCGGTACTGTCGGGGCCGCGAAGCCCGGCGCGATGGGACCCGCAGGAGCACGAAGCAGGCCACCCCCGCCGAAAAGACAACCGCTGTCTCGAACATCGTGTCGAAGCTGCGGTAATCGGCCAGCACCGAAGTCACCACATTGGGTACCGAGGTCTCCTCCAACGACTTCTCGATGTAACGAGGCGAAACGTGAGTGCTGGCGGGAGATCCGGGGTCGCCGAAAGGCGGAAAATCGATGGTGGCGTATATCAGGACCGCTCCCACCAACCCGACAATGAATAACCCCAGGGTTTTCAATCCTTGGTCCTCCGAGTGGTATGATACACCGCCGCCACAAAAAACACCGTGCTGACCCCGGCCCCCACCGAAGCCTCGGTGAAAGCCACGTCCACGGCCCCCATGATGGCCCAGAGCAGGCACATCATGAAGCTGTAGGCGCCAAAGAGGATGGCCGCCCCCAGCAGGTCACGGATCATGATCGCTCCGATGGCGCAGAGCACCACCAGCGTCAATATGAGCAGGTCCAGTTGCCAGATCACGTGCTCACCTCCGGGGCTCTCCCTTCTTCCATGGCTCCAATCCAGCCCTCAGACCCGCATCCACGATGGCATGAGTGGCCGTCGGACTGGCCAGGAAGACAAAAACCACGATCAGCATAAGCTTGAGACCCGTCAGCACTGAAGCCAGAGTGAGGGGCGTCAGTTGGTGAATGGCGAGTCCGAGGATGACCAGCAAGGTCCCCGTGGTGTCCAGCTTGCCGGCCGGATGAAGCCGGGAGTAAAAATCCGGGAAGCGCAGGAGGCCGATGGTGCCGCCGGCAAAGAAAACAAGCCCCGAAACCACCAGGAAGATGACGATCAAATCCATCAACATAAAGCCCCTTCCGTGGGAGCATTGGACCCCTCACACAGGTCGGGTTCCCCGTTGTCTCCGATCTCAGCCGGCTCCCGGGCTGGACCCTGGGGGCGAGCGGTCAAGGAATTGCGTCCGCCGGCATCAGTAGGGTTTTTCATGGTAGAGCCCCTTCCGTTTCTGAAAATACCGTGCAGCCGCCAGGACGGCGATGAAGTTCAAGAGAGCATAGGCCAAAGCAATGTCGATGAACATGTCCACTCGATGATACAATAGTCCGATGAGGACCAGCAGCACGGTGGTCTTGCTCCCGATGGCGTTGACCCCGATCATTCGGTCCAGCACCGTTGGGCCGAAAATACCGCGATAGAGCGAAAGCAGCATGAGCCCGCCCAAGAAAAGTCCACACCCCAGGAAAAAATCGTCCACCTTCACTCCTCCCCGAAGGCCCTTGCGATGCGCCGCTCCATCTCACCGGGCAGCCCCTCCCTGCTGAAACGGTCGATAGCGTGCACACTGAAGTCTCGGTGAAAGTTCACATAGATCGTGATGGTTCCCGGGGTAAGGGTGATGGAATTGGCAAAGGAAATCTGAGCGAGGTCGCTCTTGAGCGTGCTTCGGAACCGGAACACCTGGGGATCGATCATTTCCAGCATCCGGGGATGAAGCGTAATATACAAAACGTGCACGGAAGCCTTGAGGATTTCAGCCAGGAGCCAGGGGATGTACATCAGAAACCCGAAAGCCGAGCGGATCGATTGTCCCGACAGGGGGCTGGTGAAGAGGAGGTCGGCGGAGAAATAGGCCACCAGCGCGCTGGACAAAACGCCCATTGAAAGGTGAAGGGCGTCGAATTTTCCGGAGAGCACGCACCAGACGGCCATCATGATGATGAAGGTGGCTGCATGGGCGAGGCGGCTCGTCTTGCCCTCCCGGACCTCGGGAACGTCGATCTTCGGCTGTTTTACGGCGTCTTTTTCCATCTCTTCACACTGAATGATGAGGGATTGCCTTTCGGGGGCATTTCCCTAGCACCCATCGTGGAGGCTGTCAAGCTCATTAGGAAACCGCCCCCTGTCCACCGTGGCGAGCGGGGCCGCGGAACGATGAGGCTCAGGTGCGGTAGTCCGCATTGATCTTGACGTAGTCGTAGGAGAAGTCGCAGGTGTGCGCCGTGAATTCGCCGTCGGCCAGCCCGAGGTCCAGGAGCACCCGGATTTCCTTCAAACTGAAAATGCGGGTGGCTTCGGACTCGATCTCCGGTCCCTGGACGGGAGTCCCCCCCCGAAACACACAGAGATCCTCGAAATAGAGAGCGACACGCTCCAGGGCGATGTCCACGCCGGATCGCCCCGCCGCGGCCACGATGCGTCCCCAGTTGGCGTCCCCGCCGAAGAAAGCCGTCTTCACCAGGGGGGAGTTGGCGATGGTGAGAGCCACCTGGCGGGCGCTCCGGTTGTCCGGCGCGCCGGTGACCCGGATGTGGATGAGCCTGGTGGCCCCCTCCCCGTCCGAAACGATCTGGACGGCGAGATCCAGCAGGACCGCCGACAGTGCATGACCGAACCCCAAACTGTCCTCGGTGTCCACGCTTCCGATGATCGGATTCGAGGCTGCTCCTCCGGCCAGGACCAGGAGCGTGTCGTTGGTGCTCGTGTCCCCGTCGATGGTGATGGCGTTGAAGGAGTGGTCCGCCCCGTGGCGCACCCAGTGCCGCAGCACGCCGGGCTCGACCCGCGCATCCGTGCAGACGAAGGCCAGAAGCGTCGCCATGTCGGGTGCGATCATCCCGGCGCCCTTGGCCACCCCTCCCACCGTCGCGGGCTTCCCTCCGATCTCCAACCGTGTCCAGGACATCTTCGGCACCGTATCCGTGGTCATGATGGCGCGGGCAACCTCCTCCCAGCCATCGGGGCGCAGCGAGGCCACCAGCCCGGGCATGGCCGCTTCGACGGGCTCCAGGCGGATCTGCCGGCCGATGATGCCCGTCGAGGCCACCAGGACCGCCTCCTCCGACGAGCCCAGATGGCGCGCCGCCAGCCTTGTCATCCCGCGGGCCAGATGGAGCCCTTCGGCCCCCGTACAGGCATTGGCGATCCCCGCATTGACCACAACGGCGCGAACGGGCCCCTTCCCCACGCGATCCCTGCATATCTCCACCGGCGCCGCGCAGAAGCGGTTCCTGGTGAAAACGCCCGCCGCGGCTGCTCCCTCTCCGCCCTCGGCGGCGATGAGGGCCAGGTCCAGCCGATCCCGGTAGCGCATGCCCGAAGCCGCGGCGCCGACCCGAAAGCCCGGAACGACGAAAGGGGTCCTACTTACCGCAGCACTTCTTGAACTTCTTTCCACTTCCGCAGGGGCACGGGTCATTTCGGCCAACTTTCTTGTCCTTTCGTACGGCCTGGGGCGCAGACGATTTGTCGCCGGACCCCAAAACCATGGGTTGATCCTCCTGCTCCCGCCGCAGCTGCTGAACCTGCTCCTCCCGCTGGATCTGGACGTGGAAGAGCAGCCGCACCGTTTCCTCCTTGACGCGCTGGATCATCTCCTGGAAGACCCCGTGGGCCTCGCGCTTGTACTCGACCAATGGATCCTTCTGCCCGTAGCCCCGAAGTCCGATGCCCTCCTTGAGGTGGTCCATGTTGAGGAGGTGGTCCTTCCAGAGGCTGTCCACGGTCTGAAGGAGGATATAACCCTCGAGATCGCGGACCACGGTCTCGCCGATCTCCTTCTCCCGCTGCTCGTAACGACCGTGGACGCGTTGCGCAAGATCATCGAGGAGGTCTTCCCGGGAGACATCCTCCAGGTTTTCCACCTTGAGATCCGCATTCAGCCCAAACAGCCGGTAAAGCTCGGTGTTGAGCTTCTCGAGGTCCCAGTCCTCGGCATAGGTCTTCTCGCCCGTGCATTCCGCCACGAGGTCCTCCAGCAGCTCGTCCACCATGTCCTGGATGACCGGCCCGAGGTCCTCGCCCTGCAGCGCTTCCCGCCGCTGGCGATAGATGACCTCGCGCTGCTGATTCATGACGTCGTCGTATTCGATGAGCTGCTTGCGGATGCTGAAGTTCTGGGCCTCGACCCTGGCCTGCGCATTCTCTATGGCCTTGCTGATCATCCGGTGCTCGATGGGCTCGTCTTCCTCCATGCCGATGCGCTGCATCAGCCCCGAAATGCGGTCCGCCGCGAAAATGCGCATGAGATCGTCCTCGAGGGAGAGATAGAACCTCGAGGATCCGGGGTCGCCCTGCCGCCCCGCGCGCCCGCGCAGCTGGTTGTCGATGCGCCGGGATTCATGACGCTCGGTTCCGATGATGTGGAGCCCGCCAAGGTCCGCCACTCCCTGTCCGAGCACGATGTCGGTGCCTCGCCCGGCCATATTGGTGGAAATGGTGACGGCCCCGCGCTGCCCGGCCAGGGCCACGATCTCGGCTTCCTTTTCGTGGTGCTTGGCGTTCAAAACCTGGTGGGGAACCCCGTTCTTCTTGAGGCTTTCACTGACCCTTTCGGACTTCTGGATGCTCACCGTCCCCACCAGGACCGGGCGTCCCATTTCGTGCAGCTCCTTGATCTCCTTCACCACGGCCCGGAACTTCTCCCGCTCGGTCCGGTAGATGCAATCCGGGTGGTCGGTGCGAATCATCTTCTTGTGCGGCGGGATCACCACCACTTCCAGCTTGTAAATCTTGGCGAACTCGGGGGCTTCCGTATCGGCGGTGCCCGTCATGCCGGCCAGCTTGTCGAACATCCGGAAATAGTTCTGGAACGTGATGGTGGCGAGCGTCTGGTTCTCGTTTTCGATGTGGACGTTTTCCTTGGCTTCCAGGGCCTGGTGGAGCCCTTCGCTGTACCGGCGCCCCGGCATCAGTCGCCCGGTGAACTCGTCCACGATGATGACCTTGCCGCCCTTGACGATGTAGTCCACATCCCTCGCGAACAGAACGTGGGCTTTCAGAGCCTGGTGGGTGTGGTGCAGAATGTCGATGTGCCGCGGGTCGTAGAGATTGTCCACCCCCAGCATCTGCTCGACCCGGCCCACGCCATCCTCGGTCAGGGCCACGGTGCGGCTCTTTTCCTCCCTGGTGTAATGGAGCTCCGCCTGGAGTGCCGGTATGATCTTGTTGATCCTGTAGTAAAGCTCCGTGGACTTCTCGGCGGGACCCGAGATGATGAGCGGCGTCCGCGCCTCGTCGATGAGGATGCTGTCCACCTCGTCCACGATGGCATAGTGCAACTGGCGCTGCACCATCTCGGGCAGTCGGAACTTCATGTTGTCCCGAAGGTAGTCGAAGCCGAATTCATTGTTGGTTCCGTAGGTCACATCGGCATCATAGGCCTGCTTCCGCTCCCGGTCGTCCATCCCGTGGACGATGCAGCCCACCTCGAGGCCGAGAAACCGGTAGATCTTTCCCATCCACTCGCTGTCGCGGCGCGCCAGGTAATCGTTCACCGTCACCAGGTGCACGCCCTTGCCCGTGAGGGCGTTGAGGTAGACCGGCATGGTGGCCACGAGGGTCTTCCCCTCACCGGTCTTCATCTCGGCAATCTTTCCCTGGTGCAGCACAATCCCCCCGATGACCTGCACATCGAAAGGCCGCATTCCCAGGGTTCGAACCGAAGCCTCCCGCGCCACGGCGAAGGCCTCCGGGAGCAGGTCCTCCAGCGGCTCCCCATTCTCCAACCGCTGCCGAAACTCACCGGTCTTGGCCGCCAGGTCCGCGTCGCCGAGCTTGCGAATCCTCGGCTCCCACTGGCAGGTCTGGTCCACCTGCGGGGCGATGCGCTTGAGGTTTCGATCGTTCTGACTTCCAAATATCTTCTTCAGCACACTGCCAATCATCTCTGAACCTTCATCCTTTCACTTCGAAATTCACTTCGAAATTCACCTCGAAAAGTGCGATCAAGCTGTCAAGTCCATGACCAGGGCCACTTCGTCGCATTCGGGAAACTTGGGGCAGTGGAGACAGTCCGCCCAGATCTTCTGAGGGAATATGTTCTTGTCCACCACCCGAAAGCCCACGCGCTCGAAAAAGCCCGTCTCGTAGGTGAGCGTGAAAAGCCGCTTGATGCCGAGAGCCCTCGCCTCGTCCACACAGGCCTGCACCAGGCTCCGGCCCACACCTCTTCCCTGATGCTCATCGGCCACGGCCAGTGAGCGGATCTCCGCCAGATCCTCCCACATGATGTGGAGGCTGCAGCACCCCATCACCTGTCCATGGGAGTCGTCCCTGGCCACGAAGATGTCCCTGAGGTTCGTATAGAGCTCGCTCAGGGAGCGTGCCAGCAGCTTGCCCTTCTGGGCAAACCCCGCCAGCAGCTTCTGGATGATCACCACATCCTCGATTCGGGCTTTCCTGATGGAATATCCGTCAAGCTTCTTCATGATTGGCTCAATGGTCTCCGGGATTTTGCGCACATCACCGGGGATGAGCGGGCAGCACCAGGCGCCGAAGAGCTGTACGAAGCGCCGATGACTGCCAGCCCCGGTGCTTGCTGGTCCGCCTTCATCCCCTGGCTATACCCGTTGAGGATTGAATCTTGCGTTTATGCCACCAGTAGGGGCGAAAGATTTTTCTCCCCTACAGTTCCCAGAAACGAATCTTTTCACCCTTAACGAGTATAGCTTCCGATGATCTCGTTCAAACCTTCAACGATTTGGTCCAGTTCTTCCGGTGAAACCGTGCCGATCCTCTTGCCGATTCGCTCTATGGAGAGTGTACGGATCTGGCTGATTTTCACCCATGAGGGTTTAGGCAGGTCATTCGGGTCGAGCTCCAGCGTGAGTGGAAACCCCGCACGCTGAGGCTGGCTGGTAACGGCCACGGCGATCACGGTTCCCGATCTTTCATTGAAAATATCCTGGCTCAAAACGACAACAGGGCGCAGGCCGGCTTGCTCTTTTCCCTTCGCTGGATTCAAATCAGCCCAGCAGATCTCGCCCCTCAGTATTCTGGCCACTGCCTCAGCCCCTGCCCCATGCCCTCTTCAGCCATGGTCTTCTCCGCAACCGGATCAAGCTTTGCACATTCCCTGGCAAGGCGGTTTCGCTCCAGCTTCCTGAGTTTCTCCTCCACCGCATCCTGAATGGCTTTACTCCGGTTTGGAAACACCCGATCCTTAACCAGCCGATCCAGCCGTTGCAGCGTCCCTTCATCGATGGTGATCGCGATCTTTGCCGAAGCCATTTCACACCTTTAGTATGATATTGTATCATACTGAATACCGGGTCAAGCACAGAAGGATTGAACGATGTCCCGACACACTGTCTTAATCATCACGCGATGCCGTCTCACCTCGGAGCCTGCCTGGAATTCCCGGAAGACGCCAGGATCTCAGAGCCGCCTCGAGACCATGGAGGCCACGGCATCGAGCAGGCGTTCGATGTCGGATTCCGTGGTGGCGTAACCCGGAGAGACCCTCACGGTTCCCTCGGGGTAAGTCCCCAGGGCCTGGTGGGCGAGGGGCGCGCAATGAAGCCCCGTGCGGACGGCGATATCGAACCCTTCATCCAGGATGAAGCCGATGTCGGACGGATTCAAGTGGTCCGCCCAGAAAGAAACCACACCCGTTCCGCGGTGAAGCGGCGCCAGCACCTGAATACCCGGCATGGTCTCAAGCCCCTCCTCCAGGAGGGCGGCGAGATGCAGTTCATGGGCCAGAATCGTATCCATGCCCTTTTCCACGATGACCTCGACGCCGGCCGCAAGCCCCGCGATGCCGGGAAGGTTGACCGTCCCGCTTTCAAATCGATCGGGACAGGTTTCGGGCTGCGCCAGATCCTCCGAGCGACTCCCGGTGCCACCCTCCATGAGCGGCCGGACCTCGAGGTCGGGCCTCACGTAAAGTATCCCGACGCCGGCGGGACCCAATAGCGCCTTGTGCCCCGAGCACGCCAGCATCCCGAGGTTCAGGGCCTGTACATCGATGGGCTGGAGCCCGGCGGTCTGGGCGGCATCGAGGAGCAACGGTACCCCATTCTCGTCACAGATTCGCGACGCTTCGGTGACGGGAAGCAGCCCTCCGTTCACGTTGGAGGCATGGAGCAGCACCACCAGGCGAGGCGGCGGAGACATCCGCCGCCGGAGCCACTGGAGATCCAGCTCGCCTCCCGGGCCGCATGGAATCCTCTCCACCCGGACACCAACGGCCTCGAGGGTCTTCAGCGGCCGGGCCACGGCATTGTGCTCGAGGGAGGAGGTCAGCACTCGATCCCCGGGCCTGAGCCAGCCCTTGAGGACCACGTTGATGCTCTCCGTCGCATTCCCGGTGAACACCACCCGCTCAGGATCCCGAATCCTGAAAAGATCAGCCACCACGCGCCGGGCGCCATCCACCACACGCTGGGCTTCCCGCGCCATGCGATGCGACGCCCTTCCCGGCGACGCACCGATATCCCTCAAGGCGTGCAGAACGGCTTCGTGAACGGCCGCGGGCTTGGGCCAGCTTGTGGCTGCATTGTCCAGGTAGAGGGTCATGGAATCTCAACCGGGGTGTGCGGATTCGATCGACCCACCCGCCCGCCCCCCGGATTCCTCGTGAAATCCAGCAGGCTCGATGAGACGCTCCCTGCCGCTGTAAACAGTGAATTTACCCCCCCTGACATATCCGATCAAGGTAATGTTGAGAGCTTTGGCCAGCTCGATGGCAAGAGTCGTCGCGGTGTTTCGGCTGACCAGAACGGCAATGCCCACCTTGGCGCACTTGATCAGGATTTCGGACGTGAGCCGCCCCGTGGTCAGCAGCAGCTTGTCTCCGAAAGGGATCCCCCGCAGAAAGCCATGACCGACGATCATGTCCACGGCATTGTGGCGACCGATGTCGTTTCTGAAGAGGACGATCCGTTCGGGCTCCGCCAGAGCCGTGTTGTGGACACCGTGGGTCCTCCGGTACGTTTCGCTCTGATGGTGCAGGTCCTCGACGCGGGCGAGAATCTGTTCCGGCGTGATCCTGAGGCTGCTCACCACGGGCTTGCCGAGGAGCGCATCCAGGGAATAGTAGAAAATCGAGCCCTTCCCGCACCCCGAGGTCACGGTTCGCTTCTCCCGGAGCCTGTCGGCCAGTGAAGTATCCTGGCGCGTTCGCACATGCACCGCTCCAGCGACGGCGTCCACCTCGATGGCGACCAGATCCTCCCGACTCCTCAGAAACCCTTCGGCATGGCAGAAGCCCGCGGCCATCTCCTCCAGATGGTGGCCGGCGCAAAGCAGGGTGAGGAGCTCCCTGCCGTTGACATGAAGGGTGACCGGTTTCTCCTCGATGACCCACTGGCGCTTGGTGGCAATCAACCCTGACCGGTCGTACAACCAGGTCGTGATCGATGCGACCCCCTCGACGGTTTGAGCGGTTTGTGGCTCGACGTCCAACTTGTCTTCCATCAACCGAACCTGCTCCATATCCATTTCAAGCCATTGCCGCGGCATTGAACGGCACCCCTCGGGCGGGCCCATTCCCGCCGTTTCAGCGACGTCGGCTTTTCAGATAGTCGCTCAGGATCACACCATGATCGAAGGCCAGCACATTCGGCAGGGCATCGAATGGGAAGACTTCGAGATGCCTCGCATCATCCGCCGCCTTCGGGACGCCCAGCCCCACCGCCGTGAAGACGACGGTGGCCGTGTGGTGTCGCGGATCCCTTGCCGGGTCGGAGTAGGCCCTGAACTGCTCGAGCCCCTCCAGTTCCAGTCCCGTCTCTTCCACGGCCTCCCTTCGCGCGGCATCCTCGAGGCTCTCCCCGTAATCCACGAATCCGCCGGGAAGCGCCCATCCATGGGGCGGGTTGAGGCGCTCAACGAGGACGATCCCCCGCCCCGGAATCTCTATGATGATGTCCACGGTCAGAAACGGGTTTCGAACCACCGCAACCGCGGCTCCGCACCGAGGACACAGCACTTGCCTGCTCATTTTTCCTCAACCTTCCCGCTTCTTCATGACCAGATGCTCCAGAACCAGGACCAGAAAAATCCCCACGATGAGCCCGTTGCCCAGAAAGATCCTCAGCGAAGGCGCCACCCCGGCCATGAAGGGCTCGGGCAGGAAGCTGACCAGCGTCCCGATGAGGAGCGGAAGCCCCACCACAAAATAATCACGAATGGAGGGCGTCCCGCTCGATACCACGGCCAGACCCGCTCCCACCTGTGCTCCCATGGCGGAGCACAGGGCGGCGCCCACCACGGGCGGGGGAACGAGGGCCAGAGCCGCGGCGAGCTTGGGCACGAATGCCGCCACGACAAGGATGGCGCCGCACCAGGCCACGGCGAAACGGCTGGCCACCCGGTTGGCCAGGATCACCCCGGGACTCATACTGTAGCTCACGAGCCCCACCAAGCCAAGGAGACCACAGCCGATGCCCCCCACTCCGTTCAACAGAACGCCCCGGGAGATCGATTCCGACAATCGACCGGGGTCGGTGATCTTGGCAACCCCATGGAGGCTTCCCAGGCTGTTCACGATCACCGCTATGTAGGCGATGGCAAATGCAGCTATAGCCGTCCAGTCCAGCCTCGGGCTCAACGGCGTCCACAGTGCGGGAGGAGAGAACCACCCCGCGGCCACCAGCTTCGGCCATTCGATTCGTCCCATGAGCCCGAAGAGCGCCGTCCCCAGGACTATGCCCAGGAGCAGGGAGACGGTGCGGACGAATCCGGAGAGCCAGTGGGAAAGCGCCGCCGAAAGAAGGACCAGGAACAGGCTGATCATGAGGATCACGCCCTCCCCCGCCGGCTGCTCGATACTCACTCCCGTCATGGATCGGATCAGGTAGGGCAGCAGAGTGAAGGCGATGAGCATCAGGATCACTCCCACCACGTTTGGTGTGGCGACCTCGATCACCTTGTCGAGCTTCCCCCACAGAACCAGCGCAACGAGCAGTCCGCCGCCGACAATGGTTCCGCCCTGTATGGACTGAATTCCATGGGGCGCCAGGGTGACGAAGGTGAGGAGCAGCGCCGTCGACGGACCATCCAGGAGCGGATATCGATGCCCCGCAAGGCACTGGAGCATCGTCATCAGGCCGGAAGTGAGCAAGACCAGCTGGAAATACCGGATTTCCCCGCCGCCGCCGAGCTGCAGGGCTCGGCCGCTCAGGTGGCTCACAACGATGAGGGCGGGAAAGATGATGACGGCCCATTGCAGGCCGTAGAGCAGAGCATGCCTCAGGGGCGGGTGGTCATCGATGCCGTGGATGTATTGAGGGGTCGCCATTTCTGAGCCCGGGCTCCGTCAAGGCACCACCGTCCCGGGACGCTCTCCCCGGCAAGGTCTGAATCCCTGGGAGGGCTGTCCAAGAATGGCACATCGCCTTTCATTATCATCCCGGCGAAAGCCGGGACCCAGGAGACATGCGGATTTCTGGATTCCGGCTTTCGCCGGAATGACGTTCCGGAGGCATTCTCGGACAGCCTCCTAGTGCAGGATTTCGAAGAGCGAACTGATGGAATCCTCGTTGTGAATGTTGCGGATGGATGCCGCGAACAGCCTGCAGGAGGGTAGACATCGGATCTTCTGACAGTGGGCCGCCTGAGGTCTCAACGGCAGGGTATCCGTCACCACCAGGCTTTTGAGGGAGCTCTTTTCGATCCGCTCCACAGCGGGCCCGGAGAGGACAGCATGGGTCACGCAGGCATGCACATCCCTGGCGCCCTTTTCGAGCAATGTCTTCGTGGCCTCGACGAGCGTTCCGGCCGTGTCCGCCATGTCATCGAGAACCACGGCCGTCTTGTCCGCCACCTCCCCGATGATGTTGAGGGCCTGAGCCTCATTGGCGTCGGACCGCCTTTTGTCAATGAGAGCCAGACCAGCGCCCAGTCTGCGCGCATAAGCCCTGGCCCGCGGCACGCCGCCGGCGTCGGGAGACACGATCACCAGTCCCTGATTCAGATTCTCCCGAATGTAGGGCAGTAGAATGGGAGATCCATATAGATTGTCCACCGGGATATCGAAGAAGCCCTGAATCTGACCGGCGTGGAGATCCATGGTGAGAATCCGGTCCGCTCCCACGCGGACAATCATGTCCGCCACCAGCCTCGCGGTGATGGGAACCCGGGGCTTGTTCTTGCGGTCCTGGCGCGCGTAGCTGTAATAGGGAATGACGGCGGTGATGCGCCGGGCCGATGCCCGCTTGCAGGCATCGATCATCAGCAGCAGCTCCATCAGGTGATCGTTCACTGGATAGGCGCCCGACTGCACAATGAAGACATCAACCCCCCGGACATTCTCCCCGATTTCGACCCGAATCTCACCGTCGCTGAATTTGCTGACCAACGCGCGTCCAAGGGAAACCTCCAGCAAATCGCAAATCTGCTGAGCCAGCTCGGGGTTGCTGTTTCCAGAAAAAACCTTCAATCCGTAGGTTGACATGTGTCCAGTTCCTTGCCCTGCCGATTGCCGTTAGAAAGACCAAGTCACTAAAAAAATGAGGGTCTCTTTTTATTCCAGGAGCCTTGAATTGGCAATCTTTTTCACATGGCGGGCCATCGCCCCTCATTGCCTGAAAACCTCAGACCTTGAGTATCCTCATGAATATGGCGTTGCTCGTTGAGTCAACGATCTCGGCCCTTCCACCGTTGTGCTCGACGACACGCTCCATTTTGCTCACCTGATCGCTCGAGCAGATGATCCCGAAGGACTCTCCGGCACGCAGAAACCGCAGGCGCAAACTTGCGTCCAGGAATCCCGCTCAACAGTCTCCTCGATAATCCGACCAGTCTTTGGATTGCATCTCCCGCGGGTTTTCCGCGATATCCCTCCCGCCACCCATCGTCTTTCGCACCCGAGCCTCCCCTGATGATCCCCAATAGGTCAAGTCATGGTCATGACGACACAAAACACTAAACACCGCAGTCGTCAAGGACGATACACACCATGACTCCATGCGGCTGTTTCCATGCGGCTGGCTCGTCGGCACCTCATGTGAGCGGCTCTGTCCCTCGTTCTTCATTGCCGTATACCGCTGGGAAACGAGGCGCTCGGACCCGAGATCGCCCGGCAGAGCAACAGAACCCTCGAAACACCGCATCAGCAGCAACCGAATGTCGTTTGGAATCCGAGGGAATTCAATCGCTTTACTTTGGATTGGCGTGTGCTTAACATGATTTTCAATGGTTAACGGTATGAGCAAAGGAGGAACCGTGATGAACGCGATGGATTTTATCATAGAGAGAAATGACCGATATTCTGATGAACTGTCATCGGGCAGCGGCATGGGCAGCTCGGGTCATTCCGACACATCCGTGGTTTCGCGGACCGGCAACAGCATGGAAGCCGCTCCCGGCGACGGCGAAAACAACGGCGAGCGTGAGAAGCAGCTGGAACTGTGGATGGATCAGGTCAAGCTGTTCATTCGGAATATCGACATAAACCGTCTTTAGAGATTGCCCCCGCGATGTTTGCGGAGCATGATCACGCGCTGATGCGTCGGAAAGACCCCTTTTATTCAGGCCGCTCAATGAAAGGGGTTTTTTTGTGCCCTCCTTTCGGCGTCCCATCCCCGAATGACCTATACTCGTTAAGGGTGGTAAGATTCGTTTCAGGGAACGGTAGGGGCGAAAGATTTTTCGCCCCTACCGGTGGCATAAACTTAAGATTCTATCCTCAACGGGTATAAATCATTAGTTGTGAGGCCGGCCACCCCGTGTTACAGGAGTTGTGGAGTCGGCAATGCTTATGGGTGTTTTGAGCAGTTCCTCATGCCCCTTCGGGCCACCCGAAACCATGAAAAGACCCTCGAAGGGCTGATTTTCAACCAGAAACCAGGAACTAGAAACCAGAAACTTTCATAGGATAGTCTCCCGGGGGCATGCGACCCGAGATCCGTTCCGCCATGTCAATCAGCGCCGGGGATTCATGGTGAGTCAAAGACCATATGGATTCGAGCTGTCGCGGCAAGCCGGCAGGATCAGCGCTCATTCCGAAGCCGTGAAAGCTTGCGTTGCCAGGTCCGCCTGGGGTCCCACCATCCATGGCGGATTCCGGCTCATAACATTGTGCGTCCTCATACTTTTCGCCCTGGCGGGCTCACCGGCAGCCCGGGATTTCGACGATGCCCCGCCCGACGGCGACTGGCTCATCCGCCATCTGAGCGCCGAGCCCGGCACACTCAATCCCATCACGGCAACGGACGCCTACGCCTCCACCATCAACAGCTATATCTATGAGTCATTGATCAAGCGCGATGAGAAGAGCCTCGAGCTTGTGCCTTCCATGGCCGAATCCTGGGAGGCTTCCGAGGATCGTCTCACCTATGTCTTCCACCTGAAGAAGAACTTGAAATGGCAGGATGGCCTGCCCTTCACAGCCAGGGACGTCCTTTTTTCCTTCGAGCGCATCCGCGACCCCAAGGTGGATTCCGCCCACCTGCGCAACTACTACCAGGATATCGAAGACCTCCAGATCCTCGATGACCATACCATCCGCTACACCTACCGCATTCCCTATTTCCGGGCCCTGGAATTCTGCGGCGGCATTCCGATTGTTCCCGCCCACGTATTCAGCGACACATCGGATTTCAACAATCACCCCATCGGACGCCATCCCGTGGGCAATGGTCCCTACCGGCTGCTGCGATGGGACACGGGCCGGGAGATCGTGCTGGTGAGAAACGAAGCTTATTGGGGGCAGAGGCCTCACTTCGACCGCATCGTGCTCAAGCTCATCAGCGATCCCACGGCGGCACTTCAGGTTCTCAAAAAGGGAGGCCTCGACCGCATGAGCCTGCGGCCGATCCAGTGGGTGAGGCAGACCCAGGGCAGACGCTTCAGCGAAAACTACCGGAAGCTCAAGTACTACACCCCGAGCTACAGTTACATCGGATGGAACCAGCGCAGGCCGATCTTCTCGGACCGGCGCACTCGCCTGGCCATGACCCTGATGACCGACCGCGAGACCATTCTGAAAAAGATACTCTTCGGGCTGGGCACGGTGGTGTCCGGCCCCTTTTACATCAACAGTCCGGACTACAATCAGGCCATCGAGCCCTATCCCTACGATCCCCCGAAGGCCATGGATCTCCTTCGATCGGCGGGATGGGAGGACCGTGACGGTGACGGCATTCTGGACAAGGAGGGAGTCCCGTTTCGGTTTGAGTTTCTCCTCCCCTCGGGCTCGAGGCTCGGAGAACAGGTGGCCACCATTCTCCAGGAGAACCTGAAACAGGTCGGAATCCGCATGGAGATCCGGAAGCTTGAATGGGCCGTCTTCATTCAGAGAATCAACGAAAGGAATTTTGACGCCTGCACCCTGGGCTGGAGCCTTTCATGGGAGTCGGACCCCTTTCAGCTCTGGCACTCGTCCCAGGCAGCCAGGGGCTCCAACTACGTCGGCTTCCAGAATGATGAGGCGGACCGCATCATCGAATCTGCCCGCCAGGAATTTGACGCCGAAAAACGTCGGAGCATGTATCACCGGTTCCATGAGATCCTCCATCACGAGCAGCCGTACACTTTTTTGTTCACGCGGGAGGAGCTGGAAGCCGTGAGCAGCAGATTTCGCAATGTGAATGTTTATCCCATGGGCCTCAAGCCCCTCGAATGGTGGACTCCCGCTCCCCTCATCCGCTACGGGGAGCCTTGAGCCCGAGTCATTGGCAAGCCTTCAATTTGCTTGCATCAATTCATTGCAGTCATTATAAGATTCTTGAACGTGAAGGCGATCTCTTGCCGTGCGCGATCCTCTAGTGCTCCCTGAGGACTTTCAACATAGTTTGTATTTTTGGTTTGCGTGTGCATTGAAGGAGGATTCAAATGCTTGTAGTGGAAGATCTGCAGGTTGAGCTTGCAGGAAAAGTCATACTGCAGCATATCGATCTAGAGATAAGGCCGGGCGAGACTCATGTCCTGTTCGGACCCAATGGCTCTGGAAAGACATCGCTGCTCATGACCATCATGGGATATCCACAGTATAAGGTCATTGGTGGAACTATCAAATTCAAGGGTGTGGATATCACCAACAGCCCCATCAACGAGCGTGCCCAGTTGGGTATTGGCATGTCTTACCAGCGTCCCCCCACGATCCACGGCCTCAAGACCCGGCGGATGGTTGAAATCTGCGGCGGCACTGAAGTCAAGGTTGAGGATCTGGCCCGCAGCGTCAATTTTGCACCGTTCCTCGATCGTGACCTCAACGCAGGTTTCTCGGGCGGGGAGATCAAGCGTTCGGAACTGCTCCAGTTGATGGCCCAGAACCCTGACCTTATGCTCTTTGACGAGCCCGAGTCGGGTGTGGATATCGAGAATATTGCCCTGGTGGGGGAGACCATTGCCCGGCTGCTCCAGAAGGAATGTGCCTCCACCCGTGATAAATCCAGGTTGAGGGTGAAGCGAGAGCGCACCAAAATGGGCCTCATCATCACGCACATCGGTCACATCCTGGATTACGTGGACGTGGATAAGGGGCAGCTCCTTTACAATGGCGTTCTCAGCTGCAGTACCAATCCCCGCGAGATTTTCCGCTGCATCAGCGAAGTGGGTTATGAGGAGTGTGTCAGATGCTCAATAGACAAGAATTGACCGAACGCGCGTCCAAGGCCACGGAGAAGAAGGCGGCCATTGGTCCGGATATCGAGCTGATGGACTTCGTGACTTCTTCGGACGCTCACGAATACCTGTCCGACGATCAGTTTCATTCCCTCCCCGAACAGGAGAAGAACCTTCTGCTCCTCTCGGGGGTCGACGTACTGGAGAAGGAGAGAGGCGGCACCTTCTTCCAGAAGGATACCTCGGTGGTCCACTGCGAGACCAAGCAGGATGGGATGGAGGTCATTCCCATCAAGGTGGCCCTGGAGAAGTACGACTGGATCAGGGATTACTACTGGAAGCTGGTCTCCGTGGATGCCGACAAGTACACGGCGGCAGCGGAGACCGGTTTGCACAATGGCTATGTGATCCGAGCCCTGCCGGGCTCCAAGAGCATTTATCCCATTCAGGCCTGCCTCTACATCGGCAAGGAGGGGCTTCAGCAGAATGTGCACAATATCGTCATTGCCGAAGAGGATTCAGAGCTTCACATCATCACGGGCTGCGCCACATCCCCGCACCTCAAGAAGGGCATGCACATCGGGATTTCGGAGTTCTACATCAAAAAGAATGCAAAGCTCAGCTTCACCATGATTCACAACTGGGCCGAAGACATGGTGGTTCGTCCGCGCTCCGCCGCCGTGGTGGAGGAGGGCGGCCTTTTCCTGAACAATTACATTTGCATGAAACCGGTGCGCTCCCTGCAAATGTATCCCACGACCCATCTCGCGGGGGACAATGCGGTGGCTCATTTTTACAGCATCATCGTGGGCAGCCCGGGCTCCGAATACGACGTGGGCGGCAGGATTTTCCTGAAGAAACCGGGGACTCGCGCCGAAATCGTGGCAAGAACCATCAGCAACGGGGGCAGGATCATCTCGCGGGGCCATCTCATCGGGGAAGTGCCGGACATCAAGGCGCACCTGGAGTGCAAGGGACTCATCCTCAACGGCGGCCTCGTGTATGCGGTTCCTGAGCTGGAAGGCCATGTGGATGGGGTTGAGATGTCGCACGAGGCCGCCGTTGGGAAGATCGCCCAGGAGGAGATCCATTACCTGATGTCGAGAGGTCTCAGCGAGGATCAGGCCGTGTCCACCATTGTGAAGGGGTTTCTGAGCGTCGACATTCCCGGATTGCCGCCTCAGCTCAAGGCCGAAATTGACAAAGCCATCGAGATGAGCGAAAAGGATGTCATGTAGGGGCTGGACTTCAACCATTCAGAGGGGGAGTTAAGGTCATGAAGACACTCTTAGCGTCATTGCTGGTTGTGGGAATGGTTTTGGGCGGTCTTGCTCCCGCCGCGGCCGGGGATTACAGGATGTCGCCCTACTCGGAGCGAACCGCGCCTCCCATGGACTGTCCGCCGGGATGGGAAGCCGCTTATCCCGAGGATGAGCCTCGCGGCGAGCCTTCGGCGGAATTGATTCTTTTCGACTCGCTGATTCTTCGTCCTCTTGGACTGGTCGCCACGGTGGTGGGTACCGCAGGCGCCGTTCTGACGGCTCCCTGGGCCGCCAACACCTGTGAATGGGACCTGGTCGAGCGCAAGCTCATCCGCGAGCCCGCCGACTACACCTTCTGCCGGCCGCTGGGCGGAGGCATAGATTATTAGCACACTCGGGTGTGACTGATTGCCCGGATCAGCCGGCTCCCAACCTCGAGCTTGGATCCGGCGATCGGTTAAGGACTTGCGCCCTGCAGGTCCAGGAGCTCTGCGAGAACTGTCATTCCGAACGATGGCGAGAAATGAAGCCCGCCTTGATCTCCGATCCTGGGTGGGCTTTTTTTTTGCCAGTATCGCGCCGTTAGCTATTGCCCATCACGTTTGGGAAGCCACACAGCATGAAGCCGATCCGAATCGCCCTCACCGGAGGCATTGCGACGGGAAAGAGCACCGTTGCCCGCATGTTCAGCGAGCTGGGCGCGGTCGTGCTCGATGCCGACCAGGCAGCCCGCCAGGTCGTTCGGCCCGGGAGCGAGTGCTCCCGAAAGCTGCTCGCCCTGCTCGGCCCGGATTACTTCGACCAGGATGGGGAGATCAAACGGCGGGAAGTGAGAGAAAGGATCGTCGCGGACGAAAGACTGCGCGGAGAAGTCAACTCCATTGTCCATCCCTCCATCATGGAGGCCATGGAGGCCGCCTGGCAAGAACAGCAGAATGCCTCCCGGGGCCGCCTCGTGATCTTCGATATCCCGCTCCTGTTCGAGACCCGGCTCCAGGATCGCTTCCAGCTGATTATCCTGGCCTATGCCCCCCGGGCTCTGCAGATCGCGAGGCTCGTGGAGAGGGACGGCGTTTCGTCGGCTCAAGCCGAGAAAACCCTCTCCATGCAGTGGCCCATCGACGAGAAGCGAGAGCTTTCACATTTCATCATCGAAAACGGCGGGAGCCTGGAAGCAACCCGGCGGCAGGTGCTCTCGGTGTGGCGGAAGATCACCCAGGCGTTGGAGGACACTCCCATGGAGGGTCGGACGGATGAGCCGGGGTGAGCGACGCGCGGGCCTCAAAGCTCCTTCACGATCTTGATATTGGCCTGTTTTCTCCGCTCGTCCAGCCAGTTTCTCCAGGCCAGGTTCTCCTTTTGCGCCAGCAGGCGCTTCACGATCATCGGCCTCTCCTTTTCGATGTCCGCATCGGGGTCGAGCCTTCCCATCAGCTGGCAGACGACGAAACGGCTGCTGATGTCGGTGAGCGGCTCTTCGGGGAAAGGCTGGCTCGCCTGCAACCGGAAAACACGCGAGAGCCCATCGCCCCTGAGCTTCAGGTCCTTGTCGGGCTGTCTTCTCGAGAAGAAATCGGTCTTCCGAATCTCCAGCTTGCCGCTTGCGGCAACCTCCGCGAGGCTCCCGGATTTCCGGGCGGACTCGAGGAGCTCCGCTGCTTTCCCCTGGGCGAGTTTACGTCCTTCCTCCTCGCGGAAATCCTTCTCGACGCGGTCCTTGACACTTTCGAAAGGCAGGGTTCTCTCGGCCTGGACGGCTCTCACCTGCACCAGGACGAAACCGTCGGAGACCTCGATCACGTCGCTCAAGGCCTTTTCGGGCAGGGTGAACAGTTTACCCATGATATCGGGGGGGGCTCCCTCCAGATCTGGAATCCGGTCGTTGGCGGTGAACCAGGCTTCGATGTTCACGATTTCCCGCTGCATGGATTTCGAGGTCTTGTCAAGGTCCTGCTGGGCATAAACCACGTCGGAGAAGTCCGTGACCTTTCGAAACGCCACATCCCTCCCCTTTTCCTCCTTGAGGGCGGCTTCAATCTCAACCCTCACCTGATCGAGGGTCCTGGTGCTCTCGGGCCGAACGTCCTCAACCTTGATGATGTGAAATCCGTAGGGAGATCGAACCAGGTCGCTGATTTCCCCGGGCTTCATGGAAAACGCGGCCTCCGAAAACGGCTGAACCATCCGTTCACGGCCGAAGAAGCCCAGGTCGCCGCCGTTCCCGGCCGTGCCCTCATCCTTGGAATGCTTGCCCGCCAGAGCGGCAAAATCCGCGCCTTTCCTGGCCTCGGCCAAAACCTTCTCGGCCTCGGATTTGGCTTTGGCCACCTCGTCATCGGGCGCGTCTTCCCTGACACTGAAAAGGATGTGGCGGGCTCTGACTTCCGCATCCTGATGGTATTTGTCCGGATTCTCCTCGTAGTACTGGCGAATCTCTTCATCTGATACGCTCACCTGCCCGAGGTGCTCGTCCAGTCTGAACTTGACGTAGGAGAACTGCCGCTTCTCGGGATCCCTGTACTTCTGCTGATGCTGCTCGTGATACGCCCTGAGCTTGCTCTCTTCAACCACCACCTGCCCTTCGACCTGCTTCGGATCGAAGCTCACGCAGGAAAGCTGGATGCGTTGATGGGTGAACCGAAAGTCGGCGAGGATCTCCTCCTCCGTCACCACGGCACGTCGTTTAACGAACTCCTCGACCTTCTCCCGCCCTATTTCCTCGCTGACCTGCCGCTCGAAGGTTTCGGGAGTCAGGCGGTTCTGCTGCAGAAGAGCATTGTAGCGCTGCCTGTCGAATGCGCCTTCCGTCTGGAAGGCGGCAAACTCCAGAATGCGCTGTTGAACCTCCTGATCCGAGGCCCCAAGTCCAAGCTCCCTGGCGGCCCTGCCGACGACGTGCTGGTCGATGAGAGAGTCAAGCGCCTGCTTCCTCAGGTTGAACTGCTTGAGCATCTCCTCTGAAATGGCGCCCCCGAACTGGCGACGGTACATTTCCAGCAACTGGTTGTACGTTCGGTCATATTCGGCAACGCTGATGACCTGATCGCCCACTCGGGCTACTTCCGTACCGCCGCCTTCTCGATACGAGTACCCGCCCCAGAACACGAAAACAATGACGATCACTCCAAAAAACACCTTGATCAGCCAGGAAGTGGCGTGCCTGCGAAAAACATCGAGCATGGCTGGGAATTCTCCTTCATTCTTGATCGGGTCCGCGGATGCAGCGAAGCGAGAGAGCCGCATGGGCGGCAAAAGCAGTGGCGACCAGGAGTCTCAGTGCAAAACCGCGTCCATCAGTGCTGGGACACCTCGTCCCGAACCTGAGAGGCCGCATAATCCGCCAGGGGCGACGTATGCCTTCGGCCGAAAAGGATGTAAAGGATGGCCCCCACGCAAGGGAGGGTCGACACCGTGAAAAACCAGACGAGCTTCTGCTTGGGGGTGGCGAACTGCCGTCTCGGAATGTCCAGGATGGCCCAGAAGGTGGGTATGAGCGGAATGGCCAGAATCACCATCAAGATCACGATATTGCTCACCATGTTTTATTCCCTTCCCCTTCGCTGACGAAGGCTCGAAATCTCCTCGACTTCCCGGTCCAGTTCCTTGCAGTGCTCCAGCAGACGGTTGATGACGGCATCGAATTCAACATCCCAGATTCGTCCCAGATCGGATTTGAGAGCTTCTATAATATTTTGCTCCTGGCGCTGCAACCTTTTCTTCCGCGAAACGTGAAACCGGAGACTCAGCAGAAGGAGCAGAACGCAGTAACTGGTGAGCGCCGCAAGACCTTCAGCGGAAAAGAGCATGCGGATGCTGCCGACCACCCAGGTCAGGGCGGCCTTCCATCCGCTCTCTCCCGGAGCCAGATCTCCCAGGCCGTGGAGGCCGATTCCGAGAATCAGCATTGCCGTGAGCAAGGAGTACGCCCCGACCTGGAGCCATCGAAAGCGGCGGGAGGAAAAGAGTGAAACGTTCGCCAGGCTCAGGTCGAGAAGACTTCGCAGTGAGCGAGTCCACTCATTCCACCTCTCGTCGCGATCGAAAACTTCCTGGACGGGACCAAGCAGTGCTCCGGGCACACCTTCCTGCAAGGCCCGGTGGACCACCCGGTTTTCCATTCGACTCCACTGGTCGGTCAGCCTCCCGAGGATCCCATCACGGTTCAGCTGCCGGGCCAGAGACACTCCCGCGGCGCCGGTGGCGCCCTCGGCGTCCAGGCGTTGCACGAGCTTCTGGAGAATGGAGCCGACACCTACAAGCTCCGAGCGCTCCATGAGCATGCGACGCACGTGACTTCGGACATCCGTCTCGATCCAGTCCCCGAGCACGTCCCGTCCCGTTCGGACCCAGTCGGCCCGGTCCCTCGAAAACCCGGAAGCCAGCTCCTCCAGGACCCGCCGAAGCTTGCCGGCCTGGAGCGCCTTTTCGTCCATGGCGGCGAGCAGCGCCTCGAGCTCCTGGTCCAGGTTCGCCGTCTTGATGGCGGTGACTTCCTTGGTGTCCCGCTCATGAAAGACGTGATGTCGAAAAGCGTTGAACTGGTTCCAAGCACCTGCCTCGGCGCCCCGAAGCGCATCCAGGGCGGAAACACCGTAAATGATGGGATGTTCCATGCCGCGCTCCAAAAGCCGGCGATGGAAGGTCTGGGTTACCCGGGCCAGCATCTGGTAGCCCACCTCGAGCCCGCTCCCCCCAAAGAACTGGTCCACCTTGTTCATGACAAACACGAAATTCTCGGCGGCCTTGGGAGCTTCAGCCAGAAACGAGTGAAACCGCTCGTCGGCATACTTTTCGGGGGAGACAACCCAGACGAGCAGGTCGAGGTTTTCGAGGAAATCCTTCACGTGCTGGAGGTGAAGCCCCACCAGGCTGTCGAAATCCGGAAGATCGCAGAGGATGATCTGCCTCACGGCGTCGGCGTCATGCACGTGCTCCTCCCAGGGAACATGGGTGTGGAGCAGGGAGGACGGGAGAACCGAGGTCCCGTGGCGATACACAAGGACCCGGTCCGTGTGGGGACGCCTGTGGCTGGCCGACGCGATCTCGGCCCCGGCCAGTCCATTCATCAGACTGGACTTCCCGACTCCAGTCCCTCCCAGGAGTCCGACGGTCAGCGTGGAGCCCGTGAGCTCATCCAGCTTTCGTGAAAGCACTGATGCCGAAAGGCGAAGCGCCGTAACGTCCTCGCCGGCCAGAGCCGGAGCCCCGCCCCGGTCGAGCATCTCCGTGACCTGGCGCAGATCGGACCTGAATGCTTCCAGAGAGCGGTTCATGAAGACAGCTTCCGGGCCAGGGCATGAAGGTCAGCCATCACCTGATCAGAGGGCTGAAGCGACCGGAGGCAAACCGCGTAGCGGTCACGCTGCAGCCGAATCACCGATTTGACGCTCTCACGATATCTTTGGGCCAGCTTTCTGCCCACTTTCTGCAATTCATGATAGGCGAATAGCTCCACGGCCCCCCGAGTCACGAAGGGAGCGATGGCGGAATCCAGAACCACCTCGAGAAGCGTGATGCCGCCTCCAATGGCGACCTCGAGGGAGAGGATCAGCCCTCCCCAGAGGATGGAGGTCGAGTAGATGCCGATTTCCTTGCTCTTGGGAATGCCCCTCGCCATTTCCTGAAACGTGTGCTCCAGCCACGCCAGCAGTCGCTCCTGGCCTTCCCAGACCGCCTGGCGGATTTCCTCCCGGGTCAGGGCGAGGTCCGCGCGCCGAAGCTCCCTGCGCAAGGGGGAATCCTCCTCCCCGGGCGACAGCTTCTCGAGGACTTCGCGATTGAGCCCTTCAATGGCCGCGACAATGGGCAGGATGTCCATTTTTTCGCGCATCTTCCTCAAGGTGTCTTCGTGGCTTTCCACCGGATTGTCCGGTATCAGCCCCAGGGCGCGAAACGGGGAGAGCACCACCCGGGCCACCATCCGACGCGGTTTGCCGAGTAGATCGTACCTGCTGAAATGCTTGCGGATCTCGCGCTGAATGGAAGACCGGCTCTCCTCGGTCGATTGCTTTTCCTGCGCCTCGATGGCCTTCTTGCAGGCTGCGTCGAAGAAGACATCCAGGTGCTCGATCCATTGCACCGCCGCCTGATTCTCGGTGCGCAGAGCCTCCACGACCCGGTCCACCTGCCCCTTGAGCTCCCGGGCCAGCCTGCTCCGTTCACGCTGCATCAGGGAGCTCCGCCTGTCCGCGCCGATCTCCCGAATGAAAACGGAACAGAACCGCTGAAAGGCCTCGTCGCGACGCAGGGACTCCTCCACCTCCAGAGGAGCGAAAGGCAGCAGCCAGGTGCTCTCCGTCGGCCACGCCATCGAGCTTTTGCCAAGCGAAGACATGATGTCATCCATGGTCAAAGGCGACTGAACCTTGTTGACCAGCAGGAAGAAGGGCTTCCCGTCCCCTCGGATTCGATCCAGGAACTGGTAGAGCACATCGTCGGCGTACTTTTCCTGGCTGGTCACGAAGATGACCATGTCCGCAAGGAGGTAGAGATCCTCGACCATGCGGCGGTTGGTGATCTCGACGCTGTCCACGTCGGGAGTGTCGACCAGGATGACATCGCGAAGGGTTGGGTCGTCATGCTCGAAATAGAGGAGCTGCCCCGGGGCTCCTGCATTCCGTCCCGCCAGGTCCGCCCCCGCCTCCAACCGGGTCACGACAAGATCCGGGAACGGAAAGCGGGCTCCGAGGATGGCATCTCGGTGCCCAAAGAGAATCGGGCCGCGGGTTTTGGGCCTCTCGACTCCGGTGGCGCTCAGTCTGCTCCCGCAAAGCGTGTTGAAAATCGAGGACTTGCCGGTGCCCGTCCCGCCGATGACCGGAATCCACACCAGGGAGGACGAGAGCTTATAGGAGGCCACGGCATACCGCCTGGGCATCCCATGGGCCAGCCTTTGAATCTCCCCGAATGCCGGAGTCAAACCCGGAGAGCGCAGCTCATTCCAGGAAGGCGTGCCTCCGGAATGGCCCATTTCGCTCCGTGCGTCAGTAAACGGGCTCAAGTCTTCCATCGGGCGTGACCATCCCCTTGAGGTCCACGGGCAGTGTCTGAGCGAGCGGCCTGTAAAGGTTCAAGAGCCAGTCCCCCCTGGAGCCGCGAATCATCCAGCGCGACATGAGGATTCCCGGGTAGACTTTCTGCAGTTCGACGTCTTCCAGCGGGACCCTCGTGGACTGCCTCCGGAACCTGCGCCTGTAAAGGAAATAGATGGCGTTGGAGCTCACCAGGACATCCAGGGCCGTCGAGCGCGGAACCTGGGGAATCCGCAGTGCATAAGCCCTGGCTGTCCATATGAGCTTCTCGCCTTCCGTTTTCACCTCGTCGAAAAACGCATCAAGCGCATAGGAGGGTGATCGCGTCTGGGTCCAGGCCGCCTCCTTCCACAGCGCGCACTTCAAGCGAAACCAGATGGCGGAAAAAAGCATCCGGACGGTTCGAAGGACGAGGGGCAGCATGACCGCGATGACTGCCAGCAAGACGAGGGTGATGATGAGACCGATCCCCGGATAGGCCAGGCTCACATAGGCCAGGCCGAAGGCCCCGGCGTCCTCGGCAAGACTGACGAGGAAATTGGAGACCGGCTCCGGACTCGTGTTGATGATGAGACGCGTTCCCGCCTTGGTGACATGGGCCGCCGACGCCAGGCTCGCCCCCAGCATGAAGACGATGACCTCCAGGGCCGGCGACGCGTCGCCCACCTGCATGAGGGCCAGCATGGCGCCTCCCAGGGGACGGATCAGCGTGTGGATGAAATCCCACAGGGTGTCCAGGCCGGGAATTTTGTCGACCAGGAACTCCATCAGGTAAAGCAGAACGGCCACGAAGATCACGGCGTCATTGGCCAGCACGTCGAATTCGCGGGGCAACCCCTCCACCAGCTGGTACTTGGTGCAGAAGCCCACAACGGCAATGGTCGCGTAGAGGTTGATCCCCGACACGAAAGAAAGCCCGAGCAGGGTTCCGAGTTTGGCGATGATTTCCATTCCGGGGCTCCGGTGGGTTCAATGTCTCTGTCCACGTTCAATGTGGGCCATGCGTCAAAACGCGTGAGTCACCTCTCGGCGACGTCGCAACAGTCGCGAAGTCGCGACCCACAGTTTGACACCATGTTCCAACCTATACTATAAAAATTATTTGGTCCTCGGGTTTCAAGTAAAAACCGACCACGTCGCCATTTGCATTCCCAAGGAAAGCCTGTGAGCAAAACTTTCATCTCAGAGCTCAAACCCAATCAGGAGGTGGTGTCCGCTTTCGTTGTAACGGAAAAGCAGCTTCGAGCGACACGAACCGGGTCGAGCTTTGTCACCCTGCGCCTGGTGGACAGAACCGGCGAAGTGGTCGGCCGCATCTGGGAGAACGCCCAGGCATTGGAACAGACCATCCCGGTTGGAGGAGCGGTTTCGGTGAAAGGTCGATGCGAAACGTACAAGGGCGAGATCCAGCTGAACATTCAGCAAGTCTCGCCCCTGGATCGCCGGGATGTGGATCCGGGCGATTTCCTCCCCGTGTGCCCGACCGACCCCGGCTTCCTGCTCCAGCAGCTGAAGCGCATGGTCTCATCCCTCAAGAGCGTCCCGCTTCGAAGGCTGATGCAGGCCATCCTCGATGACCGGTCCCTCATGGAGCGCCTCAAGCGCGCTCCGGCGGCAAAGTCCATGCACCATGCATACATCGGAGGCTTGCTCGAGCATACCGTTTCGGTGGCCATGCTGGCCTCCCTCGCGGCCAAGCACTATCCGTTCCTGGATCGGGATCTCCTCGTGGTCGGCGCCCTCCTCCACGACATCGGCAAGGTGGACGAGCTCACCTGCGATCTGGCCATCGACTACTCCGACTCGGGACGTTTGCTGGGGCACATGATTCTCGGACTCCAGATCATCGAGGAGAAGATTCGTTCCCTGAGCAGCTTTCCGGTGGAGGAGGCCCTCGTTTTGAAGCACCTCATCCTGAGTCACCATGGGGAGCATGAATTCGGCGCCGTCAAGCTGCCCATGACGCGTGAGGCCTTCGTCCTTCACTTCATTGACGATCTGGACGCCAAGATGAGCACCCTCACACGCGTCCTCGAGCAAGGTGGAGACGAAGGAAAAGCCTGGACCGCCTATCAGCCGGCGTTGCAGCGGTTCATCTATCGGGGAACAGCTCCCGTGCCGGAATCATCGCCCCGGGAGGACGCCACCGACGACGCGGTCGTGCAGCAGTTGACGCTATGGAATGTTGGAAGCACGCAGAAGCACGCCCCGTCGGGAGCCGGGCGTGCTTCCGCGCCCGGCGGCTCGGACCCCGAGTCCGAAAAGAGCACTGAATCTTAGCCGGCAACCAGGGGAAGTCTACCGGAAAGGATTTCACAAACCCATGTCCATGGCCGCCATCCCGGGACAGATCAGAGCCAGGAAGCTCCTTCAAAGGATGGCCGCTCGCGGCCGGGTCCCCCATGCGCTGCTCTTCACCGGTGAAACCGGAATCGGAAAGAGCGGGGTCGCCCGCGGCTTCGCCAAGGTCCTCAATTGCACGGATCCCCGTGACGGGGACTCCTGCGACCAATGCGCATCCTGCCGCAAGATCGACTCCGGGCAGCACCCGGACGTTCTGTGGATCACGAAGGAAGGCGCTTTCATCAAGATCGACCAGGTGCGCCGGATTCAGGAACGGTTGAAATACCGGCCCTTCGAGGCGAAATGCCGGGTCATCGTGATGGAGGATGCGCACGATCTGAGGGAAGAGGCGGCCAACGCCTTTCTCAAGATCCTCGAGGAGCCTCCCCGGCGGAACGTCTTCATTCTCATCTCCATGGAGCCGAGAATGATCCTGCCCACCATCGTGTCCCGCTGCTGCCACATTCGGTTCCAGCCCCTCGATGAGGAGATCATCGCCCGGGTGATCGCGGCCGAGCGGGGGATCGAGCCGGGCATGGCCCGCCGACCGGCGGCAATGGCCTCCGGAAGCCTCGATCGGGCCAGGCTTCTGACGGATTCCGAGACCATGACTCAGCATGAGGAGATCAGAAAACGCATCGAGAAGCTCGCTTCCTTGAGCATGATGGATTTCTTCTCCCTCACGGCCAGGTGGGCCAAGGAAACCCGAAGCCTGGAGGAGGATTTGGAGTATATTAAACTTTGGCTGCGCAATGTGATCAATGATCTGCTGCAGGCAAGGTTCGCATCATCGCCGGGTGGCGGCCGCCCATGGCCGGGCGCCCACTCCGACGGAGTTACCGAGTCTCTATTTCGCCTGTTCGACGTGCTCGAACGGGCTCACCAGCAGCTTCGGGTGAACGCCAACCGGCAGCTCGTGCTCGAGGGCGTTTGCTTGGCCATAAGGAAAGCCTTTGATGGAGAAAGTCATCGGTATACGTTTTCGACCGGGGGGCAAAACATACTTCTTTGATGCGGGAGAGCATGCGGTCAAAAAGGGCGACTTCGTCCTGGTCAAAACCGAGCAGGGTACAGGTCTTGGGGAGGTGGTGGAGGCGGGCTATCCCCAGGTCTGCTGCTGCGCAAGGAACGATATCAAGCGGATCGAGCGGCTGGCCAGACCGGAGGAAATCCAGAAGCTTCAAGCCAACAGGGAGCTTGAGCAGGACGCCCGTGCCTATTGCCTCGAACGCATCCAGGCACACCAGCTCGACATGAACCTCGTCGACGTCGAGTACTACTTCGACGGGGGCAAGATCATATTCTATTTCACCGCCGAGGGACGGGTCGATTTCCGTGAGCTGCTGAAGGACCTGGTGCGCCGGCTGAGGACCCGCGTCGAGCTTCGCCAGATCGGCATACGCAACCAGGCCAAGATGGTGGGAGGCCTCGGCAGTTGCGGGCGCCCGCTGTGCTGCGCGACTTTTCTCAAGAACTTCCACGCCGTCTCCATCAAAATGGCCAAGGAGCAGAACCTGAGCCTCAACCCCACCAAGATCTCCGGCGCCTGCGGACGCCTCATGTGCTGCCTGCAATACGAATACGACACCTATCGCGAGCTCAAGAAGGACATGCCCAAGATCGGGAAAAAGATCGAGGTGCCCGAAGGCAGAGGAAAGGTGATTCGCCAGAACGTCCTGGAGCGGACCTTCACCGTCCTGCTCGAGGATGGAAGAGAGATTGAAAAGAAGCTCGAGCCCATTCAAAAGGAAACCAAGGGAAAGTAAATGACCAAGGCCTTCTACGTAACGACCCCCATCTATTATGTGAACGCGGAGCCCCACATCGGCCACGCCTACACCACCATCGTCGCCGATGTCCTGAACCGCTTCCATCGGCTCATGGGCTATGAAACCTTCTTTCTCACGGGGACGGACGAGCACGGCGACAAGATCGTTCAGGCCGCGGCGGACGCCGGGGTGGAGCCCAGGGAATACGTGGACCGGATCAGCGGGGTTTTTCGGGACACGTGGCCCCGGCTCAACATCAGCCATGACCACTTCATTCGCACCACCGACGCCGACCATGTCCGGACGGTGCAGTTCATCCTGCGGAAGGTCCACGATGCGGGCGAGATCTACTTCAGCACTTACAGGGGCCTGTACTGTGTGGGCTGTGAGCGCTTTTACACCGAGCGCGAGCTCGTGGACGGGAAGTGCCCGGACCACGACAAGGAGCCCATCGAAAGGGAGGAAGCCAATTACTTCTTCCGCATGAGCCGCTACCAGTCATGGCTCATCGACCACATCGCGAGCCACCCCGACTTCATCCGGCCGGAGCGCTACCGCAACGAGGTGCTCTCCTTCCTGCGCGAGCCCCTCGAGGATCTCTGCATCTCGCGCCCCGTCGAGCGTCTGAGCTGGGGCATTCCCCTGCCCTTCGACGACCGCTACGTCACCTATGTCTGGTTTGACGCTCTCATCAACTACGTTTCGGCCCTGGGCTATCCCGACGGCGAGGCCTACGGGCGCTACTGGCCCGTCGTTCAGCACCTCGTCGCCAAGGACATCCTCAAGCCCCACGGCATCTACTGGCCCACCATGCTCAAGGCGGCGGGCATCGCCCCCTATCGGCACCTCAACGTGCACGGCTACTGGAAGATCGACGATGGGAAGATGAGCAAGAGCAAGGGCACCGTGGTGCGCCCGCTGGACCTTGTGGAAGCCTACGGCCTCGATGCCTTTCGCTACTTTCTCCTGAGGGAGATGGTGTTCGGCCTGGATGCCGGATTCAGCGAGGAAGCCCTGGTCCAGAGGCTCAATGCCGACCTGGCCAACGACCTCGGAAACCTCTTCAGCCGCACGCTGGCCATGACGGACAAATACGTCGACGGACGGGTCCCGCCTTTCGCATCGGAGCTTCAAGCGCCGGAAAAGGAGCTGATCCGCCAACTGGAGGAGTCAAAGCGGCAGTTTCGGGAGGAAATGCCAAGGTTTGGCTTCCACAAGGCGTTGATGTCCATCTGGGAGAGTCTCAACGCCGCCAACAGGTACATCGACTCCGTCGGGCCCTGGAACCTCGCGAAGCAGCAGGATCAACGCCCGAGGCTCCTCACGGTGATTCGCTCTCTCCTGGAGTTGAACCGCGTTTCCGCAGCCCTCGTCTCCCCATTCATGCCGGAGACCGCCGAAAAGATGCTCCAGCGCCTGGGCATCTCCAAGGGAGCCATGGGGCTCAGGTTCGAGGAAGACACCCGATGGGGAGCGCTCCAGGAGGGAGCCTCCGTGTTCAAGGGTGAGGCCCTCTTTCCACGCATCGACCTGAAAACGCGGAAGGCCGCCCAGCCGGCTGCCAAGGCGCCTCAAACGGCCGCCGCCGGTGCCGATCCGGATATCCCGGGCTTCGAGGAGACCATCCCCTTCGAGCTTTTCCAGCGGGTGGACCTGAGAGCCGGGACTGTGAAGCAGGCCGAGGCCGTTCCCAAATCCAGGAAGCTGCTTCGGCTCATGGTGGATATCGGCGAGGAGCGCCAGGTGGTTGCGGGCATCGCCCAGGATTACACCCCCGAGGAGATGATCGGAAGGCAGGTCATCGTGGTGGCCAACCTGCAGCCGGCAAAGCTCATGGGCATTGAATCCCACGGCATGGTCCTGGCCGTTCGCGACGGAGAAAAGCTGCGCCTGGTGACCACCGAGCAGCCGGTCTCCCCCGGCCGCCGGGTCAGCTGAGCAACGCGTGCAACTTCGTCGATTTATACTCGTTAAGGTTGAAAACCTTCATTTTCTCACCGCCAAGGCGCAAAGGTCGCAAAGGGTCAATGCCCGTCTCTCTTTGCGTTCTTGGCGTCTTTGCGGTGAATTGAGAAAGGAAGGATTCAATCCTTAACCGCTCTAACCTCTCCGCCAGCGCGCCCCGAAAAACCCGTCCATGTCATGCAGGTCGGGACGGGACCGGAAGTACCCTCCCTGAGTCATGGCTTTGCAGCTTTCCGGAAGGAAGTCCCCGGCAGCCTCTCGAGTCCAGCCCGGGTGGTCTGCCGTGAAATGCTCGGCCACCTCCTCGTTTTCTTCGCGGAAGGGACTGCAGGTCGCATAGACGAGCACTCCGCCCTCCCGGACGAGCCCGGCGGCCTTTTCGATGTATTGCTTCTGGAGCTGAGAAAAGCGGTAGGGATCCTTGGGATGCCGTCTCCACTTGATGTCCGGATTGCGCCGGAGAGTGCCGAAGCCCGTGCACGGAGCATCCAGAAGCACCCGGTCGAACTGCCCGATCTCGGCGGGAGAAAGGTTCATCAGGTCACCTGAAACGGTGCTGATTCCGGTGATCCCCTGCCGGGCACCGTTCTTCTTCAGCTCCTCGAGCTTCCAGGCCGAGGAGTCCACAGCCACGATGTCGCCGCTGCCCCCCATGAGCGCGGCCATGTGGGTGGTTTTTCCGCCGAACCCGGCACAGAGATCGAGGACCCTCTCACCAGCCCCGGGCGAGACCAGGCGGCCGATGAGCTGAGACGCTTCGTCCTGCACCTGCACCCATCCATCCAGGTAAGCGGGAAGCCGCGAAAGATCGAGCCGCATGCCGCGGATCCTCAGGGCATCCTCCAGGTGGGGTGAGGGCTCCACATGAGCTCCCTGGGTCAGGAGCCAGTCCATGGCCCGCCCGGGATCGATCTTCAGTCCGTTGACGCGGATCGTCAAAGGAGCGACGCAGTTGTTGGCCTCGCAGATCCGGCGCGATTCATCGAAGTCCAGGTCCCTCAGCAATCGGCTGACGAACCAGGCGGGGTGTGACGTCGAGATCGACAGGTACAGGACGGGGTCGGCTTCGGCCGAGGGCCAGTCCCATTGGCTCCCGCGGCGGGCGGCTTCCCGGAGCACTCCATTGACAAATCCGGCCAGGTGAGCCGGGTGGAGAGATTTGGCGATCTTCACGGCCTCGTCGATGGCCGCATGAGCCGGCACTCGCTCCAGAAAGAGCAGCTGGTAGAGCCCCATGCGCAGGATGATGCGGATTCCCGGCCTGATCTTTTTCGCAGGGACCCGGCTGAGGTGGGCGATGTGCCAGTCGAGACGCGCCTGCCATCGCAACGTCCCGTAAACCAGCTCCGTGAGCAGGGCCCGGTCCCGAGCCTCCAGTCCGGAATGGCGGTCCATGAGGGTCCGGATGAGTCGGTCGGGCTGCGATGGCTTCTGATCGAGATGGAGCAGGATCCGGTAGGCCAGGAGCCTGGCGGTGATCATGGGGCTTCTCGGTTCATGGATGAGATTTCGTGCAGGACACTCTCGACGCGCTCCAGGGCCACTCGCGTGTTGAGGCACGGCCCGAATGGACGTTCGTTGAAGATGCCGTAAACGGGGAGCGGCGTGGTATCCTGTATGCCGCTGGTCAGATCGCGCTCACAGGCCACCGCAATGATGAGGTCGGGGCGCTTTTCCAGCACGATGCGCCGGGCGATGGTTCCGCCCGTGGCCACGGCGAGGTCCACGCCGTATTTCTCGGCGATCTCGAGGAGGCCCTTGATGGGGCATTTGCCGCAGCGCTTGCACTTCTCCACCCGGTGAGTGATCTTGACATCGCAATCTTGATCCTGCAGGCAGTGGGGCATGAGGAGGAGAACGCTCCGAGGGGGGCGCCCGTTCCGACACTGGGCCATGACCAGCTCATTGTTCACGGCGACGAAGGCATGCTGGACCTCTTCCTTCTTCAGGCCGATGAGTCGCCCCACCACGACCAGCAGGGGCAGGAGCGACCGTACGGCGAAGCTTCTCAATTTTCGCGAAAAGGGAACGTCATGCCCCAGGAGCGTCACGATGATGAGCAGGGACAGCGCAACCACAACACCGGTGCCGAGGATGCCGATAACGACCCCCGTGATCCAGGGCAGACTGGCGTGGATCGCTCCAAGGCCATAATAAGGCACAACGTAGAGAAGGGTGAGAACAACGAGAAGCAGAATGGCCGTCACCGAGAGGAGCACCACGAAGGTCTTCTTCTCCGGTCTGGTTTTCTGCCTGTCGATGTCCGTCAAGTTAGGCTCCCGAAGAGAAGATTTCAAACTTTCACTCCAGAAGGGTGCCCGGTTCGATGGCGCGCCCTCTGAGGAATTCCGTCGCCGTCAGCTTTCGCTGTCCCTCCATTTGAAGGCTGCCCAGGGCGAGGCAGGCGCCATCGCCCCCCTGTACCACCAGGCCCGATTCGGATGATCCCAGCACCTCGCCGGCTTGCCCATTCCCCTGGAAGGGCATAACCTTCGCGTCGAAGCACTTGACCCGGCGCCCGTGCAGCTCGAAATAGGCCCCCGGCAACGGGTCGAAGGCCCTGACGCGGTTGGCCAGGAGTCGAGCGGGAAGCCGCCAGTCCAGCTGCAGCTCCTCCTTTCGAAGCGGCGGCGCATAGGTCGCCATCGACGAATCCTGGGGGACGGGCTGGATTCGACCGGCCATCCAGGCCTGCATGGTGTCGCGGAGAAGCTCGGCTCCCATCATGGCCAGCCGGTCGTGAAGGCTCCCGAAGCTCAGGGTCTCCTCGATGACGATCTCGCGCATGGACAGCACGGGCCCCGTGTCCATGCCCTCGTCCAGGAGCATGATGCTCACCCCCGTGACATCATCCCCCGCAAGCAGTGAGCGCTGTATGGGAGCGGCCCCGCGATGGCGGGGCAGAAGCGACGCGTGGACATTGAGCACCCCGAGGGGAAAGCGCTCAAGAAGGCCGGCGGGAAGGAGCTGTCCGTAAGCCACGACGACGGCGCTTTCCGCCTTGAAGGAAACGATATGCTCGATGGCCGAGGAATCCCGGATTCTGGAAGGCTGGTAGACTGGAATTCCACGCTCGACGGCCACCTGCTTGACGGGAGGCGCGGTCAGCTTCTTTCCACGCCCCCTGGGCCGGTCGGGCTGCGTGACGACCAGCTCAACGCGGGCCTCACAGTTCAAGAGAGCATTCAGGGAAGGAACGGCAAAATCCGGGGTTCCGAAGAAGATGAGGGTCGGGAGGTCCTTGCTCACGCCTTGTCCTCTTTCAGGCGCTTCTTCCACTTCCTTTTGAACAGCTCCCGCGTGATGGTGCCCAGGTGGTCGATGAAGAGGCGCCCCTCCAGGTGGTCGATCTCGTGCTGAAGAACCACCGCCAGAAGACCGGACGCCGAAACCTCGACGGGGTTTCCGTCCTTGTCCATGGCCTGTACGGTCACCTGTTCATAGCGCTTCACGTTGGAAAAGAACTCGGGAACGCTGAGGCACCCTTCCTCGTAGGTGGTCTCACCGCTGGCAGCAACGATTTTGGGATTGACCAAAACCAGAAGACCCCGGTCGTACTCCGGACGCTGCAGGTCGACCACCAGCACGCGCTGGGCCTTTCCAACCTGGTTGGCGGCTAGACCGATTCCAGGCGCGGAATACATGGTCTCGGCCATTTCATCGATGAGTCGGTGAATGTCCCGATCGATGGTGGTGACAGGCTCCGCCTTGCGCCTGAGAATCGGGTCAGGGTAGGTGCAGATTTGTAGACACGCCATTTGAAAATTCCCCGTTCGAGCACGAGCCCCCGAATTCGACGTCGGCTGCGTTCACACCGCCGCCCCTGATGCCCCCGCCCCTGCCAAAGCTCCCTCAAATATGAAGTGTGATCATAATATCTGCGTCCTCACTTTTCAACGCCATTTCACCCCGCCCATTCGGCCCCGCGGCCGAGCCCAACGCCCACCCGGGCTACAATGAGAGCCGACAGGTCCATCCTTGGGCACCATCGCAACCGGAGCGCTAAATCCAGTCAGCAAGTCTCAAACGATGCCTGACACTGTAAAAAGCTCTATCATGGGTGACCAGCACGGCATCCGCGGAAACCGAATGCGCAGCGATGAGCATATCCAGGTTTCCGAGTGGCGTGCCGTCGCGCTCACACTCTGCACGAAGCGTCCCATAGACCTCCGCCGCACTGGAATCCCACGCCAGGATCTCAACGCGGAGTAGAAACTCCCTCACTATTTGTGGCAAGTGGATGGCTTCAGGCTTTCTAGCTACTCCGTGCAGGAGCTCCCCCTGGGTGATCGCCGAAATGCAAATGCTTGCCATCGGCAATTCGAGAAGCCGCTCTCTGACACTTGGGGGAGTACCTTTGATCACATAGCTTGCCGTGTTGGTGTCGAGCATGTAGAGGTTCACTGGATGCTCCGATCAAAAAATATCCCGTTCCTGCGGGAGCTCATTGTTGCGGTAGGCCATGAAGTCCTCGGGAACCCCGAGGGTCTCCACTAGCTTGAAAAAATCCTCCCACGATCCCGGCTTCCTCGACAGGATCACATCGCCCGTCGCCGGGTCCTTTCGGATGAACACCTCGTCGCAATCGAAGCGGTAGGCCGAAGGCAGCCGCACCGCCTGGCTGCGTCCGTTCTTGAACAGCTTAGCCACCTGACGCATGTGAACCTCCTTTATGATGTTCTTGGATGGCATATATCATAGTCTATTCCATCCATCAATATACATCAAGCCATTCCGTTACGGCAGATCAGAAGTCCGGTGACCTGGCGAATTTGATGAAAATGAAGGGCTTCCGTGATCCTGGCTTCTCAGTACAACTCCACGGAATGAGATGTCCATTTCGCCGCTCGTCATGCCGGCGGTTTTTTGAGCCGGTATCCAGTTCTTATTCGTGGATTCCGGCCAAAAGACTGCCGGAATGACGATTCGAGAGGTGGACACACTGTTATGCCGAGTTGTACTCAGTGCGGGAGCCCCCCTGGTTGATTGCCGGAATGCAGATGCACGCCGTCGTTAACACAAGCAGCCGCTCTCCGGTCGGGCTGAGCCAGGGGTAGCCTGAGGGATAGGCCCAATCCTTGCTAAGCTCGTTCGCGTTGAATATTGACGTTTCCGGATGCACCCCTGGTGACTGTTGACCGCCGTAATCAATCATCGCTCCAGAAAGAAAAGCACCGAGGATTTTGAAATGGTTGAAACGCGACTCGCCCTGGTCAAAGAGAAACAGATCGCCCACGAATGCACCCCTGAAGTGAGCATCATCATTCCGGCCAATAACGAAGAAGTGGGAATCGGCGCCGTCATTCACAGGATCAACAGAGTGATGGCGGGGCTCGACCATTCATACGAGATCATAGTGGTCGACGACGGCTCCCTCGATGACACGGCCGCGGAAGCCGAGAGCGCGGGTGCTCGAGTCGTAAGGCACCCTTACAACATTGGCAATGGAGCCGCCGTGAAGACCGGCATCCGGAATGCCCGTGGGAGCATCATGGTCATGCTGGACGGCGACGGACAACATCCACCGGAGCAAATCCCCGACCTGCTCGAGAAGCTCAGAAACCATGACATGGTGGTCGCCGCTCGAACCCGGGATTCCGAGACCAGTGCACATCGGGATCTTGCCAACAGGATCTACAATGGATTCGCATCCTATGTTTGCAGCCGCAGAATCGAGGACCTGACCTCTGGCTTCCGGGCCATCCGGTCCAACATCGCGCGCCAGTTCGTGTCTCTCCTTCCCAACAAGTTCTCCTACCCGACCACCATAACCCTGGCAACGGTCCGATCCGGCTACAGTCTGGCCTACGTGCCGGTTCAGACCGCCAGGCGGCAAGCCAACAGCAGAAGCAAGATCAGGCTGTTTCGGGACGGTTCCCGATTCTTCCTGATCATTTTCAAGGTCACCACCATGTTTTCTCCCATGAAGATCTTCCTCCCATTCAGCTTCTTCACTTTCCTGGTCGGAGTCGCTTACGGGCTCTACAGGATCTTCGCCCTGGACACTCGCTACGGGCCGACCTCCGCCATGCTCATCACGGTTTCCATCCTCATGTTTCTGATCGGGCTGGTCTCGGAACAGGTGGCGCAGCTCCGTTTTGATCGGATCGACGTTTACAGCCAGGACCCGGAATCATGTCCCCCGAGATTTGGTCGAGACCTCACACCGTGACCTCCGCACGTCAACCCGTGTCGGCAAATCGGCCGCAATCCTTCAGGGGCCGTCCGGAAGCGCTTCTCAAACCTTCCGAGACGGCCTTTTCCTTTACTTTCAGTCAATTCAGCGCTCCAAATGGCGGTGACGCTTTTTGTCAGCCACATATCGATTCTCGGCAGTTCACCCAGCCCAATGGGGCCTGAAGATATTGAGGACCAGGGGCCGTAAGCTCGCATGAAATAACGCTTCCGTGCATATTGAAGAGTTTGGTACACCGGTTGCAATTAGACGCATGCAACGCCGAATGTAGAAAGGGCTAAGCTAAAACGGGTTGCTTCCCGAATTAGGAACAGCAGTGCGGATCATAGAAGTTAAAAGCATTGCGAGCCGTGGAAGCCAGAAACAAAGTGAGATGGATAAATTGTCATCAATAAGAGGTTCATGAATTACCAAACATGAAAGGGGGGAGAAGACAAACAACAATGAGGAAAGTCCACTTTAGCTCGTAGAGAAAGCATCATAAACAAGAAGAGCGTACAACACCCTGAAAGGAGAATACCAACATGTTTATCAAGATGAAAGAAAGCAAAGGCTTCACCCTGGTTGAGTTGATGATCGTCGTCGCCATCATCGGTATCCTGGCCGCCGTCGCCGTGCCCTTCTATCAACGGTATGTTCAGAAGTCCCGCCTGACGGTCAAGGTCTTCCCCGGCATGCACGCCATCGAGACGAACCTCGCCACGGTTTATGCTCTGAATCCCTCGGGCGGCCTGCCTCCGTCCGGCGTTGGGACCTTCGCCAGGGACGCCAGCACCGCCTGCTTCACCCCCACTTGGACAGGGGCCGCGCTCAATATCACCATCGTGAACAGCTCCACCTGTCCGTTCTCCAACCTCATTGACGGCCTCTCTACACCTCACCTCACGGCTACACCAGTCGTAGCGGACGGAAAGATCTCCAGCTGGGATATCACGGGCAGCGTCGCTGCGGAGCTGGGATTGAAGTAAGACTCTGACCGCCTGTGACAGAACGAGAAGGGGGTAACCTGCCCAAGGGCAGGCCGCCCTCTTCCCTTTTCCTCCCTGGAGATGCACCTCCATGAGAACAGTCCAGCCTGCCCCACCCCAAAACCTGAATAAGATTCACCTGATTGTCCTGCTCCTCGTGCCGCTCATGCTCTTGAGCGCCTATTCAAACAGCTTCGATGTGCCGTTGGCCCTCGATGATTTTCATAGCTTCGCGGAAGAGCCACTGGTCAGAATCGACAATTTCGATGTACAGAGTCTTGCACGCCTTGGTGAAAGCAAGTTCGGATGGAATCGATGGGTTCCCATGCTCACCTTTTCCATAGACCGAGTGGTCGGCAAGGGAAGCGTCCATTTCTTCCACATCACCAACTTCATAATCCATTTTTCGGCTTTCCTGGCCGTTTTGTTCTTAATCAACGGGTTGGCTTTATCTTTTTATACTGAACACTTTGACGTTACCTATTTTTAAAGGCTGTTACGAAAACATAGCCAATTCTGTTGCGCTTTTATCGGCGGTATTGTGGATGGTTAATCCCGTTCAGGTAAGTGCCATTACATATATTGTTCAAAGAATGGCTTCAATCGTGGCGCTGTTTACTATTCTGAGCGTTGGTTTTTACATATCAGCGAGACTCTCCTATAATAAGGAAAATAAGCCAGCCACTTATATATTCTTCTTTCTCTCTTTTCTTTCCATGATTTTGGCTTTTTTCAGCAAGGAAAATTCCGCGATCATACCGCTTCTCATAATCACTACGGAACTTTGGTTTTTTCAACCCGATCTTCACAAGAGTTTCTGGAAATATCTCAGTGCCCGCCCCGTCAAGTCCGTGCTGCTGCTCCTCCTGATCGGCATTCCTTCCGTTGTGTACATCCCCGACTGGATTCTGGGG